>CAVZVM010000005.1:0-410934 GCA_963778705.1 uncultured Acidobacteriaceae bacterium
CGCGGCGAGCAATACGACTCGGATCTTGGCTTCTACTATCTCCACGACCGGTACTATAATCCGCTCACAGGGCGTTTCCTGAGCATGGATCCGCTTGCGAGCCAGAACCAGAAGCGCTACGAGTATGCTGACGCAGATCCGGTAAACGAACTTGATCCTACCGGCGATGAAGCGATAATCGAGTTCGCGCTGCTGCAGTTCTATCCGGGACGGCTTGATATTCATTTTCCAACCTGGTGCGAAGCCGTGCAGGGCACGCCTTTTGCAAGATACTTCCCTTCGTGTAATCCACGCCATGCACCGGGCGGGCCAGCTGCACCTGGCGCGCCCGGTGCGCCACCTCACACACCGCATCACAAAAAGAGCCCGCCTTGCCAAAAGTGCTTCGACACTGTTGCGTTCGCGGCAACTCTCGATCGAAATGCACTACCGAAATCGACCGGGAATTGCGCAAAGTTTGTTCGGTGGGCGCTCGAAGCTGGGGGAATAGATACCGCTGGTCGCCCAAACTACGCCGGATATTACGGACCATTTCTCGAGAGTGTCGGGTTTGTCCCTGTTGGCGCCTCGGATCCAGGTTTAGGTTATTCGCATGAGCAAGGTGACGTCACGGTTTTTGAACCCGCTCCGGCTCACCAGATCGGTCACGTTGAGGGATACGACGGTGGGAACAATCTTAGCGGTTGGGTGTCGGATTGGGCGCAAAGAAACTGGATTCCATATTCGCATCCTGGCACGGCGGGTCATCCGACGATTTATCGCAGCAAATGCCCATGTCAACAATGATAGATCGGGTGATTCCGATAATAAGGACGTGCTTCATGCGCATTGGATTGTTCAGTTTCCTGATTGCAGTAACTATCCTTCACGGGGCCAACGCTCAGGTTCCAACGGAAAAGTGGTTGCAGCAAGCTACTCTCGAGGATCCCGTCTTTGGAATCGCTTATCGCCCTTCTATCGTGAAATTCGATGTGATGCCTAAAAGAATCAGTCAGCTGTGTCCGGGATTTGGGAACGAGCTTGACTGGGTCTTCGCGCATTACAAATCTGGAAGCTCTGACTATTACATAGTCATGGGCGTCAGCGAAAGCCAAGACGGGGATTCCTTTGGGACGGGTGTATGGATCGATGGCTCACGATGTCGCATGTCCGAGTCGAAATGGGTATTTTTAGGAACGCCTTCGAGTAGCGGTTTCAACAATAAAGGCATCGCTGACGAACTTCCAGGGCTTAATGCTCCACGGGTCTGTGATTCAGGTGCCGGGAGCGACTGTCACTATCTGCTTCGATCGGCCCATGAGGAGGAGATTCTCAAGGGCCTCATCGGCGATGCGATTCAGAGGTCAATCGCAGCTTACGGGAGTGGGGCTGCATTCAAAAGAAAGGCGTGTTCGTCCGATATTCTTAGGGGAAACGCAGAATTTCCACTCGTGGCCGAAGCGCTTCGCGCCTTTTGTGCGAAGCCCTCCTCAGAATGATCACCGTTGGCCTGCTTTACGATGGGGACGGAAATCGCGCGGCGAAGTCCGTCAGTGGCGTCACAACGCGTTATCTGGTCGACGATCTGAATCCCATCGGATATCCGCAAGTGGTCGACGAGCTTTCCGGCAGCGGAACTGTTGAGCGCACGTACACGTACGGCTTGCAACGGATCAGCGAGAACCAGGTCATCAACAGCGCGTGGACGTCGAGCTTCTACGAAACTGACGGCGAGGGCAGCGTCCGCCAACTTACCAACACGGCCGGAGCTGTGACCGACACCTACGATTACGACGCGTTCGGAAACAAGATCAACTCAACGGGCACAACGCCCAACAACTATCTCTATCGCGGCGAACAGTTCGACTCCGACCTCGGCATGTACTATCTCCGCGCGCGCTACTACAACCCGCTGAGCGGCCGTTTCCTCAGCGTGGATAGTGATGCTGGTCAAGGCCAGCGGCGATACGAATACGCCGGTGCCGATCCCGTAGATGGGCTAGATCCGTCGGGCAACGAGGCCATCATCGAGTTCGCACTGCTAACCTTTTACCCAAAACGACTAAATATTCACTTCCCGGATTGGTGCGAGCAGATTGGGCCAATCGTGGATCCAATTTCGGGACTGCTCCCATTCTGCAATGACAATCGTGGCTCTGGCGGTGGGGGTGGTCGAGGTGGTACGGGCGCAGGCCCTGGAGCGCCGGGCGGACCACCCAAGACGCCCCCGCCATGTCCCAAATGTTTTGCTCAATTGAAGTACAGAGCTGTCGACAACGATTTGGCTCGAAAGATTCACGCCACGCATTCGTTTTGGTATGTGCAGGACAGCGAAGGGGATCAATACACCGTTTCTGGTGGACCGTGGCCTGCGAATTGCCAAGAGCCAAACTGCAAACTCCATGAGTGGGCTACACCCTATCCCAACAGCTCTGCCGACGCCCTGTCCCATGCCGGAACATGGTGGAGCATTGGACCTTCGGCGAGCGTTTGCCCACAAGTGGACGCCTTGGTAGACGCTGCGGACAGTTTCCCAAACGATACGATCGTCTATCACTGGTATGGCCCGAACAGCAACACCGCTGCACACCACGTAGGTAATGCTGGTTGGTTTCGTCCCTCGCCGCCCCCGGTATCGATAGGGTGGTGGAACACGTCGATACCGTAGACGCACGTGGGATGGTCACATCCTTTTTGAAACAGCTATCCTGCACCCCGGGGTACAGGATAGCGCAGAAATTCGTGAGCGTGATCGAGGATGAGTTGAGTATGAAAATAGACGTCAGAACGTCGTTCAGCTTGCTGTTTGCGATTCAGTTCCTGATCGGTTGCCAACGTACGATCAGAGACGGGCCAATTGTGATCGGATACAAGAATGCAGTGTGCATTCCCGTCCATATTGGCCCGGGAATCAAGCCGCCTACCCGTGCCTGGGATTTTACGATTACAACAAGCAAGGGCTTAACGGTCCGTATTCAGGGAGCGACGATGCCAGGAGGACAAGTCACCATCAAGTATCTTCCTGAAGAAGTAGAGATTGTTGCTGCGAACGCGGGAGACTATATCTACCCAACCGATGTGCGACTGAATTCAGGGAGTGATGTTCTGTTTATTAAAGCGAGTGGGATCACCGCCGCTTTTAGCCAGCCGCAAACATGGCTTTTCGCGTATGACCTCAATAGCCGGAAACAGATCATGCGGGAACGTGTGGACCCGTCGGTTCTGCCTGCCGAATGCAAAGTTGAGTAGACCGCGAACTGCAGTCGTCCGCTCACGTCGATGAACGGCGGCGCGGTGCAGATGCTCTATGACGGCGACGGCAACCGAGTGGCCAAATCCGTCAACAACGTGGTGACTCGTTACCTGGTCGATGATCTCAATCCGACGGGCCTGCCGCAGGTGGTTGAGGAACTCTCCGGAGCGGGGGTTGTCGATCGTACGTACACTTACGGATTGCAACGCATCAGTGAGAATCAGGTCATTTCGAACGTGTTGACACCGAGCTTCTACGAGACAGATGGAGAGGGCAGCGTCCGCCAACTCACCAATGCGGCGGGAGCGGTGACCGACAGCTACGAATATGATGCGTTCGGCAACAAGGTTGCCTCAACCGGAACAACACCAAACAATTATCTCTATCGCGGTGAACAATACGACCCGGACCTCAATCTCTATTATCTACGTGCTCGTTACTACAACCAGTTCGCTGGCCGATTCCTTAATGTGGATCCGCTGGCAAGCGCAGGCGAGCGGCGCTACGAATACGCAAACGCCGATCCGGTGAATGGAATAGACCCGTCTGGCGATGAAGCCATCGTGGAATTCGCTCTGCTGCAGTTCTATCCTGGCCGCTTGCCCGTCCATTTTCCGGGCTTTCCCTCATGGTGCGGTTTTGATATGAGCGGCTACCTTCCAGGGTGCGGCGGAGGGGGTGGTGGCCAGAGTGGCCCGGGCGCAGGTCCCGGAGCGCCTGGTGGTCCGCCCGCTCCTCCGCCTCCGTGCTTGGGACAGAATTGCCACTGGACGGTGAGGGTCAACTACAGGTCGATACTAACGGGCAAGTTTGGTCGTAACTGCAATAGCGCTAATGGCATTCCAGGCTGCCACCTTCCTATCGGATTTGCGGAGCATTCTTACGTGGAGATCGACGAGCCAGGCGGAGGCGAAAAACACACTTGGGGTGTGCTCGGGACACCTGGGAACAAGAGGGACCAGGAGATGTTTGAAGACAGGCTGGACTGGGATGCGGATCCCCTTTATGGAGCTGCCGGAATTAAGTCTGATATCGTACAGGCCTCCGATCAACAGGCGCAGTCGTTCGAGCAGGCACTTACGGCCAAAGTCGGACCCCCGTATCCAAACTGCCCATCTTGTGGGGTAGGAATCTATCACAACGGCCCACTGCCGCTTCCACCTATCGATGTCGTCTCTTTCTTCAGTGCCTTCAACAGCAATACCTTCACCTGGAACGTGGTCACGAATTCGGGCCTCACGCCACCACAAAACATCGGCTACGCCCCTGGTTACCACTATTCCCGCAGGTATGCGGGCTACCCATGATCCATGAGAGGACAGCCGCCATGCGGATTAGTTGCCTGTTAGTTTGCTTGCTGACAATGGGGCAATGTTACTCACAGGTCTCAAGTAAGCTGAACGACGACTGTGCCGGCTGCTTTTCTGAGCCCCGGTCGACGCTGCTTTTCAGTTCGCTCATTGGCGCCAAGAATTTTGGCGACTTTACCGTTGTGGCACCGAGCGGGGGTTTCACCGTGCCGCGTCTCCCCGGTTCGACAGGGAACCAGATTTCGCCGCATTGGAAAATCAGCCCTTCGGGAGACAGGGTTGCTGGGGGGCTTAGACTGCTCCTTAATGCGGATGTCGTGAAATGCGATCCCACTGAAATAGGTCGGTGCGGTCCTCAGCCTCGGCCAATTATCAAGTCTGTTCTGGCCGTGTACTCCTTGCGGGATAAAACGTGGAAGGAATACGGCGACTTCTCCCTGATTGGATCGGTTTCCTTTTCGCCGGATGGCAGAAGAATTGCATTTAAGGAGGAGAAAGGATGTACCGTTGCAGCATGTGATGAAGATCTCATGATATTGGATCTTGAAACAGGTCAGATGAGGCCTGTTCCGGGGGCAAGATCAATTAATGAATCTTGGGAACTTAGCTGGTCGCCTGACGGAAAATTCTTGGCGGTGACTGCTAATAGTCCTGGGTACGGAGGGATTGAATTGATCGACCTCTCCACGGAGTCGATGAAGACAATTGCCGAGGGAACCAATCCTTCCTGGTCTCCCAAGGGTGACTGGATTGCATATGCTTCGACAGTACATTGCATGATCATCCGCCCCGACGGAACTGGGGCCCGATCTGTTCTGGATAAGGAGCGCAAATGGATGAACTATACGCTCGATGGTCCCATTCTATGGTCGCCGGACGGAGGAAGATTGCTTCTAAACCAGCGGAAGAGTTTCGGTGGCGATCTCAGGGTGATCATGGTGGATCTTGCCACGGGCCACGCCGTCATGAAATCAAAGAACGGGGAAGAGGTGACGGGTTGGGTGCCGTTCGCAGGTAACTAGCTGGGTTCCTGATATGTAGACGACCGTCGCCACGTGCTATCCGATCGACAATGTCAATGGGACTGGATCGGGACTATGATAAGCCGTCTGATTGGCGGACTGTTCATTGTAGTTGTCCTTCTCACGGTTGCCGCGCCGCGGGATTCTGCGGCGGCCCAGAGTAGTCCGACTGGAATCGACATGCCGTTCAAGCTCGTGAATGGACATATACGGACTCCAGAATTCAAGATGAAGACGCACGAGTATTTCATCGACGTATGGATCAAGGCGGATCTCACCAATGACAAGTGGCGTAATGAAAAGTGTTGTGTGAATGATGCAGTAGGTGCGGATAGGACATTGGTTCCAATTCCGGGATGCGGCAATGGGACAGGTCGTCGAATCCAGGCGACCTGGACCTTATGGGACGGCAACGACCTCGTAGGTCAAGGGCCTAGAAAAGAAGACACACCTATATGTGATAGTGGCGGAGTAACAATGATGGACTTCTTTCTTGGGCGTTTTCACGGAAAGCGCGGAAAGAGATACGTCCTTGATGTGGAGTTGAGGAACCTAGACCCAAACATACCCTTCACCGATGCGCGCCTGAAGGTGTGGCCACAGCCAGAGATGGTGATCGTGTCGGTCCTGGACGGCTGCCTGTCGTTACCCGCGGATTTCCTTCGCGCTGTGGCTTTGACGGCGCAGACTTGCTCTCAGGGTGCGCTGGCGAAGGCGGAACCGATGCGGTCCGCGGCCTCCACCTCCAACTCTGCCTGTCGCAGGCCAGCCGTTCCTGTTCGAGTCGGCGCCGGAACACCGTTGCAGGAAGCTGAGCACCCTGATTAGCTGATTCTTCGATTTCACCCGGGGATGAAAGATCGGGAAATCGCCATCGGTTAACGGTGGCCTTTGCCGTCTTGGCAGCAGGGATTGTCCAGCTACAATGCGAAGTAGTCGAAATGCGATGAACCACTTGGATCAGGCGATCAGGCGGACAAATCGTCGCTGGACGTCGCGACGGCGAATGCTCTTATTTCTACCGAGCATTGACTTGAGTGTGCCGCAGGCTGTGCCATGGCGCGCGTGCCCAAAGGCGGCAAATCAAGGCCTTAGATAACTAGACTCGATTTCTTCCGTGCGGGCTTTTGTTATTGGTAAATGCTTGATTCTGTAATGGCCGTCCCCGGCGGTTCGAGTTCGGATATGCTGATCCGGCATCAGCAGGCCCTGCCCTCTGATTGCGACCTTCCTGAGGTCGCGGATCGCCCGGTGTGCGAGAAGTGTGCCGAGAAGAGTGCCCTGCCACCTGATCACCAGGAACCGAATTGGCCCGACTTTCTTTCCCTTTGTCACGTGTTCCCGCATCATGCGGCTTTTTGGCATAGGCGGTCGGAACCTGTAAAGGATCTTCGCCTTGCTTCAACCGCTCCCCAATCCCTGCGAGCAAAGAGCGGCTCGCGCGGGAGCCCTGAGGCTGCGGCGTCTCTCTCTCCAGCGGCCTGAAGAACCCCCATAGGATTTAGCCCGGATGGAGTTTTGGCGAGGGACAAGTTGCGAATTCTTTCATTTCGCCGAAACCCTAATTTGGAATATGATTTGGTAGCGTTGAGTTCGGAGAACGCATGCGCGCTTTGAGATACCTTCCTCGGTATTTCTGGATATTGCTTTGTGCTACTGGCGCAGTGGTAGCCCTCGTGTGGCTGCTTAGCCGGCATGAGTCGCGAGGTCCAGCAGGGACAAAGGTCCCCTTGGCTGGATTGCAAATGCCGAAATCCAAAGAGAGACCAAAGAAGGAGGACTCGGAGACAAGGGATGATGGAGACTTCTGTGTCTCCCTCATTTCCTCGTCTCTGAGAGTGATCCAGGCGAACTCTGGCTATCGAGTGGCGAATGAAAAGACAGAACTTCCCATTACCTTGGCCAGCTCCCGCCGTGCTAACGCATTTCTTGCTGAAAGCACAAGACACGCTGGAATTTGTTGGAACGAGTCAATTACGGATGATTTGAAAAGCGGATATGACGTGTATTTGATCTGGCAACCGAGTCTGCCAAGATTCGACACTACCATCCCCCTTCTTCCCAGTTCTCAATCATCTCCTGTGCAAGGCCAGTTCGGGGCGACCTGCGAAAGTCATTTGGTCTACAAGATCGAGCAAGACGATGAAAATGGCCCTGCGTATTTGAGGGATTCTTCTGCGAACCTACTGATCTTCGATTCAAGAAAAAAAGCTCAACGAGCGTATGACGATCTAACTACTGGAGACGGCAGCGCAGATCTCTGCAAACTGAATACCTCAGATACTATAGAAAACAAAACAGGCCCCTTTATAGCATATAGAAGCAATTGACATCGCGGTGACAATCAGATCCGTCAGCTCTGCGAATGGCCAATCGGTGGAGCCTCCAAACCCACTGCGCGAACTGCACGATCAATCACCAGCCAGAGTTGCTCCGATGAAACTGCGCCTCCATTTACCCGTTCGCCATTCACGATCACCAATGGGGTACCCTCCAGATGCAGAGCTTCCGCCTCCTTCATCGAAGCCTGAACATGTGTACTATCTTGTCTTCGCAAGCACCCGTCCAAGACCTCGCGATCCAACTTAAAGAAAGCCCCAGAATCCCCCGCCATCGAGTCCAACATAGTAACGCTTCTGCTCAACTCTCGGATCCCTCCGGTGATTTCTTGTGCACGAGCATGTACCTCGTCAATATACTGCCAATAGGCGTCGGGGTTCTGCTCAGCCAGACAATTTGCGTCGATCGCTGCGTGCATCGCCCAGGGATGAATTTCAACAAGTGGGAAATCTTTGTAAATAACCCGTACAAGGCCGTGGTAACGCTCGAGCGTTCTCGGGAACAGCTCTTGATGCAAGCGCGCACAGAACGGACATTCTAAATCGTCGAAACTAATCACAGTCACTGGAGCGTCTGGACTTCCACGAACGGGACGGCCGGTGATAGTTATCAAAGAAGCGGGGTCCTTCGTCAAATCGATTTGGTGGAGGCGGGCGAGTACCTTATTGTCACCCGAGATCAAGAATTCAACCTTTGTCGGCTGCCCTTGCCGAGATAAGATGATCGAAAGCTTATCGAAACCTGAAAACTGACTCTTCTCTCTTTCTCCGATAGTCAAAGAATAATCCACTGGAATGTTGAATTCTGAGCGAACTGGCCTGCCCGGTAATTTGTACCAGCGAGATTGTTAGTGTAGCGCGGAGGGTGAGTTAGTTAACTCGCCGCCGCAGTCGGGGGCGTGGAAAAGTGGGAAGCATTGTTTGCTTTCCACTTTTCCATGCTCCAGGGAAGGTTCGATTTGCCATGCCACTGGCGCTGGAGGTCGATATCCCAACGATGAGTGGGGCCGTTCCGTGTTGTAGTAGATCCTCCAGCGTTCCGCCAGTACCTGCACTTCCTTCAACGAGTAGAAGATTTCTCCGTTGAGGAACTCGTCACGCAGCTTGGAGTTGAAGCTCTCGCAGTAGCCGTTCTCCCATGGAGAGCCGGGTTCGATGTACAGTGTGGCTGCACCGGTGCGGGCCAGCCATTTGCGCAGCTCCTTAGCCACGAACTCAGGGCCGTTGTCTGAGCGGATGTATTCTGGGATGCCGTGTTCGATCATCGCGTCGGCCAGGACATCGATCAGATTGCTGCTGTTGATCCTGCGCCGCACATGGATGGCCAGGCACTCCCGAGTGTGTTCGTCCATCAAGTTGAGCATGCGCACAGTCCTTCCATCATGCGTGAACGTGCTGACGAAGTCATACGACCAGACATGGTTTTGATGCTCCGGGCGCAGCCGTACGCACGAGCCATCATTGAGCCACAGCCGCCCTCGCGGCTTCTGCTTCTGGGGAACCTTCAGCCCTTCGCGGCGCCAGATTCTCTCCACTCGATCCTTCCCCACGTTCCAGCCGGCTTCGCGCAGCTTGATCGTGATCCGTCGATAGCCGTACCGCCCATAGCGGTCAGCCAGGGTGATGATCGCCCGGGTCAGTGCGTCTTCGTCGTTCCGCTGTGTGGGCTGGTAGCGTTGCGTGCCACGTGGCTGGTGAACCAGGTGGCACGCACGACGCTCACTCGCTCCGCACTGTCGTGCATGTTCCACAGCGATACGCCGACGCTCCGGGCTTAGAAGTTTCCCCGGGCGATGTCCTGAAGGATTTGCTTATCTAGGCTCAGCTCGGCGACCAGCCGCTTGAGCTTACCGTTCTCCTGCTCCAGTTCCTTTAGCCGCTTTGCCTGGTCCACCTTCAGACCGCCATATTCCTTGCGCCAGCGATAGTAGGTCTGTTCCGTAAATCCGGCTTCCTTGCACGCTGCCGGGGTCGTCTTCCCGTTCGCGATCGCCACTTCGATCTGCCGAAGCACGTTCACAATCTGCTCAGGCGTATGCTTCTTTCCTCGCGCCATTCCAGGCTCCTTCCATACCAGTTTGTCTCACTCCACCTGGTACAGAATTTGCCGGGCACTCCACGTGAGTGTGTAGGTCGCGCCCCCACCTTCGTTAAGATGCTCAATAAAATAAGTGGCTATCCCGATTCCGATGTTGAGGTTCCCGGTTGATCCCCAGAATTCGCCGCCGCCGCTGCAGACAGCCTCCGCGTCCCAATTGAACGCAACCGTCTGCCCGCGTGTTGGGGCAATGCTTTGCTCGTTCTTATAGGAGAGATAGCATGTCTCACAGACCTGTGAGCCTGATCCCCAACCTCCCACGCTCCCGCCACCTGATATGCTCAACTGATTGTATACCTCCGGAGTGTGCACGAATGTCGGCAAATACGGTGCGCAACTCGGGCTGATCACCATGTCGGTCGCGCCGTCGATCTCCGCCGATGCGTAGATATTTGTACCATCCGTACTTTCGTCCGTGTATGCGCCCAAGTCGGTTGAGAATGTAAAACACTGCGCCTCGGCTATCTTCGAGGGGCCTACCATGCACAGAAGCGCCGCGAGAGTTAGTGCTGATGCTTTCATTGCTGCTGCCCTCCTGAGATGTCTATCTTCATCTTCGTCTTCTCGTGTTGCACAAACGCATCCAGTAGACTCCAGCCGGTAGACGAAAGTGCGTTTTGAAGGGTGTCATGCGTTGATTGCACGAGCTGATCACGCTGCGAACGAAGCGCATTGACATTTGGCTCTTCGCCTCTAGCTAACGCAGCTGTCGCAGTCGCATTGTATGTTGCGATCAAGCTCTGATACTGAGTATAGAAAGTGGCGAGAATGTTTACGGCCACCTGTTCGTCGGCGTCCGTAAGCCGTACTTTGGCCAGCTGTAGATGTTGATGGTATTTCTGAGAATCTGTTGGAGTTGTCGGCCTTGAGGTCATCACGAAGTAAAGTCGGTATGCGGTGTTATCAGGAATCAATTCCGGATTGACGCTACCATCAACAACAGAAAAGTTCGCATGATGCGGTATTGATGGAGTCTCAGAAGATTGTGCCGAGGACACGAGAAGCGGAAGAGCAAGGCAGATGAACACGATAATAGAATTGCGAAGCATTCTGCATATCCTCCATATCTAATAGTTTCACTGCGAACAGATAATCAGCTGACGAGCCAGCAATGTTATCGAGAAATCCGAAACACCGCGCCGATTCACTTCAACAGCGGACAGATTGTCGCGCGGAGATCACTGAATGTCAAGAGTAGTTTTATACTTGCAAAGTAATCTCTGAAAGTGCACTCCAAGGTGTGCCGTTCGGTTAGTGAGTGGTATCCAAGTTCTCTCCGCTGCCTTCGGTCTCGACGGCTTTCAAATCGGACGAATCTCATCTCATTCTGGATTTGGTATGCATTCAGAGCTTTGGGTCACTGCCCTGCGATGATATCCGGATCGCTGGCCAGTCGAATGACGGAGATTATCGAGGCAGAGATTACGAGAGTCGAAAGGAATAGGCCCGAATCGTTGGCATGCAATTGCAGTTTATTTGTAGAGTAATCAATAGTGCAGCAACCTGGCTAGGCTGTGGCAACACCTGGCCCTAAATCGCTTCCTGTGGGGAGGCAAACAGATAGAACCAGCTAGCATGCTCGCTCTTGGCTATAAGCTATATACAAACTAATAATTAGAGGCGACTCAGAACTTGATGGAGTATCCTGACGAGTCACCGAATATTTCGGAGAAAACAGGATCGTCGGGCTGCACTCTATCCGCGATCCGTTACAACTGCACACTCGACCTAGCACCATCATCCTTTCGGATAGTGAAACAAGAGCCGATCTCTTAGACAGTGAGCCAATCGCGAAAACGATTGTCGGGCTCTTGAGAAAACAGTCTGGCCATCCGATCACGATCGGCATCTGTGGAGACGGGTGTGACGCAGATGGTTGGGCACCTCGTGACCGCGAAAGAACGAGTGCTATGCCATAAATTCAGCGGGTGGCGTTTCCATGGCTTTGAGGACGCAACATCGCATGAATTGAAGCGTTGTAACCGGTTTTTTTGGAGAAACATCGAACACTCGTTGCCTGATCGTGGCTACGGGGCCGAACCGCCCGAGGTCACAGCCCGGTATCGCAGTGGCCTGCCCGGTAATTTGTACCAGCGAGATTGTTAGTGTAGCGCGGAGGGTGAGTTAGTTAACTCGCCGCCGCAGTCGGGGGCGTGGAAAAGTGGGAAGCATTGTTTGCTTTCCACTTTTCCATGCCCCAGGGAAGCTTCGATTTGCCATGCCACTGGCGCTGGAGGTCGATATCCCAACGATGAGTGGGGCCGTTCCGTGTTGTAGTAGATCCTCCAGCGTTCCGCCAGTACCTGCACTTCCTTCAACGAGTAGAAGATTTCTCCGTTGAGGAACTCGTCACGCAGCTTGGAGTTGAAGCTCTCGCAGTAGCCGTTCTCCCATGGAGAGCCGGGTTCGATGTACAGTGTGGCTGCACCGGTGCGGGCCAGCCATTTGCGCAGTTCCTTAGCCACGAACTCAGGGCCGTTGTCTGAGCGGATGTATTCTGGGATGCCGTGTTCGATCATCGCGTCGGCCAGAACATCGATCAGATTGCTGCTGTTGATCCTGCGCCGCACATGGATGGCCAGGCACTCCCGAGTGTGTTCGTCCATCAAGTTGAGCATGCGCACAGTCCTTCCATCATGCGTGAACGTGCTGACGAAGTCATACGACCAGACATGGTTTTGATGCTCCGGGCGCAGCCGTACGCACGAGCCATCATTGAGCCACAGCCGCCCTCGCGGCTTCTGCTTCTGGGGAACCTTCAGCCCTTCGCGGCGCCAGATTCTCTCCACTCGATCCTTCCCCACGTTCCAGCCGGCTTCGCGCAGCTTGATCGTGATCCGTCGATAGCCGTACCGCCCATAGCGGTCGGCCAGGGTGATGATCGCCCGGGTCAGTGCGTCTTCGTCGTTCCGCTGTGTGGGCTGGTAGCGTTGCGTGCCACGTGGCTGGTGAACCAGGTGGCACGCACGACGCTCACTCGCTCCGCACTGTCGTGCATGTTCCACAGCGATACGCCGACGCTCCGGGCTTAGAAGTTTCCCCGGGCGATGTCCTGAAGGATTTGCTTATCTAGGCTCAGCTCGGCGACCAGCCGCTTGAGCTTACCGTTCTCCTGCTCCAGTTCCTTTAGCCGCTTTGCCTGGTCCACCTTCAGACCGCCATATTCCTTGCGCCAGCGATAGTAGGTCTGTTCCGTAAATCCGGCTTCCTTGCACGCTGCCGGGGTCGTCTTCCCGTTCGCGATCGCCACTTCGATCTGCCGAAGCACGTTCACAATCTGCTCAGGCGTATGCTTCTTTCCTCGCGCCATTCCAGGCTCCTTCCATACCAGTTTGTCTCACTCCACCTGGTACAGAATTTGCCGGGCACTCCAGACCGTCCGCTGGACTATGACACATATTCTGATTCCATTGTTCGGGTAGCGGCTTCGGAGGTTCGGAAGAGAATAGCGCAGTATTACGACACACCAGGCCACGATCATGAATTGAGAATCGGACTGCCCTCGGGCTCCTACACGCCGGAATTTCGATTGGGCAGGCACCACGCTTCTGGCGCAGCGACGGTCCATGCAGATAATGGCTTGCGCACTCTCGAATCAGGATTGGCGTCGGGGACGGAGGACGTATCGAAGAAAGGTGAATCTCAAGGTGGAAGACTCCTCAATCGCCGAATCTCGATTTACCTGCTGATTCTGGCCGCGGCTTGTGTTGGCGCCGCACTTTTGGGGCGAGTCGCGCTTCGTACACCCACGGAAGCCAATACCCTTTCCGCTCTATGGGGACCGGTAGTTGAGAAGACGGATTCCGTTGTGATATGTGTCGGGCAAGTCAGTTCACAAACCCCATGGGCCAGCTCAACTCAAGTGGCCGCACTGACCGAGACCGGCGTCTCTACCAGACATTCTTTTAGTTCGAGATGCTGCCTCAGCCTCCCAGGTCAGCGCTGTACTCGGCCGCATGGGTGGTAACCCTCGAGTGTTCGGAGCTGCCTCGACTAATTTCACCGATCTTCAAATCACATCTGGGGTATTCGTCGGTGGATTCAATAATCCATGGACGTTGCGTTTGCAGGCGCCTCTGCGGTACCAGTTTGTTCGGAATGCAACCGACCAAACTTACGAAATCGTTGACACGAAGCACCCTGACTCGCGCCTTTATCAGATCGATCAGACCAAACCGTATAGCAAATCCACCCAGGATTACGGAATAGTTGCTCGCTTTCTGAGCCCGACTACGGAACGAGAAACCGTAATCATCGCGGGGATCGGCGCAAACGGAACTCTCGCCGCAACCTCGATGGCAACTGACGAGCGCTTTTTCGGGGAATTGGTCCGTAGCGCGGGCAAGAATGCGGTCAAGAAGAACATAGAAATCCTCGTGACAACACAAATCATTGACAATCACACCGGTCCGCCCAAAGTCCTCGATGTTCAGTATTGGTGAACGGGTTCATTCAGCGGTTCGAACCCTCTGGCGCATCGACCTGTGTTGCCGAGAAACCTGGTCCCTAACGGCCCCATTGCCTGCTCATGCATGCTTGAACGGTTGTGTAGGGGTCATTGACTCCTGGACGATTCTGGAACATAGGGCTTGGCCACCCCTCGCCGAGATAGGCCTTGTTCAACGACAGAGCTTATTACTTCGGCGAACTCCTCAGGTGCCTCAACGCATGAAGTATGGCCGGTTTCAAGTACCACGAGTCGCGAATCGGGAATGCCGTTGCACAGGCTTTGTGCATGGGACAAAGTGCGAGCAGGGTCGCGACTTCCATGAACGACCGCGGTGGGAAGCGACGACAGTTGATTGAGCATGCTTGTAAGGTCAGTCTGTTGTAAGCTGCGCAAGCTCTCGACCGTCGCCTTAGCAGTAATGCGATATGGATACGTAAGGAACGAGTCCACAAGCTCAGCCGGGCAGACGCTTCCAAGCGAGCGTTCGGTCATGGCTTTCCACAGCGGCGGCCCCCATGTCTGAAGGACGCGTTCGATGACTGATTCGATATCGCCATGTCCTCTTGTATTCGCTCCGCTGTTGCTCAGCACGAGGCCAACCACGCTTGGATTCGTCGAGTGTAAATCAATCGCAGCTGCAAGCGCCGCGATCGGTGCACCTACCGAATGCCCTATCAACACGGTTGGTTCGGACCGTCTTAGTAGATTGGCTACCCTGGCTGCAACGGAGTGAAGGTCGTGCGGACCGGAACCCTCAAGCCAGCCCAAGCCGACAGCCCTAAGTTGAACGATTTTTGTGACGGGCCCAATGGCGTTTGGTGGAATCAGGGCACCGGGCAGGAAGACAAGCGTTGGTCTGTCTTTGGGTCCGTGACCGATGTCGAACCTGGCTATTGCCTGCGCCATTTATTCACGTCTCTTTTGTTATTCGATGGAAGCGAAGCGCCGACGTCGCTACCCAGAGCCCAACATGACACCGATGCGAACTCGCAACGATTGCGGCCACTGCTCCGCCGCACCCAGAATCGTCTTCGACCAATCGAACGCGCGCATGCGTGCGCTCATGTCGCCGCCTCCGGCAAACACCGAATCGATCAATCGCTATTCTTTGGGATTCATAGTGGGATCCCCAGATTCATCACTGCATGCGCCTCGGAACAACTGATGGTCTATTGTCGCATCATCCCTGCGAGCGCGACCCGGTAGAAATCACCGATGCGCGTTCGTTGTCAAATTGACGCCCGTCGAGATCCGTGCCTTCCTCGCAATGCCGTCTGAGTAGTCGCAAAAAAATCTTCGCAACCTTGTAGAAATCCGTCTCCGCCGTTCGTTGCAATAATGAAGGCGGATCAAACTACACCGCCCAACTCAGTTCAGGAGAAGAATGATGCCGCACTTTGTGATTTCTGGATACCTTCCCCAAAACTTTGATCCCTCCACCATGGACGAAGCCATGATAGAAGGACTCCACGCTCTCAACCGCGAAATGGATGCTGCGGGCATCACCAAGTTCTCCGGCGGCCTGGGCGCAAGCCACACCGTGCGCACGCAACCCAACGGCGACGTGGTCGTTACCGATGGCCCTTACCTCGAAGCCAAGGAATTCGTCGGCGGCATGATGATCATCGAAGTCGCCAATCTCGAAGAAGCGCTCTCATGGGCACGCAGGAGTGCCAAATGCACGCGCATGCCGTCCGAGGTACGCGAGATCTTCTTCGTACCAGCTCCCTCCCAAGCCTAAGAGCTCCGCCAGCAACACACCTTAACAAGTCCTAACCAACAGGCGCGTGGTGGCCATCAGCCACTGCGCGCGAGGGAACCCTTATGCGCAAAAACACAGTTCGTAAAACCGTCCTCCTCGTCTGCTCGATGCTGCTTGCCGGTCCATGCGCGCACCACGCGCCAGCGCAAATCCCAGCGAGTCCTTACCCCAAGATGGCGCCGATCGAACAGTACCTGATGGAGCGCGACGCAGAAATTGCGCTAGCACGCAGCGCTGCTCCGGACGGCATTTCGCACGATGCCTCCGTGCTGGTCCTGACCCGCCACGGCTACGAGACCGCCGTGGAAGGTAAGAATGGATGGACCTGCATGGTTGACCGGGGCTGGGGCGGAATGTTGGACAACCCCGATTTCTGGAACCCGAAAATCCGCGCCGCCGGCTGCCTCAATCCGTCAGCGGCTCGTTCGTTCCTTCCCTATGACCTCAAGCGCACCGAGCTCGTCCTTGCGGGCCACTCCAAGGAAGAGATCATCGCCGCGACTCAAGCCGCGATTGAGAAGAAAGAACTGCCGATGCTTGAGCCGGGAGCGATGTGCTACATGATGTCCAAAACTTCCTATCTATTTGATCAGGGCGACCACACGATGTCGCATGTGATGTTCTATACGGCGGACGACGGAACACCATGGGGAGCCAACCTCGCTAACTCTCCCATCATGGGCGTCAGCTACTGGTCCGCTTCACCTGATACGTACCCGCAATTGAGGACCTTTCCGCGGATCTTTGTCTCCCTCATCGCCGCCGACAAATGGTCTGACGGCACACCCGCCATGCACATGTAGTTTCGCCATTCATGACATGGCGGTGTTCGCGGGAATGCCATACTCTAAGGGGTATGAGCGATGTGTCCCAAGCAAGCGAAGTCTTCCAAGCGATCGAGTGCGTGTGGAAGAACGAATCCGCACGCCTCATCGCGGGCATCGCTCGCGTCACGCGTGACATCGGCATCGCCGAAGAGCTCGCGCAGGACGCACTCGTCTCCGCGCTCGAGCAGTGGCCCGAGCAAGGTATCCCCGAAAACCCCGGCGCATGGCTATTGAAGTCCGCCAAGTGGCGCGCCATCGACGCACTTCGGCGTGCGCAAAACCTCGTACCCAAACACGAAGAAGTCACGCGCGAACTCGAAGCGCAACAACAGCGGCTCGGAGAAGAATTGGAACAGTCATTCGATCAGGTCATCGACGACGACATTCTGCGTCTTCTCTTCATCGCGTGCCATCCGGTGCTGGCCATCGAAGGCCGCATCGCCCTCACACTGCGCATTCTCGGCGGTCTCACCACAGCTGAGATCGCCCGCGCATTTCTCGTACCTGAAAAGACGATGGGCCAGCGCATCACCCGGGCAAAGAAAACCCTCGCCGACGCGAACGTGCCGTTCGAAATGCCGCGCGGGAAGGAACTTCACGAACGCGTCCAGTCCGTCTTGCTCGTAATCTACCTCATCTTTAACGAGGGTTACACCGCAACCTCCGGTGAAGAGTGGTCCCGCGCTACGCTCGTCGAAGAAGCGCTTCGCCTCGCACGCACGCTGGTGAAGCTGATCCCTGAAGAGCCGGAGACCCACGCACTGCTCGCCTTGATGGAACTCAACGCCTCACGCTCCGCGGTGCGTCGAGGAGTCAACGGCGAAGCAGTTCTTCTTCCCGATCAAGACCGTGCCCTCTGGGATCGCACCCAAATCCAACGAGGTCTTGCCGCTCTTGATCAAGCGCAAAGACTAGGCGGCGGTGCGGAGCCCTATGCGCTCCAGGCCGCCATAACCGCCTGTCACGCACGCGCACTGAAGGTCGAGGATACGGACTGGCAAAGAATCGTTGCCCTCTACGACATGCTCCTGAAAATTAGACCCTCACCCATCGTCGCGCTCAACCGCGCCGTCGCCGTCAGCATGGCCGATGGCCCCGAAGCCGGACTTGCCGCAGTCGACACAATCGGCGGTCTCTCCAACTACCATCTGCGCCCCAGTGTTCGCGGCGACCTTCTGATGAAACTCGGTCGCAGCGCGGAAGCGCGGGAAGAACTCCAACGCGCAATCTCTCTGACTGATAACGTCCGCGAGAAGCAGCTGCTCACCGAGAAGCTAAACCGGATCGAGCGCGAACAACGCCTCGGATAGCCATGCTTTTTAAAATCCAGGGACCTTTTTATAAGACGGAGGCCGCCTGAGGAACAGGGTTAGCTTGGCGATCTCGCTCCGAAATGACGGAGTGATACGCGGGCGGGAGGCAACGCCGATCTGGCCCCCCCAAACGCCGGCTTCCCCCACAGGGATTTTAGATTCGCGGTAAGTCGCCACAAAGTCTCAACGACACTTGAGGCACTTGGCTGTAGAGTCGTTAGCCTTGATCGAATATGCCTCGGGGCTTCTTCCGTCCACCAACAGTCCTGCCCCAAGGCATTTCCGATCAAGGCTAACGACTATTTGGCTACTTGCCTTGATCTCACTTGTCGAAGAGCGACTTGGCGATGAGGCGCTCGTTGACAGATGATGAGGCTCGGAATCGCTGAGCAGCACAGCAATCTACGACCGGCACTGCTGCGTTCTATGAATTTGCGAGCACTTGGCGGTGAACCTCCGCAGCAAGTAACTCTTACGGCAGCAATCCGCGTTATACTTTATCGGTAAAGGAAAGATCGATCCAGGAGGCGATATGAGCTCAGTTTCTCCGCAGACAAACGCTCCTCTCCGCGACCTCGAAGAATGGGACGAGTTTCTTGAGGGGCGATACAAAGAGGGCAAGTCCCAGGAAGAATTCCGGCAGTACGATGCGACTGTCAACCCGGGCGTCGCAGAGTTCTATCGGCTCAATCACGAAAACCAAACCGTAGATTACGTGCTGGGCAAGGAGAAGCAGTATTTCGGCTTGGACAAGGGCCGGAAGACGGTTTGGGAGGCTGCCGAATTTCTGAATACTCTTGTCGATGACAGCGATCCGGACACCGATCTCACGCAGATCGAACATCTGTTACAGACTTCCGAAGCGATCCGCCGCGACGGACACCCTCGCTGGATGGTGCTGGCAGGATTCGTCCACGACCTCGGCAAGTGCCTTTGCCTCTATGGCGAACCCCAATGGGGCGTGGTTGGAGATACGTTCCCCGTCGGATGCGCTTGGTCCTCGGATATCGTCTTCTCTGAGTATTTCGTTCGCAATCCCGATCGCCATGTCCCTCAATATCAAACGAAGTACGGCATCTACGAGCCGAATTGCGGCCTGGAGGCCGTTCACATGTCTTTCGGGCATGATGGCTATATTGCCGAAGTCATGAAGCCGTACCTGCGCGACGAAGCGCTCTACATGCTTCGCTTCCACTCGTTTTATCCGTGGCACCGTCACGGGGCATACGATCATCTCTGCAATGCCAAAGACCGATCCATGCTCCAGTGGGTTCTCAAATTCAATCAATACGACCTATATTCCAAGGGCCATGTGAAGCCGAATCTAGGGGAATTGAAGCCCTACTACGATGACCTGTTTGCCGAGTTTCTCCCGCCAACTCTCTCCTGGTAAGGACAGTGTCTATTGCGAGAGCGGTCCCCGTCCTTCGTTTCACTCGTCGAACTGCAAATCGCGCAGGAGTCCCTTCGACGGCTCCCACTCGCCAATGGCCGGGTAGAGGAGCATTGCCATACGGGCCGCCTGCGACGATCGAGTCATTGCGGCTTCGATCGTGGCCCGCTCATATTCCTTTACGGCCAGCACCAGTCCACGTGCAGCCGCTGGGAGCGTTCCGCAAGGCTCAGGACGAATGGTGTTCGATCCGATCTGGCAGGGCACCTCGACAACGTCGTTCGGATCGATCCCTTCGATTGCGCCCCGATTGCGGACGTTCACGATCAGGCGGTGGTCTTTCTGACCACGCAAAGCACACATGACGGTAAGCGCGATCCTGTGGTAGCCGTTCGCGGCGCGAAATGGGTCTTCGCCTCGGACGATGTCCGATCCACCCTCATATTCCGCTGTTGACTCCAGCAGCATGTAGCTGCCGGAGCGCTCATTCAAGTACGCGATATAGGCGGCGAGCGCACCGGCCTCGTCGCGCGATGCGAGCAGACGGCCAAGGCGACGGAAGAGATCTTCGTTGAGGCGTTCAATTTCAAGACCGCGCGTGCTGCCATGCGCGCGCTGATTGGCGAGGGCGCGACCGCGAGAATAGTAGAAGTAGAGGTACTCTGTTGGGATAAGTCGAAGACCACGGATCAACTCTTTGTCGAACATGGGAGCTGGATAGAGTTGTTCGAGGAGACGATCGTCGGCGAAGACCCGTTCGGTGATATTCTCGCCGTGCAACTCAATCTTGCGTATCCAGCCCAAATGGTTGAGGCCGAGGTACTCGCAGCGAACGGCCTGCGGATCGGCGGCGAGGGCGATCGCGATGCGGTGCAGCATCTCCGATGGAGTATCGCAGATGCCAACGGCGCGAGCGCCAGTGTGGCTAAGAATGGCTTGCGTGATGAGGCCCGCTGGGTTGGTGAAGTTGATGAGCCATGCATCGGGCGCAAGGCGGTGAACGAGGCGCGCTTGCTCCACGGCAATGGGAATCGTGCGCAGCGCCATGGCCACGCCTGCTGGGCCTGTTGTCTCCTGGCCGGGGTATCCATGCGCAATGGCGACCTGCTCATCGCGCGCGCGGCTTGCGATGCCGCCCACCCGAATGCTGTTCAGGACAAAGTCCGCGCCTTCTACCGCTTCTTCAAGCGTTGAAGCGTCGCGCACACGAAGGGTCCCGCCCTCTCGCCGGACGACGGCTTGCCCGAGAGACGCCATCATCTGGGCGCGTTCGCGGGCCACATCGAATAACACGATCTCGTCTACGCCTAGCTGGCGTGCGCACTCATTGACGCCAAAGATTACAAGCGGCGTGCGCACTCCGCCGCCGCCGATGTAAGCCACTTTAGCCATAACACTCCTCTAAGCATGTTTCTAATTCATCGCGTGTGGGCAGCGCCTGCAAGGCTCCGGCCGCGCGCGTCGACAGACCGCCAACAACGCAGCCTCTGCGCAGGCACTCGGCGTCCTCTCTTTCGTCCAGGAGGGCGTCGATGAAACCTGCGTTGAATGCGTCGCCGGCGCCTGTGGTATCAATCGTGTGGACAATGGGCGGCAGAGCCCGGAGAGTATCGGCGCTACTGCGCATCATGGCTCCCCCAGCTCCCATTTTGACGATGCCGCTCGGCCAGCCGTGCGTGCGCGTGAAGTTGAGATATTCTTCCGCGCCGCCCCGGCAAATGATTCGGGCTTCGCGTTCGTTGGGCAGGAGGTAGTCGACGCTCGCGCACGTGGAGAGATTGGCTTCATCCTGCAACCACCCCGCATGATGCCCAACATCGAGCGATGTCGTGCATCCTTTGGTGTCCAGTTTGTCAAACAGCTCTCCTGCCAGCTTTGCCGTGATCGGCATCGCAAAATGAATGTGCCGTGCCTGCGCGATGTGTTCGGTTAGAACACCCGCCGCGAACTGTTCCTCGAGGTGAATATTGGCACCGAGGAAAGTAAAGAAGGACCGGTCCATTTGACTTGAGACGCTTACAGTAACCCCCGTTCGCCGGCCTACTGCGCGTAGTTCGGCGTGTGACACTCCAAACTCTGAGAGCTGCTCGTCGATCCAATCCTTTTCGGTCGCTCCAATCGCGCCGATCAGGTTCACGGAGCGGCCCAAACGTGCCAGCGCACAGGCCGTAATCGCGGCACCGCCTCCTAGAGCCAAAGCATAGTCCTTCGCATAGACCTCCTCGCCCGGCTGCGGCCAACTCATGAAGCCGGTCAGGACGTGATCAATGTAAATCTCTCCCACTACCACCGTGTCGTATTTCTTCATGACGTTGCGAATGGCCACTCCCGTTCGAACTTCGCCTTGATCAGATAGAGACCGGTGCCGACTGCAACGGTTCCCACTGCAATACCCACATAGCGTAAGCCGCTACTCAACGCAATGTAGATCCAGCCCAGAAGGGCAATTGCTGCAGGCAGCGGGTACAGCGGCATGCGGTAGTTGTCGCCTTGGCGCGGATCCCGACGGCGCAGCAACTCGACGGCGACGCACTGTGCCGCAAATTGAAAAATAGCTTGTACGACAATCAGTACCTTAATCAATTCGTTCAACGAAAGAAGGCAGGCGATCGCGGACGCAAATGCCATGAATGCGATCGACACAGTAGGAAACTTTCCCGTTGGATGAAGACGAGCGAAGATGCGAAAGAACTGCCCGTCTGCGGCGGCCGCAAAAGGAATGCGTGAGTAACCGAGCATGTTGGCGAAGACTGCACCAAAACTGATCACTAATACCAGGATCGAGACAAACACCGCTGCCCAGTGTCCGAAGACGACCTGCATGAAGTCCGCTGCCACGGCCTTGGAATACTGTGCGACACGCCAGTCGAGCGAGCCGATGATGGAAAAGTTCATGAGAAGATAGAGCACCGCAACCAGCACGATCGATGCGACGACTGCGAGCGGGATGTTGCGACGCGGATGCTCGATCTCTCCGCCTAGAAGGCAGACGTTGTTATAGCCGCCGTAATCGTAGACCGCGATGAGGGTAGTGGCGCCGAGGCCGATCCAGAAGGGAGAGCGAGAGAGGCGGAATGCGTCGGGGGTAAAGTCGAAGGCTCGTGCAGGATTGAAGTGGAAGGCGCCGCTCAGAATCACCCAACAACAAGTGGCGACGACAATGATCGAGACGGCAACCGCGATTCGGTCGATGGAACGAATGTTTCTATAGAGCAGTGCGCCATTGATCCAACACACGGCGACCGCAATGGCCAGAAGCGCGTTGTGCGAAAGCCCTGGCGCGATGAAGCTCATGTAGTCCGAAAAGCCGACAGCTCCCGCCGCGATCGAGAGCGGGCCTGTTAGTAGAGTCTGCCAAAGGAAAAGAAAGCTCATCAAGAGCCCGAGACCGTGAGTGCCGTAGGCTTTGCGCAGGTAGTGGTACGATCCGCCGGAACCGGGCATCGCCGAACCAAGCTCGGCCCAAACCATACCGTCGCAGAGGCACAAGAATGCGCCTAGAACCCAGCCGACGATGGCCTGCGGGCCGCCCATAGCGGAGATGGCCAGGGGAATAGTGAGGAACGGGCCGACGCCGACCATGTTGAGCACGTTGGCCGAGATCGCGCCAAACGTGCCCAACCCCCGCTCGAGCTGTGGCTCATGCTGGGCGCGACTCATTTCCAGAACCATCCGATCGGTTCCCACCGCGTTTACTTTTGAATTCACCGCAGCAGGCTGCACATTAATTCGCTCCTTGAGATTTCAGGAGCGGGTTTTTGGAGAGACTCAGCAAATTATCGAGCAAGCGGTAAGCCCCGGGGACCCCGAGCGGCAATTCACGATAGAAGGCCAGAGCGGTATAGACGTAGACTCCAGCGCCGTAGCGCGCTACAAGCAGGCCGCCTTTCTGCGGATTCTGGCCTGGATCATGCATTTCAATCGGGGCCTGATAGTGTGAGTCCCACGAGTTCATGAACTTTGAACCACGCTCTTCGATCCATCCCTCGAAATCCTTCGCAGTAATTTTGTTCGGCCAGTTCAATACCGGGTTCGAAGGATCGAGAAACGCAACGGGGGAAGCTTCGTCCGTCACCTCTTCCGGATCGCTGGTCATGGTATAGGGATAGGGCCCGAAGTTGTGATCGAATTCGGGTGTCTGATACTGCACCACGACCACGCCTCCGTTCTTCACGTAATCCAGAATCCGCTGGTTGTAAGTTTGCAGGTCCGGCCGTACCGCGTAGCCTCGCACACCGACAAGAATGGCATCGTACCTGTGCAGGTCTCCGGTCGCAAGATCTTCGCGGCCGAGAAAGTGCACATGAATGCCGAGATTCTCAAGCGATGCAGGGACATCGTCCCCGCTGCCTTCAATGTAGGCGACCTGCAGATTCGGACTCACCCGGACCTCGGTTCCGGTGGTCTGGTAGACCGCATCGTTATAGAGAAAGTAGGGACGAAGGCCGGGGTAGCCGATTTGCGTGTATCCCGACTTATAGTCCCGACCGCTATAACTCGCGACCGCAGTCAATTTGTAGGACTCCTCTGCCAGGTGCGTGGGCGAAACGCGGAACGAGACAAATTGTTCCTGTCCATCGGAACTTAAGGTGAAAACTGCAGTGGTGGGCTCGGATCGCCAGCCCGCGGGCATTTCAAGCCGAACATATCCGAGTGCTGGACCTTTCACGTTGCTGTGCACGCGCACTGTGACCGGAAACGAGGCCGTCCCCAGTGGAGTGATACCAGCACTCTGCTGCATCGAAACAGAGATTGCCGGACCCACAGGCAAAGGATGAAAGACGATGCCCGGGCCGGGCTCACGTTGCACTGTCTGTATCACCTCGGCGAGGTGAATCTGAACTCCGCGATAGGACACAGTAATGTGCGCATCGAGCGGGTAGGGCGCCAAAGGACGATTCCGCTCTTCCGGATTGCGGAGCGTGTAGTAGGGCTGCTCAAGACCAGGGCGATCGAAGTAGGGACGCGTGTAAGGAACTTCGTCAGGAAGATGAACAACAAAATGGGCACTGAACACCGATTCGCCCTGCAGAGGACCGGCAACATCGCCCTCGGCATGCACTGCTGAGCCTGAATCGCCGATTAGCTCGACTGCAATCTTATCGATGGAAACCGGCACCGGACCCGAATCGGCGACGCGAACGAGCACGGGAAATTGCTGCCCTGGAATCGCCATCTGAAACGTGGGCAAATCGCCCATGAAGCGGGCGAAGGGTCCGGATGGCGGATGCTCTTGCGTCACGTTGGCGCTGATGGAAAGGCCGAGAGCAAGTGCCAGCGCATTGTTGAATTGGGCCCGCTTCACTTCAAGTTCGTGCAGGATATTGTATTTCGCATCTTCAGACAGAGCGCTGTTCCTGACCTCGTCGATCAGATGTCTGGTCGCAGTCAGGCCGTCGGCAAGTGCCGGCGCAATCGCGCTCGGCTCGCGCGCCGAGAAGTTATGCGTAGCCTGCTCGATGAGATCGTTAATGCGGGCGAGCCCCTTGGCGAGGAATGCGTGTTGCTCATGTCCAGCCAGATCGGCGATACCAGCCAGAGAAACATCGATACCGTCAAAGAAAGAGCTTTCTTGATCGGCTGCGTCGACGCGCGAGCCGAAGCGATGGTACTCCGAAGTCGCAGGCCCGTCAGCAGGAATGCTGGCGCCGCCATTCTGCGATTTCTGGAATCCTAGACCGGTGCGCGAGATTTGCTGCGCACTGAGCCCATTCACTGGGCTATACGCGCCGACCGGGATTGTCACGTTTGCGTGCACGGCTCCGGGCTCAAACTTTCCCGAGATGTAGTTCTCTACGCCCGCCGGCTCCCAACGATGGGTTGCGTAGTCGTAGAGGCCCTTAGGTGAGACCGATCCCTCTTCGAGAGAGAACGGTACATGCGCGTATTCCTTCAGCGGACTCCAGGGACGCAAGCCCTCCTTGATCTGATCGGGAAAGACGTTGGGATCACCAGCGGCCTGAAAGACCTTTTGCGCCCACATCCCTGCCGCGGCATGGTTGCCATGGCCGTCGGAGGGGCCTCCCACAAAGACCGATGTGATAACGAGCGGACGCGTCAGACGCACGACGCGCACCACATCGTAAAACACCCGATCCTCACCCCACTTGTCGATCGCCTCCTTGAGGGTCTTGGAGAATCCATAGTCCGCGGCAACTGTGAAGTACTGCGAAACGCAATAGTAGCGGTCGGCCTGCAGCAGTTCTTCCGTGCGTACCAGTCCCAGCGCATCCCAGAAGTCCGACGACATTTCGTTGGCGCCGCCCTCCCCGCGATTCAACGTCAGCAGCCCCACGCGAGCTCCCAGGGCGCGGGACTCGTAGGCAAGGGCGCCGCCGTCCTCATCGTCTGGATGCGCCGTAATCATCAACATGCTGGCACGCGTATGGAGCTGCCGGAGTGCGACATCGAGTGCGGCGGCACCTCGATTTTCCGCGATGGGCCACGCATCCTGACGTACCGCGCCCTGCGGTGTACAAGGAGCCTGCGCCCTTGCGGCGAGTTCAACGATCAGTATTGACGCCAGCAACGTAGCGCAGGCGTACACAGTTCGAAGCTTCGTGGTCCCGCTCATGACTAGATCATCCCCCGAAAATCCGGCGTCCTTCAGAAATAGAATTTACCAACCAATTGGATCTGACGAGGGTTCGTTGTTGTCGCCGTGCTCTTGCCGAACGCTCCGGGAGCAGAGATGCTGGCGGACGGATTCGCAAAACTGGGATGATTGAACGCATTGAAGAATTCGGCACGAAATTCAAGCCTCCGCTCCTCTCCGAGCGGAAAACTCTTGAACAGGCTCAAGTCCTCCTGCTCGATTCCCGGACCGTGCCACGAACGCGGGCGGCACGATCCGAACGTGCCCAAAGAAGGTTGAGCAAATGCGGCAACGTTGATGAAGAATCCCGGCGCTTTGCTTCCCGCATATTTTGAGGGGCTTTTCGAAGCGCCGGTAAATGGATCCCCAGTGCAATTGGCATAGGCCGCGTGATTCGATCCAGTATCGCTCTCGTCCGCCGCAGTCACGCTGAAAGGAACGCCTGTTTGCAGGCTAACGATTGCATTTGCCTGCCAGCCGCCGATCAATTTGGAGGCGGCGCTGTCGTTGTTCATCACCAGGCCGCCGTGGCCGATGGGTAATGCCCAGGTGCCGCTGCCCACAAAACGGTGGCGCACATCCTGTGCCGAGTTGCTCATCTCATGTTGATAGTCGTAGGCGTTTTGAGGAGTCGAACCGCCGGTCAGGTTATCAACAAAATCGGCCATGTTATGCGACCAGGTATAGCTCACTTGGTACATCAGCCCGTGGACGAAGTCGCGCTTCAGGCTCAGCTCGAGCGCGTTGTAATCTGTATTGCCGTCGTTGGTAGCCAACTCAAGAAACGCATGTCGGCCGGCGCCACCCGGGGCAGTTGTCTCTGTATTCAGGTTGGCGTACGGGAATGTAACGATCGGCGTGGTACCTGCAAACCCGGTCACCACGCCTTGATTGGCGTTGCGCAGCCGGTTCATCTTGCGTCCCCAGTTTCCAATCCACGTGGCATTCAGCAGCGTGTTGCTACTGATCTGAAGCTGTGGTCCAAAGCTGGCCTGCTCCACATAGGTGGTGCGTTCGTTCGGGTCCTGGGCTCTCAGCTGCAGGGAGGGGAGATTCACTCCCAGCGCCTGCAGAGCTGCAGAGGGAAACCCGTTCTTCAGCTGAAAGACAGGCGTCGTGCTTCCAAACGATTGCGCGAGGGTATCGTCGAGCAGGAACGGTGGATTGAGTTGTAGCATCGACTCCGACCCGATCCTGTTGATGAATTGGTGGAAGACCCCGTACCCGCCCCGAATCACGAGCGGCTTGAACATGTGATAGGAGAAGCCGACGCGCGGGGCAAGATTCGTGTCGTCCGGATGTACGAGCGTGCGCCCATAGAGCCCACTATCAGTTGCACTGACTATCTCGCCGCCGTTGTCCGGGCTGAAGTTCGCCGTCCGGTTTGCGCGGTTCAGCCAGAAAGGCGGATACAGTTCGTAGCGAACACCATAGTTCACGGTGAGGTTCGGGTTCAGCCGCCAGGTATCCTGCCCGTAGAATGAGTTGCCGCGCATGTAGTTGTTCACTTCCAGCGCGTTTTCGAGAATTGCTTCGGTAATATCGCCCAGCAGGTAGTCGCCTATGCCGAATCCCGGTGTATCGGTGTAAACGCCCTCGGCAAGAATCGCGCCTTGCGGTGCTTCGAGGTCGAAGAAGTTCAGTGAGTTCTCATGATACTCATAGCCGAATTGCAGGCTGTGCTTCCCAATCAGCTTGTAGACGTCGTCAATCGCCTGGAATACCTGCGCAACCTGGAACTGCGGTCGATAAATTGCGGTACCTATGGTCGTCAAGCCGAAAACGTAGTTGGCGGGAATGCCCGCCGATACGGGAGAAACCGGAATCCCGGTCAGACCGAACTGGGGCGCATCGGAGACGCCGATTTTCAGGCCCACGGGATCGCTGTGCGAGTAATCACGCAAGAAGCCGAAATGTGCGGTATTGACGAGCGAAGAGCTGAGACTATCGGTCCAACCCAGGGCGAGCGACTGGTCGTGCAGAATGTAGTCAGTTGAGAACGCTCCATTGCCAGCGATGGGGTTGCTGGTCCACGGGGCAGTGCTGTAGTCGGAAACATCGTTGGCGTAGCGGCCGAAGAGCTGATTCTTCGCATTGAGTGTATGGTCAATGCGCACAACGAGCGTGCGCGTATCGTTCGGGACGCTCGTAACATACTCGTAGTTCGGTGCACCGGTGAAGACATCCACGTTGCCAAGTTGCGGACTGGGATTCGGGTAGAGATTGAGGATGGCCTGACCCACCGGGTCAATGCAGCCTGGCGCGATGATGTTTCCGGTGATGCAGCCGGTCTGGCCTTGCGCCACAGCGGTCATCGGATGGGTCGTAAGGACACCGGTAAAGTCGCCATTCTTCATGGCCTGTGTGGGCACCGTCGAAGTAACGGTCTCTGCTTCGTGGCTGAGCAGAGTCTCGTAAGACGCGAAGAAGAACGTATGGTTACGAGCCACGGGGCCGCCAATCGTTGCCCCAAATTGGTTTTGCTCAAAGTGTCCCTTGGGCACGCCGCCGTAGTTGTTGAACCATGTATTGGCGTTGAGGTCGCTGTTCTCCACGTAGTCCCATAGATCGCCGTGAAACGAATTGGTTCCGGACTTGGTCGAGACATTGACGACGGCTCCAGCGGACGTACCAAACTCGGCGGAGTAGGTTCGCGTCTGCAGCGCAAACTCCTGCAATGCATCCGGTGGAGGCGTCACGGCCTGGACCGATTGTTCCTGCAAATTCTCCGAGCCGGTGTTGTTATCGATCCCGTCGAGTGAAAAATAATTCTGCAATTCTAGATTACCGTTGGAGCTGAAGCGTCCCTCGGCTGAGTTCGCGACTTCGTTGCTGGGATCGTGATAGATTCCTGGCTCGAGCAGAGCCAGTTGGTCGTAGTCGCGTCCGTTTAAGGGGAGTTGATTGATCGTCTGCGTGCTCAATACAGCGGCTACTTCCGCAGATTGTGTTTCCAACTGAGTAGCTTCTTCGCTGACGACAACTTGTTGCTGGACCGAAGACACCGTCATGACGAAGTCAGCCTGAACACGGCCCTGCACGTTGACCGCAACATTTTGACGGACCTGGGTGCTGAAGCCGGACCGGGAGACCGTGACGCTGTAGACGCCGGGGATCAACTGCAGGGCTTCGTATTGGCCGTCGTTGTTGGTGACGAAGGAATGCTTCACGTTGGTCGCCGTGTCGGTGACATCGACTGCCGCTCCTGCCAGCCGCGCGCCACTCTTGTCCTGCACGATGCCCACGATGGAGCCGGTATCGATCTGCGCGCGGAGCGGGATGCCCGCCAAGGCAAGGAGCGCGGCAACCGTGAAGCAGACCCAATTGATCTGTCTGCTTTCCGTCCTACGGAGAGATAGAGCGACAGCATGCATGGAACGGACCTCCTGAAATTCGTACCAAGATGGAAACGCGACCGCACTGTCACAGCTGTACTGCAGGATGCGCTCGGGGAAGTGCGCACAGTCGTTGGGTGAGCCACCCTGTCAAATCTCGAACACGGGGAAACCATGAAGGACGAGGGCGAGCTCGCGCCGACTCCGGCCTTCAACCTCGTTGGGTTATTTGAGAGCCCGCCGGCCGAATGGAACTGGCCAGCCAATCATTGCTCGCCTTGGACAGGTCACAAAGCCCTGTACTTTACCGGTAAAGCAATTGTCGCGAGTCTAGCGGCGGTTTAATACAATGTCAATAAAAAAACGCGATTGCGTAGCCGTTTGTGACGTACGCACTCATCCGCCAGGAGCGACGCGACGTCATCCCTGACGCATATTCATCAAGTGGCGCTTGTATTCCTGCGGGCCAGGGAGCCCCTGCGATCCACCGGGCCGAGTGCCCGCCATGCTGCCGCAAATGTTTCCCGCGCGCAGGCAATCGTCCCATCCGGAGCCGTGCAGAAAAGCGTGAAGAAAGCCCCCGTTGAATGCATCCCCCACGCCGGTTGCATCCACCAGCGGAAGTGCGAGTGCCGGTTGGCGGTAGAGCTTGCCCTCTGCCATCAGCAACGAACCCTTTGCTCCGAGCTTGACTACCGGCACGCGCACCCACTCGTGTAACTTCTCCAGCGCACTTAGGGGGCTCTTAGTTGCGGTAAGAGCCCGTGCCTCGTGCTCGTTGGGAAACACGAAGTCACAGTAACGAATGATCGAGATCAGCTGATTAATCGAGATATCTGGATTCCATCCGAAGTCAGCCGAAATCGTGATCCCCCGGTCGCGTAGACTTCGCAGAACGGGAAGCCACATTGCCGGCCGGCGCAGCGCACACGCGAGATGGACGTGCCGCGTGCGCCCAAGCTTGGTTTGTACGGCCTGATGTGCAAGCAGATCTTCGAGCCGCTGGTTAATGGGTTCATGGGTTACCATCATGCGATCCGCCTTGTATGCGATGCAGACGGTGAGCGCTGTGGGTACGTCCTTCCGGTATTCGCACGCGGTGATGTCGAGCTTCTCCTGCGCAATCTGATTCCACGTAGGCAGATAGTCGGCATCCGCGCCGATGCGCGTAATGACACCAGTCACCGTGCCGAGGCGGCTCGCGGCGATTGCCGTGGTAGACAGGCCGCCTCCGGGGGCAATCAGAAACGAATCGGTCTTTGACTCTTCGCCGAATCTGGGATGGCGGCGAAGATTGTAGAAAATCATGTCGGAGAAGAATTCTCCGAAAACCACTAGATCGAACTTCGTTTCTCTGTAGACCTGCTTCTTTCTCATGACGCCCGCCTCTACCTGGAGATTTCTGCCGCGCCTCAGCGCGCCTTTTCCGACGACACTCTTCTAATGAGCTTTGGACTCACCAGTACTCTCTGCGGCCCTTTGCCGCCGCTTTTTGCGATCGCTCTCAACGCTATGCGCCCGGCGCACTGTCCGAGATCGCGCTCGCCGGTGTCTACGCTGGTGAGCGGGATTCGCATTTCGCAGAGCAAGACGTCGTCGCCGCAACCCACAAAGCGCATCTCCTCGGGGATATGCACGTTGCGACTGATTGCAGCATCCATGGCGCCCACGGCCATCAAGTCCGTATAGGCCATCACGCCGTCGGGGCGTCCCCGCCTGCCGAGGAGACGCTCCATCGCTTCACGGCCTCGCACGTATTCGCTCTTGTCCGAGCTCATGGTCTCAATCACTAGGTCCGCCGGCATCGCCAAGCCCCTCTCACTCAGTGCACGGCGATAGCCATTGGCTCGCATGTCGCCGACTGCCGTGCGCGGTCCCCGGAGATACGCAATGCGCTTGCACCCGCTCTTTGCCAGGTGATCTGCGGCTATCCATCCAACTTCCTCTTCATGGACGCCGGCATAATGGCTTTCCGCCGTTCCCACAGGTGGCTGGGCTACGAAGACGATGGGCATTTTGCGGACCGTCGGCATCCGCTCGAAAAACGACGAGGTCTCCTGCAGCGATACGATCAGCAGCGCGTCAACCTGTAGCGAGACGAGGATCTCGCTTTGGCGCTGCTCCGATTCGACGTCTTCTTCCGACGAGCAAACGATGAGGCTATAGCCCTCCGCGCTTACGACTTGGTTGACGCCTGCCGCGATTTCGGCAAGATACGGCTTGCCGATCGACGGTAGAATCAGGCCCATCGTCTTTGTCTCGCCTGTGCGCAGACTGCTGGCGCTGAGATTGGGAATGTATTTGAGCTCTTTGACTCGCTTCAGCACGCGTGCCTTGGTCGCGTCGCTGATGTCGGTTTGCCCGCGTAGCACTTTCGAGATGGTCATCTTCGAAAGGTTTAGGTCTGCAGCGATGTCTTTCAGCCGCACTCGCATTGACAGGCTCCACGCGGCAGGCCGCCACAGATTGATTCTAGCCTGCACCCGCGCGGGCTCGCGCATTACCCTCAGACTCTTCATACGCCATAGCCGCGCCACGGCGCTCGAATAGTCCGCGATAGTTGTGGCGGGATATCGACTAGAAGGCCGCGTTGTTGGCCTAGCGCCACGCCGGCATTGGGTTGGGGAGTTCGCTCAGGTCTGAAACAAGGAGATCTTCGAGCCTGTGTGCATCCCGGGTGCTGAGAACTTAAGCAGATTTCGCGACCTTGTACAAGGGTTTTGTACGATCTTGAGATGAAAGCGAGGTCTGGTGAAGCTCCGGGGGCCAGGCAACTTCACGTGCCCGCACATGGGCCCTGATGTTCTGCGCAACGACGGTCTGAAAGATCTGCAAAGCGAGGGACTCGTTCGCCGCCATGTGCGCCAGGCCGAGTTGTAACTCGGGCAAAGCTTCTTCGAAGGGAAGCGCCACGACATCGGGAAACGGACAGGCGGCCATGGAAGCCGAGGTGATTGCGATCCCTTCACCTGCGGCAGCGTAAGCAAACTGCACAGAGCAAGAATAAGGCGCCTCCACAATGCGTGGCGCAATCCCGAAGGGCGCAAGAAGACTGTGAAGGAAGGGTTGATGAAACCTGCAGTCACGCAGTTTGGAGGCAATGATGCTGTGTTCGCGCAAAGCCTCGACTGAAATGGAGCGCTGTCTCGCGAGCGGTGAATGGCGCGACACGATCGCAATGAGCGACTCCTTGCAGAGCGGGTGGAAGGACATATCGCTAATCGGCAATGGAGCAATCATTAATAGCGCGTCTACTTTGCCTTCCGGCAAGCGCGCCATCTGCTGCTCGGTGGTCAGTTCGCTCACTTCCAGTTCAAAATCGGGATGTTGCGCGGAGAGTGAGCGAATAACTGCGGGCAGCAGGATGAACTGGCCCACTGGTCCACAGCTGATGCGCAATCGCAGCCGGTCATTCAAGCCGCTGAGACAGTCTCTCGCGGCTTCGACGTTGTCCAAGATACTTCTTGCGTATTCGCGGAAGGCCACGCCAGCCTCGGTCAGACGGACATGCTGGCGATTGCGTTCGAAGAATTTGACGCCAAACGCATCTTCCAGCGACTTGATCTGGAACGTCAGCGTGGGTTGGCTCATGTAAAGCGAACGCGCGGTTCTCCCGAAATTGAGAACATCCGCGAGCGCTAGAAAGCACTCGAGCTGCCTGAGCCTAAAGTCCAAGAGCGCTCCTCCTGCATGTTCAGCGATTCCGTCCAGCAGGACAGACAAAACTGCGTGTCGATCCAGCGGGAGGGATCTTTCTCAAGAAAATTCCTTGCTACCGAATGAGACAGAGATAGTTCGCGCACTCGAGACACGGGCCCACAAATCAGCCAGGCAAACTAAACCCCTGCCATCGCCGAAAGGGCGATGCGCTCTTCGAAACCCAAGAACGGCCACGGAATCGTGCGATCACCCGCACGGTCGTGTGGATATGGTGGCCCGCTTTTCAACGAATGTCAACTGAGTTTTAACAAAGTGGCGAGATGCATGCTGGCGCTTTCGAACCGTGCGTGGGGGTACGTCGAGCAGGCGATGAGCCGAAGGCGGGGCGGCACTCAAGCTAAGCTTTCTCTATCACGAGCAATAATCTTTCGATTAGACAATCGATTCTTCGTCTCTTAACCTACCCCCATTCAGAAGATTGAAATTCTCCCTTGTTCCCCATTGAATTGGCTGCTGCCGTCTTTCGCCGCACAGCTCGCAGTCCAGGCATCCTCTGTTTTTCCGAACCAACAGCTTTGATCTTGTGAGGTCCCGCTTCACCAAGGGATCGCAGGCACCGGTGTCGCGCTCGAATTGTCGGCAATTTGAGCGCATGCGCCGCAATCTCTCGATTTTTCCTTTGAGGTCCAGATGCCAACGAAGATAGCCTGTTGTTCAGTCTTTCTGGTTGTTGTACTGTCACTCACCGCTCGTGCTCAACAAACGGGCATCACCGGTACAGTGCAAGATCCGTCCGGCGCCGTTGTGGTTGGGGCGAGGGTGGAAGCGAAACAACTCAGCGGCGCAACGTTTTCGGCTACGACCAATGCGTCAGGGAAATATGTACTTCCCGCGCTAGTTGCGGCCGACTATACCGTCACCGCTTCTGCAAAAGGATTCGGCGCTGCTGCGAAAAAGATCACCATCCTGGTTGGACAGATGGGCGAGGCGGACCTAGTCCTCCCCCTCGCCAACGCGTCGACTTCTGTTGAAGTGGAAACGTCCGGGATCGAGGTGGATACCACTTCCTCCGAGGTCGCAGGCAACATTACACCGAGCGAGGTCCAGGACATTCCCGTCAATGGCCGGAACTATGTGGAACTCTCCACACTGGTTCCCGGCATCAAGGCTAATGCATTCGGTAACTCTCCTGTTTCCGGCCCCGGGGGCACGTCGCAGGGCGATGCCGAAACCGGCAAATTCCAGATCACGCTCGACGGCCTGCAGGTTTCGCAAGACTCCGTCGGATCCAGCTTCGGGCAGCCACGGTTCTCCCAAGACGCCATCTCACAGTTCCAAATCATCACCAATCGCTTTGATGCAACCGCCGGGCGGTCTGCGGGTGTTTATGTCAACGTGCAAAGCAAAACCGGCACAAATGAATTGCATGGGGGAGCATTCGGCTATTTCCGCAACTCCTTCTTCAATGCAGCCGATCCCATCTCAAAGACCGTACTTCCTTTCGCGGACGAGCAGTACGGCGGGACGTTGGGTGGACGAATCCGACGTGACCGGCTCTGGTACTTTGGGTCGTACGAAGGCGAACACCAGCCCAGCACGTTTACCGCGAATCCGCTTATCACTACGACCGCAGGTTCCCTCTTCACGCACCCGTCAGTGCTGAAGATCAACGAGTACCTGGGGCGCATGGACTATCAGCGAAATGACCGCAACCACTTCTTCCTGCGCGGCGACGGATTCTCGCAGAACACTAGTTTCGTCGGCGCAACCGAGCCAAGCCAGTCCTATGACTCCTCGGTATCGAGTTCGGGTTATGTCTTCGATTGGGATCGAAATATCCACGATAACCTCATCAACGACATTCACGCCGGCTTTCACTACTTTCAATTCCAGAATCTCCCTTTCTATGCCGATAACTCCATCGTGATCACGCTGCCAGCCGTGACGGTAGGTGAGCCTTATAACGAACCGGAAATCTTCAACCAGTACACGCAGCAGTATCGCGACGATCTGTTCTGGCTCAAAGGCAAGCACAGTTTCCGCTTCGGCGGCGAGTACCTCCACACCCTTCATGGCGGTTCGTTTCCACAGTATCTTCGCGGTGGGCTCACGACTTGCTCGTCGAATCTGGGCGCGGCAACAGAAGCCGATTATGCGTCCATGTTTCCGAATGGAACGCTCAGCCCTTCGACTTGGAACTACGGAGCAATTAACGCTTACTGTGACGTCGCAGAGGCATTCACACAGGCTTTTGGAACTTACGGCATCAGCATTTCGCGAAATGTCATCGGCACCTGGGCCGAAGACGACTGGAAGATTCTTCCTCGGTTGACTCTCAATTTAGGCCTGCGTTACGACAACGACATCGGCGCTTACAACACGTCCTACGTCCCGACTCCGGGGCTGCTTACGCCCAACACCAATCCGAATCTGAATTTCGGACCGCGCGTTGGCTTCTCCTATGACCCCTTCGGCGACGGAAAGACTTCGATTCGTGGAGGCGGAGGCATTTACTATGCTGACCAGGTGGCCAACGCAATCATCGACGAAGAACTCTACAGCAGCACGTCGCGCGCGCTGCAGGCAACGCTCAGCGGCACCAATCTCGCTTTGCCCGCTCCCTACGCGGGTCAGAATCCTGAGTCGAATCCCACCAACTATGTGAGTTCTCCTCAGCCGGTGGCCCGTGGAGCCAAGACGCCCTACGCCCTTCAGGCGTCGTTCGGCATAGCCCGCGAGCTTCCCTACAAAACTACAATCTCCGCCGATCTTGTGCACATGCGAGTGTATGACGATTTCATCGCACTAAGCGGAAACCTACTGGAGAACCCCGCCAATCCAGAGCAGAACCTAAATCCCGCTGTAGCGATGTCGACTGCGACTTATGCCGGCCGCAATTGCGGGAACGCACACATTCAGCTCGATACGATCGCCGATTTGAGTGCCGGCGCTCCAGGAGGCAGGCCTGCCAAGCAAGTCTGCAATCAATTGTTCGGCGCGGCGGTTCGCCAATTTACGACGTATCCTGGGGCGGGTGTGATCGCCGACTCTCTCAATGTCTCAGTGAAGCACTCGACGATGGCGGGGTTCACTGGCGCAATCGCCTACACATGGGGCCGAACCAAGAACTCCACGAACGGGGCGTTCGGTTATCCGAACAAGCCCTTCAGCCCGGGGATTCAGCAGGAATGGGCTAACGGCACGGACGACCAGCGCCACACACTGACCGCCACGGGCATCTATGCATGGAAGTACGGGCTCTCTCTGTCCAGCCTTTATCATTTCGGCTCCGGCCTGGCCTTTGCCACCTCGTCCGGTTCGACAGTGAACGGATATGCTTCGAGCACGCGCACGTTTACGAGTCAGCCGATCGCACCCGGTGCGACCTGCCCGGTAGCCACCTGCTCGACCATTCACGCACCGTTGTCGAAGGCATTCTACGACGCGGCTTACGGCTACTGGATCATCCAGCGCGATGGGTTTCGCGGGACGGATTACAATCGCGTAGACGCTCGGCTGCAGGAGGTTATCAAAATCAAAGATCACTACCGCGCAATTGTCGGCATAGAGGCTTTCAACCTCCTCAATCATCCTAACTATGGAAACTTCGCCACTACGGCGTCCGTTGGAACCGGTGCGAATGCCTACGGTCATCCCCTGGCAGTTCCCACGAGCACGTCGCTCGAATACTACGCGCGCAATCTGCAATTCATCGGGCGATTTGAGTTTTGATCGGCTTGGCTTCTCTTTCCTCAGATTGAAATCGACCGATATACTCACAACCAACAACGCGCAGTGCCCTCGGTGCACTGCGCGTCACTCTGTTCATGAAATCCAGAGCGTGCGATCAAATCCCGGAGTGTTTGCGATGATGGCTGGCCGTTCCCGCGTTTCTCTTTTTCGTCTTGTCTCTTCACGATTCTTTCCAATTCGAGCCGCCTCCCTCGCCGTGCCGATCTTGCTTGCCTGCCTTGGAGTTGACGCGCATGGTCAACTGCGAAATGCGACAACCAGAACCATCACTGTGGACGAGGGGACGAACCTTGCGATCACGGTCTCGCCCGATCACAAAACCATCGTGATGGATTTGCAGGGCCTGCTCTATGCATTGCCAATTGGTGGAGGCACGGCCAAAGAATTGACCACCCCTCTCCAGGAGGCCTCGCACCCAAACTGGTCGCCCCATGGAGACCGCATTGCCATTCAGTCCTACATGGGAGGTACCTTTCACGTCTGGACGATGAAGCCGGATGGAACAGATCTGAAGCAGCTGACATTCGGCCACGGCGACGATCGCGAACCGGCGTTTTCGCCCGACGGTAAGACCATCGCTTTCTCGTCGGACCGAGCATTCGAGGGCAGCTACGACATCTGGACCGTTGACGTGGCAACGGGCAAACTCACCCAGCGCACGTCGGCCGCCGCCGATGAGTATGAGCCCGCATGGTCGCCAGACGGAAAGGAAATTGCATTCGTCAGCGGCGCCGGCACCGCCGGGACGACGATCGAGGCAATCGACGCAGCAGGAAGTCAGCACACCCTAGCCTCGCTCAAGGGCAAAGAGGGTCGCTTAGAAGCGCCCTCGTGGTCGCCCGATGGAAAAACCCTCGCTTATGTTGAATTTGCCGGCAAAGGTTACTTCATGAGCGCTGCACATCTTGTTCTCCAAAGCAGTTCCACAATGACATTGAATTCCGACGACACGTTTCCGTTCGCGGCCGTCTGGCTCTCGCCGTCAGAACTTCTCTATACCGCAAATGGACACATCCTCGAGGTGAATGCCCAAACGAAAGGTGAGACCGTCATCCCTTTCACAGCCGACATCCAATCCGTTCGTCCGCGATACGCCCGCAAGCGGTACGATTTCGATTCGTCCGCGCCCCGTCAGGCAAAGGGAATTCTCGCGCCCGCGCTCTCCCCCGATGGAAAGCAAGTAGCCTTTACCGCGTTGAATCAGCTATGGCTCATGGAGATCGGGCAGAAGCCGCGGCAGCTCACGCACGATGCGTTCTATAAACAGGGCCCCGCATGGTCGCCCGATGGCAAGTGGATCGCGTATGTGTCGGATAAGAATGGATGCGAGAACATCTACCTCCTCGATCCGGCGACAGGAGAAGAGAAGCCTCTCGCGCTGAGCAAGCAGTCAGCTCAGATCTTCCCTGCATGGTCACCAGACGGCAAGTGGATCGCGTTTCAGGATCAGACGGGAGCCACGCTCGTGGCCGAAGTTGCAACAGGCAAGGTAAAGCCGCTTGCGCCTTCGACCTTTTTCCCAGGTCGGCCTGCATGGTCTGCCGACGGATCGACGATCGCCATTGCGACCGTCAAACCGTACACTAAGCGTTTCCGGGAAGGCACAAGCCAGATTCTCACCGTCAATGTCGTCACGGGAAAGACGAAGTTCTTTCAGCCTGCACCTTATGAATCAATTACGACCCGGACCGAGGACGGGCCTGTTTATGCACCCAATGGCAAGGAAATGGCCTTTGTCATGGACGATCTGCTCTACACGATGCCGGTGGATGCGCACGGCCTGCCGAGCGGCCCAGCCGAACCGCTGAACAACGAAACGACCGACGCGCCAACGTGGAGCGGCGACTCAAGCCATCTGCTCTATCTGCATAACGGGCAATTGCATCTCATCGTGCGAGACACGAAGGCAATCAGCGATGTTCCGGTGCAATTGGCGTATACGCAGCAGAAACCCGACCAGAAGCTACTGATTCACGCCGGACGCTTGTGGAGGGGAGATGGACCCGAGGAACAAACGGATGTCGATATCCTTGTAGTTGGAAATCGCATTGCCAGTATCACGCCCCATCACGTGGGAAACCCCGAGCCCGGCACGCGTGTCATCGATGCAACAGGGCTGACGGTTCTCCCCGGACTCTGGGAAAACCATGCGCACCCCAACTCGCACAACTCGATTTATTATGGCGACCGCATGGGACGGCTCTGGCTTGCTTATGGGATTACGGAGCTGCGTGACATGGCCGACAACGCCTACCGCGCAGCAGAGGAGCGTGAAGCGTTCGATTCCGGGGCGGCAATTGGCCCGCGCTTGTTCCCGACCGGCGAGGCTGTGGATGGCGAACGCGTGTACTACTCAATGATGATTCCTACCACCAGTGAGGCTCAGCTCAATCGCGAATTGGAGCGGTTGAAGGCGCTCGATTTTGACTTGGTCAAACTGTACGTGCGGCTGTCTTATGAGTGGATGGTCAAAGCCGATCGCTTCGCGCACGAACAGATGGGCGTGGAGACGGCTTCGCATTATCTATTGCCGGCTGTGGCATTTGGCAACGACGGCATGAGCCATATCAGCGCCACCGCCCGCACTGGATATGCTTACTCGCGTTCCTTCACCGGCGTCAGCTACGAGGATGTCCGCAAAATGCTCAGTGAGTCGGGCATGTTTACCATCTCCACTCTGCTGAACATGTCTCCTTATGTCGAGAATCAATCGCTGCCCGAAGACCCTCGCTATGCAATCGCTCCGCCGTGGGAACTTGCACGGCTGAAACACATACGCGACACCGTGGTACACGAGGATCAGAAAGATGGGATGCAGCGTGTCAAAGATGAAGAGGCGACTGTGGCCGCGGACTTTCGCGACGGTGGACTCATTCTAGCCGGAACAGATTCGCCACTCGACTTGCCGTCTACCTCGCTCCATTTGAATCTGCGCATGCAGGTGAAGTTTGGGTTGGCCCCGTGGCAGGCACTCGAAACCGTCACCAGCCTGCCGGCAAAAGCATACGGATTGACCAAGGACCTCGGCACGTTAGAGACAGGTAAGCTCGCCGATCTGATCCTTGTGTCCGGCGATCCCCTCAAGGACATCGACGACGCCGCCAATGTGCAGTGCGTCATGAAGAACGGCATCCTATGGTCTGTGAAGGAGGTTGCCGCACCGTTCGCGCAGGTAGACGCGGGCGCAAGCGTCTGCTCGACGCACTAGAGACTTGCGCTCGCATGGCGTCGCCAGCGAGTAAGAATGCGAACGAACCTGCGATCTCTAGCCCAGGTGAGAAATGGGCGTATTCTGCAGGTTGTCGAGCGATGCAACAGCAGGAAGCGAAGGAGATTCCATCACTTCCTTGAACGCCACTTTGAATTTGGCCATATCGTCCTTGCTGCCCACGGTCACTCGGACATACGTTGGCCAGACAGGCCAGACACGGCCGATATAAACCTTCTTCGCTGCCATGGCCGCATATACTGCCTTGCCGTCGCGCTTCGTATCCACCATGAAACAGTTCGATTGGGAAGGGATGAACTTATAGTTGTTTGCCGCCAGCCATTCGAACGTGTCGTTCCGGATGTCGGCGATGATCTTCTTGCGCGTCGGAATCAGCGTTTCATCCTTCAGGCTTGCGGTCGCTGCTGCTGCTCCGGTGATCGGCATCGGGTTCCGGCCGTACGCCGTCAGCTTCTCCAGCAAATCCGGCCGCCCAATTGCAAAGCCGCACCGAATGCCTGCCATTCCGTAAATCTTCGAGAAGGTACGCAGGATAATGATGTCTTTGTCCGACTTAACCTGATCGATGCAGCTTTCGGCATCGGAGAGATGGATATAGGCCTCGTCGATCAGCAGTACCGAACCCTTCGGCTTGTTTTCGAGCGCCCAGAGAATATCGTTCTTGCTCGTAGTGGTGCCAGTCGGATTATTGGGATTACAAATGTACAGCACGCCTGCGTTGGAATCGGCCGCAACCATCGCTTTCAGGTCGTGCGAACTGTCCGCTCTCAGGGGAACCTTGGCGATACGCGCCCCCGACACTGCCGCCGCCCGCATCCCCGCCTCATATCCTGGGTCAGCCGTGACATAGCCCCTTTCCGGCGATGTGAACGCCAACACTGTGTAATGGAGTGGCTCACTAGAGCCCGCATAGATAGCCAGATAGTCCGGCTTCAATCCCTGCTGCTCACTGAACAGTTTTCCCAGCTGCGCGGTGAGCGCGTAATCGTAACGGCCGCCCATCGGCCCCGCTTTTGCGATCGCCTCGCAAGCCGCCGTACAGGGGCCCAGCGGATTCTCGTTGGCATTGATCAGCACCGCGTCTGGAGGAATGTCGAGCGGTAGACGAGGACCGCGGCCGAACTGTGCCCATGCGAAGTCCGATTCCGTGAGAATGGGGGCCGCGACAGCCGCGGCCGATGCAACACGCAAAAAGGTACGACGGGACACCTGCATTCCAGAATGCATGACTGCCTCCTCAGTTTTCGATGTGCGGGCTAGCGGCCGCGGAAGTATGCGCCGCCGAGGATCTTTATCGCCAACGTAACACGAAACCGATGTTCACACAATGCGGGAATTCGGGTCGATCAAATCAACTAATCAGAGAATAACGCACACGCGAGCCAGCCTCAACACAAGATGCTTTAAGGCCATGTAGCGGCGGAGTTAGTTCCGTTCGCGCATGGATACCCAACTGAGCACGTTGCCGCCGTCCGTGCCCGCGCTGTTGCGGCCGCGGCCAAAACACTGTCAGGGTAATTAATCCTAGCTGGCGACGAATCTCCGGATGGGCGGGGCTTGCATAGACTCATCCTTCCTGAAATTCAACGGAGAGCCTTCGGCGCGCTCGATGGAGGCGAGCTTTGACGGTGGCTTCGGAGATGTTCAGCGTCCTGCTAATCTCCTTCATCGATGTCCCCTGCGCAATCCGCAAATGGATTGGTCCTCTCAGGTGAGGATCGAGGCTGCCGATTGCGCGCTGTAACTTCATACGACGTTGGCTGAGATCGCAGACTTGTTCGGGATCCGGAGCCGGATCCTTTCCTCCCTCCTCCCTTTTCTTCCTCAAAGCTCAATGGAATGATATCGACTTTTGCTTCATCTCAGTCGGCATCATAGTTCAGCAATTCTGTAGTAAATCGGGAATCATCCCCTCTCCCGTCACTTCCGATTGGACAGCCCCTGCATAGGCGTTCGCTCTTTTCGCAGTCCTGCGATCTACTGAGCATATTTATGCATATCTAAAAGAAAACTGTTCATGACCAGCTCCATGCAGTGTATCGTTTTCTTTGCAATCTCAGATGAGATATGGATTTGATGAGCGCAGAAGCGACATTTGATGAGTTGAACCGCCCAGAAGAGCGGAGAGCGTGGTTGAGCAAGAAGGCCAATTGGATTCGCCTCAGCGCGATGACGATGACCCATCATGCAAGGCTTGGGACACACGGGAGGCGAGCTGTCGTCTTCAGACATCCTGGCCACTTTGTATCTCGGTGGAGTGTTGCGAGTGAATCCCACGGAACCCAGCTGGCCGCAGAGAGACCGCTTCGTGATGTCGAAGGGGCATTGCGCCGGCGCTTTCTATTCGACACTCGCGCAGCTCGGCTTCTTCCCCTTGGATCAGTTAAAGACCTACATGGATCCGCTCTCGATGTTGAACGGGCATCCTGACCGGAACAAGCTCCCGGGAGTAGAGGCGAATACTGGTCCACTTGGGCATGGGCTGCCGATTGCGGTGGGCATGGCTCTGGCTGCACGTATGCGGAAAGAATCGTGGCGCGTCTTTGTTCTGGTAGGCGACGGAGAACTGCAGGAAGGCTCGAACTGGGAGGCGGCCATGTGCGCCCAGCAGTATGGGCTCGACAATCTGATTGTCGTCGTCGATCGCAATCGCATTCAGCAAGGAGACTTCACCGAGAACACGATCAATATGGAGCCCCTGGCAGACAGGTGGGCCTCGTTCGGATTCGCGGTAAAAGAAGTCGACGGGCATGATCACCTGGCGCTTTTCGAGGCTTTCACTACGGTGCCGATCGAGAAGGGAAAGCCATCGTGCTTCATTGCCAGAACCACCAAGGGAAAGGGCGTTTCATTCGCGGAGAATAAGCCGGCCTGGCATCACGGTGTGCCAACGCGAGAGCAATTGGAACAAGCCGCGCGGGAACTGGGAGTGGAGGTAGAGTGGTGAGTTCGATATCGCTCGAAAAGGACCAATCCCAGAAGCCGCAGCTATTCGATTGCCGCGATGCCTACGCGAAAACGTTGGAGGAAATGGCGGCGCGGGATAGCCGGGTTTGCGTCGTGATCAACGACTCTCTCTCCTCGGCAAAGATGAAGGAGTTCAAGGCGAAGCATCCGGATCGCTTTGTTAACGTAGGTATCGCCGAACAGAACATGATAGGCGTTGGCAACGGACTCGCCAACGGCGGTATGGTGCCATATCTCTGTGGCGCATCCTGTTTTCTCATCGCGCGTGCGATGGAGCAGGTGAAGGTCGATATGGCCTACTCCAAGGCGAATGTTCGCATCTGCGGTATGTCGCCGGGGATGGCCTACGGACAGCTCGGCCCAACCCATCACTCCATTGAGGATCTGGCATGGATGCGCGTACTGCCGAATCTGACGGTCATCGTGCCGGTGGATTCAATTGAGACGGCGGCAGTGATGCGGTACTCCCTGGAGCACGTCGGCCCCATGTATCTCCGGATCGCGCGTGTCCCCGTGCGCAAGGTTCACGGTGAAGATTACGAGTTCAAACTCGGCAGAGCGGTCGTCCTTCGTGAGGGCAAGGATGTAACGCTGATGGCCAACGGTCTTCTCGTGGCTCGTGCTCTCGATGCGGCCGAGATGCTTGCTCAGAAGGGTATTCAAGCGCGGGTGCTGAATATGAGCAGCGTCAAGCCGATCGACCGGGAAGCGATTGTCAAAGCAGCACGCGAAACCCGGGGAATCGTGACCGCTGAGGAAGCATTAGCTGCCGGAGGATTGGGCGGCGCCGTTGCCGAGGTGCTGGCTTTGGAACATCCAGCACCGATGCGGATGCTGGGGATGCCGGATACGTTTGCGCCAACCGGAACGGCGGAATTCTTACTCGACCACTTTGGGATTTCGGCTAAAGGTATGGAAAAGGCAGCGCTCGAACTAGTGCAGCGCGGGGCATAAATGGAATTCATCCTGGCGATCGACCAAGGGACCACCAATACGAAAGCGCTGCTCTTCGATTGGGAAGGCCGGGCGGTCTTCAAGGCGTCAGAAGCAGTCGGATTGCTGCAGCCGAAGCCCGGGTATGTCGAGCAGGATCCGCTGGAGCTCTGGCAATCGACCTGCCAGGTCATGCGCAAATGCGCGGTTCATGCAAAGCGGGCAGGGGCGAAGATCGCGGGCATCTCCATCTCGAACCAGCGAGAAACAGCCCTGGCTTGGCGAACAATCAAAGACGCATCCGGAGCTTTCGGAACGCCGGTATGCAACGCGATCACGTGGCAGTGCCGCCGCTCAGAGCCGATCTGCGAAAAGCTGCGGGATGCGGCCGAGTTGTTGCAGGGTCGCAGCGGATTGCCGCTCGACCCGCTGCTGACCGCGACCAAGTGGACCTGGTTGCTGAACGAGCAGCCCGATTTGCGCGCCGAACTGGCGCAGGGAAATGTGCTGCTGGGAACTGTGGACGCATGGCTGCTCTATAACCTCACGGGCGGTGCGGCGTATGCAACCGACTTCACCAATGCCTCCCGAGTGGCGTTGCTGAATCTCGAAACTCTTGATTGGGACGAGGAACTACTCAAGCTGTTTGGGATTCCGCGCCAAGCGTTGCCGAAGTTAGCTAACTCGAGCAGCACGTTTGGCGAGTGCACGGCACTGCCAGAGCTGGCCGGCGTTCCCATCGTTTCAATGATCGGTGACTCGCATGCGGCGGTTGTTGGCCACGGTTGCTATCAGGCGGGTGCGGTGAAGGCGACCTATGGCACAGGGTCATCGCTCATGATGCTCACGCTGGGCTTGACCGCCCGAGCGAATAACCTGGCGCGCACGATTGCATGGTCGCTCCCCGGAAATGTGCAGTTCGCACTTGAGGGCAATATCGCCATGAGCGGGGCGGCGGTTCATTGGGTCGGCGAGTTCCTAGGACTTCGAAACCCGGCGGAAGATGCTGCAGCCCTGGCCGAGACTGTCCCGGACGCCGGGGGCGTTGTGCTGGTACCGGCGATGGTTGGGCTCGGCGCGCCGTACTGGGATTCGGCAGCGCGTGGCCTGATCACCAACCTCGAGCGTGCCCATACGGGAGCTCATCTGGCACGTGCTTCGCTCGATGCGATTGCGATGCAGGTAGCGGATGTGTTGGAGGCTATGGAATGCGCTGCCGGCGTGAAGCTGCCCGTATTGCTGGCCGATGGCGGAGCAACACGGAATAGAACGCTCATGCAAACCCAGGCCGATGTCCTGAACCGGAGAGTACAGCGTTCGGCGCAGGAAGAGTTGTCGGCACGCGGAGCAGCACTGCTCGGGGGACTTGCTCTGGGCTGGTGGCATGGCATGGAAGAGATTGCGTCCTTGCCGTCCGAGAGCGAGCATTTTGAACCGAAGATGGATGACACGCACCGCGCCCAATTGCGCCAGCGATGGGGACTGGCCATCGCGAGAGCACGGATGCGCAACACAACCGGCGGAGACGCTGCAATGTAGTGTACGGAGTGTACGATGCTGACGATTCATAGCTACCCGATTGCGGTAGCCCTGTGCATCCTGACGATGATCTGTTGGGGCTCGTGGGCCAACACGCAGAAGCTGGCCGCGCGATCCTGGAGATTCGAGCTCTTTTACTGGGATTTTGTAGTCGGCCTATTAGGCACTTCACTTATTACTGCGCTCACTCTTGGTTCAATGGGCCAGACGGGCCGCACGTTCCTGGCTGACCTCGCGCAGGCGGATGCGTCGAGCATCGGCTGGGCCATGTTGGGTGGAGCGGTTTGGAATGCCGGGAATTTGCTCTTAGTTGCAGCGATCGCAGTTGCAGGCATGGCAATTGGTTTTCCCATCGGCGGCGGTATCGCCTGGGTGCTTGGGATTCTGGTGAACTTTGTGCTGGTCATTGTCGCAGGCAAAGTGAATCCCGGCAACTCGACACTGCTGTTTGCCGGCGTCGCTGTGATCGTCGTTGCAATCGCACTCAGCATGGCTGCCTACAAGCAGCTAACAAGCGCAGTGAAGCAGGCTGGAGCCAAAGGAATCCTTCTCTCTGTCGCGGCCGGACTCTTCATTGCATTCTTTTACGGATTGGTGGTCAAGTCGTCTGACCCTGCATTTGTAAGCGGCGGAGCAGGGAAGCTGATGCCATTGACGGCGTCCTTCTTCTTCACGCTGGGCGCATTTCTCACCACATTCCTTTTCAATCCTTTCTTCATGCGCAGGCCGGTTGAAGGTGCTCCCGTTGCTTTCGCCGATTACTTCAAAGGAACTGTGACGACACACCTGACCGGAGTGCTCGGAGGTGCCATCTGGGCAATTGGCATCAGTGCGAGCTTCATCGCCGTGGGAGCCGCGGGCCCGGCTGTCTCGTACGCCTTGAGCAACGCAGCTCCAGTTGTCGCCATTTTATGGGGCGTGCTGGTCTGGAAGGAGTTTGCGGGCGCGCCTCGAAAGGTCAATATCCAGCTCACTGGCATGTTCTTGTGTTTTCTGGCGGGCCTCGTCCTGATCACGTATTCGCGGCTCTGAAGATTGTTGAATGGCGATCCGATACGCGGCTCAACCCGGATCAACTCGGTAACAGTTCTAGTAACAGATGACTGGCAGGGGATTTGAAATGACAACAGCGACACTCGGAGTAATCGTAGGCAACCGCGACTTCTTTCCTGACGTGCTGATTTCCGAGGCACGCCGCGATCTGACCAAGCTTTTTGCGGAGCTCGAGATTGAGCCGGTATGGCTAAGTCCCGAAGACAGCAAACTCGGCGCCGTAGAGACCTGGACGGATGCGCGCAAATGTGGCGACTTGCTGCGGCGCGAGCGCGAACGCCTGGACGGTATTCTCGTTTCACTGCCCAACTTCGGGGACGAGAAGGGTGTTGCCGACTCGATCCGGCTTGCCGACGTGAATGTACCTATTCTTGTACAGGCCTATCCAGACGATCTGGACCAGTTCGGATTGGACCGCAGACGGGATGCGTTTTGCGGAAAGATTTCGGTCTGCAACAATCTTCGTCAGTTCGGATTTAAGTACACGCTCACACGAGATCACACCGTAAAGGTCCTCGATCCACGTTTCGGCGAAGATCTCGTCCGGTTTGCGCAAACATGCAGGGTCGTGAAAGGTCTCAACCGCGTGCGAATTGGCGCCGTGGGCGCCCGCCCCAACGCCTTCAATACGACGCGCTACAGCGAGAAGCTTTTCGAAAACGCAGGTATCTCCACCAACACGATCGATCTCTCGGAGATCTTCGGAGATGCGAATCGAATTGCCAACGACGACCAACGCGTCTCGTTGCGCATTGAGCAGATCCATGCCTATGCCGACACATCGGCGGCTCCAGCCGAATCACTCATACTGATGTCCAAGTTTGCCATTGTGGTGGAAGATTGGATGGATTCCCTCGGGATAGAGGCGACGGCCATGCAGTGTTGGAGTTCGTTGCAGAAGAACTTCGGCGTGAACGTCTGCACCATCATGTCGATGATGAGTCAAAGGATGATGCCGTCTGCCTGCGAAGTCGATATCGCCGGCGTCATTAGTATGTATGCACTTCAGTTGGCCAGCGGTCGGCCGAGTGCGCTGGTCGATTGGAATAATAACTACGGCGGCAATCCGGATAAATGTGTTCTGTTCCATTGCGGCAACTGGGCAACAGAATTTCTCCCCGATGCCAAGATGGGCACAGCCCCAATTCTTGGAACAACTCTGGGCGAAGAGAACACCGTTGGAGCACTGAATGGCCGGACGGATGCTGGGCCGGTGACGATCGCACGGGTCAGTACGGATGACTTGACGGGCAAGATTAATGCCTACGTGGGCGAGGGCGAATTTACAGACGATCCGCTCAATACATTTGGCACGCGCGCTGTCGTCAATGTGCTCGATCTTCCAAAGTTAATGCATGTCATCTGTGAGAACGGATTCGAGCATCACGCTGCCATGAGCCGTAGCCATTGCGCTGACGCTGTCGCCGAGGCACTTAGCCGCTACAAAGGATGGCAGACACATCACCACAACCGCTCGTCTGAACTGCCAGGGATCCCGAGCGCGATCTAGGATCGACCCTCCCGATCCGATTGCGTTGAAATATATTGATCCATCTGTATGCATTTCTATGTAATACAGATGAATCATGCAATCTCATCGTCTCAAGTTATGGGAGAATGGCGGGTATGGCGCGCGTCGATGAACTTCGCCTGATGGCCAAGGTGGCCCGGATGTATTACGTCCAGGACATGAATCAGCAGGCGATTACCGAAAAGCTGCAACTTCACCAGTCGACGATCTCCCGGATCCTGAAACGAGCGCGGACGCTGAATCTCGTCCGATTCAGCGTTTCAACACCTCCCGGCACGTTTGCAGAACTGGAAGATCAACTGGCAAATCACTTCGACCTGAAAGATGTGGTCGTCGTAGATTGCCCCGCCGAGGGAGAAGCGTTGGTGCGAGATCTCGGCACAGCGCTGGCATATTTTCTCGAAACAACGCTCAAATCCGGCAAGATCATCGGAATTTCCTCGTGGAGCCGTTCCCTGTTTGCCATGGTCGATGCATTGCATCCAGGCGATTATTGCAGCGGTGGAAAGGTCGTCCAGATCCTGGGCGGTGTAGGGAACGTCGGTAGTGAGTTTCAAGCGCTCCATATCGCCCAGAGGCTCGCTGGAAGCATCCATGCGAAGCCGGTTCTTCTCCAGTCCCCGGCAGTCGTCGGGTCAGCGGAAGCGCAGCGCGTTCTCTCGCGCGATCCTGCAGTGCAGGAAGCCGCCGCACTCTTCGATAGCCTGGATATTGCGTTAGTAGGAATTGGTTCTATGGAGCCTTCGAGGATGCTTTCCGTGAGCGGCAACGCCTTCTCTCGGGAAGATCGGGCGGAACTGCAGAGATCCGGAGCCGTGGGGGATATATGCTTCCGTTTCTTTAATGCAGATGGACAGCCGGTTAAGTCTCCGCTGATGAAACGAGTTATTGGAATCGACCTGATCAAGCTCCGCGCCTGCAAACGCGTAGTCGGTGTTGCGGGAGGGGCACAGAAAATTCAGGCAATTCTCGGAGCCCTTCGCGGTAGATTGATTGATGTTCTGATCACCGATCAGCGCACGGCAGAAGCGCTCTCAAAGGCGGAACGCTGAGGTCGATCTCCTGCAATGTCTTATACATCCCTGAACAGGAATCGTAAGTGCATGGAGACCTCGGCTGCGAGAAGTTGGCAATGCGCTCGAGCTTGAGGCCGCGGCCATCGCATCGGAGATTCTGACCCGTTGCCGCGCCCAAAACTCTGGCATAGGTATTCAATTACGTCTGCAGGGAGCGATGGCCTTTCGATTAGATATCAGATTAGGCAGTTGAGCCAAGGGCCACTCGTCCGCGCTGGCGAACATATGAAGCGCGACAAGAATCTCACTTGGCGTCGTGTCTACCCTCAGAATCTCAATCTCAAAGGAATGAAGGTTGCGATCGTCGGCGGAACGGTGGCATCGGACGCGCCTTAAGCCGTTTCATGGCCCCACACAGCGCGAGCATTCTGGTCGTTGGCCAAACCTTCCGCGATTCCGACATCCCAGGCATCGAATTCATCAAAGCGGACTTGAGCCTGATGCGTGAGGCTCAACGCGTCGCTGCCTGCGGAGACTCTGATCTCATCATCCTCACCACTGGGATCTTTGCTGCGCCCAAACGTTAGGAAACTGCGGAGGGCATCGAGCAAGACATGGCCGTCAGCCATCTGAGTCGGCTGGCGATCGGGCACGAAATTGGCGAGCGTCTGGGAAAGAGCCGGCCTGAGAATGCTATGAAGCCGCGGGTATTCATTATGGGCTATCCCGGCACAGGTCAGATCGGCTCGCTCGATGATCTCAATGCTGACTCGTCCTACGGTCCCATGGCTGTGCACATGAACATGAACACCGTGGCTGGGAACGAGGCGCTTGTTCGCAACGCGGCAAAGCTCTACCCGAGCGTGAACTTCTTCGGTCTGAACCCCGGAATCATCAGCACGAACATCCGCAGCAACCTGATGGGCCGGAACACTTTTCGATTCCGCTTGATGGAGTTGTGATCGGCCTCATGGCCCCCGAGTCCTGAAAGCTACGCTGAGCATCGGACTCCGCTTCTGGTGTCTCCGGATCTCGAGGGGCACAGCGGCGCAATGTTTAACAACAAGGGCTCGGGAACGTCCACTTCGCGCACATGTGCGTCAAGCGTTTTATTCCTGTTCTAAATTCTTCGTTTTTCTGAGAGGGTTGCGACACGAGAAACTGGCCGTGAACATCCGTAACGACCAAGAATAGCAGACGCTCAGGCACGCCGTGCGAGGGAGCGATTGCGCAGCCACTTAGCCACACCGAGCGTAAGCAGCAGGCTCCCGAAGGGAAGACACATGAGCGCAACGATGAGCGCGAACCAGCCAGTATTGGTGTTGGCGCCGGTGGCCGAAAAACCGCCGAGGACGGTGACTAACAGGAGCGCGGAGAGAAGGCCTGCTCCAACCATCGAGCCGCCCCACTGCAACAGCTGGCGGGTGCCGTCGTTGCGCGAAGGCTGCGTCGGGAGTGTGGAGAGTGAGTTGGGTGGTCGTGCAGACATTGCGCGTCTATCCCTGCGCGAGCCGCAGCATCGCGTAGGTGATCACGCCGGTGACGGAGACGTAGAGCCAGAGGGGAAAGGTCCATCGGGCGATCTTACGGTGTTGCGGAATGCGGCCGGAGAGCGAGAAGAAAAAGGTGACGAGGACCATGGGCAACGCGATCACGGCGAGAAGGATATGACTCGCCAGGAGAGAGAGATAGAAGGTGCGAAAGGCAGCATGGAGCGGATAGCGGACGTCACCGTGCAGCGCGTGGTGCAGGATGTAGCTGACCAGAAACAGGCTGGAGAAGATGAAGGCCGTGATCATCGAAGCACGATGAGCAGCGATGCGCCGCGCCCGGATGAAGGTGTAGCCAACCAGGAGCGCGATGGCAGAGAGGCCGTTGAGGATCGCGTTGAGGGCGGGCAGAAACGCGTATTGGCTGCTGGAGCCGGCGGCGGGATGAATGTAGATCAGCCAGAACAGAAACAGGGAAGCCGCTGCGCTGATCGCGAGGATGACTCCGATGGCGGTGCGCGGGCTCGATTTTGGACTTTGTACCGAAGCGATGGTGGTCATGATGGCCTAGTGTTTGGCGATGGCGCAGAGCATCAAGGTCGTGAGCAGCAAGGGCAGGTAGATCACGCTGACTTTGAGCAGGTCGCGGGCCAGCATACGGCTTTCAGCATTAGGAATGGGACGCAGGATGCGACGGAAGCGAATGGTGTATCCGAGATAGAGAAGGCCGAGGATCGCGGCCACAACGGCGTAGACCGGTCCATCCAGCCCCAGAGCCCACGGAGCCAGACTGACGGGGATCATCAGGACGGCGTAAAAGAGCGCCTCGACCACGGTCGAGAGGCCGTCCGGCTGAACAACGGGCAACATGCGGATGCCGGCACGAGCATAGTCGTCGCGATACATCCAGGCGATGGCCATGAAGTGGGGGAACTGCCAGACGAAGAGAATGGCGAAGAGGGCAACGGCGGACCACTCGATGCGGCCGCGTGCCGCAGTCCAGCCGAGCAGCGGGCCCATCGCACCGGGAAAAGCGCCGATGAAGGTGGCGAGGGTGGTCACGCGTTTGAGAGGCGTGTAGATCGCGACGTAAGTGAATGCAGTGAGCAGCGCCAGCGAGACCGTGAGTAGATTGGTGTGGAGCAGGAGCCACCAAGCACCCAGAGCAAGAGCTCCGATGCCGGCCAGGATACCCTGCGTGAGGGAGATGCGGCCCGAGGGCAGTGGGCGATCTGCAGTCCGCAGCATGAGTGCGTCAGTCGAACGTTCGAGTGCCTGATTCAGCGCGCCGGAGCCTGCAGAGATGAGGCCGATTCCAAGCAAAGTGTCAATCAGGCCGCGCTGCAGGGTAGATATGCCGGACTGCATGGAGCCGAGATAAAAGCCCGCCCAGCCGGTGACCAGCACCATGCCCGTGACGCGCACTTTGAACAACTCACGGAGATCTTGGATCAGTGTCGCTGTGGTGCCAGGGCTGGGCGCATGAATCGCGTGGGCTTCGACGATGCGATCCTGTGCGGGAAGCGAAATCGAGGTTGCAGCCTGGGATGCGGGAGTCATGGAAAGGGCGGAAGGCCGGGGTAGCAAAGCGCCTGTCTCGATCATATCAACTAGGATGCCCCGAGCGCCGTGAGGTTCTCAGAAACCTGCGGCGATGACGATTGCGGCGGAGACCTCATTAGGCGTCAGTGTGTCGACAGGGATGGAAACGTGGGCGGCACGGTAGAGGGGAAGACGGCGCTGGTAGCGGGCGACGAGGTTGGCCTGGTCGGCGAGGACCGGGCGAGTGTGCTCGGTTCCGCTGCAGCGGACAAGCGTGGTGGCGAGCTGGACTTCAAGGTGAACGAGAAGCGTGTCGGGTGTGCTGAGGAGCAGGTCGCGCGTTTCGGCGCGCTCGATGGCTCCGCCGCCAAGCGCGAGGACGAGGTCATCTTGAGAAGCCAGGCGGACGATGGTCGCGTGTTCGCGGTCGCGAAAGGCAGGCTCCCCGTCGCGCGTGAAGAGCTCGGCGATGGTGCAGCCGGCTTCCGCTTCGATCACGTCGTCGACGTCGACAAAACGCCAGCCGAGGCGTGCGGCGACGAGTGGGCCGACGGTGGTCTTGCCCGAGCCCATGAAGCCGGTGAGAACGATGCGGCGAATTGGGCCAGTTGAGGGCAATATAGAGTGGATCGCGGTCAACGCGAACGAACCCTTTCCAAGATTCTCTTTGAGGCCCCTTCAGTATAGGGACCTGCGCTGGTGAATGCCTTTCGGCTACCCGAGGACCATCACGACGGCCCCTGCGGTAATGAGTGCACCGCCGAGGAGCGCCGGAGCCGTGAGCTTTTCCCCCAGCAGGAGCCAGGCAAAGATCATGACGAGAGGGACGCTGAGCTTGTCGAGCGGAGCGACGCGAGAGGCGGGGCCGAGTTGGAGTGCGCGAAAGTAGCAGAGCCAGGAGAGGCCGGTGGCAAGTCCGGAGAGCGCGAGAAAGAGCACGGTGCGCTTGTCGAGCAGACGAATCTCGCCGTGCTTGCCGAGGGCCAGGGCGATGCCCCAGGCGAAGACCACGACCACGCTGGTGCGAATCGCGGTGGCCAGATTCGAGTCGACTTGCGCCACGCCGACTTTGGCCAGCAGAGCCGTGGCGGCCGCGAAGATGGCGGAGAGAATGGCCCATCCGATCCAGGTCATGGAGCCATGGTACGCGGAGGGGGCGAAGGCGGCTCAGGCTACACTCGACTTTGTGGAGACGGGCCGCGCCAGCAAAACTGCGTTTCGGGTCGCGATGCGGCGCGCCGCGCATCAGGTGTTGGATCAGCCGCCCGTGCTCGCAGATCCTGTTGCCGTGCCGCTGCTTGGGTCGCACTTTGTGCTGGACCGGGAGCGCGAGGCTCATCCATTGGTACGCGCTTTTCGTGCGTTCATGGCGGCGAGGAGCCGCTACGCAGAAGACAGATTGTGGGACGCCGTTGCCGCTGGGGTGGAGCAATACGTGGTTCTCGGCGCAGGGCTCGACACCTTTGCCTATCGCAATCCCTTTCCCGATCTGCGGGTCTTCGAGGTCGATTTTCCCGCGACGCAGGAGTGGAAACGGGCACTGCTGGACGAGGCTTCGATCCATGTTCCGGAGAACCTGATCTTCGTTCCACTGGACTTTGAACATAGGACTCTCGGTGAAGGGCTGGCAGATGCGGGGTTCGATGCAAGCGCGCCGGCTTTTTTCGGCTGGCTGGGGGTGGTGCCCTATCTCAGCCGCGAAGCGTTTCGAGCAACCGTGCAGACCATCGCGCGACAACCCAGGAGGAGCGGAGTCAGCTTCGACTACGCGCTCTCACCCGAAAGCATGAGCCCGTCGCGACGTGCGGTGTTTGAAGCGCTGGCGGCGCGTGTGGCTGCGGCCGGCGAGCCGTTTCAGCTCTTCTTTACCCCTGAACAGTTGGAAGCCGAGTTGCGCGAGGCGGGATTTCAGGAGATCGAGCATACGGACTCGGAGCAGTTGAATGCGAAGTATTTTCGGGGCCGCTCCGATGGCCTTCAATTGCCACCCGAAGGTCTGGGGATGATCGCGACGGCGTGGGTGTAACGGGGGGGTCGCGTCACGGGTCGACTAAGATGGGTCCATGCGTCTGAGGTTACATGTGTGGGGGATGGGATTGGCGATGGCCTGCGTCCTGCTGGTCGCGGGGTGTGGCTATCACACCCTTGGTGCAGCCACGCATCTTCCTCCCGAAGCACACACGCTGGCGGTGCCGGTCTTCGCGACGCGTACAGACACCTACCACACGGAAGTCGTGATGACCGAAGCTGTGATTCGCGAGTTTGCAGCGCGTTCTGGCTTGCGGGTGACGCCCAATGCCGGCTCCGATCCCGATGTCGTGCTGCACGGGACGATTCTGCAGGAGTCGGTGGCGCCGCTGACCTACAACACGTCGACGCAGCAGTCGTCGAGCTTTGTCATCACGCTGGTGGTTGCGGTCAAGCTGTCGGGGAAAGACGGGCAGATTCTCTACGAGAACAAAAACTACGTATTTCGCCAGCAGTACCAATCGACGACCGATTTGCCGGCGTATTTCGACGAGAGTCCTGCGGCGATTCAGAGGCTATCGCGCGATTTTGCTCGTGCGCTGGTGGCCGACGTTCTGGAAGGGCTCTAGGGCGGGTCGGCATCGGCACCTAGGCAGCGCTGCGAGCGCAAATCGGGTCAGACACAAAACACGAAGGCGGCCCAGCGATGAGAATCGCCGCGCCGCCTTTGGGCTCTGAGGGGGAGGGAATATTGATAGCCAATTACCTCAGGCTGCGCACAGTCTAGCCCCGAGTGAGTTGAGCTGCAAAGAAAATTCCTACGCCGAACCGAGGAAAAATAGGGACAGGTATTACGTCAGTACACAGCAAAACCGGCAGTAACCAGCAGTACTAACTGATTGGTAAACAGGGTGCAAAGTCGGTTAACCCTTGACTGCTTTGAAGTTGTGGACGAGCGACACTGCCGGGATCGATGATGGACGCGATTTGCACCGCTGTCCGGACAAATTGCGGCAGGTATTCTAATTCCGGATATGCCCTCGGTTCGCGGAGGAGGCTGAGACGGATGAACGGATCGCGATGGGGCGCGGGGTTCCATGCCGTAGACCGGTTTGTCGCCGAGATGGAAGCGGCAGCGGGCAGCAGCGGGCGGTTGCGCTCCGGATACGTTCTTGCGGGCGACGAGGTGTTTCTTCTCGATCGCTGCAGAGCCGCGGTGATCAAGGCGTTTGTTCCTGGGGAGCTCAGGGATTTTTGTCTTTCCGATCTCGATCTGGCATCGACCACGATCTTCGAAGTGCTCGATCGCGCGCAGACGCCCTCGTTGATGGCTCCGTTTCAAGTGGTCTTTGTGCGCAATGTGCGTCTCCTCTACGGACGTGGAGCCAAGAAAGAGGAGTTCGCGGCCCTGGATCGGTATTTTCGTTCGCCGAATCCGCAGGCGCTGCTCGTTTTTGTGGCCGATTTTCTGCGCATCACAACCGACGCCCGGCGTATGGAGATGGAAGACAAGACCCGGTTTGAGCGGTTGACTGAGACACTTGGCGAGCACTGCGGGATCGTCGAGTTGGCGCGCGTGAGCGACGAGGACGCGATGCGCTGGACGGTGGCAACCGCGCAGGAGGCGGGTACGCGGATCGAACCGGACGCAGCGCGCGAACTGGTGGATGCGCTGGGCGCGGACATGATGCTGATCGCGTCCGAACTGGAGAAGCTGCTGCTCTATACCTCAGGCAAGGGCCGCATTACGCTGGGAGATGTGGAGACGATGGTGCTGGCGGCAAAGCAGCGGTCTTTGTACGAGCTGACCGATGCAATCAGCTCGCGGAATCGTGCGAGAGCACTGGCTCTGCTGCAGGGACTGCTGAACAGCTCGGACGCCGGCGAGGATGCAGCGATCGGACATCTCTACATGATGGCGCGGACATTCCGCCAGATGCTGGTGATTCTGGAGAAGAATGTGCGCGACTCGCGGGCCATCTGGCAGGCGTTGTGGCAGGGATTCCGGATGCCGCCGTTTGCTGCCGATGAGCTGATTCGGCAGGCGCGCCGGTATAAGAGCCGCCGTGAACTGACGCGGGCGCTGCGATTGATTGCGCGGGCCGATTTGGAGTTACGGTCGTCGCCGCCGGATAAAAGGATTGTTCTGGAAAGGCTGGTTTACGATCTCGCTTCAGAAGCCAAACCAGTGCCCTCATTTGCATCCGCACAACTCTCGTTTGAGGTTTGAACCAGCGGCGCGATGCGCCCTTTCGAAGTCGCGTGCCGCACGATCCAGGGCAGGTAGGCGCGATCGACTTTCTGGAAGTGGTTGATCAGCCAATCTCGCAGGAAGTACAGGAACTCGATGGTGACGACGCCTTCGCCTCGATCGACGTGTTCGAGCTGCGCTTCGAGGTTCTGCATCAGCTCGCGATGCAGGGTTCGATGCTGCTGCAGATCGGGATAATCCACGCGGGCCATCAACGATTCTTCGGCGGCGTGGTGATTGCGTGTGTAGGCGATCAATGTGCGCAGCAACAGGCCAGTCACGGTTCTGTCCTCGCCACGCATGACGGCGTTATGCAACTCATTGAGAGCCTCGACGAGCAACCGATGCTGCGCCTCAATTGAAGCCGTGCCGACCGAAAGCCGTTTATCCCAGGTTAGAAGTGTCATACAACCCTATCTACCGACCGAGCCCTACACAGGCAAACATCGGCAGCAGAGGGGGATGGGTGCAAAGAAAATGAGACAAAAGTTGTAGTCAAAGTCCGCACTAGTGGACGCTTCCCGAATTGAGCCATCGAGTGTACTCGCTGTCGAGTTTCTCCATGTGCTCCAGATACTGCCCGCGGAGGGACTCGAGAATGCGTTCGAGATCGGTGTCGTCGCCCGTTTCGGCGCGGTGGGCGGCCATCTTGATCTGATGCATCAGGTTCTGGTGAGCCTTGCAGTGTTCGTCCAGTCCCGGGTATCCAAGGCGACGAAGGAGGCTCTCTTCGCAGCCAAAGTGCATTCCAGTGAACTCGACGAGACGCGCGATTTGGTCGCTGAGCCTTGTGCTGCTGTAACCGAGCGTCAGCTTCTCTCCGATCTCGTTGAGTGACTCGACCAGGATTCCGTGCTGGTCTTCCATAGCCTGAACGCCTGCAACTACGCTCGCGTACGAAGCAACGTCGGCCACGGTTTCCTCCCGAAACCACTTAATTATTGATCGGCTTACGGAGACTTGGAATGCCACCTTAGGTGGGTTGTTCTGCGACCTTGGTCCCATAGTGGATTTGGGGATCTATTCGAGAACCAGGTCCGGATGGACGTCATGCCCCCGTGTGGTCAGGACGATTGCGGCAACCAGGATCAAGGCGCCGCCGACCCAGGCGAATGGGCCAAGGCGCTCTCCGAGGAGCTTGACCCCGAGGATCGAGCCGAGTGCCGGTTCGATGTTGAGAAAGACACCTGCGCGCGAGGCTGGAACGCGATGAATACCCCAGTTCCAGAGGACAGTGGTCGTCGCAGTGCAGGCCAAACCTCCGATCGCCAGGGCGATCCAGGCCGTGGCGCTGACGTGAGCCACCGGTGGCAGTGCGATTTTGTGGATCAGCCAGGGATTGGCGAGGGTGGGTCCAACGATCCAGATTGCCAGCATCACGGTGCCGGAAAGAATGGTGTAGGCAGAGACCACTGGTGCGCTATGGGTGAGCATCAGCTTCTTGCTGAGAAGAATCCACGCCAGAGCGGTACACAGGGAGAGCACGACGAGCAGATCGCCGTCCAGAGACGGACCGTTTCGGACGCCTTGGCCATGATGGCCCCCGAGGACAATGAGAGAAGCGCCGATGGTGGAAGCGACGAGTGCGCCCCAGCCGATGGGGTCGAGCCGCTCCCCGGCAAAAATGGCCGCGGCCACGCCCAGAAGCACCGGCATGGAGCCAACCATCAGGGAGGCATGGCTGACGGTGGTGAGCGCCAGGCCATGAAACTGAATCAGGAACTGCACCGGGATGCCGAAGAAGGCGGAGATGAGGAGCGTTCGGACCTCCTCTGCAGTGAAGCGCACACGGTTGGCGAGGGCGATCGGCAGCACCCCGACAGACGCGAACAAGAACCGGTACAGCACCATCGATTCGACGTTCATCTCATTAAGCGCCAGCCGGCCGAAGAAAAAGCCGGTCCCCCAGAGGCATCCGGCAAGAGCGCAAGCGCAATAGCCCAGAAATGCCGTGCGGCGGTTGGATTGAGGCGGAGCAATCATTTCTATGTTTACTCTCGCATACAGAATGGGCAGCATCGGTCTGCCCAAGACGCGGCAGATCGGAGAGAATGGTTGTCGATGAATCGTGGGCTCGTCAGTGTGAAGGGTGAGGTGCGCACGGGCCTCCATTTTGTGCTGGCGGGCGTGCTGCTGAACTTGTCGGTTTCGATTGGGGCCTCGGGTGGCGTGCTTTCGCTTCGTCACCGGAAGGACGCTCCCGAGACCGCCGCAGCGAAGAAAACACCCACCGCGTCCCAGCCGCCTGCGTTTTCGATTCCTGTGGAGCCGCTCGGCTTCTACGCACCCGGCCCCTACTATCTCGGGCAGCGCGAAACGCTCGTCTCTCTCGATTTTCTCGACGAGAACAGGCTTCTTTTTACATTTCGCGCGCCCGGTTTAATTCATCGATCGACAACTGGAGATACCGAACGACAGATCCGCGCTGTCGTGCTGACGCTGCCGCAGGGGGGCGTGGAGACGGAAGCTCTGTGGACGCTGCACGATCATGACCGCTATTTGTGGATGCTGCGCGGCGGGCACTTCTTGCTGCGCGACGAGAACTCGATCAAGGAGGGTGATGCGAAGCTCAATCTCCGTCCGCTGCTGGAGTTTCCCGGTACATTGCTCTCGGTGGAGATGGATCCCGAGCAGCGCTATTTGGTGACGAACTCGCTCGAGCCTGCGTCGCTGCAAGCGAAGAAGGGACAAGTTGACAGCCCGCAGACGGCGGCAGCCGATGTCTCGACGGATCACCAGGAGGATTCAGGGAAACCAGATGTCGTGGTCCGCATTCTCGATCGGGAGTCGGGAAAGGTAATGCTGGTGAGTCGTGTGCGTGCGCCGGTGCGTCTGCCGATCAATGGCGATGGCTATGTTGAGTCGTTGCCAGGTAAACCCAGAGAGTGGGTGCTGAGCTTCGACGCTTTCCGAGGTGGCAGCAAATTGCTGGGGACGGTGGACTCGTCGTGTCAGCCTCCGATCGAGTTTGTCTCGCCCAACGAGGCCGTGGTGAATACCTGCATGTTCCAAGACGGCCGGCGGCTGATTGCCTTGTCAACTGAAGGCAAGAGACTCTGGGAAGCAATATCGCCTCCAACACAGATTTGGCCTCTCCTCGTGATGTCTCCGGACGGATCCCGGCTGGCTCGGGAGACGCTGACCGTCGACCACTCGATCGAGGATTTCGGCCATGCGTTCGACGCACAAGCCATCAAGGGCCAGACGGTGGAAGTCTTTGATGCCATTCGAGGTAAGCTGCTGCTGCAGGCGCCGGTCAGTCCGGTCCTCGACGGGGGCGGCAATGTGGGGATTTCCCCCTCCGGCAAGCGAGTCGCCATCCTGAATGCCGGAGCGATTGAGGTGTACGAACTCGAGCAATCCGACGTCACATCACCAAAGCCTTGAGCACCGGTGCGCTCCCGGTTTGCAGGCAGGATGATGCCATGTACACTGGGCAGCGGGAGAATTTTGCTTGGCCACAGCGGTCCTCCACTATCTGGCTGCGGCAGTTTCGGACCGCGGCCGCAAACGTCCTTCGAACGAAGATGCATTCGGGTTTTCCGTCGAGGACGGCGTGTTCGTGGTCTGCGATGGCATGGGCGGGGCTGCCGCCGGCGAGATCGCAAGCTCCGTAGCCGTGGATGAGTTTCTTCATCTGCTGGCAGGGCGCGGCCAGAACGGTCTCGTTTCGATGCCCGGAGCGGCTGAAGAGGCTATTGTCGCCGCCAACGATGCAATTTTCGCGCGGGCACAGAAGAACGAACGGCTGAGCGGGATGGGCACGACGCTGGTCGCACTCGCGGTCCAGGAGAGCCATGTCTGGGTGCTGAATATCGGCGACAGCCGCTGTTATCGGCTGCGCGCGGGGAACCTGGAGCTTCTGACGCTGGACCACTCGCTGGTGGAGGAGCAGGTCCGGTTAGGCCGCATGACACCCTCCGAAGCGTCCCGGTCACCCTACAGGAATGTCATTACGCGTGCGTTGGGTACGCAGAGCCGTGTGACGCCGGATGTGTTTGGGCACGAAGCCGAACCTGGGGACCTGTTCCTGTTGTGCAGCGACGGGCTGACGCGCGAACTTCCCGACGAGATGATCGCGTCGATGCTGGCGGCGGATGCGCCTCTGGAGGAGCTGTGTGCGCGCCTGGTGCAGGCCGCCAAGAAAGCCGGTGGCCACGACAATATCACCTGTCTGCTGGTGCGGGCGGTGGTGTAGCGCCACACCCCGGTTGCCGGCGCTCAGAGAGCCGGTCTGTTGTCTTCTTCAGCGGGTTGTGTTCTTGTCTCCCTGCGAAACGAGAAGTTCTTGTGACCGAGAAAGCTGAGCAGGATCGTCACGGATGTCAGCAGTGCTGCAGCCAAATACGGAGCTGCCTCGGGCTTCTGCAGGGAGCGGCGGAGAATTGTCACCGTCACTGGCATCGCGACGAGACCAAAGATCATGCCGCCGCTATAGACGCCGAAACAACGTAGCCATTCCGCCAAATAATTCCCGCGGGTGCGAAACACGAACCACTTATAGGCGAGAAACGCAACGCTAATGGCAATGACATTCCCCAGAGCCCACGCGTACATATAGCTGAACGAGCCGAGATTCCGGAACCACCATGTAAGCAGAGCAAAGACGCTGTATCCGAAGACAGTATTGAAACCGCCCACGAGCAGGTAGCGAGCAAATTCAGCGAACGATTTGTGGGCGGGATGCGTCAAGCTGAAATCACGGGACTAGAAATTGATGCGTTCCTTTTCGGTCACCAAAGGGCGATTGAGCACCAGGGTATGAATGGAGCCAACGTATTCGCCGATAATGCCGAGAGCGACTAATTGAACTGAGCCCAAAAAAAACAATCCCAGGACGACCGGGGCCACGCCGACATTGAAGCGTGACCAGAAGACAAGCTTGTAGAGCAGGTAGAACATTCCGAGCGAAAAGCTGGCTAATCCGGAGATAAATCCGCAGAAGATCACCAACCGAAGGGGCACCTTAGACAGGTTGGTGATACCCAGCATCGCAAAATCGTACAGCGAATAGAAGTTGTTCGAGGTAACGCCGCGCTCGCGTCGATTCTGGTTGTAGAAGACCTTGGCGACGGGCAGGCCGAGTTCTGCGATCATGCCGCGAAAGTAAGGATATGGATCGGGAAAGCCGGTGCGGATCTTCTCGATGACGGAGCGGTCGTAGAGGCCGAAGCCTGTGAAGTGTTCGAGGATGTGTACATTGGTAAGGCGCGCGACCAGGCGGTAGTAGGCCGTACGGATGCAGTACATCAAGCCGTTTTCGTCGCTCGAGTTCTTGATTGCCGCGACAATTGGGAAGCCTTTCTCCCACTCCCGAATCATTTCGATGAAGAGTTCCGGCGGATCCTGCAGATCGGCGACCAAGCTTCCGACCACGTCCCCACGAGCTTGTAGAAACGCGTGCATGCCCGAGCGGTCAGGGCCCACATTGCGCGCGTTGACAATGACCTTGATGGTTGGATCTTCGGCAGCCATTTGGCGCAGTACAGAGACGGTTCCATCCGTCGAAGCGTTATCGATGAAGAGGTGCTCGAACCTGTACTCGGGAAGTTGCGCGGCGACAGCCATCAACCGGCGATGCACCTCGCGCACATTGAGTTCTTCGTTGTAGCAGGGAGTCAGGATGGTGATCAGCCTATTGCCCATCGCACCGTTCCGCGGGCGCATCTCCGATTGCGCAGCAGCTAAGATCGAGAATCATGATCGATTTGTGCAAAGTCTAGCATGAGGCTACAGACTCCCATCGCGGCGCCATGCTGTCTCGGAAACTATGGTTTAACTGAGATGGATTCGGGCTGTCTGAGGAACGTCACCGGGAAGTTATAATTCCGGCGATGCCCGGTCAAGTAATCGTTGTTCCCGATTCTGTTCGCGATATGGCCGAGCAGTCCGTCGGAATGTTCTTTGAAGGGGTATCGAAGACCTCACGCGATACGAATGCGCGAGACCATCTGGACACACTAAAGTCCGCTAAACGGGCAGAAAGACTCGAAGTTTTCACCCCTCTTCGCGGCAAGAAGCTTCTGGAAATCGGTGCGGGATACGGTATCAATCTGGCGACCTGGATGAAACACCACGCTCTCGACGGTTACGGCACCGAGCGCGATGCTGAGGGATTCGGCAATTCCTTCGAGGCTTCACGCGAGCTATTCGCCGCGAACGGCCTTGATCCGGAGAGGATCATCCGCGTCAGCGACGACATACTGCCGTTTCAGGACGCGTCGTTCGACGTCGTGTATTCGGCTAACGTATTGGAACATACGGAAAGACCACTCATTGTGCTCGAAGAAGCAGCCCGGGTCCTGCGGCCTGGCGGCATCCTTCATGTCGAAGTACCCAATTACCTGTCCTATTTTGAGGGTCACTACATGATTCCGCAGCCGCCACTTGTCTGGCGCTGGATACTGCCTGCCTGGGTTCGTTTGTGGGGACGCGACCCGGCATTCGCCTACACGATGCGCACCGAGATCAATCCCATCTGGTGCCGGCGAGCGATCGAGCAAATCAATCGCAAGTATCCTGTGACACTGATTTCCACCGGCAGTGAAGTCTTTTTGGAGCGGCTCGTCAAGCCATTCGAGTTCGAGATGGAGCGTACAGCTTCAAAGCTGGGCCGCCTCATTCGGTTCGTGCAGGTTGTCAACGTTGGAAACTGGATCGGCCGACTGATTGTCCTGGCCCAGGGGCACTATCCGATCTACTTAACAGCTCGTCGCGAAGCCTAGAAAACTGCTGAACGCCAGCGGAGGTTCCTGACATTCTTGGCGAACACGTACCCGCTCATTTGACACTTTCTCTTCTATTCGGGATACTGCCGTCAATGCTGAATCAGGGACAAGCCGGGGCCATGGCCATGTGTATGCGATCCGTCCGCTTGACTCTGGAACGGCACATGCGCTGAGCGCAAACCATCCTGAAGACAAGCGGCCCGGTCCTGAAAAGGATTCGGGTTTTCGCATTTATGGCGCAGTCGCTGCAACCCCCCCCAGAGGTTCCGCAGCCCACCCAATGCCAACCGAGAGGACAGAGGAGTTCCCGATGCCAGACGAAAAGCAGCTGCAGTTTGCCACCCTTGCCGTTCACGCCGGCCAGTCGCCCGACCCGGCCACGGGATCGCGGGCGGTCCCGATCTACCAGACCACCTCCTATCTGTTCCAGGATGCCGATCATGCCGGGCGGCTCTTTGCGCTGAAAGAGTTCGGCAACATCTACACGCGCATCATGAACCCGACGACCGATGTGTTCGAAAAACGCGTGGCGGCCCTGGAAGGCGGTGCTGCCGGCCTGGCGACGGCCTCGGGACAAGCTGCGGAGACACTGACGCTGACGACTCTGGCGAAGAGCGGAGATGAGATCATCTCGACGACCTCGCTCTATGGAGGTACGTACAACCTGTTCCACTACACGCTGCCGCGCTTGGGCATCACGGTGCGGTTTGTCGATGCCGACGATTTCGACGGGCTGCGCGCGGCGATCAACGACAAGACACGAGCCATCTACACCGAGACGGTGGGCAACCCCAAGCTCGACGTGGTGGACATCGAACGCATGGCCGGGATCGCGCACGAACATGGTCTGCCCCTGGTGATCGACAATACGACGCCATCGGCGGCGCTGGTGCGGCCGATCGAATGGGGTGCGGACATCGTTGTGAACTCGGCGACCAAGTTCCTTGGTGGCCACGGGACTTCGATTGGCGGCGTGATCGTGGATGCCGGCAAGTTCGACTGGGCGAAGTCGGGACGATTCAAGGAATTCACGGAGCCGGATCCTTCGTATCACGGTCTGTCGTACTGGGACACGTTCGGGCCGCTTTCGTTCATCCTGAAAGCCCGGGTCCAGGGACTGCGTGACACGGGCGCGGCACTGTCGCCGTTCAACGCGTTCCTGCTCCTGCAGGGGATCGAAACGCTGCACCTGCGCCTGGAGCGGCACTCGCAGAACGCGCTGGCGGTGGCGAAGCATTTGGAGAAGCACCCTGGCGTCGCGTGGGTGAACTATCCAGGGCTGGAGTCGAGCCAGTACTATGCGCGGGCCAAGAGGTATCTTCCCAACGGGCAGGGAGCGTTGATCACGTTCGGGATCAAAGCCGGAAAAACAGGAGGCGGCTACGAGGCCGGGAAGAAGCTGATCGACTCGCTGGAGCTCTTTAGCCTGGTGGCGAATATCGGGGACGCCAAATCGCTCGTGATCCATCCGGCTTCGACCACGCATCAGCAGTTGTCGGTGGAAGAGCAGGCTGGAACGGGAGTGACGCCGGAGCTGGTGCGGCTGTCCGTTGGCATCGAGGACATTCGCGACATCCTCGCCGACCTGGATCAGGCCATTGAGGCTGCGAACGGGCTCGCATTTGCCGACACACCGGAGAAGGCCGGCGTTGCGGCACAATAGAGGTGATGGCTGAAGCCGAGACAGTGACCCGCGTGGAGCCGGCAACAAAGAGCCGCACTCTGGAGCCTACTCTGGAGGGCGATTTTGTGCTCCCACGCCCTCTCTTGCTGGAGAGCGGACGGGTTCTCGCGAATCCCACGCTGCATTACGCGGTCTATGGCCGGCTGAATGCGGCGCGGGACAACGCGGTGCTGGTTTGTCATGCCTTATCGGGCTCGGCACTGGTGGGCTCTTGGTGGCCGGAGATCTTCGCTCCCGGCGCCGTTCTGTCGCTGCAGCAGGACTTCGTCATCTGCATAAATATGCTCGGGTCGTGTTACGGGTCGACCGGGCCGGGGGCGGTCGATCCGGAGACCGGCTTGGTCTACGGTCCCGATTTTCCACTGGTCTCCATCGGCGACAACGTGCGAGCGCAGGCCCAGCTGCTGGATTCTCTGGGTATCCGGCGTCTTCGGCTGGTGCTGGGCGGCTCGATCGGAGGCATGCAGGCGCTGGAGTGGGCGATTCACGATCCGGAGCGAGTGGAGCAGGCGGTCATCATCGCGGTGGCCCCTTTGACGGCGATGGGACTGGCCTTGAACCATCTGCAGCGCCAGGCGATCCAGAACGACCCGGACTGGGATGGAGGCTACTACCTGCCCCAGAAGCCTCCGAAGCAGGGGTTGGCGCTGGCACGTCAGATCGGGATGATCAGCTATAAATCGGCTGGGTTGCTCGACGAGCGCTTTGCTCGGAACCCAAATCGCAATGGAGAGGACCCGTGGGCGCACGACGACCAGGGAGGCGGACTCGTGGGCGGGCGTTTCGACATTGGCGGCTATCTGGACCATCAGGGACAGCGATTCATCGACCGATTCGATGCGAACGCCTACCTCGCTATCCTGCGGACGATGGACAACTGGGACCCCCTGCGCGTGGGCAAAGCTCCACAGGAAGCATTTGGCGGGATTCGAGCCCGTCTGAAGTTTGTAGGCATCAGTTCAGACTGGCTGTTTCCGGCTGAGTCCGTACGGCAATTTGCGGAGACGATTCGCGCCGCAGGCGTTCAAGCCGACTACAGGGAGATGGTCAGCGCTCATGGGCACGACGCGTTTCTAGCCGAACAGGCGGAGTTGGTTCGGTTGCTGCAGTGACCCGCGTACAAATCCATTGAACCGGATTGGAACACTTTTTCCCTGTACGGTGTCTAAGGCGGTATGCTGTGCGCGCCCGCTGAGCGGCTGACTGAGCGAGGGGTACCCAGGGTCGATGTGCCGGCAGTTTGCTCCGGGGCAGCCAGGTGTCCGGTGGCGATGACAGGGTGGGTTTTCTATTCAAGATCAACAACTTTGCTTGTCACACGCGTCGCTGGTTTCTATAATCCTCCCAACGCCGCCTCGCAAGTCATGAAAACGTCTTCGCGTGTCCGCATCAAGCCGCCAAGTAGAAGGGTTGTGAATTTCACACAAGAGTGCTTGAATAGCATTTCACTTTACGTATCTCCCAGGAGCAATGAATGAAGAAGATTGTCTTTGCATTCGTGATGGCATTGGCAAGCATTTGCCTTGTTGCACCAATGCTGCACGCACAGGAACAGTCCGGAACCATCTCGATTAAAGATCCGGCCGAGTTTAACGCTTACCAGATGTTCAGCACCCAGACTGATCCCAAAGCGAAGGCCGCGGCGGGAGAGCAGTTTCTGACGCAGTACCCGCAGAGTGTGGTCAAGAGCGCCGTGCTCGACGACCTGATCGGTATCTATCAGCAGCTGCAGGATCTGGATAAGACCTTAGGCGCCGCGAGCCGCCTGCTGCAGCTGGACGGCAAGAACATGAAGGCTCTGTTTATCTCGGTCTTTATCAAGAAGGGCCAATGTGCCAAAAGTGTCGATGCGACCGGCAAGTCCAAAGACCCGCAGACATGCGACGATGCGGCAACGATGGCGCATACAGGGCTCGGCGTGACGAAACCCGCTGCGGTTGCTGCCGATGAGTGGGCCAAGCAGACGGGAGCAACCTACCCGCTCTTCCATTCCGCGATCGCGCTCGACGACACGGTGGTCAAGAAGGACTACAAGGACGCGCAGGCGGAGTACACAGAAGAACTTAAGCTCTATTCGGACGACCAGTCCAAGACTGCCGGCTTGAACGACACGCTGCTGCTGGCCCAGGCGTACAGTCAGCCAGGTTCGACTCAGGATTTGATCAAGGCCGTCTGGTTCTATGCACGCGTCTGGGATTACGCGCCGGCAAACTACAAGGGCCAGATCGAGCCCAAGCTGGAGTACTACTACAAGAAGTACCACGGTGGACTGGACGGGCTGGATGCGATCAAGCAGCAGGCACAGGCCTCGCTGTTCCCGCCGAGCGCTTTTGCGATCACGCCCGCCAAGAGCCCACAGGAGCAGATTCACGACCTGATCGCCGCGACGCCGGACCTGACCACACTGGCTCTGGCGGACAAGGAGACGATTCTGGCCTATGGCTCCAAGGACGATGCCGACAAGCTCTGGGCACTGCTTCAGGGCAAGCAGACGCCGGTTCCGGGTATCGTGATCAGTGTCAGCCCCGATTTCACCCAGATTTCGGTCGCGGTGACACAGGACGCGAAGGACTCGAAGCAGGCGGACTTCATCGTCAACCTGAAGGAGCCGTTGAAGGAAGCCGAGCAGAAGCTGTATCAACCCGGTTTCGAGTTCAAGACGCAGCCGGCAGGAGCAGAACTGGATGGCACCTATGACACGTACACGCAGAAGCCGGCTACGGATACGACATCGGCGAGTGCGCAGATCGTGTTGAAGGATGCCTTTATCCAGCCGGAGAAGAAGAAGGCGGCGCCAGCGCATAAGCCGGCGGCTGCGCACCACAAAGCCCGCTAGGGCATCGATGGGAACGGGGCCGGACTTCAAAGCCCGGCTCGAAATCCTGGGAATCGTGAGGGTAACCTGAAAGGGTTACCCTCTTTCTTTGTGCCGGCAGTCGGATTCTGGGGTCGGCGTCGGAAGAATCACTCGCCGAGCATGATGCGCTGGATCGCCGTCGCGCGGCCCGTTGCGGCATCGCACGAGATGAGCGTGGCGCACATCTTGGGGTTCCCTTTGGCCGCTTCGAACTTGCCGGGCATGCCGGTCAGGAAGCGCTGCAGCACGAGGTCCTTTTCGACGCCAATCACACTGTCGTAGGGGCCGCTCATGCCCACGTCGGTCTGGTAAGCGGTGCCGTTCAGCAGCAGGCGCTCATCCGCTGTGGGAATGTGGGTATGCGTTCCCAGGACAGCAGTCACCTTGCCATCAAGGTGCCAGCCCATGGCAACCTTTTCGCTGGTGGCCTCGGCATGAAAGTCGACGAGAATGACCTTTGCCTTAACCTGGGCGAGGAGATCGCTGGCGGCGTGAAACGGATCGTTGGTGCCGCTCATAAAGACCTTGCCCATCAGATTCAGCACTGCGTACGGCGTGCCCTCGTTGGGGCCGTGGGCGATGGTTCCTTCATAGACTCCGTAGCCAGGCAAACCGGGCTGCATGTTCGCCGGGCGCAGGATGCGGCGGGCCCGGGCGTGGCTGTCTGCAGGGACAGAGGCGAGGTAGTCGAGCAATTCCCGCTTGTCCCAGACGTGATTGCCGGTGGTCATCGCGTCGGCGCCGAGTTCGAAGAGATCGTCGGCGATCCCGGGCGTGACGCCGAACCCTCCCGCGGCGTTCTCGACGTTCAAGATGGTCAGATCGACCTTGTGGGCTTCGCGCACGTGGCCGATGTGCTCGCGCACGATCTTGCGCCCTGCGCTGCCGAAGATGTCGCCGACGAAAAGGATATTCAAAAGGCAGCTCCTAGCTGCTAGCTTTCAGCTCCTAGCCGTTTGGCGAGCCGGAGATTAGTGTCGATACGATGCGTGAAGATCACTCGTGCGCTCAATGCTGCGGCGGATAATCGTAGCTCGTGGCTAGAAGCTAGGAGCTAGAGGCTTGCGCCCGCATCAGTGGAAACAAAATCACATCTCGAATGGATTTCGAGCCGGTCAGCAGCATGGTCAGGCGATCGACGCCGATGCCTTCGCCTCCCGTGGGTGGCAGACCGTAGGCGAGGGCTCGGACATAGTCCTCGTCCATCTGGTGGGCTTCGTCGTCGCCGTGCGCGCGCTGGGCAAGCTGCTCCTCGAAGCGCTTATGCTGTTCGACCGGGTCGTTCAGCTCGCTGAAGGCGTTGCCCAGCTCGAAACCGCCGGCGAAGAACTCGAAGCGCTCGACGTGCTCGGGGTCGTCGGGTTTGGCCTTCGATAGCGGCGAGACGACGGTCGGGTAGTCGTAGATGATGGTGGGCTGAATCAGGTTGGGCTCGACGACCGCCTCGAAAAGGTTATAGATCGACTTGCCGAGCGGTGCGCCCTTGAGTGAGTCGTAGTACACGACGGAGATTGCGTCGTGGATCGTCTTCAGATCAGAGAGCCGCTCCGGGGTGATCGTCGTGGTTTGCGCAGAGGCTTTTTCGAGCGAGCCCAACGCGGCGTGGAGCCTTGCCTGCAGCACCTGAGCCGAATCGAAAGCAGTTTCCGCCGGTTTGGCGCCAGCCTCGACGGGCCAATATTCGCGGATCGCTTCGCGCATCGTCAGCCGCTGCCACTTGCCCAGGTCGATCGTGTTCCCATTGAATTCGGTGACCGTCGTTCCGTTGACTTCGCGGGCCACAAACGCCATCAGCTCTTCGGTGAGCTGCATCATGTCGTGGTAGTTGGCGTAGGCCTGGTAGAACTCGAGCATCGTGAATTCGGGGTTGTGCTGCGTGCTCACGCCTTCGTTGCGGAAGTTGCGATTGATCTCGTACACGCGATCGAGGCCGCCCACCACGAGCCGCTTGAGATAGAGCTCCGGCGCGATGCGCAGAAACAGATCCATGTCCAGCGCGTTGTGATGCGTCCTGAAGGGACGAGCCGCAGCGCCGCCAGCGATCTGCTGCATCATCGGCGTCTCGACTTCGAGATATCCACGCGCATCGAAGAAGGTTCGCAGGGCGCGCAGCACCCTCGCACGCTTGACGAAGACTTCGCGGCTGTCGAGGTTGGTAAACAGATCGACGTAGCGCTGGCGATAGCGGATCTCCACATCCGCGAGGCCGTGGTACTTCTCCGGCAATGCGAGCATGGCCTTGGCGAGGAACGTCAGGCGCTCGACATGAATCGAAAGTTCGCCGGTTTTGGTGCGGAAAAGGTAGCCGGTGACGCCAACGTGATCGCCTAGATCAAGCAACTTGTAGAGAGCCCAGCCCTGCTCGCCGACGGCGTCGAGCCGTGCGTAGATCTGGAGGCGCTGGCCGCCCTGCTGCAGCGTGGCAAAGCCGGCCTTGCCCATGGTGCGAATGGCCACGATGCGTCCGGCAACTGCAACGGTGGCGCGGTGCGCTTCGAGGTCCTGAGCAGTGGAAGGATCCCACTGGAGGCGGACCTCTGGAAGGGTGTGCGAGGCAGGGAACTGGTTGGGATAGGCGGCCTGGCCCAGCTTTTCAATCTCGGCTAACTTCGACTTACGCAACTCGAACAGGTTGCGCTCAAACTCCGAATCGAACGGGATGGTGTCTGCAGTCATTCTGGCTTGTGCTCAAAAGGGAAGTATACCTGCTGGTGAGATGGCCCTGTATGCTGGGGAGTGGTTGGCGGCGGCTTGACACCGCGTGAAGAGAAGCAGTGAAAGAGTGAAGCGGCAATGCCGTACAACAGCCCTATTCCGGAGCGCAAATCGCAGAGCAAGCCGGGCATAGGGTTTCAGAGCCTTGTGCAGGCTGAGAAGCTGATGCAGATCGCGTTCGTTCTGCCTTCGGCGATGGTCATCGGATGGCTCGCCGGAGCGTGGGCCGACTCCAAGCTGCATCAGTCCTGGCTGACGATTGCAGGGATCGTCTTCGGGTGTGTTTCGGGACTGGTGTATGTGATCCGACTGGCAATGGACGCAGAGAAGGGCATCGGACCGCTGCACGATTCGGGCAAGAAAGGAAGCGGTTCGGGCGGCGCGCAATGACGACTCAGGAAACCCATCCCATTGCCGATTTGACCGACGACGCGCTTCTCGCGATGCTGAAGCGCGCCCTGTGGATCACCATCGTGCTGGGAGTGCTGGGGTCGGCTGCGCTTACCGTCGGCTCGAACTGGCGCAATGGGGCGATGCTCCTGACCGGTGCGGCGATTTCAGCGGCGAGCATTCTGGAATGGCGGCATCTGGTACGCGTGTTCAACGCGCGGATGGACAAGCAGAGGACACCGGGCAGCGCAGCCGCAGTGGTGATCTTCTTTGTGATCCGTCTCGCAGTCTTTGCCGGGGCCATTTATGGTAGCCTGAAGTGTTTCCAGGGATCGGTTGTTGCCCTTCTTTGCGGCCTCGGACTGGCAGTTTTCTCTGTGGGCTGGGAAGTGATCCGTTTGCTCCGCGAATAGAGACCGAAGCGACGCGCACGGAAATCTCCGTCCCGAAACAGAAAGAAACGGTTCATGCAGGAAGAGTTCGCGATCACCCGCCTGTTGAATGCCTTGTTTGGCGGCCCCGTTTCCTCGCTGCAGCACGCGGTTGGAATCCAATCGACACCGGCCACGGCAATTACGAACCCGTTTGCCCTGGAGTTGATGGTAGCGGCAGGCCTGATTCTCTTTTTCATCGTTGTGCGGGCCACGCTGTCGGTCGAGAGCCCCGGTCCGGCGCAGCAGGTTGCCGAGATGGTTCACGAGGCGATCGGCAGCCAGTCCGACCAGATCATCGGGCACGGGTATGAGCGCTATCAGTCCTTCGTGACCTGCATCTTTCTCTTCGTGCTGATCAACAACCTGCTGGGGGCGATCCCTGGAATTCCAGCCCCGACCACGCACCCGGTCGTCCCGTTGGGTCTCGCCGTGTTGACGTTCCTGTTTTATAACTTCCACGGAATTCGCACGCAGGGCCTGGTGGGCTACATCAAGCACTTTGCCGGCCCGGTTTGGTGGATGGCATGGTTAATCTTCCCGATCGAGATCGTGTCGCACCTGGCGCGCATCCTCTCGCTCACCATCCGTCTTTACGCCAACATGTTTGCAAGCGACCTGGTGACACTGGTTTTCTTCTCCCTGATTCCCGTTGCGATTCCGGCCATTTTCATCGGGCTGCACATCGCTGTTTCAGTGATCCAGGCTTTCGTGTTCATGTTGTTGACCATGATTTATCTGTCTTTGGCGACGTCGCACGAGCACTAAGAACAGCTACTAGCCGCTAGCTTCTAGCTGCTCTAGCTTGACCTGTGCAATCAGCTTGAGCCCGGAGTAACAGCGAGATGCAAGTATCTCGCAGAAACGAGCTAGAGGCTAGGAGCTAGCAGCTAGAAGCTGCTTCAAAAGATTCCGCCGGAGAGCGCTTCCGCTCCGGAACCACGGAAGGCTGCAAGCGTGAGGGGGCCAGCACGGTGAGCCTCAACCACCCACTGGCAGTCAATTCAAAGGGAAGCTGGAGAACTATGCAGAAACTTCAGTATTTGTTCATCGCCCTGGCGGCACTTTGCTTCGCTGTCCCGGCGTTTGCGCAGGGTGAACCGGCGGCAGCCAGTCTGGTGCCGATCGGTGCCGGCATCGGTATGGGTATAGCCGCGGGTTTGTGCGGACTGGGTCAGGGCAAAGCGGTGGGTTCGGCCGTGGAAGCTCTTGCCCGTAACCCCGGAGCGCGCGCGGGAATCTTTACCTTCCTCGTGCTCGGTCTGGCACTCATCGAGTCGCTCACGCTGTTCACGCTGGTGATTGTGTTCGCCAAGGTGAAGTAAAGCTGAAAGGCGGCCGTTACCACCACAGGGCTCAGCCAGGCCGGCTGGGCCTTTTGGTTTTCGCGGGTGCAGTTGCTTATTGGGTCGATGCAGAGCGCGGGATTGCCGCGCAGAATCTGGATGGCCTGCGTGTAGCCGATTCCCGGCGGGCACCGGAGCAAAGTCGGTTTCATCTTCCAGCGTGTCGAAGCTCTTCGGCTTGAAGAGAACGCGGCCGCTCATCACCATCTGAAAATGCACGATGCGCCACAGATGATTTTCGACGTCGGCCTGTTCGATTACGATCCAGCCGCCTTTGTTGAGCCGGCCAAGAATGCCCCATCCAAAGTCGACATCCTGCTGCAGGTGGCCCTCCAGGCGCACCACGCGGGTCTGGGCAGGATCGATCCAGATCTCACCGGTCATCTCAGTCAGCGCATGGGTCTCGAGATCAGGCGGATCGAAGCCTGGATTGGGTGAGAAAGCGAATTTCTCGACTTTGCCGTGGGGTCCGCTGCCCGGCCCGACGTACTGGTAGAGGAATGCGCGGGGCAAGGCCCGGATCACCTTAAGGACTCGATTGGTGTCGTCGTCCTCAGCCTGCTTGCGGTGACGCTGCTTGCCAGGATCGTTGAGCAGACCATCGAGGCGAGCCAGTTCTTTTTGCGCATCCTCTGTGGTCAAGGGCTTGTCGTTGATTGCGATGAGGCGAGCGACCGCACCGTCTTTGGTCTCGACAATCTCTTTGGTTGTGGAGAGACGCGGACTGGCTTTGTGAAGGGTGTAGCGCAGGGGATGCTGCGTATCCACGACACGGGCCAGTTCGGCGGCCAACGTGCGATTCACGAGGTCGGCCTCGGAGCTGTCCAGCGTGGCGTGCGCGCACCTGGGATCCGTCGATCCCAGTAACAGCAATGAAACAATCGTGAGCCAACCACGTAGTCTAGAGGTCATTCCCTGATCCAGGCCACTCTATTATCGGATACAGAAGATTAGACGCGCCGGTTACTTCCGGGTTTCTTGAATTGAATTGGCGGGGGATTCTTGCGTATAGTGCGGGCAGGGCCTTAGGAATTTTCAGGAATTGCCGAACCGGTCTCGATCGATCGGCAGTTAGGCCGTCCTATCGTATAGGCACTGATTCCCTGAAGATGCTCCAATGAACGCCTCGGAAGGAATTGCATTATGGCTACAGAGAACGGTCTCGCGCGAATCGGAAAAACCGTCGTAATTCGGGGCGAGCTGAAGGGCAGTGAAGACCTGGTTGTCGATGGACAGCTGGAAGGAACGATTCACCTCTCCGAGGGACGTCTGACGATCGGACCCAACGCCAACGTTTCCGCCGATCTTACGGCGCGGGAGGTTCTGATTCTGGGGCGGCTCCAGGGCAACATTGTGGCGAGTGGGCGTGTCGAATTGCGAGCGGGGAGCGTAGTCGAGGGCGACGTAAAAGCTCTGCGGCTCGCCGTCGAAGACAACGCGATCTTTCGCGGCAAGGTCGATTTGACCCAGGGCGCGAAGACAGCGGAGAACTCGACTGTCGGGACCGATTTCTAAGCCGAGCCCCATCGATTTTTTCCAATAGCTTCATTCAATGCCTCTCGCATAGAGGGGCGATCCAGCATACTTGATTCAGGTGGGTTCGATCCGAGTCCGCCCAAGCCTCAATTTGCCGGCAGGAAAGTCCTCGCTGCAGGCAAGGGGTCGATGGTGATCAAGCGTCTTTTTGAGAAGAAACCGGACACTCCGGCCAACATCACGGGTCCCTTTGGTCCGAAGTATCCGCGATACTCCGGGGCCTGGGCGACTCTGCGTAAGCGGCTTCAAGCCGATCCGGGCCTTCGTGTCGTGGATGCCGGCGCGACCTCGCCGCACAATATCAACTACCTCACCAACCTTGGCCAGAGTATCTTTCTCTGCGATCCAGTGACCGATGCGCTGACCGGCGACTGGCAGATCGGGAAGGACGAGGACGACAATCCGATCTGGAATGTGGAGGGGTATCTCGACCATTCCTGGCAGTTCTCAGGCAGGATGTTTGACGTCGTCCTCCTTTGGACTACGCTCGATTATCTACCCGAGGCGTTCGTGGTCCCTGTTGTCGAACACCTGCATCGAGCCACGAATCTTGGCGGGCAGGTTCTGGCATTCTTCCACGCCAAATCGAAAGAGGAGCAACTGCCGTATTGCCGTTTTCACGTCACCGAAACGGATGACGTGGAGATGCAGCAGGCTCAGCCCTTCCAGACGCAGCGCACGTTTACCAACCGCAGCATTCAGACGCTCTTCTCGAAATGGCCGGGATTCCGCCAGTTCCTGGCAAAAGACGGCCTCTACGAAGTCCTGATCACTCGCTAGTTCAGCTGAACGGAAGCCAGGGCTGCAAGGCGATGGGTTCGACCCGGTCGGGCTCCTTTGAGTTCTGGGGATGCTCATGGCGGCGGTGATCGAGGTGGTTTTCGCGGCGAATGGTCTCGACCAACGTCTGCAGCCGATTCCGGTATTCGGCAGCGACAAAGGCCCTGCCCGAGTAGCGCTGCTTGTACGCGTCAAGCTGCTCGGGAAAGTGACGGCCCACGAACCCCAGGAAGGTCGGCAGCGAGCAAGGCTTGAGGAATAATGCGCCTGCGAAAAAGAAGCTGGCGTCGGCGGCCTTGGCGGCCTTGGCCACAGCGCCGATGGAGCGTCGGCTGTCCGTGATGCCCGGCATGAGAGGGGAGCACATCACACCGGTCCGGATACCGGCTTGACGGAGGTGGGCCACCGTGCGGATGCGAAGATCGGGCCGTGGGGCACGCGGCTCGAGGATGCGGGCAAGTTTCGGGTCCACCGTTGTGACCGTGAGATGGACGCTGAGTTTGTGACGCCGCGAGATTTCTTTGAGAAGGTCGACATCGCGTGCAATGAGTGTCGATTTGGTTACGATTCCTAGTCCGAAACCGCTGCAGCTTGCAAAAACTTCAAGAATGGCGCGCGTGACCATCTGCCGGCGCTCCAGCGGCTGATAGGGGTCGGTCGCCGTACCAATTGCGATGTCTGTGCCACGCTTCAGGCGCTTCAGCTCCTGCGTGAGCAGCCAGCGCACGTTTTGCTTGAAATAGATCTTGTGTTCGAAATCCTCTGGTGTGAGCTCGAGGAACTCGTGGGCGTATCGGGCATAGCAATAGCGGCAAGCGAACTCGCAGCCGCGATAGGGGTTGATGGCGTAGGAAAACGGAAGCTTTCGTTTCGAAACAACCTTCGAGAGGATCGACTTGGTGGGCAGCGGGCGGTATTCGGTAAGGCATCCTGTCGAGTCCAAAGGAGCCTCGGCGGCGGTCCTGGCAAGTCGGGAGGTTTGCTTTGCGTCGAAGATGGGGAAGAGAAGGGAAGTTTTCGCCATTTGTTCGCCTATTTGCGTAGCCTACGCCTCTGCGGAACGGGCGTCAACGCGGGGCCTTTGGCGGAGCTTCGCCTGGGTTGCGAATTCTGAGCTGAGAGGGACGATAGGTTGCCAGATTCTGGTTTGCAATGATGGTGATGCGGATCGACTGGCCCTGGCATCGAGGACAAGGGCGACACATGGCCGGACGACCAACTGCAAACGAGCTGAAACGATGGGTCGAAACTGATCTGGCGATCAAGAATTGAGGAGAATCATGAACCTGTTGAAAGGTACTCGCATTACATGGCTGGGCCACGCCACGGTGCTGATCCAGACCGCAAACGGAACGAACCTGTTGATCGATCCATTTATCGCCGGGAATCCGAAATATCCGAAAGGCTTTGTTCTACCCGAGAAGATCGACTATGTTCTACTGACGCATGGCCACGGCGACCATATCGGCGATGCGGTTCCGGTCGCGACGAAGCACGGATCGACGGTGGTTGCGATCTACGAGCTCTCAGCCTATATCGCGAGTAAAGGAGTGAAGAGTACGACGGGGATGAATCTCGGCGGTACCGCACAGCTCGGCGATGTCGCAGTAACTATGGTGGAGGCTACACACTCAGCCGCAGCGCAGGACGAGAACGGTACCCACTATGTTGGCGTTGCGACCGGTTTTGTGCTCGCTATTGCAAACGGCCCGGTTCTTTATCATGCCGGAGATACAAACGTCTTCGGTGACATGAAGCTGATTGAACGGCTCTATCACCCTGAGGTTGCCATGCTGCCGATTGGTGGCTTCTACACGATGGGACCTAAAGAGGCGGCTCTGGCAGTCGAGTTTCTGCAGCCCAAGATGGTTCTGCCGCTGCACTTTGGGACATTTCCGCCACTTACAGGGACCCCTGCGGAACTGGCAGCCTTGATCGATCCAGGCGTCGAGGTGCTGACTTGTTCTCCGGGAGAGACGATAGCCTAGACGTTATGCCAGATGAAAAGTGCCGGCTGGGAGACCGGCACCTTTTCCTTGGCTTCGACGCGACTACTTCGCTGCCGCAGCCCTCTTTCTTTGTTCGGCCCAGCGCCGCCTAACTGCTTCGGCGATCCGCTTGCGGCCTTCCGGGGTCAGGCGTCTCTTCTTTCTCCCCGTTGCCGCGCCGGACTTTCTTGTGCTTTTTCCTGATGTTCCATTGAGCAACGCGCGTGCCTGCTGCAGCTGAGCAATCTCTCGATCGATTTGTGCAAGAATCTCTGAAACTCCCACAGAACCTCCTCTTACACGTGGATAAGTGGCCCACTCAGCGTCTTCTTCACAGCCAACTCTTCACGATGTGTCGTATTTCTGAATCACAATACGCAAATAAAAGACAATTTACAAATAAAAAAAGCCGGATTTAGGCACGGCGGGTTAGCCCGACTCACTGCCTAACAGATACACGGTCCTTGTTCAACTAACTTAGGGTCCAGGGGCATATTACTGTCAGGTGTCTCGATCAATCGAAAAGCTGCTCTGGATGGGTAACTAACGTCACCTATTCGACCGTTCGGATGTCTTGGCTGCCCGTGGAAATCTTCTCCGGGAGCAAGCCAAGAACAAGGCCGACGGAGCTTTGGTGTCCGAATGGTTGTAACTGGAGACTCTCGAAGCGCAGGAAGGCCTAGAGATCGCGGGATGCTTTTACGGCTGGCGCAGTTTGTTTGCTTTCCGATGCAGCAGCTAAGCTGGGGGCTTCTTGACCGCCGATGCGCACGCCCGGAGTTTCTGCTGCCCGATAGTTACGCAGCTCGCGCAGAATCTCTACCTTCTCTCGCGCGTATTGTCCCGCCAGGCGGGTGAGCGCATAGGTGATGATGTCGCTGTGGTGCAAATCCTGAACCGAGGGATCGCGCTTCATGTTCAGCCACAGACGGTGAACGAGCTGAACGTCGTCAGGGCTCAAGGCCGGAGCGTGGGGCCCTATGTAAAAGACGCTGGTTTCACCACTGGAGCTGATCACGAAGAAATTGAACTGACGCTTCGGCTCAGGCAGTGCTTCCCAGGCCTGGCCCAGGTGGAATGCCTGCTCCTCTGCGGTCATTGAGCTCGAGAGGCCCGACACGACAGAGTCAACTTCGAGCGAGTTAGCGCTCTGGGCGAGGGCCGCAAAGATGTCGCCCGCAGGAAGAACCAGCAAGGAGACCTTCTTGCCAAAGCTCTCCGCGACGGAAACGGCCTTGGTGAAGAGCATTTGCTCGTGTTCACTGAAACTCTGCTGCTCTGCGCTCAGGTATTCAGGACCTCCAACGCCCATCATGCGCACGCTCACCACGACGACGTCGCGATCCTCGGTCTTGGTTCGCGATAACACCCACTTCAAGGCGACCGGGTTGAGGGCATCGTGCATGGTCACCATGATTGCGCCGGGACGTATGGCCACCGACTCTCGGCTGACGGTGTCCTGATGCTCCAACTGGAAGTGGTCCCTCATCTGTCGAGCAGTGAGAGCGTGCTTGCGCAGATTCTGTCGCTCGGAGATAGTGAAAATGATGAAGAATGCCGCCGCGAAGAGAATCCCGCTAACTGTAGCGACCGATTTTGTGAACAGGTTGGTAATCGCCGTGGTCAGCAGGACAAGAAAAACGCAGAAAAGTCCGACCGGAATCTCGGTTTTTCCGATCTTGATATTCGGTGGTACCTTCCAGCCGCGCTCGCCGTGGTACTTCCATCGAAGAACCAGCATGGCGAGACTATTGAAGGTGAAGGACCAGATGACGCCGAACGCATACGCTTCGCCGAGGGTGATGACATTGCCTCGGGTCACGATGATGGTGAACATCTGAAGACCAAAGACAAGGTTGACGATGCGATGACTGGTGCCGAATCGGGGATGCGGCTTGCGGAACCAGTCGGTGAGAACGCCGTCTTCCGCGACGCGCATCAGCACGCCCGTCGAGCCGATCATCGATGTGTTAATGGCGCCCGAAAGAATCAGGAAGCCGACAAATACAACAAAGATGCGAAAAGCAATACGCCAAAACTCGGGTCCAACCATGTACATCGCCAGACCGGCGATGAGGTTGTCCTGGTAAACCTGCGTCCGCGGGCCATCGGGAATCAGCATCGAGGCCAGCAGCGTTGCTCCACCGGTAAAGACGAGGCTGTAGATGGCGATGACGATTGCGGCGCGCTTCAGGTTCTTGAGCTTGGGATGCTCGATCTCTCGATTGACCTGAGCAAGGCTTTCCTCGCCGCTCATGGCAAGAATGGAGTGGCCGAAGGCCATCAGAATGCCAAACAGGCCCAGCACCGGCACCAGCTTCGTGCCCTTCAGGAAGCCAAGGGCGTCGTCGCTGAATTTGAGGTTTGAAGCGATAGGCGCAGGCGGAAGATGGATGCCGCGCACTAAGACCGAGTAACTTCCCCAGATGAGCAGAATGACCACCATGACAGTGGTGATCTGCATAACGCGAAGAGCCTTGTCGCTCGACTCCTCGATTCCTTTGATGTTTTGCCACCAGTAGTAGATCGTGACCGCCGCTGCAAAGATTGCAGACGTGCCGTTCATCTCGAACTGGAATGCGTTGCCGTGCACATCCTGCAGAGCCGGCGGCAACCAGTTGTAGTGGTTGACCACCGTCATCATCTCGTTCATGAGGCCAGTGATGTATTGCCCGGCAGAGACACCGGAGATTGGTCCGGTCAGGATGTAATCGAACATCAGCGCGGAGACACTCAGCTTGGCGAAAGTGCCGCCCAGTGCCTCTTTCACGACGCGGTAAACACCGCCTCGCGTGAACATCGAACAGCTTTCGACGTAGACCGCACGCACAGCGAAGCTGAACAGCATGATGCCGAGGATGAACCAGGGGGCCGAAGCGCCGACCGCCTGCTCGGCGATACCGCCTGCGTAAAACGCAGAGGAGCCAAGATCGTTGAGAACGATGGCTGCGGCACGCCAGAAGGAAATGAACGTGAGCATCACGGAGGATGCCACGATAAGCCGCACGCGGTCCGAAGGTGGGGCTGTGATCGTTCGAGAAGATGCCATCACTTGGTTGCCGGCACGTCACGCCGGCCGTTCAGATTCCTGAGCGAGAATCCCTGTCGCCCTCGGCTGAGTTTATTGCCGATATAGAGGGGAGTCAATGAAAATGGCATGGGAATTCTAAAATAAGAACTTGCGCGCACCTTCGGTCACGTCTTCCCAGTTACTCGTCTCCGAAGAGTTCCTTGCCATCTTCGACGAAACTGATCAGAACCACGACGGCGGAGCCAGCTAAGCCGACGAAGAAAAGAAGTTCGAGAACCCGCATTCCGAGCATTGCGAGATGCATCGCTTCGATTGTAGCTGTATTTCCAGCTCTCGACGCAACAACATTTGGCGCTACACCACGGCTCTTTGATTGCCGAAGTCACACGCATGGGCGCTCTGATGGACGGCATGCAGTACACTCGGCGGAGTATGCGCCACGATGCATGGAAGCTATGGGCGGCATCCGGCCTTTCGGCTGGATTGCTCGAATTGCCGTTCCCGCTTGCGGGGCCCATGCCGCCCTGGCGAAGCGTCTTCGCGTGGTTCGGTCTCGTGCCGCTCTTGTGGGCGATCCTCTCATGTTCAGAGAGACCGAAACCGCTGCGCTTTGCATTTCTGTTGGCGTATGTTTGCGGCGTCCTTTGGTACGCGGGGAACTGCTACTGGATCTACGACACGATGTTGATTCACGGCGGGCTGCCGCCGGTGGTGTCGGCGGCGCTGCTGCTCGGTTTCAGTCTGGTGCTGGGAGCGTACTTCGGCTTGTTTGGGCTGGGTGTGGCGCTCGTGCAGCGCCGGCTCGGGACGATGTGGGCGCTGGCTGCGGCGCCATTCCTCTGGGTGGGGCTCGATCTCGTCGGCGCTAGAGTCACCAGCGTTCCGTGGGACCAATTGGGTTATTCGCAGGTCGACAACGCAATCCTCACGCAACTCGCCCCATGGACAGGCGTCTACGGAATCAGCTTCATGCTGGTTGCGGCAAATGCAGTGCTCGTTGGTGTGGTTGTGCTGGGAGGAAGACGAGCGAAGATCGCCAGCGCGGCGACGAGCGGCGTCCTCATTTTGACCGGAGTGCTGGGGCTGAATCTGCACGAGCCAAAGCAGCCGACGAGCGCAAGCGCCGTCCTGGTGCAGCCGAACCTCGATGTCTCGGCGACCAACATCTGGAATGCTCCCAATGAGTGGAGCAAGCACATCGGCGAGTTTACCAAGCTCGCCGAGGAGCAGTGCAAGACGTACATAGCCGGGATTCCCCAGACCGGCGCACCGACGGGTGAGATCGTCTGCCCGCCCTATCCGACGAATCCCGATCTGGTGGCATGGCCCGAAGCGCCGGCACTGTCTTTCTTTGAGGCTGATCCGCGATTCCGGCAGACGATTTCAGAGATGGCGAGCGCCGAGCATTCGGCCTTCATCGTGGGTGGCGTCGGCGCGGACGAGTCCGACACGGATCATTCGCTCAATGAGTACAACTCTGCGATGGTCTTTGGCTCTGATGGCTCACGCATAGGGCGCTACGACAAGATTCACCTCGTTCCCTACGGCGAGTACATTCCCTACCGCAACCTGTTCTTCTTCGCCCATAAACTGACCGGGAAACTACTGGATTTTTCTCGCGGAACCGAGCGAAAGGTATTTCGGCTCAACGGTCATCGCTACGGTGTGTTCATCTGCTACGAATCAGTCTTCGCCGACGAGGTTCGTCAGTTTGCGCGGTTCGGCGCCGAAGTGCTGGTGAACATCAGCGACGATGGCTGGTATGGCGACACGAGCGCACCCTGGCAGCACTTGAATATGGCGCGGATGCGAGCGATCGAAAACCGGCGCTGGCTGCTACGGGATACCAACAACGGCGTAACGGCAGCGATCGATCCCGATGGCCGGGTCGTCCAGAGCATTCCGCGTCATGCGGTGGACGCACTGCCGGCACAGTTCGGCTTTCGCGACGACATCACCTTCTATACCGCACACGGAGACGTGTTCGCGTGGGCCTGTGCCATACTTGCAGTAGTGCTCGTGGGTTGGTGTTTGCGTTCCGGCCTCGAGCTGAAATCTCAAGCCAAAGACAGGTCATAAGAGCAAAATATGTCGTCGTTGAACGATCTCGAATTCGCCTACGCTCCTGTGCGCGACCAAGTCCGCGACCTGCGGGAGTATCTTTGACCCTGCTCGCATCCGCAGGGAACTCTCAGAAATAGAAGCCAAGCTAGCCGACCCGGGCATGTGGTCGAATCCCGCGGCCAGCCAGCCGTTGATGCGCGACCGCAAGCGTCTTGAAGCGCTGGTAGCCGACGATGAAGAACTCGTCCGCCGCACCAGCGACATTGAGGCGTACTTCGAGCTGGCGCGCGAGGGTGAGGATGTGCTTGCCGATCTTGAGCGAGATATCAAGGGCCTCGCAACCTTCGCCGAGGAGCTCGAGGCCCGGACCATGCTGTCGGGCGAGGCCGATCCGCTGAACGCCATTGTGACCGTCCATCCCGGCGCCGGTGGCACCGAGAGCCAGGACTGGGCCGAGATGCTTCTGCGCATGTATCTGCGCTGGGCCGAGCAGCAGGGCTTCAAGACAGAGATGAACGACTACCAGGATGGCGAAGAAGCCGGCATCAAGTCGGCGACGTTCACCATTACAGGTGAGTATGCATTCGGCATGTTGGCGGGCGAGAGCGGCGTGCATCGACTAGTGCGCATCTCCCCGTTCGACTCGGCCAAGCGCCGCCACACGTCGTTTGCGTCGGTGTTCGTTTCGCCCGAGATCGATGATTCAATCCATGTCGATTTGAAGATCGAAGATCTGCGCATCGACACGTATCGTTCGGGCGGCAAAGGCGGGCAGCACGTCAACACGACGGACTCGGCGGTGCGGATGACGCATCTTCCGACGGGCATTGTGGTGCAGTGCCAGAACGAGCGCTCGCAACACAAAAACCGCGAAAAAGCATTGAAGATGCTGCGCTCGCGGCTCTATGAGTACGAGCTTGAGAAGAAGCGGGCGGCGTCGAAGAAGCTCGAGGACTCTAAGCTCGAAATCAACTTCGGTTCGCAGATTCGTTCGTATGTGCTGCAGCCCTATCGTATGGCGAAAGATCACCGCACCAAGGTCGAAGTGGGCGATGTCGACAAGGTGCTCGACGGTTATATCGAGCCGTTTCTGCGGGGCTATTTGCTGGCGAAACGGCGCGGGACGGACACCGGTGGCGGGGACGACGATCTGGACGTGTAAGGGCAGGAAATCAGGGGACCAAGGGGCCGAGAAGCAAAGATGCAAAACGATCCCGCAATCATCGACGAAATGCTGCGCACGGCGCGCACAATCGCCGTCGTTGGCATGAGCGACAAGCCATGGCGCGCAAGCCATAACATCGGGAAATATCTTGTATCGAATGGCTATCGCGTGCTGCCCGTTAATCCGGCTTTGACTGAGGTCCTGGGAATGACCTGTTATGCCAGCCTGGACGCCGCGCAGGCAGCGGCGCGTGCACAGACAGGGCAGGGAATCGACTTGGTGGATGTGTTTCGTGCTTCCGAGCATGTGCCGGCAATTGTCGACGATGTAATTCGGCTGGGAATTCCGTATCTCTGGCTGCAAGATGAAGTCATGCACGATGAGGCGGTGGCGCGAGCGCTATCTGCAGGCGTGAAATGTGTTCAGAACGACTGCATCTTCCGCGAACATGCGAGGCGTGTATCGGCTCCTGGGACTCCACTTGAAAGGCCAAAACAATGAGCGAGTGCAGGCGCAAGTTTCCGCGACCAACGCGAGCGGCGAAACGTCCAAGAGGAGAGTCTCGCTCTTACCCATGCGCTTCTTAAGCCTTCAGATCGCGATCGTTTCGCTTGCTGGGTTTGCCCTCGGTGCTGGACCGGTTCCCGCCGCAGGTCAAGCCACAGCCAATGCCGCACACGTGCATATCGAGCTGCTGGTCCCGGAGAGCACGCTGACTCGCGACGGCAAGCCGAACGCAGCCGGGTTGTACTTCAAGCTGGAGCCCGGATGGCATGTCTATTGGAAGAATGCGGGCGACTCCGGTGAACCGCCTCACATCAAGTGGACGCTGCCAAGCGGAGTCTCGACGAGCGAGCTCGAGTTTCCGGCACCGAAGCGGTTGCCGCTGGGGCCGCTGATGGACTTCGGCTACGAAGACGAGGTGGTATTCCCCTTCTCGATTACGGCGTCGAAGGGCGCCACTCTAGGGCCCGCCGATCTGCACGCCAAGGTGGACTGGCTGGTCTGCCGCGAAGTCTGCATTCCAGAGAAGACCGAGCTGGACCTGAGCCGAACTGTGGCCAACCAGGGATCGGGCGTCACAGCGCAGGACCAGCTGCAGTTGATCCAGCGGTTCGAGGCATTGCTGCCGAAGCCGGCTCCCGCATCCTTCAAGCCGGTCTTTCAGGCGGCTGGCGCGGGATTCCGCCTCGCAGTGACGACCGGCCAGAAGGAAACAAGTGCGGCCTTCTTCCCGGCCGACCAGGACGTTGTCGACAACCCCGCGCCGCAGACGGTGACGCCGACCGACAAAGGGTTCGTCCTCGACCTGAAGAAAGACGCAAATCTGACTGCGGCTCCCGATCGGTTGCGCGGAGTGCTGGAGCTATCCGGCGGGCGCGTCTTCGAGATTGCTGCGACGCCTGGCGTCGTTGCAGGCGTGCCGATGGCTGCGATCGAGTCTGTGCTTCGGGTCCGGCTGCGACGCCAGGAAAATCTGCATCGGCTCCCGCATCTTCGCCAGCGTGCCTGCAGCACCCGCGAAGGGCGCCTCCACCTGGTCTTCTGCAATCGGCGGCCTTCGCGTTCCTCGGCGGGCTGCTGCTGAACCTGATGCCCTGCGTGTTTCCGGTGCTCTTTATCAAGGCGCTGGCGCTGGTGCGGTCGAGCGGCGAAGAGCGGCACACGCTGCGTGCGCACGGGTTCGTGTATGCGGCGGGGATTCTGGTCTCGTTCTGGACGCTGGTTGCTGTGCTTCTCGGACTGCGCGCGGCGGGCTCGCACCTCGGCTGGGGCTATCAGTTTCAGTCGCCCGTGTTTCTCGCGTTGATGGCGTCATTGCTGTTCTTCCTTGGGCTCTCGCTTGCCGGGCAGTTTGAAATCGGTCTATCTCTGACGAGCGCGGGCGGATCGCTCGCTGCCAAACAGGGTTACGCTGGCAGTTTTTTCACAGGCATTCTCGCCGTCGTGGTCGCGACGCCCTGCACGGCGCCCTTCATGGGAGCGGCCGTTGGATACGCGCTATCGCAGTCGCTTGTCATCACGTTTGTGGTCTTCACCGCACTCGCGCTTGGCCTCGCCGCACCGTATGTTGCGCTGACTCTGCAGCCCGCATGGACCCGCTTTCTGCCCAAGCCCGGCGCATGGATGGAGGTGCTGAAGCAGGCGACGGCGGTGCCGGTATTCGGCACGGTGATCTGGCTGGCATGGGTGTTGGCGCAGGCTTACGGTGCCGCCGTGTTGGCCGCGCTGCTGGTGAGTCTGCTGCTGATCGCGATGGCCGGTTGGTTCCTGGGACGATGGCCCGCGAAAGGCTGGGCGACCGGTGTGGCGGTCGTGTTGCTGCTCGGCGTGGTAGGACTAAGCGTGTTCGCTCCAGCGAAGTTGGTTGCTCCGAAGTTCGATCCGCACGACGTTCTGGCGGTGGCGACTAAAGATCAATGGGAGCCATGGTCCACCGTTGCCGTCCAACGCTATCAATCTCAGGGGCGACCGGTGTTTGTTGACTTCACCGCGAGCTGGTGCCTGAGCTGCCAGGTGAATGAGCGCGTGGCACTGAGCCAGCCCGAGGTGCAGAAGGCCTTCGGCGATGCCAACGTCGCGCTGCTGAAGGCCGACTGGACGCAGCACGATGAGGCGATCGGCGATGCCCTTGCCAGTCTGGGGCGGAGCGGGGTGCCCGCGTATGTTCTCTATGTTCCCGGAGAAGCGAGCCCGCGGCTCTTGCCGGAGGTGCTGACGCCGGGAATTGTGACCGGCGAACTCGCAACACTGCCGCATTCCGCATTGCAGACGGCAGCTCGTAGCGCTGCCCAATAACGAACTGAATTCAATGAGCAGCGGCCGCAAGACCGATATGGATCTCGACCTGCGCTTCCTGAGAATTTTTCGTGCGCTGATCGTAGATCTCGTAATCGGTGATGAACGCGCGCTTACCGCCCAGTACTCGTGGTGACATATGCCAGATGTGGTCCCACGCTGCCTGCAGGACGCCGGGCATCTGGCCTTTGTTCGTAAGAATGACGGCGTAGGTCGCAGGCTCGACCCTCTTCCAGGTCATTCCGGCGGGAAGATGATGGATGGAATTGACCCGCGCGCCGAGCAGGTAGTCGTAGTTGCCGTTCTCATCGCTGGCGTAATTTGAATAGACGACCGTGAGGTCTGCATCGGCCCGATTCGGAATTCGGGCGACGAGATTCTCCTGCTTGAAGCGCTGCCAGAGCGGTCCGATTTTGCTTTCACCGCTGGCTTCGTCGGAGTTGTTGGTCCGCACCAGATAACCGGCAACGTAAAAAGGTGTGTCGATCTTCTGGGTCATGGTGGTTCCCGTGGTCTGTGCGGGTGAGAGTGCGGCACTGAGAGAGCAGATTAGGGCAGCGACGATGGATTTTGCGTGAGGCATTAGTCCGACCTGCGTAGAGCATAGTGCAGCGGCGCATTTGGAGACTTTTCCGGCGTTGCCCATTTGATAGCCTTCGTGTGCCCGTTCAGCCCCGTTCTATGGGCCAGCGACCGTTGCACCGGGTTCAGGGCAACCTGACCCTCCCCCCCACCCCCTTTTTGGGCTAAATATCTCTGCCTATTGGACTTAGTTTATCAATAACTTACGATAACCTTCATCGGATCAATCGCTTATGGCGAAATATCTCTCAGAGAAGAGCTTAGCTGCATTCTGTTGCGCACGCGGTTGGCGTGCGCTTCCGAGAAGCCCTTCGCGCGCTGACTTTGCTCTGTAGTGCGGCCGGGCATGCGAGAGATTTGCTGCTTCTATTCTGGCGGAAAGCGTCGATATTCTTCGCAAAGGCGAGAGGCCTCAGACGCTCGCGTTGATCGATGCCATCTCACTGTCAATCGAAAAAGTGCTATCATGATAGCAATGGAGGGCAGAATGGCGCAGATTCTGGTTCGTAATGTCGAGACGCAGCTGAAGACGCGCCTGCAGCGGCGCGCCAAACGCAACGGTCGCAGCATGGAGGCCGAGGTGCGTGAGCTGTTGCGGGACGCACTCAAGGACGAAGACGCGCCGCAGCGGGGCTTAGGGTCGGAGATAGTCGCTCTCTTCAGCGGGCAGGGCATTGGTCTCAAGGACGGGGAAGAGATTCCTGAGATCCGCGGGATGCACATGCAAATCCCCACATTCGACGAATGATCGTCCTCGACACGAACGTGATTTCGGAGTTCATGCGAGAGATTCCGTCGGCGGACGTCGTCCGCTGGCTCGACAGCCAGCCGCGGGCTTCGGTCTGGACGACCTCGATCAGCGTCTTCGAAATTCGGTCTGGGCTTCTTGCAATGCCTGCGGGAAAGCGTCAGGCTGCGCGCTCGCTCGCTTTTGAGCACCTGCTTGGCCGGACCATTCAGGGCCGTGTTGCGACGTTTGACCTGGTGGCGGCTGAACGGGCGGCGGAATTGGAGACAGAAGGCCAAAGAAAAGGCAGGCCGCGCGAACCGCGCGACACGATGATCGCCGGTATTGTGCTGGCGAACCACGCCACGCTTGCCACGAGGAACGTGAAGCACTTTGAGGACATTGCGAAGTCGGTGGTGAATCCGTGGGGCGCGTAGCGCGGCAGGGATCAGACGACAGGGAGGTCGCAGAAAGTGGCGGGTATCGAAATCAGCCAGGTTAAACCCATAGACAGCGAAATCTTAGAAGAATGGGTGCGTGTCACGGATGAAAAACACATTCTCGGCGTTTGCGCCACACGTTCTTCGAACAGCAGGTGGCCATGGCACGTGTCGATCTATGTAGCCGAGTACATTCGATCCCAGCCTCTTCAATCAAATCTCCAAGTTGCGATCACCGATGCACTCAACGCGGTCCCCGGTGTTACGAAGGCCGCACAAGAGGATCGCGAGGTTTGGGTGGTGCAAGGTGACGTGAGCGGGCGTTCCTTGATACTCGCGAGCGCGAATCGCGCTCGACAGCCTCGCTGAAGCTACCCGAGCTGCCTATGCTCTCCTGAAAGCGCAAACAAAAGCCCGCAGCTAAAGCCTCAATGACTACGGCGTGTGTTCAGGGGCCTCAATGCACCTGCTCCCTCTGACCTTGTCTCGAAGCTGCTTTTGACTTTGCTGTCCAGCTGCCCCGATTTGGTGGGCCTGCTGCAATCGTTACTCTGTAGAGTGCTTGCCCGTCCTGATGCGGCGTATCTCTTCCATCCGCTGCGCCAGCAGCTTTTCGCGGCCCTCCTGTGTGGGGTGGTAGTAGCTGCGGCCGCGGAGCGAGTCGGGCAGACAATCCATGTCGGCGACCTTGTCCTCCTCGTCGTGCGCGTAACGATAGCCCTTGGCGTAACCGATCTCCTTCATCAGGCGTGTCGGCGCATTGCGCAGATGCAGAGGGACCGGTTCCTGGCGGGTGTGCTCGATCTCTTCCTGCACCGCGCCATAGGCGGTGTAGACCGCGTTCGATTTGGGTGCGAGCGAAAGATAGACGACGGCTTCTGCCAGCGCGAGATCGCCCTCGGGGCTCCCAAGAAAATCGACGGCTTCTTTCGCCGATAAGCACAGGTTCAGCGCTTCGGGGGCAGCCAGTCCGATGTCTTCGATCGCCATGCGCACGATGCGGCGCGCGAGATAGAGCGGGTCCTCGCCGCCGGCAAACATGCGCGCCAGCCAGTAGAGCGCAGCGTCGGGGTCGCTGTTGCGCACGCTCTTGTGCAGCGCGGAGATGAGGTTGTAGTGCTCTTCGCCGGATTTGTCGTAGACGAGCACCCGCTGCTGAATAGCCTCGGTAGCGATGGCCTTGTCGATGTGCTTCGTCTTTTCGGCAGCCAGTTGTGCCGCGACTTCGAGCGTGTTGTAGGCGCTGCGGCAGTCGCCGCTGGAGTAGCTGGCGATGAGGGTGAGAGCCTCGTCGTCGGTCTGCAGATCCATCGCGCCGAGCCCACGTTCGCGGTCTTCCACAGCGCGGCGCAGTAACTGCGCGACGCGGTCTTCGCTCAGCGGCTGCAGTACATAGACACGGCAGCGCGAGAGCAGCGCGGAGATGATCTCGAACGAAGGATTTTCGGTGGTGGCACCGATGAGACGGATCACGCCGCGTTCGACATAGGGGAGAAATGCATCCTGCTGGGCCTTGTTAAAGCGGTGAATCTCGTCGACAAAGAGGATGGTGCGCGAGTGCATCTCGGCAGCCTGTGCGGCCGAAGCCATCACCTGCTTGATTTCCTTGATGCCGCTCATCACGGCGGAAAACTCGACGAAGTTGGCCTGCGTGGTTTCGGCGATGATCTTGGCCAGTGTGGTTTTGCCCACGCCGGGCGGACCCCAGAGGATCATTGAGCCCAATTCGCCTCTGCCTTCAGCCTCGCGCTCGATCTGCACGCGCAGCGGTTTGCCAGGACCGAGCAGATGTTCCTGGCCGCTGTACTCCTCGAGCGTGCGCGGCCTCATGCGCTCCGCCAGCGGCGCTCCTGCCATTGCATGGAGCGGACTTTTGGAGGAGTGCAGTGGCGGGGATGGGGGTCCTTCGGGCTCGCCGTCGAAGAGGCTCATTCGATACCTCCACGACCACGCGCCGGACTGCCAGCCGCAGAAGCCCGCTGGCGTGACGCTTCGTAGAGCAGCACGCTGGCCGCCACTGCGGCGTTCAGGCTTTCAACCGGTCCGGGGCAGGGAATACGGATGGCGCCATCAGCCAGGCAGGCAATCTCTTCCGGAACGCCATTGCCTTCATTGCCGATGAGGAACGCGGTGGGGTGAGCGAGCCGCGCGCGATCGGCGGGAAGACCGTCGTCGGCGCGGGTGGTCAGAACTTCGACGCCGGAAGCGCGCAGGCGGGCGATGGCTTGGGCAGGCTCGGCCGAAACGAAAGGAACACGGAGCACGCTACCGGCGGAGGCGCGCACGGCTTTGGGATTCCACGGGCTGACGGTTCCCGGCAGACTGACGATGCCGGTTGCGCCAAACGCTTCGGCGGAACGGAGGATGGTTCCTAGGTTGCCGGGGTCCTGCAGGCCGGCGAGCACGATCACAAGCGGGACTCGATTGGTGGTGGAGCCGAGTACCTGTTCCCAGGTCCACTGCGGCGGATCGACGAGAGCGGCGACGGGCTGTGGGGTTTCGGTGGCGAGGGCAGAACTCAGCAAGTCGCGGGGAAAAAGCAGGATCTCGGTCCCGGGCGGCAGTGCCCGCTGGTGGGCTGCCGCGTCCTGTTCCGTCGAAACGAAGACGCAGTCGAGGCGAACTTTCGCGCGGATTGCTTCCTCGACCAGATTGGGGCCTTCCAGGCCGACGAGACCGGCGCGGGATGGATTGGCGAGCGCTCGCCGCAGTTCTTTCAAGCGCGCGTTCTGCTTACTTTGTACAATGCGTACAGGCATCTTGGAGTTCGACCGAATCTTCTCGTCGATTCTATGCCGTTTGACTGCGTGTGATTGCGCAGCTTGCACCGTGGCTGGTGCTGTGATAGTTTCCGTCTTTGTGGCTTCTGCAATTCGGGAACCGAGGTAGACCTTCTTGTCCGCGGAGATTTTGCGCGTCCATCCCGATGAACCCCAACCAGACCGGATCAGCTACATCGTCTCCTGTCTGCGTAAAGGCTACGTTGTCGCCTTGCCGACCGATACCTTCTATGGTTTGGCGGTAGACCCAGTCAATTTGTACGCCGTCGAGAGCATTTACCGCATCAAGACGCGCCAGAAACAGAAACCGCTGTCGTTGCTGATCTCATCGCTAGGCCAGGCCTATACGCTGGCGCGCGACAGCGATCCGATGCTCGATAAGCTGGCCGATAGATTCTGGCCGGGCCCCTTGACCGTGATCGTGCGGGCGGGCACAAAGCTGCCGCTGCGTTCTACGGCGAATACAGGTAATGTGGCTTTGCGCGTTCCCGATGCGGCGATTCCGCGGGCGGTGGTGGAGGAGTTTGGCCTCCCGATCACGGCGACATCCGCAAATCTGCAAGGGGCATCGGAGTGTACGCACGCTGCCTGTGTGCGCGACCAGATCGGCGATCGGATTCCACTCATCATCGACGGTGGGCCCACAGGACGGTCGCAGCCGACGACGATCGTGGATTTGTCGTTGGGTGAGGGACGCTGGGAGATCTTGCGCGAGGGTGCGATTCCAACGCACGAGATTGTGATGACCCTCCAGCGTTAAGGTTGTTCGCATGTCTGCAGGGGCTATGTCCAAGCCGCATCGTGGGGCCCGCTTCGTTGCAGGTGCGGTCCTGGTGTTCCTTGTGGCTGCGTTGTGCTGGTCGGCGTGGGTCTATGCGCAGATTCAGCACTTCGCGGGCATGGACCAGGCGGCTCCCGCGGATGCGATCGCCGTGTTCGGTGCGGCCGAGTACGATGGCAAGCCTTCCCCTGTGTTCCGCGCCCGGCTCGACCATGCGGCTTCCCTCTACAAACGCGGCATTGCTCCGCTGGTTGTTGCGTTGGGCGGGGACGGGGGCGACCAGTTTTCCGAGGGCGGCGTAGGGCGAACCTACCTGATGGGTGTCGGCGTCCCGGAGTCCGCGATTATCGCCGAAACAAAGAGCAGGAGCACGGCAGAAGCGGCGCGGCGACTCGCGGTCATCGCGCGCACCAATCAGTTTCGTAAGCTGGTGGTAGTCAGCGACGAAACACATCTCTTCCGCATTCATGCGATCTGCGCGGCGGATGGGCTTGATGTACTGGTTTCTCCGCGACCGCGGGTGGTTGTGGAAGGGGGCAGCTCGGATTTCGAGTCGATCGCGCACGAGATTCTGAGTTACACCGCGTGGCGCCTGCACATGGAGTGAGCAGGCTCGCAGGGCGGCTTGCTTGAGTCGGAGCTAGCGCAGACCCGCAGATGAGCGGATCGCCAACAAGACAAGAGCAAAGGCAGAGGCACTCAACGTCGACAGAAAGTTGACGGCATCGTTGTTGAGCCAGCCCTGGCGTTCCATTGTTGCGCCGAGCAGGCTATCGAAGAACAACCCGAAGGCGCCGCCTGCCCAGCCAAGCAAAAACATCAACCAGTCCCCACGCAGAGCCGCCGTACCGGCGAGGGCAACAACGCCCGCGGCGACGATGCCGGCAAGGGTTCCACCGAGGCTGATGGCGCCGTCGGTGCCGGGGGCTGCTACTCGCAACGTCGTAATCATCCGCGGGTGGCTGTTCAAGACTTGGCCGAGTTCGGAGGAGACGGTGTCGGCCGCAGCTTCGCACAAGCACGCGAGGCCGGCGATGAAGACGGCCGAGGGCAGAAGGCCGGAAAGATGCAGCCAGGATTGGTCGATCTGCCAGCTCTGCGCGACGGTGAACGAAAGCAACGAGGCTGCTCCGAGGTTGGCGGCCACCTGCGAAGCTTGGCGTCCTTCGCGGGCCTCAGCCGTACCCAGTTGTTCCTTCTGCCGTCGGCCCAGATGTGTCGAGATTGAGGTCAGGACGAGCACTGCGAGCACAGGCATCAGTGCTGTGTGCCACGGAGCGAACGGAATTGCGGCAGTAGAAAACATCAGGCTCGCAGTGAGTACGGCTCCCGTCACGGCCGCATAAGGGGTAGCGGATCGCATTGTCCAGGCGAAGAGACCGAGCAGGGCGCTTAAGGCGAGTGTCCAGACTGCGACGGCCGGGCTTTGCTCCCTCCACCGGGCGGATTCCAAGACAAGATCGGTTCCGGCTGCCGGCAGCACGAGCAGCAGGATCAGCTTCGATTGCCAAGCCAGCCTGGTTTGGTCCACGCCTCATCGTAACTGCCCGCGCCACCACTGAGAACAAAGCGCCGGAGGCCGCCTGCTCAAACGGTTTACACTCATCTGCGCACAAGGTTCTTCCGAATTCAGCTGCCTCAACGGAGTTTGTTCATGCATCGGGTCTCAGTGATCTTCCTCGGTCTCGCGCTTACCGTTCCCGCGCTACAGGCACAGGCGCCCAATCAGCCTCTGGAGCTCGACCGAAAAGGCGAGACCATCGTTCTTGAGGCGTATGCGCCCAACATTCTTCGCGTGACATTGAGCTTGCAGCATGAGCCTGCCGTCGCCAAGCCGGGGTACGGCTTCGTGGCTTCGCCCGATGGGTCGGGCTGGACAGCGAGCCAGACCGGGAACGCCGATGTGTTTCGGTCTTCGCGGATTGTGGCTACGGTCGAACGTCCTGATCCCAACGCGAAGCCGCGCCTGCAAACGCAGATCGACATCGGCAAATACTTCGGCGGCTCGACTCCCGGCGCGCACATCACGTTCACCACGCCTGAGGGAAAGAAGCTGCTGGAGATGACCGGCTGGTCTCAGTCCGTGCCGAACAACAAAGATGGAACCGCGAGCCTCGCCAACGACCGCCGGCCAAGCGATCCGCCGTTCTACGTTGTCGGCGCAACGTTCGCTTCGCCGGACGACGAGCACTACTACGGCCTGGGTGAAAATCAGGAGGGCTTTCTCGATCATCGTGGGCATCCGGTGCATTGCTGGCAGGACTACACGGCTCCCGCAGCGCCGAGCAGCTGCGTACCTTTCCTCGTCACAAACAAGGGCTACGGTCTGATCTGGGACAACCCATCGAAGACGACGATCGAGCCGGGTTTCAACGAGCAGACCCGCTGGGTGAGCGAAGTGGGCGACCGGGTATCGTTCTTTGTCATCGCCGGCGCCACGGCCGACGAGATTTATCAGGGCTACCGGCTGCTCACCGGGCCAACGCCGATGCTGCCCAAGGCGGCGTACGGATACATCCAGTGCAAACAGCGTTACGCAAGCCAGGACGAAGTGCTGGCAGTGGCGAAGGGCTATCGCGATCGGCACCTGCCTGCCGATGTGCTTGTCGTCGACTGGTTCTACTACACGAAGATGGGGCAGATGGATCTCGATCCGAAGGCCTGGCCCGATCCGGCTGCGATGAACAAGCAGTTGCACGACATGGGCTTTGAAACCATGATCAGCGTGTGGCCGCGTTTCGTGCCTGAGGATCGCTACTACGCCCAGATCCTGAAGAACGGCTGGTTCATTCATACAGCCGACGGCAAACCGATCAATGGATTGCCGTACGATCGCGCCGGGTCGGACATCGACACGACGAATCCCGAGGCCGGCGCATGGTACTGGAAGACGATCCGCGAAAACATTCTGAGCAAGGGGTTCGACTCGCTGTGGGCGGATGAGACCGAACCCGATCTGCCGCCCAACGGAGCCTACTTCCATGTTGGGCCGGGCACACAGTATTTCAATGTGTACCCGCTTTTCCACACCGGTGCGTTGTACGAGGGATTCCGCAAAGATGAGCCGAACCGCCGCGCCTTGATCCTATCGCGCGACGCATATCTGGGCGTTCAGCGTAACGGCACCTTTGTCTGGTCGTCGGATATTTATCCGACCTGGGACACGCTGCGGCGGCAGATTCCGACCGGTCTTGACTTCGCCGCGTCAGGAATCACGTACTGGACCAACGACACGGGCGGCTGGCAGTATCTCCCCAAGGAACACCATCCAGAGCACCCGCCGCTTCTCGATCCCTCAGACGCACGAGCGAACGTCGGCGGGTATGACGACTATCCGGAGCTCTACACGCGCTGGTTCCAGTACGCCACGTTCCTGCCTATCATGCGGACACACGGGAGCCGGCTCGAAAACGAAGTGTGGTCGTATGGCAAGCAGGCCGAACCGATCCTCGAAAAGTATCTTCGGCTCCGCTACCAACTCATGCCCTACATCTATTCGCTGGGCTACAAGACTTGGCAGACGGGAGCGCCCTATTTGCGCGCCCTGCCTCTGGACTTTCCCAACGATGCCAACGTGACCGACATGCGCGACGAGTACATGTTTGGGCCGGCATTTCTTGTGGCGCCCGTGACAGACCAGGGAGCAACGAGCCGATGGGTGTATCTGCCCGCGGGAACCGACTGGTACAACTACTGGACCAACGAACGCGTGCATGGCGGGCAGACTGTCGAGGTCGCGGCGCCCATCGACACCATTCCACTGTTTGTGCGCGCGGGTTCGATTCTGCCTCTCGGATCGGCGGTGAAGAGCACCCACGAACCCCAGTCGATCGAGAAAGTTCGTGTCTACCCAGGCGCCGACGCGGAGTTCACTCTGTTCTCCGACGATGGCATGACCTATGCATACGAAAAAGGAGCCGGCGCCATCACTCACCTGCACTGGGATGAAGCGAAGCAGCAGTTCTCGCACGATGGAGCCGCAGCATGGAGCGGACCCGATGCCAGCGTGGTCGATGTTGTGAGCCACTGATCGCGGAGACGGCGTCGGCGTCCGATACCGAACGCACCACCCACAGCGTCTAAGCAAAAGGGAACTCTGCGCCTGATCGGGACTCGTCTGGGATGAAGGTATCTCCAAGCGGCTGCATAGCTTGCCGTCCTTGTCACCCGCGCGCCGAGAAGGCTGGATGCCCCGGCTCACTGATTTACAATCACGAAGTAAGCAGGAACGAATCTGAATGAGTCTTTTTCCCATGAATGCACGCGGGAGACGTGTGCAGGTGCTGCAGGCGCTGGCAGGAATTGCGCTTGCCGTTATGATTGCGGGTTGCGGAAGCACCTATCGGCCCGTGGTGACCCCGATTAACCCCACGGGCCCGGCTCCCCAGCCCCAGTCTCTTGCGGTTGTGATCTCTGCGCCTTCGCCGACTACCCCGGGAATCGCCACTGTCCTCGACTACGCCGGCGACACCATTGCCGCGCAGGCACCGATTGGCCCCGGGCCGCTGGCCTTCTCGCTCGACGAGACTGGGTCCACCGGCTATACGGTCAATAGCGACGGCACACTGACTAATTTTCCCGTCTCGACGCAGCTGCAGGAAAAGAACATTACCTTGACGACGCTGCCCACGGCGACGCAGTCGGTCGGAATTTTCTCCCCTTCCGCGGGTTTGTGGGTGGCTGATCTGAACGGAAACGTGGCCGATGTGTTGACCGGGGTCCCGGAAACATTCAAGCTCGCGATCCCCGTCGCTCCGGTACCGATCGCAATTGTAGGCCCGCCACAGATCGGTCAACACGATTACGCAATCAGCCTGAACAACAGCACGACCAACACGCTTGCCTATACGGACATGACCTGCAACACCGCGCCTTCAACCCAGACACAGATGGGCGAAGCCGACGCACTTGAGACCACCAGCTTCACGGTCTCGGCGCGCATTCCACTCGGTGCGTGTCCGACTTACGCGATTGCAGGCGTTTCGCGCGAGTTCGTTCTCAATCGCGGCAGCGACACCATCACGGTCATCAACACCCAGCTCAACACGCTCGATGCTTGCACGCCGTTTACGAATCAGAACGGCCAGCCGGTGACCTGCCATCCCACGCTGCCGCTGTCGACCACCGCGGTTACGGCGACAGGCATTACGCCGCCGAACGGCACCGCGGGCATGACTGCGACCGCAGGCCCTGTCTACGGCGAATACATCCCCGCAACGCAGCAGCTTGTGGTGTCGGACTACGACGGCAATGCGATCAGCCTGATCGACGTCAGCCTCGACGAATACGGCAACGACAGCCCAACATTCGGAACAACCTTCACCATCCCTGTGGGAACGAACCCCTCCAGCGTGACTGCATTGGTCGACGGCAGCCGCGCCTATACCTCGAATCAGGCCGACGGCACAGTCACCATCGTGAACCTCTCGAGCCACACCGTCGAGAAGACGCTCGCGGTCGTCGGGCATCCGCGCACGGTTGTGTCCACCTCGAATTCGCTGTACGGCAAGGTGTACGTAGCCTCACCCGACAGTCCCTACGTCACGATTCTCCGGACCGACCAGGACATCGTGGACACGACGGTGCTGGTGCAGGGCAACGTCATCGACGTGCGGGTGACCTCGCAGAACGGCGTCAGCGGAAACGCCAACACAATGAGCCGCAGGCCGGGCGCAGGACAACCTTGCTACATGCCGGGCGCGGCAGCTGAAGCGTCGCTGGCGGCGTGTCAGACGCTTCCCTAGTGGCGTTAGCCGACCGCAAAGAGCCCCCCTAGGCCCATAGAATCGGTCTCGTGGATCGTTCGGCGCGCCAGAATGCGATGACCGGCAAGGCAGGGAGCACAAAGCAACGCATCGATGTCGTTCTGGTCGAGCGCGGTCTTGCAGCCAGCCGCGAGCGTGCGCGGGCTTTGATTCTGGCGGGCCGGGTTCTCGTCAACGAACAAAAAGTGGACAAGCCCGGTGTGACGGTGGCGGCCGATGCGGCGGTTCGGCTGCTCGGGGAGGACCTGCGCTACGTGAGTCGCGGCGGGCTCAAGCTTGAAGCAGCTCTCGATCACTGGAAGATAGCGGTCTCAGGGCGAGCCTGCCTCGATGTCGGAGCATCCACAGGCGGCTTTACCGATTGCCTGTTGCAGCACGGGGCAGCCCATGTGACCGCCGTTGACACAGGTTTCGGCCAGATCGCCATGAAGCTTCGCACCGATCCGCGCGTTCGTTTGCTGGAACGGACCAACGCCCGTCTTCTCGAACCTGACTCACTGAACGAGGCGGATGCGCCTGTCCTGACGCTGCTGGTGATGGATGTGTCATTCATTTCGGCAACGCTGGTGCTTGGCCCCGTATTGGCGGCCGCGCCGCATCTGGACGAAGCCGTGCTCCTTGTGAAGCCGCAATTCGAGGCTGGACGCGCGCATGTCGGCAAAGGGGGCATCGTGCGCGATCCAGCAGCCCACCAGCAGGCCATCGAGAAGGTCGCGGAATGCGTTCGGTCGTGCGGTTGGCAGGTCGTCGAGACCATCCCTTCGCCGATCACGGGCATGGAGGGGAACAAGGAGTTCCTGTTGTACGCGCGAAAGCCCCAGGGACCGAGTGCAGCCTGATCGGCGCTGGAGTGCCGCGCGGCACGCTGCGATCAGCCCGATCCTTTACACTGGGACCGCATGAATCGCGTGGCCATCGTCAGCAAGCCTCACAAGGAAGAGCTCGGCAGGATTCTGCCGCCGCTCGTCGACTGGCTGAGGGATCACGGCTACGAACCGTGCCTCGACCGTGAGGGCGCGGGCTTCTGCACGAGCGCTGAGGTGATCGATCGCGCTCAGATGCCGAACTGCACACCGAAACTGGTCATCGTCCTGGGCGGGGATGGCACACTGCTGGCGGCGGCGCGCATCTTTGCCTCGACGGGCACGCCGATTCTCGGGGTCAATCTCGGCTTTCTTGGCTTTCTCACCGAGATACGGCTGGGCGATCTCTACGCAACGCTGGAAAGCTGGTGCAACGATTGCCATGTGCTTGACGCGCGGGCTATGCTGCACGCCGGCTTGTGGCGGGCAGGGAAAGAGGGGGCCTGCTACGAGGCGCTGAACGAGGTCGTCGTTTCCAAGGGCGATATTGCGCGCATGGGCGACTTTTCCGTGGAACTGGACGGCAAGCCCGTGGCACGCTTTCGCGCCGACGGAGTGATTGTGTCGACGCCGACCGGCTCAACCGCCTACACGCTGGCGGCGAATGGCCCCATTCTTACGCCGGATGTGGATGCGCTCATCGTCACCCCGATCTGCCCGCATCTCCTTACCCTGCGTCCGCTGGTGGTGCCTGGCGAGGCCTCGGTGACGGTGCGCGTGGAGGGGATTCCGAGCAGTTTTCTCCTCACAGTCGACGGACAACAGGCGGTCAGTCTGCAACTGGGCGACGAGATTCGCTGCAATCGCTCGAAGAACACAGTCAATCTGGTGCGGCTGAGAGAGGGCGGATTCTTCGAGGCGCTGCGCAGCAAGCTGAGTTGGGGCGAGCAATAGGAATCAACTTCGGCTGGAACCGATGATTTAGCACGGCCATACTCTGCAGTGTTTCCGATCTTATCGAGCGCAAGCGTAGGAACCCCGGTTATCTGTGGCTGACAGACGCGATTCAACTCCTGACCTTCTTCGTAGTCGGGCCAGTACTCGCCGCTGCCATCGCCTTTTCGGCATGGCGAGGGAAACTGCAGAACGCCATGCCAGAGCGGTTCAGAGTGCTTTGTGTGGCGTCTGGTGCGACCGCTTTTCTGCTGTTCGCGTTCGCAAAGTGGATAAACGCCGACGTCCGGACCCCTTGGTATTTTCTGCAAGTGGCATGTGTTCTGTCAGCGGCCTCAGCTTTGGAATTTTTATGGGGTGCGGCGTCTCTGTACTTCTACACTCATGGCGCTGGCATAAAGCAACGCGCCTGAAGTAATTGAGCAAAAGTGATCGAAAGCGCCGGCGAGATCTATCGGGTGATGGCCCGCCCCTGCCTCCTACTGGCTAATCTCTCCAAAAAGCACCTTGGCCTTCACGGCCAGGGTGTGGGCTCCGTCCACGTCGCCTGAGCCCAGCGCCGTGCGCGCCTGCTTCAGGAACTCCCGAATCTGCGCCACGGTCTTCTGCTCCTGATCGTTGAGCGAGCGATTGATGTCCTTCAGTCCATTCTCGGTGGAGGCGATCGATTCCTCGGTCTGTTGCTTGAGATCGGAAGAACCTCCCGGCGACAGTTGGCCGATCGCACTCACTTCCACCGGAGCGGCGTTGGCAGCCTGCTCGGTGGTCTTGGTATCCGGCTTGGGATGGTGGGCTTTTTTGACGGGCTTTTGTTCCGGCTGCGACAGAGGCGGAATCTGCGCTGTGGGGGTCTGCGGCACGGTGGCTGCAGAGGCGGGCAACTCGGTGGGCGTCGGGATCGGCGGGTTGTTCGGCTTATCGACGATTGGAGGAGCAAGCGGGCGATTCTTCGCCTGGTTGTTCTTATGTACGCATCCTGCCAGCGACAATAGCAGCAGCAATGCGACGCTCTTTCCAGGCGTTCTCATCCTACAGACCCTTCCGAATTTCCCATACTCGCCGGCTGAAGATGCCGACGTCCCCATTCCGTGGCGGCGAGCGGAATCCGCATAACGAACTCCGTACCACGGCTTCCATTATTCTGAGCTTCGACGCTGCCATGATGCAACTGCAGAATGCGATACGTCATGGCCAGGCCGATGCCGCTGCCTTCGCTCTTGGTCGTGAAGTACAGGTCGAAGATCTTGTCGCGAATCTCGTCTGGAATGCCGGTTCCTTCGTCGGCGATGCGCAGAATCGCGATCTTCTTGCTTTCTTCCAGAGCCACCCGGAGCGTGCCACCCTCCGGCATGGCCTGCGCCCCGTTCTGAATCACATTGAGCACGGCCTGCTTGAGCAGATCGGCGTCCACGTTGGCGATCAACGGGTTAGACGGCATGGCGGTCTCGAGCGTCACGCTTCGGGTCGACAATTCATCTTTCGCCAAGGTGAGCACATCGCCGATGACCTGGCGTAAGTCCTGTTCTCTCAACTGAAGTTCCACGGGCCGCGAGAAATCGGCGAGGGTCTGCACCACGCGGTCGAGCCGGTGAATTTCGGCGTCAATGATCTCAAGGTGGCGGCCCGCCTGGGGATTGCCGTCGCCCAGTTTGTTCTTCAGCAGCTCGAGATGGACGACGATGGCATTGATTGGGTTCTTGACTTCGTGCCCCACTCCCGAGGTCAGCCGGCCAATGGCTGCCATACGCCGCGAAAGCTCCAGTTCCGACTCGATCGCTTCGACCGACTCCAGGTCGTGCAGAGTGACCAGTGCCCCCAGCCCTTTGCGTGTGTCCTCGTCGTAAATGAAATCCAGAGACGCCTGAATGCGGCGTCCATTCTCGGTGCGAATCTCTTCCTTTTCCAGCCGGACCCCAGAGCTGTAGGCATCGCGCAGGACGCGGCCCAGCAGTGTGGAGCGATCGAAGATCTCCTGCGCGTGCTGCCCCAGAATGGGCCCATCCTCGATGGTGAGGAATCGCCGCGCAGCTTCCGAAACAAGCACGGCACGCCCACCCGAAGTGAAGAGCAGAATGCCATCCTGCAGGTTGCCGAGAATCTGGTCGAGATTCTCTTTCAACGCGGAGAAGACTTCTTCTACGTTGCGCATGCGCTGCCCGATCTGCTCGATCTTGGTCGAGACCCGTTCGGGTGTGTCGCGCCTGGGTTCGGCAGCATCGGCTTCCGCGGCTTCACCGGCGGCTGCGGTCCAGTAGTCGAGCTGCATGCTGATCTCTTCCATCGGACGAAGCGCCAGATTGCTGAGCAGCAGAGCCGCAAGAAGAGCGGTCCCTATAGCGAAGCCCGTGAGAGTGAGAGTCTCACGCAGCCAGGGGGCATAGGCCTCGCGCAGCAGGGTTGTGCGCGCTCCGACATGCACTGTGGCGAAAGGTTCGCCGTTTCGATCCAGGGGCACGACCACATCGAAGACTCTGGGAGGGCCGAAAACCTGCCGATAGAGCTGAACCGCATCGGCGTTGAGCAGCTCCTTGTAGTCGGTACGAGCCGGGAGCAGCTTGTCGTCGTTGTTGGGATTGGTGCTGAGGATGATGCGCGACTGCGCGTCGGCAATGTTTACGTCATAGACGCTGAGCGAGTAGAGGTTGACCGAATCGATCATCGCACGCAGTGTGTCGCTGTCGTGAATCGCCTGAGCCTCGAGATTGCGCAGCTGGGCGGGGTTATTCGGATCGACGGTCTGGCCCGCCATGCCCTTTTCCAACGCCTGCTGCAGGGCAAAGCGCAGCTCGTTGGCAACCATCTTGTTGTTCGCGTAGGTCTGCTTGACGGCTGCATCGAGCAACTGCGTGACATAGACCAGCGAAACCAGGCCCGCGATGAGAACCACCAGGCCGGCAATGGCGATCACGAGTTTGGTCTTCAGACGCATGGGTACGCTACCGATTCGATGCAGCGCCAGTCTTATACCGGCTGATCTTCGCGCGACTGGCTGTACTCCTTGAGCTTGTTGTGCAGCGTCTTCAGGCTGACCCCAAGGATCTCTGCGGCGCGCGTCTTGTTCTGTCCCGTGGACTCGAGGGTCCGCAGAATCAGCAGACGTTCGGCCTCGCCCACGGTGGTGCCGACGCGCACCGGCACCACGCTCGCGTCGAGGATTTGCGGCGCCTGCAACTGTCCTTTGCCGAAGGTGGGCGGCAGATGGCCGGCATCGAGGGGCAAGCCGTCGGCACACAGAATCACGGCGCGCTCGATGGTGTTGCGCAGCTCGCGTGCGTTGCCGGGCCAATCGTAGGCCATCATACGATCGAGAATCGACTGGCCCACCCCGGAGACCCTGCGATTGTGCTTCTGGTTCATCTCGCCGACCATGGCGTCGGCCATCGCAGGCAAGTCATCGATATGCTCGCGCAACGGCGGCAGGTCGATATGGAAGACGTTGAGGCGATAGTAGAGATCGCTGCGCAGCTCGCCTTTGGCGACGGCCTCTGCGGGATCGCGATTGGTTGCGGCCAGCACACGCACATCCACTTCCTGCTCGGTGCGTGCGCCAATGCGCCGAAGCTTGCGCTCCTCGAGAACCCGCAGGAGCTTGGCTTGGGTTCCCACAGGCATCTCGCCCAGCTCGTCCAGCAACAGCGTGCCATCTGAGGCCAGCTCGAAGCAGCCGGCGCGGCGTTCTACAGCTCCGGTGAAGGACCCTTTCTCGTGGCCGAAAAGCTCACTCTCGATGAGCGATTCGGGAATCGCGGCGCAGTTGACCGCGACGAAAGGCCGTGTCTTGCGCGGACTCAAATCATGGAGCGTGCGCGCTACCAGCTCTTTGCCGGTGCCGCTCTCGCCCGTGATCAGCACCGAGACGTTGGAGGGCGCGATTTGCTCGATCAGCGCGAAGATGTCCTTCATTGCGCGCGAGGAGCCCACCATCGAACCCAGAACGCCGGTTTCACGCAGCCTCCGGCGCGCTACTTCGAGCTCAATTGCCGTCTCCCTCTGCCGTGTCGCATTCGCAAGGATGGTGCGCAGCCGCGCTGCATCGACGGGCTTCTGCAAAAAGTCGTAGGCGCCCATCTTCATCGCGTCGACCGCCACCTGAATCGATCCCTGCGCGGTCAGCAGCACGACCGCGACGTTGGAGTTGACTCCTGCGGCCTCGGACATTTTGGCGAGCAATCCTAAGCCGTCAAGGCGCGGCATCTTGAGGTCGGTGACGACGATGGCCGGCTCCCATGCCAGAACCTTTTCCCAGCCTTCGATTCCGTCGCGCGCGGTTTCGGTTCGGTAACCCCATCCGGAGATGAGCTCCGCCAGTCCCGTCAGTGCATGGGGCTCGTCTTCAACAATGAGAACCTTCACCGCATTCTGCATATGTCTATTCTATGCAATCTATTGCGCCGAAGCCCGTTCTCTTTTGGCCGTTGTCCGGCTGGGCGACGCGGAGCCGACGGGGTTTCGCTTTAGACTCAGACCATGCTCGACTACGAGATTTCCCCTGCCGACGCCGCATCGCTCTCACGCGAGAAGAAGATTCGCCTCATCGACGTGCGCGAACCGTGGGAGGTGGCAACTGCGCATATCGACGGCGCCCTGACCATGCCGATGGGCGAGGTGCCGGCCCGTGCGCATCAGGAGCTCGATCCCGACGAACACCTGGTCGTTTTCTGCCATGCCGGCGTTCGCTCGATGAATGTCACGGTCTGGCTGCGCAATCAGGGGTTCGAGCAGGTGCAATCGATGCGCGGGGGCATCGAGGCTTGGTCGACCGAAGTTGATTCGTCGGTCCCGCGCTATTAGCCTTTTGTGGACACGGTCTGCGTCGGGCCTGAACGCCTATACTGCTCTAGTTCAGGGAGCCCTCGTATGTCCTCATCTGCTGCAGCGTTTGCCCGCGAAAACCACCCACGCTTTCTCGATGAGTTGAAGGCGCTGCTGCGTATTCCGTCGATTTCGACGCTGCCCGAGCACAAGGACGATTGCCGGCAGGCCGCCGAGATGCTGGCGGCAGAACTGCGCAGGATCGGGATGGAGAACGTCCGGCTGATCGAGACCGAAGGGCATCCTCTGGTCTATGCCGACTGGCTGTATGCGGCTGGCAAGCCAACCGCGCTGGTCTACGGGCACTATGACGTGCAACCGGCCGATCCCCTCGACGAGTGGCACACCCCGCCCTTTGAGCCCACCGAACGGAACGGCAATCTCTATGCGCGTGGGGCTGTCGACGATAAGGGACAGGTCTGGGCGCAGGTAAAGGCGCTGGAGTCACTCCTCGCGTCGAATAGGGCGCTGCCGATCAACGTTCGCGTGTTGTTCGAGGGAGAGGAAGAGGTCGGCGGAGAGGCAATTGCCGGCTATGTCGCATCGAAGCCGGCAGACCTGAAAGCCGATTTCGCGCTCGTCTCGGATACCGAGCTCTTTGCCCCCGGCCTGCCAACACTTTGTGTTGGCCTGCGCGGCATGATCTACACCGAGCTCGAAGTGCGCGGGGCGAAGACCGATCTGCACTCCGGCATGTATGGCGGCGCAGCGCCCAATCCCTTTGTCGCTTTGGCCCAGATGCTGGCGCGCCTGAAGGATGAAGAAGGCCGCATCCTGATCCCAGGCTTCTACGACGACATCGTTCCGCCGAGCGCGGACGAACTGGCCGCATGGCGCAGCCTGCCCTTCGACGAGGAGCACTATCGAATCTCCGAAGTGGGCTCGAAGACGCTGGTCGGCGAGCCTGGCTACAGCGTCCTGGAGCGCACCTGGGCGCGGCCTACGCTGGATGTGCACGGCATGCCGGGAGGCTTCACGGGAGCTGGCGCGAAGACGGTTATTCCGGCCAAGGCGCTGGCCAAGGTGTCGATGCGGCTCGTGCCCGACATGAATCCGGCGAAGGCGTTCGCGCAGTACAAGGCGTATGTCGAAAAGATCGCCCCCGTGGGAGTCGATATCGAGGTGCGACTGATTCACTCCGGCGATCCGTGCCTGATTCCCACCGGCAACCCCTATATCCAGGCTGCGACGCGTGCTTTGCATGAGGTATGGGAGCGCGACACGGTCTTCATTCGCTCCGGAGGGTCCATCCCGATCGTCGGCGACTTTGCGAAGCATCTGAATCTGCCCAGCGTGATGATGGGCTTCGGGCTGCCCGACGACAACCTGCATGCGCCGAATGAAAAGTTCAATCTGAAGAACTTCGAACTTGGGATTCAGTCGCTGATTCGTTTCCTCGAAGAGGTTGGCGGTTGAGCGTGCCGACATGCGAGACTGACGGGCCCGTGGCTACAGGCTTCGTCCTCGCGGGTGGCCAATCGAGCCGCATGGGCACGGACAAGGCCTTGGTCCATCTCGAGGGCGTGCCGTTGGTGGTTCGTGCGCTGGGCATTCTTCGTGGTGCAGGGCTTGACGCGGCGATCGCTGGCGCAGGGTCCGACCTCTCCGGCTTTGCCCCAGCCGTGAACGATGCTGGCCGGGGCCCTCTCGGTGGAATCTGCGCCGCACTCGAGTCGACCCAGGCCGAGCTTGCCGTCTTCCTTTCCGTTGACATGCCGCTCTTGCCATCGGCTCTCGTCGCTTTCCTGCTGGACCATAATGGCCGAACGAAGCACGCGATCACGCTCGTGTCCGTGAATGGCTTCGCACAGCCGTTTCCGGCCGTTGTCGATCGTACACTCCTGCCCGGGCTGCAGACCGAATTGGATGCTGGTAACGACGGTTGCTTCTCGGCATTTCGCACCGTGGCCGAGAAAACCCGCAGGCTGCTTCAGATTCTTCCCGTCGAGAATCTTGTCCAGGCCGGCCAGGTTGAGCATCCCCAGGGTCTGCCGCCCACGTACTGGTTCCTGAACGTCAATACGCCCGACGATCTCGCCCGTGCGGAGTCTCTTCTGCCCCGCGCTATGGCGTAATCCCGTCGAGTAATCCCATTGTGTAATCGCATCGGGTAACCTGAGATCAGGCCATGTCCGACCAGTCTGCCAATCCAGTCGCGCCGAACCCGGCCGCCAACAACGCGCCGATCATCGTCTTTGACGACGTCTCGATTTCCTTTGGCGATCACGCTGTCCTGCAGCATGTGAGTTTCTCGATTCAGAAAGGACAGACGCTCTGCATCCTCGGGCGCAGCGGTGTCGGCAAATCGGTCGCGCTGCGCGTTCTCATGGGGTTCCTCAAGCCCGATTCCGGCTCGGTCCGCGTGGAAGGGCAGGAGGTCACCACGCTCGACGAGGACGGCATGCAGGAGATTCGCAAGCGCGTCACCATGGTGTTTCAGAATGGGGCTCTCTTCGATTCGCTGAGCGTGCGTGAGAACGTAGCCTTCCCGTTGCGCGAGCGCGGCTCCCTCGATGAAGACCAGATCCAGCAGATCGTCGATCGGCTCATCAAGATGGTAGGCGCGGAGGACGTAGAGGAAGCACTGCCCGCTGGATTATCGACTGGTCGCCGGCGCGCCGTGGCCATGGCTCGCGCGCTCGCTTCGCAGCCGGAGGTCGTGCTCTACGACGAGCCGACCACGATGGTCGATCCCATCATCGCCAAGAGGCTGGGGGACATCATCCAGCGGCTCCAACGGCAACTTGGGTTCACCAGCATCGTGGTGACCCACGATATGCGCTTTGCCGAAAAGCTTGCGGACATTGTTCTGTTCCTTCACCAGGGCCGTGCGGCCTACTTTGGCCCCCTCGCAGGCTTCCTAAGGTCCACAGACGAGAATATCCAGCAGTTCCTGACCCTGGACGCCTATGAATTGCCGGCCGTCTGAGCCGACTCGATCGGCTCCGGGGAACGGCTCGCCCAATGATTGCAATCTAAAGACAATTCAGCCGCGTCCCTGAGGTTTAAATGGAGTCTGGAAGAGAAGGCGAATGGCTCGACCGCGCCTTGGAGGAGGAAGGACACCGCGATGGCAACTCCGGATGTGTGGCAATCGATGTCCACACCTGAAGCGGTGGCGGCGGTGCGTGAAGCTCCTCCGCAGTCCCGGCAGCCAGCCGTCCGGCCAACTCCATCGCAGCAGGATGCCAGTTTGGCCACTGACTCGCAAGTTGAGAGGCTGTCGACTGCAGGGCGGATTCTCAAGCGCTCCTTCGATGTTCTCTTCTCCAGCCTTGCACTTGTGGTATTGGCCCCGATTCTGCTTCTGATCGCGATTGCCATTCGACTCGATTCGCGTGGGCCGGTCTTGTATGTCTCGGAGCGTATCGGCAGAAATGGCCGCAGATTTTCGTGCTTCAAGTTCCGTACCATGGTCCAGGATGCGGAGCGGCGGCAGCAGAGCATAGGTCACCTCAATTTGCGCGATGGCGTGCTGTTCAAAGTTGCCAACGATCCGCGGGTGACACACGTCGGCCGCATTCTGCGCAAATACTCGCTCGATGAGCTGCCGCAATTCTTCAACGTTCTGCGGGGCGAGATGAGCGTCGTGGGGCCGCGTCCGCCGGTAGCGAGCGAGGTTCGGGAATACAGTCTGGCCCACATGCGCCGGCTTTCGGTGCTGCCCGGCATCACCGGTCTGTGGCAGACCCAGGCCCGCCATGACCCCTCGTTTGAGGGCTATGTCTCTCTCGATCTTGCCTATATCGAGAACTGGAGCCTTGGGCTCGACCTGAAGATCATCGCGCAGACGGCGGGCATTCTCCTCTCCGGCACTGGCATCTAAGGTCGGATTGCGGCTCGTGCAGCGCCCTGCCCGCAGGCCAATTAAACTGAAGATGTGAAGATCGCGCTCGCCCAAATCAACCCCACCGTTGGGGACTTCACCGGGAACATCGAGAAGATTGTCGCGGCCAGCCGTCGGGCTGCCGAGCAGGGCGCGCGACTTACTGTCTTTTCCGAGCTCGCGATCTGTGGCTACCCGCCGGCGGACTTCCTGGAAAAGCCGAGCTTTCTCGCGCGTTGCCGTCGGGCCGTGGACGAGCTGGTGCAGGTCACGAGCGATCTGTCGACCGCAGTGCTGGCGGGTGTGGCGCTTCCTGCGCCGCCGGACGCCGGCAAACCAGCCGTGAACGCGGCCGTACTCCTCGACAAGGGGACTCTCGTGCTCGAGCAGCACAAGCGGCTTCTGCCTTTCTACGATGTCTTCGACGAGCAGCGCTATTTCCTTCCGGCGCGTGCGCAGAAGGTGGTCGAACTGGATGGCGTCCGATTGGGAATCTCCATCTGTGAGGACGCGTGGAACGACAAGAGTTTCTGGCCACGGCGGCTTTACTCAGTCGACCCCATGCAAGAACTGATGGGCCAGAATCCGGATCTTCACATCAACCTGTCGTCTTCGCCGTTCTGGCACTCCAAGCGGGAGATCCGCCAGGAGATGCTGGCGGCCATTGCGCGCCGTGACGGGATTCCGGTGCTCATGTGCAATCAGGTGGGCGGCAACGATAGCCTGCTCTTTGACGGCTCATCGATTGCCGTGAATGCACAGGGTGAGCTGATTGCCCAGGCAGCATCTTTCCAGGAAGACCTGGTGGTGCTGGACCCTTTCCACGCATCTCCGATTCCCGAACCTCAGAGCGATGACACCGAAGCTGCCTATCGGGCACTCGTGCTCGGGACGCGCGACTACGTGCGCAAATGCGGTTTTCGCAAGGCGCTGCTCGCCTTGAGCGGCGGCATCGACTCGGCGCTGGTGGCCGCGATTGCTGCCGAAGCCCTGGGGCCGGAGAATCTCCTCGCCGTCGGTATGCCCAGCCCCTACTCCTCGCAGGGCTCGATCGACGACAGCCGCAAGCTCGCCGCGAACCTGGGAATCCGGTTCGAGATGATCGGCATCAGCGATCTATTCAAGGAATACACGCGGGCCCTTGATCCGCTCTTCACTGGACTCAAGCCCGACCTCACCGAAGAGAACATCCAGTCGCGGATTCGCGGCACGCTGATGATGGCGCTCTCCAACAAGTTCGGATCGCTCGTGCTGACGACCGGCAACAAATCCGAGATGGCCGTCGGCTACTGCACGCTCTACGGCGACATGGTCGGGGCGCTGGCGGTGATTGGCGATCTGGTCAAGACGCGGGTCTACGCTGTGTGCCATTGGATCAACCGCGAGCGCGAAATCATTCCCAGCGCGATCCTGGAGAAGCCGCCGTCGGCAGAGTTAAGGCCCGATCAGAAGGACACCGACTCACTGCCACCCTACGACGTGCTGGATCCGATCATCGAAGCCTATGTCGAGCGCTATGAAACTCCCGAGTGCATTGCCTCGAAGCACGGTTTTTCTTTGGATCTCGTCCAACAGGTAGTGCGCCTCGTGGAGCGCTCGGAGTACAAACGCCAGCAGGCTGCGCCGGTTTTGAAGGTCACATCGAAGTCCTTCGGCATGGGCCGCCGATTTCCCATAGCCGTGAAGGTTCAGGTATAAGCTAGAAGGCGGGTAAATTGCCGTTTTCGCACTGTTTTTTGAGGAGATTGAACTTGATTCGTCGTTCGTTCCGCTCTGCCGGCGCAATCGCGCTGCTTGTTTTCCCCCTATCCATTCTGGCTTCAGCACAACAACAGGTTCCTGCCGCACCTCCGCAGGATTCCTCGGCGGCTCCATCGGCGCCTGCACCGACCGTCACTGAGCCCGTTTTTCCCAAGGTCGATCCGGCCAACTTCTCGGCGGCGTCGCCCACCAAGGACACGATCAATGCTTTTCTGCAGACCAGCTGGGGTTACGACCCGAATCGCGTCTGGCAAATTCAGGCGATTCTGAAGACACCGGTGGAAGGCGTGAGCAAAGTCGTCGTTCTCATCGGCGACAAGACAGGTAAGCAGAAAATCGGCGGGCTCCAGTTCTTCACGTTGCCCGACGGCAAGCACATCATTGCCGGAGACGACATCATCCCCTTCGGAGAGCATCCGTATGCGGACTATCGCGCACAACTGCAACAGAGCGCCGACGGACCCTATCGCGGGTCTGCCTCCAAGGATCTGGAGCTGGTCGAATTCGCCGACTTCCAGTGCCCGCATTGCAAAGAGGCGCAGGCCAACATGGACAAGCTGGCGACCGACTTTCCCAAGGCCCGGATCGTCTTCCAGAATTACCCCCTGGCGCGTCTCCATCCAGAGTCGGTCAAGGCAGCCGAGTATGGCGTCTGCGTGACCAAGCTTGGCGGCAGCAACGCGTTCTTCCAGTTTGCTTCGTCTGTCTTCGAGGGTCAGGAGGGACTGGCGACGGCGGACGGCGCCGCTTTGACGCTGAACAGCGCGGTGACCAAGGCGGGCCTCGACCCAACCAAAGTTGCCACTTGCGTTTCTACGCCGGATGCAGGCCAGCAGGTTGAGGCATCGGTGAAGCTGGCGCAGGATCTGAATATCAATCAGACGCCGACGCTGATGGTGAATGGCCGGCAGGTTCCTATTGGCGGCCTGCCCTATGAAACGATCAAGCAGATCGTCGAATACCAGATGAAGGCGGATGGTCTCTCACAGTAGCTTAAGTAAGAAAGAGAGCGGCTTCTCCATGGGGCCCCGGCTTGCGCCGGGGCCTTTCCATTGGCGCTGAGCGCTGCGTTGCTCTACCGCGTCAATGCGCTGCGCTCGATGCGAAACATCCGCTCCGGTGCGGTGGGGTACTGCGGCCCCCGCAGCAGGTGCGGTGTCAGCACGATGAGCAAAGTGGCGTAATCCCGTTGTGCGTCTTTCTCCGTGATGTTGTTCATGCCGGGAATCTGCGAGAGTCCGGGCGTTCCGCTCAATGCGAGACTTTCCTGCTTATCTATTTCACTGATGAGAACTGCGCCCTCGCCTTCCTTCAGGGTGACGACGCCGGAGTACGACCGGTTGTTCAGGATGGGATTCCCATTCGCGAATGTACCGGAGAGCGACGCCAGCTTCATGTCCAGCGTCAAAGCCACATCGCCGGTGCGCATCACCTCGGGATTGGCCTTCAAGGTCAGGCCAATATCCTGATACTGCACCTGAGGAACCTGAGTCGTGGCTCCCGAGATCGAAGCCAATAGAGCAGAGAGTCCGCTCGAAGTGCCCGCCGACGTGAGGCCGGGAATACTTGCAGCATTTGTTCCCAGCCCCGAATACGAAGCCGCGAGGATCGGATAGCGCGAGCCGCTGGTGATGGTCTCGTCCTGTCCGTCGGAGAGACGCAGTTCCACGGCGTCCAGTTCCCGCGAATCGGAGGAGTTCAGGCTGAGGTTCACCTTGACCGGTCCGGGCGAGACTCCTGACAGAGTGAGCCCTCCGCCAAATAGAGCAATCCCATTCGAGAAGAGCGAGCTCGATACCTGGCCCGACGCCAGCAGAATTCCCAGGATTGCGAGCGTGTCTCCGGGGGAGGCGAGCCCGGAACTGATGATTTGCTGCACCAGTGCCTGATTGGCGTTGAGGATCGACTGTTCTTCGGCATAGACATTGAAGGCAGTCACCTGCTGGGGGAGTTGCACCCCGGTGTTCCTCTCGCTGGTGTGCGCGAGCTGAAGAATGCGCACATCGAGCATAACCTCGCTGCGCCCATTCAGCAGGTCGCGCACCGTTGCGTTGAACGCATCGAGCGTCGAGGAAGGAGCGCGGAGGGTCACTGCTTCCAGAGCGGGTTCAATCGCAACCTGCGGCACGGCAAAGACATTCTTGGCAAGATTGCTTACCTCGGTCAGTTCGGCCTGCGACATTCCCGAAAGATAAAGGGTCTCGACTTCCTGGCGCACGAATTGCAGTCGATTCTCGCGCGTGTCGCGCACGACAAGTACGTGATGAGCGTCCAGCGTAACTGAGAATGAATTGGTGACCATGCCGAGAAGATCGATTGCCGGATGAAACGAGATCTTGTCGGCGTCGAATCGTGCCGGGGCCGCGGTTACACTCTGATCGAGGGTTGCGTCGATTCCGTAGGCCCTGTACACCGCCTGAATCAACGATCGCCTGTCCGTTTTGAGGTGAATGCTCTGCGGCGTACTCGAAGCCTCGAGAACGGGCAGCTCGCCGACTGTGCTCGCTGACGGTTCATACAAAGGAGTGGGTTGTCCTGAAGCGGTCCTGTCGGCCAACTCCTCGACATGTTCCGCGACCTGCGGATTCGTGGGATCGAGTTCGCGGGCTCGCTCCAGAGCAGCTCGGTTGGCGGCGTCGTCGCCTTTGTTTCGCGCTTTGGCCGCAGCCTGAATGAGTGCTAGAACAGCATGGCTCCGCGCCACCTCTGCCGCCAGGGCGTAGTCGTTGTTGCCGGGGTCGAGCGATGCGGCTGTCTCGTACGTCTGCATCGCCGTCTCGAACTGACCGTCTTCGTAGAGTTTTGTCCCCTGCAGATAGAGCTTGGCTGCGCGCCGCCGGTCCTTACTGCGAACCGGCTTGGCGGATTCGCCTTGCGCCACGGATGCCGTGCTGGAGCCCGCCGCTTTGTGCTCTCCAGGGGGAGCCGGTGCAGGCATCTGCTGGGCGCTTGCGGCCGCTGCCACAGCCAGGACGATGGCAAAGCCCATAGCCCGGCGTATCAAGATGAGATCCTCGTTGCGGCCATGAGATCCGCAAGAGACGTCGCGCAAACTTCGGGCCGGCATTCGTGGAGAGCGTCGAACCCATAGTGCCCCGTGGCCACAGCGATGACCGGGAGATGGTTGGCGCGGGCGGCTTCGATGTCACGGGGGGTATCGCCCACCACGCAGATCTTCGCGCTCGAACCTGCGAGCGACTTTGCCTTCGCGGCAGCGTGGCCGATCAGCTCCGATCGCACCGGGAAATGATCGCTGAAGCCGCCGAAGCGGAACCATTCACGCAGACCTGCCGCCTCGATCTTGATCCACCCGATCGTCTCGAGGTTGCCGGTTGCGACTCCCAGCAGGGCGCCACGATCCGCGAGATGACCGAGAACCTCCGGGACCCCGGGCATCAAAATGGGGTCGAGTTCATGACGCCGTTCCAGCACGCTGGCGCACATGGCATCGCGGATTGCGGCGATCTGCGGTTCGAGGATGTCGGCCGCGATACCTGCACGGGTGCAGGCTTCGCGCAGGATCCTGGTGTCCGTGCTGCCGTGGATAGCGATGCCTTCCAGGGAGATTTCAAATCCGGTGACGCGTTTGACTCCGCGGGCTACGGACTCGAAGTGCACACGATCGCGACTGCGCAAGAGCGTTCCGTCGATGTCGAACAGATAGGCATCCTGTCTGTCCCATTCGAATCCCGGTTCGATCGCGGTGCGTGGTTCAGTCTTGGGTAGATTTGTCTGCATGCCTCGGAGAGGGTCAGCCCTGGCGATAGCCCTGGCGTGCCGCTCCATAGACTAGACGCTCGCTGCGTGGCGGACGCTTGAGGCCCGCGCGTACTTCGGCAAGGCTGAGGCCGAGTTCTGCCATGGTGCGGCTGAGAGTGTTGCGGTGAATGCCCAGCTCGTCCGCCGCCTTACACTGGTTGCCCCGATTTGCCACCAGCACTTCGCGCAGATACTGCCTTTTGAACTCGCGAACAGCGTCATCGTAACGGATGCCGCTGGAATGCATTTGCGTGACCAGGCTATCCAGTTCTCGTCTCACGTCGACCCCTTGCTCTACTAGCTTGCCACAACCAACCGCGTTCCGGCCCAGTAAAAAATTTCAGTTCGTTCGCGCGCCCGGATGCATCCAGGCCGGCGACTCGCGTTCCAGTCGATTCAGGTCCTTGCGCACCAGCTCCGACAGCCCTGACGGGCTAATGTTCGTGCTCAGATGGCAGGCGGCAAAAAAATACTTCGGCAGCCTTGACTGTGTCAACCACTCGGTATCCGGAAAGAACGCCACGGTGATCAGAATGAAGACCGTCACCAGCAACGCGCCCTGAAAGAAGCCGAAGATCGCGCCGGCAAGGCTATCCAGACATCCGAGCCCTAGCTTCTTGAATACCTTCGATAAGAGCACTCCGGCCGTCGCGCAGATCGCCGCTACCACGAAGGCAACCAGAATAAACCCGATGGCATTCGATACCTTCTCGTTGTGCAGAAGCGGCTGGACAAAACGCGCGATGCGATCGTAGTTCCACGCCGCGACAACCAGCCCCAGAATCAATCCACCCAGAGAGAATACAGAACGCAGGAAGCCCTGCGCGATGCCGGCGATCACCGAGCCCACCAGAATCACCACGATGATCCAATCGACAGCGGTCATGCGGGTTTCAGCTCCCTACAGCGCGAGATCGCGGCCGGTGAGCCGCTTGAATGCCTCAAGGTACTTCGCCAGTGTACGCTGGACCACATCGTCTGGAAGGCCGGGAGCGGGTGCCTGCTTGTTCCAGCGAATGCTTTCCAGATAGTCCCGCACGAACTGCTTGTCGAACGAGGGCTGCGCTCCTCCTGGCTTCCACGCCGACGCCTCCCAAAAACGCGAAGAGTCTGGCGTCAGGACCTCGTCGGCCAGGATAATTGCTCCGTTCAAAGTGCCGAATTCGAATTTCGTGTCGGCGAGGATCAAGCCATGTTGTGCGGCGTACTCCGCGGCCCGCGTAAAGAGCGCCAGCGTGAGGCGCCGCAGCTCGTGGGCAGTCTCTGCTCCCACAATCTTCTCCACCGCCGTATGCGAGATATTCTCGTCGTGGGCTCCGCCTTCATTCTTGGTGGCCGGCGTGAAGATGGGTTCTGGCAGCTTCGAGCCGTCCTGCAGACCCGGAGGCAAAGGAATGCCACAGACTGTTTTGTTCGCGACATACTCTTTCCAGCCGGAACCAGCCAGATAGCCACGGGCCACGCATTCGACGGGAAACATTTGTGCGCGACGCACCAGCATGGACCTGCCTTCCAGCTGGTCTCTGTAGGGGTGCAGTGCAGCGGGAAACTCGTCGACGTTCGCTGTAATCAGGTGGTTCGGAACAAGGTCGGTGAAGAGTTCGAACCAGAACAGAGAGATTTGCGTGAGGATCTTTCCCTTGTCCGGAATGCCCGTCGCCAGGACATGATCGAAGGCCGAGATGCGGTCTGTTGCGACCAGAAGCAGCGCATCGTCGATCGCGTAGAGGTCGCGTACCTTGCCTCTGCCGAGAAGCGGCGTCGCGCCCAAACGGGTTTCAAGGAGAGCCTTCATTCGCTGGGGGACCTGGCCGATGTCGAGAACTGAAGCTCCGATTCTCTAGGGCTCGCCAACGTTTGTCAATGCAGATCGCGGATGGGGAGGAGAGGGTCCGGAATGAAAGAAGAGGGAGCTCCCTGGGATGCGAAATGGGGCCTTTCGGACGAAACCCAACCCTTGTGACGGCCGTCACGGACCGGGTTCGGCACATGGGAGACACTCCACTTGTCAACATGGTTCGGAGGGCGAGTAAGAAAGTCCTCTTTGAGCCGGGAGACACGAGGCAGCAGTGGAAAGGGGAAGCCGCGGCTAGCTTCGTTTCATAGGGATCGCCAGTAGCCGCATGCTACCGACCTCCAGCGTCGGCTACTGGCACCCCGCTCATTCACTTGTGAAACGCAAGCGCCTCCGAGGCGAAGTGATCCTTCGGAGGTGATTTTTTGCGCGTCGCACGGCCCCGCAGATCGAGTCACACAATCCGATCCCGGGTTTCCAGCCGAAGCGCCGCTTCGCTCCGCACAATCTTTGAACCAATCCTCTAGCGCCGCCGTAATCCACTTTGCAGCCCAGTTGCAGCGAGCGTCTTCCCTATGGTCAGCTCTCAACACTCGTGGATTCGGCGCCACCCGGCAGTCGCGTTCTTCCTGCTTACATTCGCGTTATCGTGGGCAGGCGCTCTGGCCGTTGCCGCCCCCAGCCTGATCCATGGTCATTTGCCTGGCAAACTCGATGGAATCCTGATGTTTCCGGCGATGATCCTCGGCCCTTGCCTGTCAAGTATTTTGCTGACCGGGAGTCTCTATGGAAGAACAGGCCTGCGCGATCTTGCTTCGCGCCTTGTGCGCATGCCTTCGCCGGTTTCGTGGCTCGGCGCTCTTCTGATTCCACCGCTCCTTATCCTCCTGGTTCTCTGGACGCTGGAAAGATTCATTTCTCCCGTCTTCACACCGAATCTCTTTGCGATTGGAGTTCTGTTCGGACTGCCTGCCGGGCTGGTGGAAGAGGTTGGTTGGAGCGGTTTTGCCTTCCCCCACATGCAGGGCGCCAAGAGTTCGTTTGCCGCGAGCCTCCTGCTCGGTCTGCTCTGGTCTCTCTGGCATCTTCCGGTGATCGACCACCTGGGAACTGCCACGCCGCACGGAGATGCCTGGCCTTTTTACTTTCTCGCATTTGCCGCGGCGATGACGGCTATGCGCGTTCTCATTGGCTGGCTCTACGCCAACACAGGCAGCGTACTACTCGCACAGCTCATGCATGTCAGTTCCACTGGCTCGCTGGTTGTTTTCAGTGCGACCCGCGTCACGCCGATGCAAGAGGCTGCGTGGTACGCGCTCTATGCGATCGTGCTCTGGGTCGTAGTCTTCGCGGTTCGTGCAGTTTTCGGCAGCCAGCTCACGCGACAGACGATTACGCCGTCGCCCGCCGCTGCTCCTGCTGATGTGCCCCCAGCTTCACGCTGATCACCTTTGACACGCCCGGCTCCTGCATGGTCACGCCATAGATGAGGTCGGCCGCCTGCATCATGCGCTTGGAGTGTGTCACGAGCAGGAACTGCGTCTCCCGGCTCAGCGAGTGCAGCAGGTCGGCAAGCCGGCCCACGTTCGTCTCGTCCAGTGCTGCATCGACTTCGTCGAGAACGCAGAACGGGCTGGGCTGGAACTGGAAGATGCCCACCAGCAACGCCAGCGCGGTAAGAGCTTTTTCGCCGCCCGAGAGCAGCAGCACGTTCTGCAGCTTCTTGCCGGGAGGCGAGGCTACAATCTCGAGTCCGCTCTCGGCCTGGTTCTCTTCGTCGGTGAGGCGCAGGAAGGCCTGGCCGCCGTGGAAGAGCCGCGTAAACACTTCGCCGAAGTTCTGGTTAATTTGCGCGAACGCCTCGTCGAACTTCTCTCGCGAAATCTGATCGATTTCCTTGATCGTCGCTTGCGTGTTCTCGATCGACTCCATCAGGTCCTGGCGCTGTGTCGACAAGAAGCTGTGACGTTCAGCCGTCTCTTTGTATTCATCGAGGGCCATCATGTTGACCGGGCCCATCTGTTCGAGTTTCTGGCGCAGCTCCTGACAGGTCGTCTCTTCCGCCGTCAGCTCCTCGCCCCCGATCCGAACGATCTCCGCGTCCGCACGAATCACAGCCGCTTCCACGTTGATCTCGGTCAGGCAGCTGGCTTCGAGATACTCGAGATCCGACCGAAGCTTTGCCACCATGTTGGACCGGTCGCTGCGATCGTCCCGGAGTTGATCCAGAGCCGCACGGGCTGTCTTGAGTTCGGTTTCGATGCCCGCGAGCTTCTGCCGCAGCTCCTGTGCCTCGGTCGTCAGGGTCTGGGCCAGGGCAAGAGCTTCTTCACGCTGCGCCTTCAACTCCTGCTCGCGCACCGCAAGCTCGGCGCTCTCACGTACGCGCTGTTCCCGCTCTGCTTCGGCGGCTGCCCGCTGCTGCTCGATGGTCAGCACGCGGCGTTCGAGGTCGGCATGGAGCCGGTCGATGCGCTGGAAGGCTGCCTCGGCGCCGCGCCGGCGTTCTTCGAGCTTGGCTAGCTCGGCTGTGACCTGCGCAGCTTCCTGCTGAAGGGCTTCGCGCGTTTGCCGCACCGTGCCCAAATGCGCCTGCTTCTCATTCAGCGCGGTCTCCGCTGCGGCGCGTTCCGCTTCCAACCGCGCCGACTCCTCGCGCTTCTGTGCGATCACTTCGTGCTTGGCCTCACGTGCGTCCTTGTTGCGTGCGGCTTGCAGCACCCACTCCTGCAGACGGCGCTCGATGCGCTGTGTCTCGGCCTCCATCTGCTTCAGGGCTGCTCCCTGGTCGGCTGCGTCGCGCTCTGCCAGACGGCGCTCTTCGCTCCGCACCTCCAGTTGGGCAGCGAGCTCCTCGATCCGGCGGGCCAGTGTAGCGGCTTCGGTCTCTGCTTTGCCGAGATGGGCCTCGAGTCCCGCCAGCTTGGCGTCGATCTCGCGCAGCTCGCGCTTCAGCGCCAGCGGACCTTCGCTCGAGGGCTTGCCCCCCGTCACAGTCGCATTGTGGAAGCACTCGCCTTCCGGGGTGAGAAAGAAGGCATAGATGTGCTCGTTCGCGAGCCTCTGCGCCTCAGCTGCATTTGGAACCAGATACCCATGCTTCAGCTTGGGCAAGATCGTTTCGAGCGAGCGGCCAAATCCATTCAAAACTCGAATCGCTTCCTTTAGGGGTGTAACGCCCTCGGCTCGAATCGTGTCATCGTGCTCTGCGAACAACTCGCGCTGCGTCGCATCGTGGATCAGGAAGGTGGCACGGCCGTCGACGCCGGACTTGAGCAGCCGTACGCCTTCTTCTGCCGCGTTCCAGCTCTCCACCACGACATAATTCAGCTCGTCGCGTAGAAATTCGTCGACCACACCTTCGTGCTCGCCGCGTACCTCAAGAAAATCGGCCAGCGTTCCGGTCGGCTTCATGCCTTCGGCCAGGGCTCCGGGCTTCAGCAGTTGCCGCACAGAATTCGTCGCGTAGCTGTGGTCGCGGATCAAGGCCTCCAGCGAGCTGCGACGCCCACTCGCATTGGCGTACTGGCTGCGCAGTTCATTGGCGTGGGCCCGAATGGCATCTTCCTCGGAACGGCTTGTCTGCAGGGCTTCACGCAAAGAAGCGATCTCGCCTTCCAGCCGCTGCAAGGCCTCGCCCGCCGATTCAAACTGCAGCTTGGCTTGCCCGCTTTGTACTCCCAGGATCTCGAGTTCCTGACGCGCCTGATTGCTCTCGGCCTCCAGGCGTTCGGCCTCGCGTTCCAGAGCAGCTAGGCTCTCTTCTGCCTGTGCGGTGCTGTTGCGGGCATCGCCTGCCAGCGTGAGCAGGTGCATCGCGTGGCGGCGCGTGCTCTCGAGATCCCGCTCCGCGGTGAAGACCTCGTCGGCAGCAGCACGCGCTTCCTGCTGCTTGGTCTGCACCTGCAGATGGAAGGCCTGCAGCCTCGTTGGCGGCTGTTTCGAGAAAGCTCTTCTGCTGCGCCCGCTCCTCCGCGATGGAGGCCATCTGCGTGCGCGTCTGCTCCAACTCACCGGCGGCTGCAGCTAAACGTGCTTCCAATTCGGCCACTCGCTCGGCGTTGGCCCGCTCGCGTGCCGCAGCGCGCTCCAATTCAATGGCCGCGCTATTCGCTCGGCCCTGTGCTTCCTGAATCTCACGGTCCAGCTCGTAGCCGCGTTCGGTGAGCGCGTGCTGGCTGGTCTCGGTGGTCTCGATCTCCGCTGCGCCGGTGTGGATCCGCTCGGTCAGATTCCCAATCTCTGCTTCGAGGCGCGTCTGCTCGGCGTCCATGCCGGCGATGCGGCTGGCCAGCACCACGCGCATTTTCCCACGCAGCTCGTCTCGCACCGCGGCATAGCGCTCTGCCTTCGCTGCCTGGCGCTTCAGGCTGTTCATCTGCCGCGTCACTTCTTCGAAGATGTCGTCAACGCGCGCAAGGTTCTGCTTCGAGCTTTCCAGTCGCAGTTCTGCGAGCCGCTTCTTGGTCTTGAAGCGCGTTATGCCTGCTGCTTCCTCAATGATGGCGCGGCGGTCATGTGGCTTGGAGCTGAGCAGCTGGCCGATCCGCTCCTGCCCGATGATGGCGTAGCTCTCGGGTCCAAGGCCCGTACCCATGAAGATGTCCTGAATGTCGCGCAGGCGGCACAGCTTGCCATTCAGCAGGTACTCGCTCTCGCCCGTGCGGAACAGGCGCCGCGTAATGACGATCTCGCCCTTCTGTGGCGTCGAGTGGAACTTGCGCCTCCGGATCTTGAGCACCACCTGCTGTGGGGCCAACTGCCCCTCTGAAGCGATTGCCGGCTGCGAAGAGGGCACTGGTCTTGGACCGGAAGTCTCAGCCTCGTCGTCTTCGATCACTTGCCCCGGCTGCTCGGCGGCGACCATCTCTTCAGCCTCGGCTGCGCGTTGGCGGCGAAACTCGTTCTCGTCCCAGTCAGTCGGGCCGTCGTGTTCGACGTGGACCTCCGGTTCGACTGGGATCGGGCCTTCATAGGCTGCCGGGTCGACCATGGTCAGCGTCACTTCTGCCATACCCAGCGCTTTGCGCTCGCGCGTGCCGGCGAAGATGACATCCGACATATGGGAGCCGCGCAACGACTTGGCGCTCTGCTCACCGAGTACCCAGCTCACCCCGTCGAGGATGTTCGACTTGCCGCACCCATTGGGCCCCACCACCACGGCGATGCCTGTGCCCGGCACCGTCAGCTCCGTACGGTCACAGAAGCTTTTGAAGCCGAGGATGTGGATTTTTTTGAGTTTCAGCATGTCTACTCCGGGTCGAGGGATTTATGGTCGAGCCCTGGCTGCGCACCGCTCAAGGCTGCTTTTATTGTCCTTCGATTTCAGACTCTAAGGAGCGGTCAGGGGGTGGTCAACGGCGCTGGGGGGTGTTTTTGTGGATAAGGGGGGCCTGAATCCGGAATTTCGGGAATTTTCGGCTTTCCGCCGGAAATCCTGGTGATTAGAGGAGTTTCGGGCGAGATTTCCACAGTCCGACCTTGCACCCTTTGTCGGCGTGGCAGGCCACTCCAACCCTCACGCCGGGTTCCATTTTGGCCTCTAAGCGCCCAATGCGGAGAGTCGACTTTGCGGAGAATCAGGTGAGTTTTGGTCATACTAGGATCATGATCGATCAAGGCGTGTCTGACGGTGCGAAGTGTTTCCGGTTTCAATCTGTCGGGGATTCCTCGGTCGGCAGCCCCCTCGCTTGGCACCCACCCCCCCCACCCATCGTTAATAAGAGTGCCCGATTCCTTCCGCGCGCTTGCGAGGAATCCCCGCGCAGTATGTCCTTAGGCGATCCAAGGAAGATTGGTCGGGCGATGCGGAAACCTGAGAGCGGATGCGGCTTCGTGAGAGATGGCCTCATCGTAGATTGAAAACGCCGCGCGCGATCACCTGGCTCGTTTAAAGTCGAGAATCGCCAGATTCATCTGCCCCTGCTCGACAATATGAATCGTGAGCACGTTTTTGCCCGCGGTCAGATGCAACTTCGCGATGTTCGGCTCAACGTTCCAGTGGTGCCATTGCCGCCAGTCCACTGGGTCCTTCGCATCGTACGTCGTCGGAATCGTCCGTGGGCCAGTCGCTGGCGCGCCGTTCACATCGATCGCAATCGCTCCGCCGCGATTCGACGTGTACAGCAGATCCGCCGTGTAGTCGGCTGTCTCGGCGACATCGACGGTCAGGTTGAACCACTCACCCGGCACCGTCCAGCCCACATAAAGCAGTTCAGCGGGCGGCGTGACTTTGTCGTACTGTGTGTCGTCGATCGGCGGATCGCGCTTGAACTTCGTATACGAGGTATCGACGCCTTCGTTGATGCGGAACTCGTTCAGATAGCTCCCGTCAGCGGGATTCAGCGCGCCGCTGCCGTTGTTCTTCGTATCGCTATCGTGGTAGGCGACACCCTCGCCGCCGAGATCGTAGTAGGCGCACATCACCTTGCCCGGAATCTTCTGTGCGCCGCCGTTGTAGCGCGCATCGTGATAGGGCGTGCCTTTGTAGGCATGCAGGAAATCGTCACTGGGAGATGGGCCAGCCGTTGTGGCCAGCGGAAGAGAGAGAATCAAGGCGGAACAAAGCAGAAGAGTTCTCACGGAAGACAGCCTCCGAACGCGCAATGGCTTCGAGGATCAGACGCGCCGCTGCAATGTTAACTGGCGAGAAGTGGAATGGCACGTCTTCAAGATCGAACGATGAAGAGTCATGTTATGTATGTTATGCTATGTTTGTCATGGCAAGCATTGATGCACAACAAATCCGGGATTACATCCGTGTGAAGTATGTTGAGCCTGCGCGCAAGCGCAAGGAGACGCTGGTGACGCTTCGGGCCGGCGATATTCATCGTGAACTGGGCCTGCGCAACCGCGTGCCCAACGTATGCCAGGCGATGGAGTCGAAGCTTCTCGAGAAACAGGCTGGCGTCAGGGTCAGTTCGAAACAGGGACCGCCGAGTGGTCGAGGCACGACGCTGACAGTGACCTACACTGTCGATTTACAAGCGCGCAATCATGGGACGCGCCTCGTTGCATCTGAAACAAAGACCGGACTCAACCACCCGGGCGTTGCTCTCTTCTATGCGCTCCGCGGCCAGGGAGCCGAAGTTTTCGCGTCTGAAGGTGGCGGGGAATCATGGCTGAAACGCGAAAGAGCCAGCTTCTATAAGCCGAGCAAGAAGGGCACTGCGTGAGCCGCATCTACTGGGACTCGATGGTCTTCATCTACTGGCTGGAGAATCATCCGGTCTATGCGAAGCGGACGGACCATATCTTTCAGACCATTCTCAAGCGCGGCGATCAGCTTTGTGCGAGCTACCTTTCAGTGGGCGAAACGCTGACTGGACCGCTCAAACACAAGCACAGCCAACTGGCCGCAAAGATCGAGGAGTTTTTCGACAGTGGACTCGTCGCATTTCTCCCCTTTGATCGTCGTGCCGCTCGGCTATTCGCGGAGCTACGTGCGACGGCCAATGTCTCGCCAGCCGATTCGATGCACCTGGCGTGCGCCGGCGCGGCGGGAGTCGATCTCTTCCTGACGCATGACAAGGATTTGCAGAAGATGCATGTCCCGGGTATTCACTTCATCGCGGGGCTCGATGGGAATGTCTTCTGATCAGCTGGCTGCGGCCGTCGCCAGGGCTTCGACAGCGGCGATGTTCTTGATGAGATCGTCCGGCACGCGGTGCCGCTCTTTTAGATACTGCGGGCTGTTGTAAGAGACCCAGACTTTGCCGTTCGCGTCTTGCCACACCAGAATCTTCAACGGCAGATCGATGGCAATGCTGGGTGCGGCAAGCATGACCGGCGTGCCCGCCTTCGGACTGCCAAAGATCAGGAGCTTCGTCGGAGGCATCTTCATGCCGGCCTTCGCGGCTTCACCGCTGTGATCGACGAGGGCAAACAACATCACGCCCTTGGCATTGAGAATGCCCTTCAGCTTCTCGACCGTTGCATCGACGGAATGATTGCTTGGAATGTCGACGATCCCGTTTTTGGCTTGGTCTGACATGTTCAGTTCCTCCAAGGGGAAGTTTTTCGCGGCGTGCTCAGAGTCTCAACTGCGGATTGAAATCAGATAAATCGCCATGGCGAGGCCAACCAGTGCGAGGAAGAGGGCGACTGCGACTCCGAGGACCGTGGAGTGCGTGGTGTCCGTTGTTCCTCGATCGAGTGTGCGAACCAGTTGCAGGTGGTGCAACCCGGCGAGAACATTAACCAGGATTCCGGCGCCGATGAGAGCTGTGCCAATCCAGAGAGACTCACCGTACGCATGGCCCAGCGTAGATGCGTTGTCGAGCTTGACCAGTTGAAGCTGGCGCAGGAATAACCCGAAGCGTGCGACCACGAATCCGAAGCCCATCAGGGCCAGGCCAGTGCGAATCCAGGCAAGCAGCGTGCGCTCTGCGGCCAGATAGTCGCTGAGCGCGGCCTTCGGTTTAGTTTCAGGAGGGTTTGCCATGGGGATCTGGCATGCTCGAATACCGCGATTGTACGGGAACCGTGAAGCGTTACGCCGCAAAAAGGGGAAGGGAATCGACTCTGGATCGAGCGGTCGATTCCCGTTGTTCTGTTGGCTTGATCTAGGCGACGCGCTCGATCGCGACCGACTCGAGCACGACGGGCTTGCTCGGTTTGTCCTGTGACCCGCGAGAAACCTTCGAGATCTTGTCGGCGATGTCCTGCCCTTCGACGACCTCGCCAAAGATGGTGTGGTTCCCAGTGAGCCACGGCGTCGGTGCAACAGTAATGAAAAACTGGCAGCCGTTCGTGTTGGGACCGGAGTTGGCCATTGCCAGCTTGCCCGGCTTGTCGAACTTGTGCTTCGAGCCCTTTGTCTCGTCCTCGAAGCGATAGCCTGGCCCGCCCATGCCGGTTCCAGCCGGATCGCCGCCTTGGATCATGAAGTCCGGAATGACGCGGTGAAAGATCGTGCCGTCGTAGAGTTTGCTCGTTGATTTGGCGCGGGTGGTTGGGTGCGTCCACTCCTTTGAACCCTCGGCGAGCTCGATGAAGTTCTTGACGGTGATGGGTGCGTCGGCTTCAAAGAGCCGGACCGTAATCTTGCCTTCGTTGGTGTTGAAGATGGCGTAAGTTCCTGGTGTAAGGGCCATGGAGTCGTCCTGATTCCTCTCGTTGGATTGCTTGTTATGGTTGCGGGGTGGCCGGCTCGCTGGGCGCTGGCGGCAATGGCTGTCCTTCTGGAACGATCGTGACCTTCTTCAGCACCACGGGCACAAGCGGTTTGTCGTTGCCATCGCGTTGCACGCGCGCAATTGCCTTGACGACCGAAAGGCTGGACTCATCGCACTGCCCGAAAAGAGTGTAGTGCTGGTTCAGCGAATCGTAGCCTTGCTCGGTGATGAAGAACTGGCTGCCGTTTGTGTTGGGACCCGAGTTCGCCATCGCCAGACGGCCGGGGACATCGAAGTTGAGATTAGGATCGAACTCGTCGGCGAACGAGTATCCGGGATCGCCCGATCCGTTGCCTGCAGGATCGCCGCCTTGGATCATGAACTCCGGAATCACGCGGTGAAACGTGGTTCCATCGTAGAGCGGCTTGTGGTGCATCTTCTTGTTGGTCGTTGGATCGGTCCAGTCCTTGGTTCCCTCGGCAAGGCCGATGAAGTTCGCGACCGCATTGGGTGCCTGCTTCTGAAAGAACTGACAGGTGATGCGGCCCATCGAGGTATCCATGACCACGCTGGGACCATTGGGCTGGATCGTTGCAGCCGCGGTGGCTTGCGGCGCATCGGGCAGATCCTGTGCGGGTTTGCTGGAGTCTTGCGCGATTGAGCTGACAGTGACGAACAGGGCCAGCGCGGGGACGAAAAGCACGTGTGTGAGTCTCATGCCGAGTTCGAGGGTAAATCATGGGGCGCAGAGTCTGCCAGCACCAGGCGACGGCCATGTATCGTATTGCCATGCGTTTCTCTCCTTGGAACTTCCCCTTCGTGCGAGCGCTTGCGCTTGCCTTGTGTTGCCTGACGCCAACTCCCAACCTTCTGTCCGCGCAGTCCGATAAGACGCCGGCCGCGAGTGCAAAACCCGCTTCATCCGACAAGCCAGCCGACGACAAGTCGCCACTGCCTCCTCTGCCTCCCGATGCGCACACCCAACAGGCGACCATGATCGACGGCAAGACACTGAAGTACACCGTTACCGTGGGTGCGTTGCCTGTGCGCGATAAGGATGGAAAGGTTGCAGGCGAAGTCGTGACCACCGCCTACACCGTCGAGGGCGAGAACCGCCCGGTCACTTTTGCGCTCAATGGTGGTCCGGGCGCGTCGTCGGTCTATCTGAACTTTGGTGCAATCGGGCCAAAGCATCTGCAGGCCGGCAATGAAGGCGATAGTCCGTCCGATCCCACATCGCTTACGGACAACCCTGGAACCTGGCTCGACTTCACCGATCTTGTGTTTATTGATCCGATCGGCACAGGCTTCAGCCGCGCAACAGTACCCGAGGCCGATGCGAAGAAGCTCTTCTACAGCACCGAGCCGGACATCCAGTATCTTTCGCGCGTGATCTACGACTGGCTGGTGAAGAACGATCGGCTCAGTTCGCGCAAGTATCTCGTGGGCGAAAGCTATGGTGGATTCCGCGGGCCGCGCGTGACCTACTATCTGCAGTCGCAACTGGGCGTTGCGATGAATGGCGTCGTGCTCGTGTCGCCCTACCTGAATCCGACCATCGAGAACGATGGCGACCTTTCGCCTCTGCCATGGATGGTGACGCTGCCCTCCATTACTGCAGCGCACTTCGAGCGGGAGAAGAAGCTGACTCCCGAAGCGATGGCCGAGGTCATCCAATACACGCAGGGCGAGTACGCGACGACACTAATCAAAGGCCGTTCCGATCCGGATGCCACCAAGGCCATGATTCAGCACGTAACTGAGTTGACCGGACTCGATCCGGCATTCGTCAAGTACTCGGGTGGGCGACTCGAAACCGGAGCCTATCTGCGCGAGGTGTTCCGTGAAGAGGGCAAGCTGGGATCGGTCTACGACTCGAATGTCACCTCATTCGATCCGTTTCCGTTTTCGCCCGAGCAGCGCGCCAACGATCCGATTCTTGCCAGCATCATTGCGCCGATGACCACTGCGATGGTGGATTTCGTCACGCGCACCGTGGGCTGGAAGGTCGATGCTCGCTACAACGCGCTCTCGTACGATGTGAACCGTCTTTGGGATCGCGATGACGAACTGCGCGCCGGCTCGGTTGCGCAACTCCGTCAAGCGGTGGCAGCCGATCCCAAGCTTCGAGTGCTCATCGTCCACGGCTGGAACGATCTTTCCTGCCCGTTCATGGGTTCAGTGCTCACCGTGGAGCAGATGCCCCTGATGGGTGACCCCACGCGCGTCGCGGTGCATGAGTACCCCGGCGGACATATGTTCTACACGCGCATGCCAAGCCGGCTTGACCTGCGCAAGGACGTGATGGAGATGTACAGCAAACACTGAGAGCCGGGACTAGGCAACAACTCTCCCGAGAAGTTCAGATCCACAGGAGACAAGCAGCCCAGGGCGAAAGCTTGGGCTGTTTTGTTTGTGACCAGCCAGGTCTGCTCGTCACATCGCCATTGACTACCTATCCATAGACGGTCTATATGTTCCGCATGGCCAAGAAATCCGATCTGCTGCCCGGCACCCTCGACATGCTGATCCTGAAGACGCTCACGCGGGCGCCGTTGCATGGCTACGGCGTCGCACAGTCCATCAAGCGCCTCTCCAATGACGTGCTTACCGTCGAGGAAGGCTCGCTCTATCCGGCGCTGCAGCGTCTGCTGCTCCAGGGTTGGGTGAAGGCCGAGTGGAAGATGACGGACACGAATCGCCGCGCGCGCTACTACACCCTGACTGCAGCGGGGCGGAAGCAGCTTGGCATTGAGATGTCGCAGTTCGAGCAGATGATCGATGCAATTGGGCGCGTGCTCAGCGACGCACAGGAGGCCTAAGTGAACGGGCTCACACGGTTCTTCCGCAAATTCGGATTGCTCTTCGGTCGTAAGCGTTTCCGCGACGAGTTGGACGAGGAGATGGCCTTTCATCGCACTGAGACGGAGAAGGCGTATGTCGCGGACGGCATGTCGCCTGCAGCTGCGCGATCGGCTGCTGCCCGGCACTTCGGCAATGCCACGCGTCTGCGCGAGCAGAGCCACGAGGTCGTCGGTTTCCGCGCGGAAACGATCCTGCAGGATATGCGCTTTTCGCTGCGGCAGATGCGGCAGAGTCCAGGCTTTGCGTTCACGGCGATATCGATTCTCGCGCTGGGCATGGGCGTGAGTGTCGCTATCTTTGGGTTTGTCGATGCCGCTCTGTTGCAGCCGCTGCCTTACGCCGAGCCGGGCCGGCTCGTAGACGTGGCTGAGGCAAGTGCAACCTCCCCGCGGTCCGATCTCTCTCGTGCGGATTATGAAGACTGGAAAGCGACTGAACCGCTCATTGAGATCGCTTCGATGTCTATGCGGGGATCCGGCTACTTGCTGGCGACGCCTTCAGGCGCCGTGCCGGTGCCCGCGGTGCGCGTGCGCGATGGCTTCTTCAGCACACTCGGCGTGAAGCCGCTGCTCGGCCGGGTGTTTCTTCCGGGCGAGGATCAGCCGGGCAAACCGAAAGATCGTATTCTTAGCTACGGCACATGGGTGAAGCGCTTCGGCGGACGGCGAGATGTTGTTGGGCATTCGATTTCGCTTAGCGGCAGTCGTACACCGTCGTCGGAGTATACTGCCCCGCGAGTTCTGTCTTTGCGCCGCGTGGGAATGGTGAGTTCTACGTTCCCCTGCTGGACAAGAACGAATGCGAGCAGCGGCGGAGCTGCCACAATCTCTATGGTATTGGCAGGCTGCGCGACGGCGTCAACATTCAGGGCAGCGCGCGCAGGAGATGAAGGCCATCGCCGCGCAATTGGCGAAACAGTATCCGGGCTCGAATCAGGGCCAGAGGCGCGAGTGTGGCTCCGCTCTCCGAGATTCATCGTAGGCAATGTCCGAGGCCTATTCTACTGACACTACTGAGCCGGCGCCGGTCTGCTCCTCTGATTGCATGCGTCAATGTAGCGAGCCTGCTGCTGGTGCGTTCAGAGAGCCGCCGGCGCGAGATCGCGGTGCGGGGTGCATTGGGAGCGACCCCCGCGCGACTCTGCGGCAGTTCGTCACAGAGGGTCTTTTCTTGCGGCTGCGGGCTGCGTCGGCTGGAGTTGGGATTGCCGTTTGCCTGATGAGGCTGCTTGTTGTATGCGGCTGAGGCAAAGACGCTGCAGATTCGTGCCTTTCCTCCGTCTCGTGGGGTTGAATCCGCATACTGTGTTGTTCGCGGCGGTGATTGCAGATCTTCTGCGCGTTGCTGCTGGCCGCCACGCCCGCCCTGCGCCTGTCTTTCCAGGACATCCGCGTCGGCCTCGGCGAAGGCGGACGCGGTGCCGCGGGTCGACTCTGGCAGCGGCTGGGCGCAAATCTTGTCGTGGTAGAGCTCGCTATCGCGGTCGTGTCTACTGGTCGGTGCGGGACTGCTTGGCCAGAGCTTCTATCGGCTGCTTCACGTTGAGGACGGTTTTGATACAACGCATCTGGCTACGGTTCAGATCATTGCTCCGGAAACGACTCTACCAAAAAGACGAGCAGAAGTCGCGCTGGACCGAGAGATCGAGCGTCGCCTCTCGGCCCTGCCGGGAGTGGAGACAGTGGGCATCACCAGCGACCTGCCCATCCAATGCAACTGCGATACGGACTGGATTCGCATCGTGGGCAAGCCCTTTCACGGAGAGCACAACGAGGTAAATCAGCGCGATGTGAACGCCTGGCTACCTGGCGGCTCTGAAAGCGCGCCTGATCCGTGGACGCTGGTTCAATGAGAGTGACGATGCGACGCGGCCTCAGGTAACAGTGATTAATGAGGCTCTCGCCGAGAAGTATTTTCCGGGTGAAGACCCGATCGGCAAGACGATCGGGGCGGGCGATCTCGCGCCGAAATCACTGCGCCAGGTAGTCGGCGTCGATTGCGAATGTGCGCGAGGGCGGGCTGGATCAGGAGGTCTGGCCGTCGGAGTATTTCTCGATGTATCACGAGCCCGAGCACAGTTTCATTGCAGTTGCGGTGCGCACATGCCCAGGATGAGAAGGCACGATGTTACCCACGATCGTGAGCACGCTGCATCGGATCGATCACAATCTGGGCGTCTATGGCGAGACCACGATGACGGACCAGATCGGTTCGTCGCAGTCCTCGTTGCTCCATCGCTTTGCATCGTGGCTGGTGGGAGGATTTGCTGCCGTGGCACTTGTGCTGGGCGTTGTTGGACTGTATGGCGTAGTTGCGTATTCGGTCAGCCAGCGGACGCGTGAGATCGGAGTCCGCATGGCTTTGGGAGCACAGCGTGCAACGGTCTACAAGATGGTGATGCGGCAGGCCGGATGGTTGACGGCCTTTGGTGTGAGCATCGGACTCGTGTGTGCTGTCGGAGCTTCAATGCTTATGCGCAAGATTCTGTTTGGCGTCCAAGCATGGGATGCACCCACACTTGCCGGCGTGGCTCTGGTGCTGGGCGCGGCGTCATTGCTTGCGAGTTTCCTACCCGCCCGCCGGGCCTCGCGTGTGAATCCGATTGAAGCGCTCCGCGCCGAATAGACCGATCGCTATACCAGCCGTAGGAAGTCGTTCGGAGTCAGCCGGGCTCCGGGGAAGACCATGTCCAGATTGTTCGCGCCGAGGGTGCGCGAAACGACTTCGCCGAGCACGTCGCGAAAGTCGGTTGTCAACGCGAGGTCGCGGCCCTCATTGAGCTGATCGTTGTCGAGGCCCGGCCATTTGCCATAGACTTTCCGGCCCTTTACGTCGGCGCCGAGAACGAACATCGCATTGGCGTGGCCGTGGTCGGTGCCACCGGTGCCGTTCTCGCGCGCGGTACGGCCGAACTCCGACATCGTCACCAGAGTGACATTGCCGGCGCCATCGCCGAGATCGCGCCAGAAGGCCGCGATGCTGTCGGAAAAGTCCTTGAGGCGGTTGGAGAGCTGGCCATTCACGCCGCCCTGGTTCTGATGCGTGTCCCAGCCGCTGACGTCGGTGAATGCAGCTTCGACGCCGAGGTTCGCCTTGAGCAGCTGTGCAATCTGCTTCATGTTGTTGCCGAACTCCGAATTCGGATATTCGGCTCCCGCGCTCGGTGTGTACTGGCCCGGATTCGCTGCGCGCAGCATCTTAACCGCTTCGAAGGTTTCCTCGCCAGCTGGATGGAAGATTCGGTCGCCGCTGTCGCTATACATCGCTTCAAAGGCATTGGCAGCCACTGAAGGCGCGGGTCCACGGCCGCCGACATTGAAGTTGTTTACGTTATTGAGCGCGATAGCGGGAACAGGCCCGGCCAGTGTGCGCGGCACGTCGGCTCCCAACGCCACGGCGCGGAACGGCGTGTGAGTGCATTGGCAACGCACGTCTTCGGCCTGCAGCGCGCGGTTGAGCCAGCCGTCCTGCGTGCTTTTCACGCCCGGTGTACCGGATTCCATGTAGTCCTGGGCATCGAAGTGCGAGCGAGTTGTGTCAGGCGAACCCACGGCATGGACAACGGCGAGATGACCCTGTTCGTAGAGTGGCTTGAACGACGCGAGCGACGGATGCAAGCCAAAGAACCCGTCAAGATCGACGACCTGATTCTGTGGAATGGCGATGCTTGGCCGCATCGAGTAGTAGTTCTTCTCCCGATAAGGCACCACGATATTCAGGCCATCTGCAGCGCCGCGTTGAAAGATGACGACGAGGCGGCGATTCGGGGTGGTTGCGGTCTGAGCCAGCACCGAGCGAACCAGAAAGCTCGGAATCGCTGTTGTGCCCGCGATTGCGAGAGCGCCGTTACGAAGAAAGAATCGCCGATTCAACTGCATTGAAAGTCCTCCCTTAGCGGCGCTGGAACTCCGGTGATCCGAGCAAGAGTCCAGCAAGGAGTTGGTCTTCGCGTCCGAGGCTTGCAGCTTGAGCGCGCAAGGCCTGCGGCCCCTGCGCCGAGACCGGTTGCATCTGGGCGCTCTGTTGCTGGAATTGCTGAAGTACCGCGGAACGAGTCGAATCGCTGATGCCGCCGGCAACCAACAACGATTCAAGCCGCGATTCTTCCGACTCCGGAGTCGGCATGTCGGCCGTCAACATCGCTGCGGGATTGTCGTCCGGAGGTTCCCATGAGGTCGTGATGCCCGGCAACCGATTCGCCGCTAGCCCCAGGGCAAAATTCATTCGATCAACGAGAGCGCCGGTACTCACCCACGTTGAAGCTTGCCAGTTGTAGCCGGTCGGAGGGACACATCCATAGAGAGGCATCCCCAGGTTCCGCAACTCGTTTGTGAGAGGCCGCAGGTTCTGAATGTTGGCGTTGCTCGCCCGCATCGCCGAGACAACATACTCCAGCGGTGTCTTCACCTTGCCGCGATAGACGCTGTTCGACCAGAACTCCGGCGAGCGATACAAGGTGCGCAGAACGGCGGAGATATCGCCCCCGCTGGAGAGATAGGTGTCGGCCATGCGATCGATCATGCTCTGCGGAGGATCGTCGCTTACAAAACGGATTGCCAGCTTGCGCGAGATGAACTGTGCCGTAGCGGGACGAGTCGCGAGATAGTGGAGAAGCTCGCGGCCTTCCTCTTCTCCGTGATCCTTGAACTTCTGACCGAGCGCTTTTTTCGTGCCAGGCTCATGGCGGTTGGGATCGAATTCAAATCCTCCGCCGCGCTGGGGCCGTTCGACGGTCCAGCCGGTCAGGATGCGCGCCACTTCAGTGACATCGGCCTGCGTATAGCCGCCGTTCACGCCCACAGTGTGTAGTTCCATCAATTCGCGCGCGTAGTTTTCGTTGAGTCCTTCGCGCGTCTTCTTCTGATTGCCCGCGCGTCGCGAGGCTGCCATCTCCGCGCGTTCCGCCGCAAGCGAGTGCGGTCCAATACTCTCGGCGTTGTCGAGATAGAGCATCATGGCCGGACTGTGCGCCGTCGCCTCAAGCAGGTCTTCAAACTTGCCCAGCGCGTGCGGCCGGATGACGTCGCGCTCGAAGCTGACGAGATAGTAGGGGGTCGCTTCGTTCTTGCGCAGGTAGACATTGAAGTGATTCATCCAGAAATCGGTCATCACTTCCTGCAACTGCGCGTTGGAATAGATGTCGCGCGTCAGTCGCTGGGCCATCAGCTCTTCTACGACTAACCGCTCGGGATTTTCGAGTGCGCCCACAACCTCGCGTTGATCGGGGTTGAGGCCGGCGTCGAGCTGAGCGCGTTGCGGCGGTTTGAGCGATTTGAAGAAATCGTCGAACGAGGGCTGGCGCATCGTCACCAGACGATACACACGCTGCTGGGGAGGAAGGTCGAGGATGGCGTCGAGCTCTGCCTGATCGAATGCAGGCGCGGCAGGGATTGGGGCAGCGGGGGCCATCATCGTCCCGCCGGACTCGGCCGCAGGGGTCGAGAACGGGTCTCGGGTCATCGGGGTAGGATTCTCGGACCTCTCGACTTCGCGCTCGTTGGCCGCTGCCGAATTCATGGTGCCGGCAGAAGGAGTGTTCAGAGCCGTGTCGTTTTTCTGTGCCTTTTCCTGTCGCTTCTCTGCGACGCGATAGACAGCATTCTCGTAGACCGCGTTGAGCGCCCCACGCTCGGGGACTTGGGCTTTGCCGTCCAGGACCTGACGAATGATCGCGTTGCTCGGCATCCTGAAAAGCAGGTCCTCGGGGGTCCATTGCATCGCGGGGAACTCGGCAAGGCGTGCATTCAGGTCTGTCATGTCAAGTGTTGCCGGATGAAGCTGTTGCTCGAACCATTTGTCGAGTCCGATCGAACGGACGATCTCGATATCTCCGGGCCTGGGGCCGAAGGTGAAGCGATTGAGAGCGTGCAGAATGCGCGCGTCTCCCTGCAATTGATCGGACTGATAGGCCGGACGGCTTTTGGAACTGGTGCGCTGTTTGGTCTGGGGCGTCGAAGTCTGTGACCAACCGGGCACTGGCGCCATCAACAGGCCAACACAGAGAAGAGCCACCAGCGATCGTTCGAGAGCCTGCATAACCATCCCTGAAGCTATTGGTCTGTGGGGGAAGGGAGTTTCACTCAGCCCCTTGTAGGCAATGACGGCATTTTACGCGGAAAGTTGTGGTGCGAAAGCTGCCTAAAGTCACGCCTCTCGGTGGGAAGTTCATCGAAATCTGCAGTAATTCTTGCGTATGATCGGCTCAAATCCGCCGCTTTTCCTCCGCTTTGCCAACATTTCGGAGATGAAACGCATCGCAACTTCTGTCCCCTTTCTGTACCCCCAACGACGAGGAGCAAAGGCCAATGAGGAGAACCTGGCAGGTATCTAAACGCTGCGCGTGGGTTGTGTTGCCGGCGCTGTGGGCCGTCGGATGCGCTTCGGTCACAGTCAGCTCAGCGGACTTTGCCCTGCAAGCCAGCCCGGCGAGCGCCAGCATCGCCGCGGGCAGTTCGGCACAGGCCATCACACTCACGGCAACGGCCGTCTCCGGTTTCACGGGCTCCGTCAGCGTAGTAATCAGCGGTTTACCGTCCGGCGTCACCGCTTCGCCTTCATCCCTCACGCTGACCTTGGGCACCCCGCAACAGGTGAGCCTGACCGCCTCGTCCAGCTCCGCGGCTACCACAGCGACGGTGGTCTTCACAGGATCGAGCGGGTTTCGCACCCACACGGCCTCGGTTGCTCTTACGGTCACGGCAGCCTCGACCACGCCGACGCCTCCAACTCCTCCAACCCCGCCTCCTCCATCTTCGGGCAGCGTCGACATCACCACGTATCACGTGGATGTCGCGCGCACTGGCTTGAATCCAAATGAAACGACGCTGACCACGAGCAACGTGACTTCGGCCCAGTTTGGATTGATTCGAACTCTGGCCGTGGATGGCCATGTCGATGCGCAGCCGCTCTATTTGTCGGGACTGACGATCGCCGGTCAGTCGCACAATGTGGTGTATGTCGCGACCGAACACGACAGCGTCTACGCCTTCGACGCCGACACGGGGACACAACTCTGGAAGACCTCGGTGCTCGGGTCAGGGGAGACCACCAGCGACGACCACGGTTGCGGCCAGATCACCCCAGAGATTGGCATCACGTCGACCCCGGTCATCGATAGGAAAGCCGGCGCGAATGGGACGATCTTTGTCGTCGGGATGACCGAGGATTCCTCGGGTCACTACCACCAACGTCTGCACGCGCTCGACGTGACTACGGGAGCGGAACTCTCGGGCAGCCCCACCGAAATAACGGCGACTTATCCGGGGACCGGAGCCAACAGTTCAAGCGGGAATGTCGTCTTCGATCCTGGCCAGTATGCGGAACGTGCCGGTCTGCTCTTGTTGAACGGCGCGATCTATATGGGTTGGACCTCGCACTGCGACGGTGGCGCATACACAGGGTGGCTGATGGGGTATAGCGAGTCGACGCTCGCGCAGACCAGCGTTCTGAACCTGACGCCCAACGGCAGCGAAGGCTCGATCTGGATGGCTGGTGCGGGGCTTGCCGCCGATTCGAGCAGCAACATCTATTTCCTTGACGCGAACGGGACTTTTGACACAACGCTGAATGCGAGCGGATTCCCTAACAAGAACGATTTTGGCAACGGGTTTATCAAGGTCTCTACAACTGGAACGAGCCTCAGCGTCGCCGACTACTTCGAAACCTCCAAGACTGTTTCAGAGTCTTCGGGCGACGAGGATCTCGGCTCGGGAGGCGCGCTGGTGCTGCCCGATTTGCAGGACTCGGCGGGTACGGTACATCACCTGGCGGTCGGGGCAGGGAAGGACTCGAATATCTACGTCGTGAACCGCGATTCGATGGGCAAATTCAACGCGCAAAACGACAGCGCGATCTATCAGGAGATCTCCGGAGCCATCGGCGGCGTGTATTCGATGCCGGCATACTTCAATAACACCGTCTACTACGGTGCGGTGAACGACAACCTCAAGGCATTTCCGATTACGAATGCGAAACTCGCGACGACGGCGAGCGCGCAGAGCAATAACAGCTTTCAGTATCCGGGTACGACGCCCGCGATCAGTGCGAATGGAACTTCAAACGGAATTGTCTGGGCAGTCGAAAACTCATCGCCTGCGGTGCTGCACGCCTACGATGCAACTTCGCTGTCCGAGCTCTACAACAGCAACCAGGCGGCAAACAGCCGCGATCACTTCGGCAGCGGGAATAAGTTCATCACGCCGATGATCGTGAATGGAAAGGTGTTTGTGGGAACGCCGAACAGCGTGGCGGAGTTTGGATTGTTGCAGTAAGAGCCGGGGGAGAGCCCCGAGATATGGAGCGGAACGGCCGACTCAACGCCTGGTGTTCCTGATCTACTACGACGTTCAGCAGCCCTTCTTGCAGCGCTCCATAATGGCTTTGTGCAGCCGTTCGCGCAGGCCGGTGGGCAGCTCATAGATCTCATGCGACCGGTAGATCTCGATGGTCTTGCGCGTGGTGTTGAGGGTGACCTCGCAGTGCTCGCAGCCGCGCAGGTGCTCCTTCAAATCGGCACGCATCTGCGTCGTGACGACATCGTCGATCAGATCGTCGAGCTGGGCCAGAAACTCAGTGCAGGTCACTTCTCACCACCCTTTTTCCTGCGGAAGTAGCGGGTGAGCCGCTCGCGCAGTTGCAGCCGCGCGCGCAAAAGCCGCGATTTCACGGCCGGCACGCTGAGGCCCAGCGTCTCCGCCGTCTCTTCGGTGGAGAGTCCTTCTACGTCGCGCAATACAAAGACGACGCGAAACCCCTGCGGCAACCCCTGGATGGTCTTGCGCAAAATTTCGGCCAGTTCGGCCTGGGTGTAGTTCTGCTCCGGATCGGGAGCCCAGTCGGCAAGGTCGCGGGGAACGCTGCCCTCTTCCGTCTCGACGTCCTCGTCGATCGAAACCATTTTGCCCGTGCGCCGCTTGCGCAGCCGCATCAGGCTTTCGTTCACTGCGATCCGAACTAACCATGTATAGAACTTCGAGTTCCCTTGAAATTGGTCTAGCTTCTCAAACGCCTTCAGGAACGCATCCTGCATCACGTCTTCAGCATCTTCGCGGTTCTGCGTAATGTGCTGCGCGATCCGAAAGATCTGCCGCTCGTACTTGCGAACGAGCGTATCGTAAGCAGAAATATCGCCGGCGCGCACTCTCTCTACGAGTGCGACGTCGGGGTGCTGCTCGTTCTCTGCAATTGGTTGGATGGTCGCCATGGAAGTAAGTTGCGAAAAATCGTGGGGAAACAGGCCAAGTCGGCTCCTCACCAGTGTAATGGACGGCGGCCACTGCCACCAAGCGCGTCGGCTCACCGAGTTGTCCGTCGCGTAGTCTCTTCGAGAAGTATGACTTCAGTGGTAACAGGCGGGCCTCCGGGACTGTCGCTCGTGTCCAAATCCGCTTACAGTGAGGGTATGAAGTGCCTTTGGTTGCTCCTGGCCACGTTCGGGCGAGCGCATGTTTTTCGGATCGCGCTGGCTGCGTGGCTGCTGGTATTCGTCGCTGCTGCCCAAACCTCGGACTCAACCGCCACGCAGGGTAAACCGGCGTCGTCCAAATCCAATCTGACAAGCGCTGCCAGGACGGGCACGAAAAGATCGGTGTCATCGACGCGGAAAGGGAAGCGGTCGAGGCTGACGGCGCGCCGTAAGCGGCGCCCCTCGGCGCGGGCAATCCGAATCAAGAGAGCCTTTGTTGCATCGAGCGAACTGCGCCCCATGGCGCAACAGTTAGCGACAATGCGCAGCCCGGCAGCGTACGCCGGGGTCACTAGCTACGCCCAGAAGCATACCGGGGACGCTGCGGCCGCCGCCTATCTGGCGCTCGGCCACGCGTATCTCACCGACCGGCGTTTTGCCGAAGCTGCTGCCAGCCTGCGACAGGCGGGACAGGTCAGCGATGTCCTCGACGACTATGCCGATTTTCTTGCTGCGAGATCGGACCATGAGGCCGGAAACGAGGCAGCGGCGGAGTCGCTTCTGCATGGTTTTGCGGAGAAATATCCGGAAAGCGTCTTCGATGTCGAGGCTCCGGAGCTCGAGGCAACCGTTTTGCTCGCGATGCACGATCTTCCCGGGGCGCAGCGGGCGCTGGCTTTGGGCGAGCGCACCGCAGCCGTCGATCGGCCTGGCTATCAGCTCGCCAAAGCACAAGTCGAGCTGGCGCAAGGACAGAGCAGCGAGGCTGACGGGGGGTTTAAAGATGTTCTGCTCAAGTTCCCTTTGAGTCCGGAGGCCGAAGTCGCACGCGCGCGCTTAACGGCCAGCGGCGCCGAGGAAACCTTGACGGCGACTGAGCTACGCAGCCTCGGTGATGCCTACTACAACGCCGGCCGCTATGCTCTCGCCAGTGAGCAGTACCGTGCACTGACGCGTCAGCGTGGGCTCCCGGAGCAGGCGCGTGCCGGTTTCGCGGTGGCCGCGGCCGCCTGCGACTTGAAACTGAAGAAGCTCACGACTGCTGCAGCAGAGGCTCTTCCCGACACGCCCGACGAGAACGGCGCGCGACGCTCCTATCTACTAATGGAGCTGGCGAGGAGCCGAGACGACAGCGAAGGCCAGCAACGAATCGTCGAGGAGATGAAGACCCGTTTCCCGCAGAGTGAGTGGCTCGCCGAAGCGCTGTTCTCCAGCGGCAACATGTATTTGCTCTCGCGGGACTACTCCAAAGCGATTGAGTACTACAGCTATTTGGCTGCCCATTTCCCACAGAGCAAGAATGCAGCGGCGGTGCACTGGCGGGCTGGCTGGCTGAGTTATCGTCAGGGCCTCTACGCCGACGCCGAGCGCATCTTCGACGAACAGATTCATCTGTATCCGAGCGCGACGGAAACTGTCGCGGCTCTCTATTGGCGAGCTCGCCTTTACGAGACACAGGACCACAAGCCTGCCGCCGCCGCAGCGAGTTATGCGGCGATTGTGCGCGCCTACCAGCATTTCTTCTATGCGCAGATGGCACGCCAAAGACTCGCGGCCCTGGGGACGCTGCAGCCGGTCGCCGATCCGGATGTCGACAACATCAAGCCGCCGGATCTGCCTCCGCTCGACGACAGTTTTCCGGAGGACAGCGAGCACCTTGCCAAGGCGCGCCTGCTGGCCAATGCCGGCCTGAACGAATACATTCCGCGCGAGATTGCCGCAGATCCAGACTCGGGGTCATGGAGCGCGTTGGCCGAGGCGCAGATTTATGCCTCGTTCGGCGACACCTATCGCGCCATGCGTGCCCTCAAGCGCGCGTTGCCCTATGCCGCGACTGCATCGATCAGCTCGATTCCACTGGTCTATTGGCGCATTCTTTTTCCCGAGCCCTACTGGGACACGATTAAAACCGAATCGGAGAAGAATGGCCTCGATCCTTATCTTGTCGCTTCGTTGATCCGCCAGGAGTCGGAGTTCAACCCCGCCGCCGTGTCTTATGCGAACGCCTGGGGCTTGATGCAGCTTCTACCCTCCGTGGGCCGTGCGATGGCGCGCGAAGAAGGCATGACCCACTTCGAGACCTACCAGCTTCTCGATCCGGAAACAAACATCCGGCTGGGCACACGCTATCTGCGCCATGGTCTCGATCATTTCGGTGGTGTGGCCGAGTACGCACTTGCAGCGTATAACGCTGGCGACGAACGAGTCGCCGATTGGGAAGCGGCCGGACCCTATCACGGGATGGATGAATTCATCGAGTCGATTCCCTTCACGCAGACCCGTGAATACGTCGAAGCGATTCTGCGCAATGTCGAAACGTATCGGGCCATCGAGTCTGCCGCCGAGTCAAAGAACGGCCCAGCCGCTGGCCGATGAATACCACCTTCGTACCTGTCGAGAGTACCCTGTTCGACACTGGGCCAGGCGCATTTCCAATTGACGCGAAGCCTGACCGCCAGCAAAACTGAACACCAACTGAAGCTGTCGTATCCTTTCTAAGCCATTGCAGCCTGCTGTTGTTGGATAACAGAGCGGCCAAGGTGATCGAAGTCGCTCCGTCACGTCAAACTCTCGGAGGGCAGGATGTCAACCGACTTGCAATATTTAGAAGAATGGATTCCGGAGAGGATGGATCCGGGTACAGTATTCGTACTTGAGAACCAGACCAAACTCGGCCATGCGCAGAATCCCTATGTTGCCGTCATGTCCTGCCCGCGTTGCGGAACCATGGGCCTGATCACGCGCCGCCAGCTTTGTGCCGGAGAGACGATGATCTGCGGCGGCGATGTCTGCTCCGCGGAATACAAACTCGACGGCGAAAACATTCGATACCGGCATCCCCAATAGAACGCATTCTTCTGAAGCGCACGTCAGCGAGGGATCGCCCGCGTTCCGGCGATCGTGAAGTCTCTTGTCTGCACGCCTGCTGCTGCGTCGCCATCGGGCTGCGATCCGCAGAGTGAAATTCGGTAACGGCCCGGCACAACTGCGCGCTTACCCTTTTCATCTACCTGCGATAGCGTGCGTGGATCAAGGTGGAACGACAGATGCTTCGTTGCCCCAGCGTCCAGGTGCACGCGTTCAAATCCAGAGAGCACCAGCCGAGGTGAAATCGCGGTCTGCGGTGGATGCAGATACAACTCAGCAACTTCGTCTCCGGCAACAGAGCGGAATCCTGAGCAGATCAACTTAAACCGGCGGAGGAAATCGATTTGTTGCGCAAACTCTTCGCACAAAGCTCAGCCCGGCATCCCGACCGGAATGACTCGATTCTGCTCTCACTCGAACTGGATCAGCCTGAGTTTATGTTCGACACCGAAACGATATGATTGAGGAACGAAGTCACACCTCAACCGAATCCAATGCCCGGATGGCGAAATTGGCAGACGCAGCGGACTTAAAATCCGCAGACCTTTACCGGTCGTGGGGGTTCAAGTCCCCCTCCGGGCACCACAAAGTCAATCGTTTGCGGAAGACCGGAGCCTTATCCTGGAACGCACCGGAAGGGCTTCGACTGAGTCGGCGTGCTCGCAGTTGGAACGTGCGCAGAGCCGCTCATGGAATTGGGGATTGGGAATTGACCTGCGGAACGGAATCTGGATATTCGCTACGGCAGAATTCTGCGTGCGCTTGAAATCAATAGACTGAAGAGAGCAATGGCAAGATTTGGAGCATTCTGTTTTCCGGGCGCCGGTCATCTCAATCCGATGACCGCTCTGGCCCGCTCCTTGCAACTGCGGGGCCATGAGGTGGTGATCTTCGGGATTGAAGACACCGAGGCGCATGTGCGCGCCGCGGGCATTGAGTTTTGTCGGATTGGCACGGAAGACTTTCCGCCCGGCACCCTTCAGAAGTTGGACGAGCGACTGGCCCAATTGAATGGATTTGCGGCCCTTCGATTCACATTCGAGAGAGTGAGGAATTCGGCGCGGATGGTGCTGCGCGATGGGCCTAAGGCTGTGCGCGCGGCCAACGTAGAAGCGCTGCTGGTCGACGAAGTAGATTTTGCTGGAAACGTTGCGGACTACCTGGGCCTGCCATGGATCTCCATCGCCTTGATTCCTCCATTGGTTCAAGATGATCGCTTCCCACCCTTCTGGTTCGCTTGGGCAGCGGGGCAGGATCGGTTCAGCCGTTTGCGCAACCGGCTTGCAATTCATTTACTCCTGAGGATAGGTACTCCAATCTTCAGAGTAGTGAGTGACCAGCGCAGGGCATGGGGACTCGAGCCCTTCAAACGTCCAGAAGACGCGCTGTCGCCTCTGGCGCAAATAACGCAGCTCCCCGAAGCGCTGGAGTTCGAAATAGCCGGCAAGAAACCGGCGGGGCTTCACTACACTGGACCCTTCGTACACCCTGCACAACGTCCGGCGGTCTCTTTCCCCTGGGAGCGTCTCGATGGACGCCCGCTCATTTACGCGTCGATGGGCACGCTTCAGAACGGTTCGGAAGACATCTTCAGAACGATCGCGAAGGCTTGTGCCGGACTCGACGCTCAACTCTTGATTTCGCTGGGGGGCGGGCTCGATCCGGCGAGGTTGGGGAAACTGGCCGGCGACCCTCTGGTCGTGAGCTTTGCTCCACAACTTGAGATTCTGAAGCGGGCCGTACTGGTGATTACGCACGCCGGTCTCAACACGGTTCTTGAGTCGCTTTGCGAGGGAGTACCGCTGGTGGCTGTGCCACTCGCGAATGACCAGCCCGGAGTAGCGGCGCGGGTCAAGGCCCGCGGAGCCTGCGTTGTGGTACCGCAGTACAAACTAAACGCGGCCCGGCTTCGTAAAGCAGTCCGGCTGGTCCTCCAGAACCCCAGATACCGTGAGGCAGCGCGGGCCTTGCAGAGAGCGATTCAGCAGACGGACGGGCCTGGCCGTGCGGCAGATCTCATCGAACAAGTGCTGCAACTCCGGCCGATTGACCCGATCACCCCATCATTGGGAACGACAGACAGATGCTTGGGCCGCGGTGGCCGGCGAGTGGACGCCGCGATCGGCACTCAGCCAACAGTGACAGCCGCTGCCTCCGAAGGAACAGCCACAACATCGCTCGAAAGCGTCCGCCGTTGCGGCCGCTACCATCTCCCGGATTGATTGAATCACCAATTCCGGTTCGTCCAGATGAATCCAGTGCGCGCTTGCAGGTGCGATCACTTGTGTCACCGAGTCACCGATCCTCTGTAGGCAATCCTCTGAAAGCGGCGACGATTTGCCCGGTGTCAGCAGCAAAACCGGAATCCCGCGAATGGGCTCCGCGTCCTGCATTTCCTGCAAGGTATCCGGCACCGCCGCGACATGGTTGCGCATCCCGGCGTAGTAGCTGGGCCGCGACCAATGAGCGGCCACGATGGGCCACACCTCTCGAGGCATCTTGCCTACCTCGCCTTTGATCCGCCCGAGCACGTGCATGCCCCCTTCGCCAGCCGCGCTGGCCAGCCGATCCGCGATTTTCCCTGAACGGCACAGAAGCGAGGTTACCGCGAGACGGGCCAGTCCCAGCCGCGCAATCGGGATCGCGAAACCCGCGAGCCTGATGCCGCGGTCAAGCTTCGCCTGCTTTACCGGGTCCAGCGGCAACCATTCCTCGCAGCGCAACGGGTCCACCAGCACGACGCTTGCCACCTCTTCCGGATACAAAAGCGCAAACTTTCGTACCACCAGCCCGCCGAAGGAGTGACCCACGAGAATGAAGGGCGGCTTGAGGCCGGCTTCCCGCATCAGCTCGTGCAATTCGGCGGCAAGGTTGCTGGGCGTCCGTGCGGTTCGGGAGGGACTGCTCCACCCCAGGCCGCTGCGGTCATACGATGCGGTGTTGGCGAAGCGCGAGACTCTCTCCTGAATGTGAAACCAGTTCAGGTTGGTGGCGGCTATGCCAGCTTCAAACAACACCGTGGCTTCGCCGGATCCCTTTTCCAGCAGGTAAAGCCTTCGGCCGCCTCCGATGTCGATCCATCTCCCCTCAGCCGCGAATCGCCACCGGTCATAGTGTGCGCCGAGCCATTGGTAGAGAAAGCCTGCCGCGACCAGCGCGGCCAGCAAACAGAGAATAGATAGAAAGTAGTCGATCATGCCTCGATCTTTCCGTCTCGGAAGCGAATCTGCCTGGCCGCCGAGTGTGCGATATCGTTTTCGTGAGTAACGACGATCAATGTCATCCCCCGCTGCTTCTGAATTCCGATAAGAATCTCCATAATGCGCGCCGAGTTCACACTATCCAGGTTTCCTGTAGGCTCGTCGGCCAGCAGAATCTCCGGATCGTTCGCCAAAGCGCGCGCGATCGCGACCCTCTGTCGTTCTCCGGCAGATAGCTGGCTCGGGTACTGCATCATGCGGTGCGCAAGACCCACCTCCTCAAGCAACCCATGTGCCTTTGCGACGCGATCAAGGCCCTTGCACTTTGACCCGATCATGGGCAGCTGCACATTCTCGATTGCGCGCAACGTGGGCATCAGATGGAATGCCTGGAAGACGAATCCAACGCTCTGGGATCGATATGTATCCAGATTAATTGATTTGCCGAGTTCACCGTTTCTGAAGAGAACTTCGCCGCTCGTAGGGCTGTCCAGTCCTCCCAGCATGTGAAGCAACGTCGATTTGCCACTTCCGCTCGGTCCGGTGATGGCGAGATACTCGCCGGCTTCGATCGATAGGTCCACTCCACGCAGGGCCTCAATCTTTCCATCGTCGTAGGTCTTGTATACGTCGCGCGCTTCGAGTGTGGCGCTAGTCATAGCGGAGCGCCTCCACCGGAGAAAGTTGTGCCGCGCGCCACGCCGGCAGAGCCCCCGCAACGAGCCCCGCCAGAACAGCGATGCCCAGCGCCTCGGCGAGTAGGAGCGCAGGGGGAGACGTCGAGACGATGCTTGCGGTTTGAGGCAAAGACGCCAGCAGGTGCAGAGCGCACGATCCGAAGACAATTCCAAAAAAGCCGCCACCCAGCCCAAGGATTGCCGCTTCAAGCTGAATGAGAATCAGCACCTGCTTCTGATTCCAACCGAGCGCCCGCAAAATACCGATTTCCCGGGTACGTTCGTGAACCGACATGGCCATGGTGTTGGCGATGCCCAGAATACCGATCAGCAGGGCGATCGACGAAGTGCCCCAGGCAGAAGCATGCGCCAGCTGGACAAACTGATTGTTATGGGCGCGCTCGGCTGCGGGAACTGCGCGCAGTCCGGGTAGAGCAGCTTCGATCTGTGCCTGCGCACGCTTTAGATAATGGTCCGTGGACTCTCCAGGAGGCGCCGGGCGCAATCGAACATCGAACGTCGAGACTTTGCCTTGCAGGCTGCTCAAGTCCTGCAATTGGTCGAGCGGCATAATGACTGCGTCCGCCTGTAATCCCGAGCCGCCATGGTAGATCGCGCACACCGTGAACAACGAGCTCTGAATTTCGAGTGTGTCGCCCACCTTTTTCTTCAGATCGCTGGCCAGCAGGTCACCCATCATGACCTCGGGGTGACCGTCGCGAAAGGGCCGTCCGGAGAGGATCTGGATTGAGTCGAATTGATACGAGTCGGCTTTCCATCCGTAGGCCAGGGCATTCACGTCCGTCGTCAGGGCCATCATGTTATAGATCACGGGCGTCGCTTGTGCTACCAACGGCAGCGACTTCAGGGTCGTTCCAGCCGACTCGCTCAATGAGGTATTCAAGAAGGTCTGTTGGATCACTGAGATGTCGGTGCCCGTGCTCGAGTAAATGCGAAGCCACTCGTTCTCAAACGCACTCGAGAAACCCACTAGACCTACGAATGCACCGATTGCCATTCCAATCCCGCCTAGTGTCAGGAGCGCCCGCAGCTTTCGGCGCCATAGATTCTTCCAGACAAAACCAGTGAGCGAGAGTGGGGAAGCCTCTAGATTGGAACTAGCCATAATTTGAGAGTGCGGTTGGACCATCCTTGCGACTTTAACCGTTTTTCCTGCTGGTCGCACCCAAGACGGAAAAGCCCAGGGATAATGCGCCGTCAGCCCGGAGTGCTGATCGTCGTCTCGGTCACCGAGGGCAACGATCTGAGGTCCAGGCTCACAGGTCCGAGAATATCAGCAACGCACACGCGAACAGCAGGCAAGGTCAAGCTCGCTGGGCTCGATTCCGCCCTCGGACACCTTGAAATCAGTAGTTTAATGTGATTCTTCGGTTTCAGGCCTGCTCTTTTGCCGGAATGTCGATGCCTGAGCAACCCCAGCAATGCGATCAATCCGCAGTTGCGCCCTGGGATAGCGGTGTCGTGCCCCCTCCTTGCCCCCGGAACAGAGGGTGTGCAGTCTGTGATCCTGCCGTAATGGCAGGGATTTGCCCCATCCTGGTGCAGGTTACGCCAGGCGCCTGAACTTCGCTCTCGCTTCTGCCGATAGTGTGAGGATGGCCCGTATTCGCAGCGAGTACGGCTACCCTCACCCGCGCCGGGCTGCGGCGTGCACCACCTTTTGTTAAACACCAATGCGTTCGAACGCCGGCGCGAAGTTTCAGAATGAGGAGCCTTTCACCATGCGAGGGAGAGATCGCAGTCGCCGCCTGGCACTCGCTGACCCCCCTCTGAATGGCGATTTAGAGGAGGAAACCTCTCAGGGGCCCGAGCTCGAGTCGTTCTCGGCTGAGAGCAGCAAAGACGGTGAGGCAGCGAAGGAACCTGGCGTTCGTTTCATGGCCAGGCAGCCGATACTCGACTGCAGTGGCCGCGTCTATGGATACGAGCTGCTTTTCCGTGCTGGTTTGCTGAATGCGTTTTCCGGGGACTATGAGTATGCCAGCCGCACCATGGCCGACAACACAATCCTCTTCGGGCTGGAGGAACTGACAGGGGGACATCTCGCGTTTTTCAATTGCACGGAAGATTTCCTGCTGAGCGATCTGCCCTACTTGCTTCCTCCCGAATCGACGGTGCTGGAAGTGCTGGAAACTGTCGAGCCCTCCCCACAATTGATCGAAGCCTGCCGAACGCTGAGAGCGCGGGGATATCGCCTCGCGCTCGACGATTTCATCTGGCAGCCGGAATACTCCCCACTCGTCGAACTCGCTGACTTCATCAAGATCGATTTTCTGGCACTGAATCAGGAAGACCGAAAAAAGCTTCAGTCCGAACTGCCACGTCACCGGGCGACGATGCTCGCCGAGAAGATCGAGACGGAGGAGGAGCGGCGCCAGGCGCGCCGGGAAGGGTTCACGTTGTTTCAGGGGTACTACTTCTGCCGGCCTCAGATGATGGAGATGCGAACGATTCCGTCCAATACGCTCCATCACTTTGAAATGCTGCAACTGTTGATGAAAACTCCCCTCAATCTTGACAAGATTTGTCCCCTGGTTGAGGGGGACGTTTCTCTCGCCTACCGGGTCCTCCGTCTGGTGAATTCAGCTGCCTATTACATTCCGCGCGAAGTGAGGTCGATTCGTACAGCGCTCGTCCTGCTGGGCGATGACATCTTCCGTCGCCTCGCCACGTTGGCCATCACAAGCGAACTGGGCGTCAGCAGCTCTCCTGAAATTGTCCGCATGGCTCTTGTGCGAGCCCGGTTCTGCGAGCTTGCGGGCCCGCGCATCGGTTTGGCCTCCGATGAGCAGTACCTGTTGGGGATGGCGAGCCTATTCCCTGCCATGCTGCGGATTCCCGCGGAGACGATCGCTTCCAGCCTGCCGCTCCGAAGAGAGATCCGCGAGTCGTTGTGTGGAGCAGCACATCGGGAGCGCAGCCTCCTGACTTTGGTCGAATTCCTCGAGCAAGGCGATTGGAAGCGATGCGACGACATGATTCGAGAGAACCCCTCTTTCTCGCCACGGATCCTTGACTACTACGAAGGGGCCATTCGCTGGAGTGAGCGGGTTCTACCTTCTTCCCGCCGGCCCAGCACGCGAAGCCGAACAGCACTGCGGTCAACCGGCTCCGATGCATCTCCAGAACGCCCGAAAAAGGCCGAGTGATTCGCTGTCCGAATTCCAGTAATGCCCGACTGTGGAACGATGGATCGGATTGGTCCGAGCGGGTCACGAATGTTTTGCCGACTCAGTCAATACAATGAAAGACGCAATGGCGAGGTCCGATCCATCCCGCACACAGACGGCCTCTGGGGCTCGGGGAGACGAGAACTCCACAGTCCTGGAGACGAGCGCCGGTGGATCGCGCACAAGGCCAGGCATCTTGCACCCGGCCGTTTTCGTCTCGGCCTTCACTATGTTTGGGGTTCTCTTCGCCTTGCAGGAATGGATGAATATGCGGCGCGCCGGCTACTGGAAGACCGGGCCGCTCGTCGAGTTCGGTGCCTGGGGAACGCAGTACCTCCTTTGGGGTCTCACGTGGTGGCTCCTGTGGCGCTTCGCTGGACGCTTCATTCAGGGTTTGCGACTCACGCGCATCGTCGCCGTCGCTTTTCCGGCCAGCATTGCGATCTGCCTCGTAGAACAAATGATTTGGGTGCTTCTGGTTCCATATATCCCCATGAGGCAAGGGCCCGCCGGTTACTGGCACCATGTCTCTTCGACCTTCATCGAAGACCTCGCCGAGAGTATGGCGATTTTTTGGTTTGGTTTCTTTTTCATTCGTGGCATCGGGTACTATCAGCAGCTTCGCGAAAAAGAGAACGCCGCCGCACACCTTGAAACCGAGCTGGCCAACGCCAAATTATCTGCGCTTCGGATGCAGCTCAATCCCCACTTCCTCTTCAACACCATGAACAGCATCTCCAGCCTGATGCGCACGGACGTTGATGCAGCCGATTCCATGCTCGAACAGCTCAGCAGTCTCCTCCGTATGAGCCTGGAGCGCGGGGATGTGCAGCTGATTCCCCTGCACGAAGAGATTGAGTTCGTCGAGACATATCTTGCCATGCAGGACATTCGATACGCTGGCCGCGTCACATGCACGCTCTCCGTCGATCCGGGATTGCACGACGCGCTGGTCCCAGCCATGTTTATGCAGCCGATCGTCGAAAACGCTTTTGCTCACGGGATATCGAAGGTGGATCGTGGAGATTTGTCCATTGAAGTCCGCAGAGACGGTCAACGCCTTCAAACACGGATAACCAACAGCGGCAAAGGACTTGTGACGGGGCAGAGCGAAAACGGCGAGAGGCGTGGAGTCGGACTGGCAAATGTACGGAACCGACTGCAACTGCAGTATGGAGGGGATTGCGCGCTCTCGATTCGTGAAATCGAGTCGAATCGCGTGCAGGTCGCGATTTCGATTCCATTGCAGGAATCAACAAATCCAAGCGAATCCCGCGCCAGGTATCTTGCCGGGTGATCTCTCAGAAGGATCGCCCTCAACTTTGGCCCCCGATGGGCGATGACTGCAGCGAGTTTTCGGATTGATGCCGGCGGCCGCGTTAGGGCAAATGTCTTATGAAGGAGAAGAAGTAGGGTGCAAGGCTTCCCCCGAAGCGAGGATTGATTTCCAGCAGAAACGGCTGTCCATTCGTTACCTTGTAATTCACGCAACAGAGTCCTTCGAATTGCACTGTGCGCAATACTCGGGCGAACAGATCCAGATAAGGGCAACGATGAACGACCTTGAGCTGGTCGGGGTCTTGCCCTTTGATCGGCGTGTCGATGGAAAACTCGTATTTGATGTTGAGGGATTTGACGATTCTGCCGCCTATAAACAGGATGTGCGTGGCGAACTCCGCTGATCCATGCACGAGTTCCTGACAGAAGTATTCTGGATCATTGATGCGATCGAGCTGCGCCTTCTCATCGTCGTAGTTGCGAACGATATAACAGCCAGTTCCCCACCAACCGATGCGTTTTTTCAGGATGTAGGGCGTCGTTAATCCAAGCCCTTGCGTAACCTTCGGGATGTACTGGTCGAATCCGGCTTTGATCAGCGCCAGATTGAACATGGGTTTTTGCACGAGAAATACGACTTTTGTTGGTGTCGGTGCTCGGTGAGACCATACCGTGCGCTGCAGCGCAAGAAACGCTCTCCCGAAAGATCAACTATCGCGTCGCGTTTGTGTTGTAAATGACTGTATTGGCATAAATTATACTACTCAATTGCGCGCTGGGCGACCGCAGCTGGTTGTTGCGTGTGAACAGCCAAATAGGCAGGATTCGCTCGTTAAGAACGCAAGGCAAAAGTGTCCCAAAAGCCGAGGCCGATGTTCCGCCCCAGGGTACAAGAGCCGACTTCGTCCACTCAAATACTCCGACGCGCTTCGCTGATCTCCATCCGAGAGCGCGCCTCGGATTGCTTCGTTCCACTGGTCACTGCGAGACGATATCGAGAAATTCGACAGCTGTCTTCTGCCCGCGGCTGTTCTCAAGCAGCCACGCCATGTTCCTGCCCAAGGCTCTCATCCTGGAGAAACCATCCGGATCGAGCGCCAATTCTCCCGCGTCGCTGCCAATGCCGGTCTCCCAATAGGTTGAACCAGCGACGAGCATCTCATTGATGAGAAAGAACCGATTCAGCAAGTCAAACGTCTGGACATCCCCGGTCCTGCGCACTGTCACCACGGATGCGCCAACCTTGTGGCGGAGGATCATGCCGTTTGCTTTCGCAACCATGCAGGCGCGATCGAGCAGAGCTTTCATCTCTCGCCCTACACCTTGGGTTTGAGCCGGCGACCCCAGGAGTATGCCGTCTGCCTCAGCCATCTTCTGAAGGAGTGCATTTCCTGTATCGTCGCCTTGTCTGCACCGACCGTTTCTGGCCGATGAGCATTCTTGGCAGGCCAGACAGTCATGGATCTGCTCACTGCTCAGTTCAATCAGTTCCGTGCGAAAGCCCTCTAGCTCGATCTCCCCAAGTACGTGCCTTAAGAGAGTGGCTGTTTCGTCACCCCTGTTCGCGCTGCCATTGATGGCGAGCACTCTGATCGTCGAGGCATCCATGGTCAAGCTCCTGGTTTAGGTCCAAATGTTGAATAGCAGATAGGCCCTGCGTGATGACTCACTTTCTAACCTCGTGAATTCCACTGGCTGTGTTCCAAATCACGATTGTTCGATCTCGCCCGTTCGCAGCAGAGGGGAATCGCAAGGGTGCTTCGCCATGAAGCCAAATCTGCATAGGCCATCGCCAACGTCACAGCGAGCTCAAAGACAACCGGGGAATCGAGCGAGAGCGATCGAAGTCCAGCCGAGACTATTGCTCCGGGTGCAGGTATGTCTTCAGGAATTCGACGAGGACATTCCAGTCCGAAGGAACCATACCGTGGCCGCCCTCATGCATGAAATAGCTGAGATCGTGCAATAGCAGCTGTCCCGCGGGCGGCCAAACATCGGTGCCGAGGTCCTGTTTCCCCAGCAAACGATAGACCGGACCGGCTGCGACCTCGGCGAGAAACTCTCCTTTTGGATCGGACCACTTATCCGTGCTGCCAGTCTGCAGCAACAGAGGCCGAGGGGCAATCAGCGCAACCAGCAGATTTGCGTCCATCGGCGCCTTATCTGGAAAGCCTGCGTATGTCCCATAGTTCTCCGCAAACTGATAGGGATAGCGCGAAGGAGCAGTCAGGTGGGCGATCGTTTCTCCATAGTTGCGGTGACTCAATGCTGCGCCGCCTTCTCCAGAGCAACTGGCGATGACGGCTGCAAAGCGCTCATCGAAGGCTCCCGCCCACATCACCGTTTTGCCCAGCCGTGAGATGCCGTGAATGGCAACGCGATGCGCATCGATGTCGTGGTCCGTCTCAAAGTAGTCTTCGACCCGGCTCATGCCCCACGCCCAAGCAGCGATTGAACCCCAGTCTTGGGGGTCGCGCTCGGTCTGCCCAGCCCGCAGATACCGTGCTCGAATGCCGTTGGAGAAACCTTCCGCATAATCCGGATCCACATCACCGTAGTAAAACGTCGCAACTCCGATGCCCGCTTCAAGCAACGGCATCACATCGAGATGTCCGAAGCGAAAGCTCGGAGGGGAGACTCGCGCGTTGGTCTTTGAATCCCACACGGTCTCCGGCTTGATTCCGGGATCGTCGACTGCACCCTGCGCGGCAGTGAAATTGATATTCAGAAGCACCGGTGCAGGAGTCTTCCTGGCTCTCGGCAGATAGAGGAGCAATTGAATGCTGGGCCCGGCTTTGTCGTTGGTCAGATAGATTCGGACCTGCTTGCGGATGGCCTTGTTGTCGAGAGCCGGTGTTCGCGGATCGAAAACCTCAAAGCTCTCCCCTGCGGGCCGGGCCGGTGCTCTTCCAAATTGCTGAGTCTCGAACAGCGACACAATTTCAGGACGCCGCTTGCTCCACCAAGTTCGTGCGTCTTTGACGCGCTTTCCGTTGTTGAGGGTGAGTGCGTCGGGCAAGGAATACGTACCGACCTTCGCTTCGTCGTAGTTCACAGGGATGTCCGCGACCACGTCCGGGGAAGCTGACGGAGAAGTCGTCTGGGAGGACTGCGCGGGCGAGAGCAGCGAAGCTCCGAGGATCAGGCAAACCGAACCGAGTTGGCTAAGGCGAATGGCGTTGGTATGATTCAGGCGAATCTGCGACATGAGTGGAAAGAACACTAGTGTCCTCAATCGAGGCTGTCAATTTCAGAGAGTCATCGTGGAGAATCAGTCTGTACGGAAACGAGACGGCGAACCGGTCGCGCGGGTGCTCATCGGATCGATAAGTTGGCGATGTTTGTATTGAAATAGTTGCTCAATTGCATTATTCTGGATGCGCGCAGTTGAGGGGCTTCCCCGCTTAACAATTGCCGCAATTCCGCACTTTCCCCGGCATCCTCAACTCGGAGAGCTTCCCTATGAACGAGACTGCTACAGCACTGGCCTATCTGGCCGATCTTTGGGACGAAAAAATCGCGAGCCAACTGGACGAGCCTGAACTCCTGCGCTATCGCTCCAACTTGCTGGGGGCCGACCTGCGCATTACCAACTTTGGCGGCGGCAACACCAGCTCCAAGGTTGTGCAGCGCGATCCGCTGGATGGGAGTGACCGCACGGTCTTGTGGGTGAAGGGAAGTGGCGGGGATCTCGGCAGTATCAAGCGCACCGGATTCGCCACGCTCTACCTCGAGAAGCTGCTCGCGCTGGAGCAAATCTACCGCGGCGCCGAGCACGAAGATGAGATGGCCGGGATGTACCCTCTTTGCACCTTTGGCCTGAATCCAGTGGCTGCATCGATCGATACGCCGCTGCACGGTTTTTTGCCCTTCGATCACGTGGATCATCTTCATCCGGATTGGGGTATTGCGCTGGCGGCGAGTGCCAATGGGATAGAAAAGCTTGCCGAATTCAATGCACGTTTCAGCCACCGCATGATCTGGGTGCCGTGGCAGCGTCCAGGCTTTGAACTAGGCCTGATGTTGAAGAGGGCCGTTGCGGCCAACTCGGGATGCGACGGGATTGTGCTGGGTGGTCATGGTCTCTTCACCTGGGGCGATACGCAACGCGAATGCTATCTGAACACCATTACCATCATCGACCAGCTTGGCCAGTTTGTGCTGGAGCACGTCCAGAAGCGGAGCAGCACGATCTTCGGTGGAGCGCGTTACTCCACACGTACCGACGCAAAAGAAGTCGCGACAACGATATTTCCGTATCTTCGCGGAAGAGTCTCGGCCCAGCGCAGGCTGATTGGCACCTACAGCAGTCTGCCTGAAGTACTTGAGTTTGCGAATGCAAAGGACGCGAAGCGACTGGCGTTTCTTGGCACCAGCTGCCCGGATCACTTTCTGCGCACGAAGGTGCGTCCGCTCTATGTCGATTGGGATCCGGCGGGTGATGTGGGCACGCTGCGAACCGTGATCGACAAAGCTCTCGTGACCTACCGCAAGGAGTATGCCGAGTACTACAACAAGTACGCGGATGCGGCGTCGCCCGCATTGCGCGATCCGAATCCAACCGTGGTGCAGATTCCGGGTGTCGGACAGTTCAGCTTCGGCAAAAACAAGGCGGAGTCGCGCATCACCGGGGAATTTTATGTGAATGCGATTCACGTCATGCAAGGTGCGGCGGGATTGGGTGGAGGCAGCAAACCTCCGGCCGTACTTCCGCAAGCTGGCCCGGCTGCCAGCACCGAGATGTTCCAGGTCCACGACAATTATGTGGCTTTGCCTACGCGCGAGGCGTTTCGTATCGAGTATTGGGCTCTCGAAGAGGCAAAACTGCGTCGCCAGCCGCCCGAGAAGGAACTAAGCCGCCAGATCGCCCTGATCGTCGGCGGTGGCAGCGGCATCGGACGAGAAGTCGTGCGGATCGCCGCGGAGCGGGGCGCGCATGTTGTCGTGGCAGATCGCGCCATGGAAGCGGCAGAACACGTGGCGGAGGAGGCCCGGGCTGTTGCGGGCAAAGAGAGCGCGGTCTCGGCCGGGATCGACATTCGTAATCGCACCTCGATTCGTGCAGCAGTCGAAAAAGTGATTCAGACCTATGGCGGCCTCGACATTCTTGTGAATACGGCTGCCTTGTTTCCGTCCTCGCCGACTGGTCTGATCTCCGACGAGCAGTGGGCAACGACGCTCGAGGTCAATGTGACCGCGAACTATCTGTTGTTGGACGAGGTCGCCTGCATTCTGACCGATCAAGATCTCGATGCATCGGTGGTGCTGACCAGCAGCGCCAACGCCGTGGTACCAAAGCGTGGCAGCGAGGCGTATGACGTGAGCAAGGCAGCGCTCAGCCACCTGGTAAGGGAGTTTGCGATTTCGATGGCGCCCAAGGTCCGTGTGAACGGAATCTGCCCTGCAACCGTCGTGAAAGGTTCGACCATGTTTCCACGGGACCGGGTGATCGCCTCCCTCAGGAAATACAACCTCGAATTTGAAGAGAGCATGACCGACGAAGAGCTGCGCGGCGTACTGGCGAATTTCTACGCCCAGCGCACCCTCACCCGCAAGCCGATTGACCCCGCGGACTGCGCCAAGGCGATTTTGTTTCTCGCAGGAACCCAGGCTCGCTGCACCTCAGGGCACCTGATTCCCGTGGACGGCGGCCTAACCGAGGCCTTCCTGAGATAGCGATCGGTCAGGGCGATTTCACGACCAAAGTGAAGCCGGTGGACGCTGTCAGGCCAGCCGAATTTACGGTGACGGTAGGCATGAAGTTGCCGGTCATCGCCGACTCATTGGCCGTAAAGGTCAGCGATCCGGAAGGGTTAGTGTCAGTCGACGCATACTTTACCTGAATCCCAGCCGGCAATCCGGCGACTGAGACCTGAGCGGTCTCGCTTGGGGAACCGATCTGGATCGGGATCGTGATTGATGCGGCTCCCTGGGTGAGATTGACCGTCGAAATCGGAAGATACACTGAAATTGGGATTTGTAAGAAGGTTCCGTTTCCACCCGCACATCCAGAAAGCGCGACCGCATAGACAAACGGAAGCAGGAATCTGCTTGCAGCGGCTCGAGAGGAAAAAACTCGTGTGGCCATCGCTTGAGCGCCAAAGGGACGTCTCGGGCCAGTATGCCAGACTTCACTCGGCAGCTCGTACACATACGTTCCTAGTCTCGAGAATCTGCACGAGGGCAGATTCGCTCGCGAATCTATAGCTGGCGGCTCGGTACACACACGGGAAGCCAAAATTTCAATAGAGGACCTATTTGCTTTTTGATGTTCCCGTCCGCTATGATGGCTGCGCTCAATTTCAGAAGGTGCTAGACGGAATGCCTCCGGCAGATCGAGTCAAAATACCGGAAACTACATGCCTGGCGATTGATCTCGGCGCCGGAAGCGGAAGGCTCGTGCTTGGCCGAATCTCCGACGGCCGCTGGAGCCTGAAAGAAGTTGGGCGTTTCCGCACTCCCACGAGAATCGACGCGAGATATGGCTATCAGTGCTGGGGAACAGACGAGATACTCAGCCAAGTCGAACGGCACATTGCCGACGCCCGCGCAATGGGGACGCCGGCGAGCATAGGCGTCGACAGCTGGGGAGTGGATTACGTCCTTCTCGACGAGGCTCTCGGCCTCGTGGGAGCACCGGTCTGCTATCGCGATAAGCGTACCGAGGGAGTCATGGAGCGCGTCCAGCAGCGCATTCCACCCGAGGAGATCTATCGCAGGACGGGGATCCAGTTTCTGACCTTCAATACCCTGTATCAACTCGCCGCGTGTGTTGACCGAAATCCGGAGTGGATCGGCACCGCCCGGCACTTTCTCATGATCCCTGACTATCTGCACTTTCGGTTGTCGGGCGTCCTCTCCAACGAATACACCAACGCGACCACAACCCAGATGTGCGGCCTGAACGGCGCGTGGGATCCGGTGCTGATGGATGCAATCGGGCTGAAGCGCTCTCTGATGCAGACGCCGGTTCCGGCCGGGACGGTGCTTGGCGATGGTACCGGAGCGGCCCTCGGGTTGAAGGTTATCGCTCCCGCAACCCACGATACCGGTTCGGCTGTCGCTGGGACGCCTCTTGAAAACGCGGACGAAGCGTACATCAGCTCGGGGACCTGGTCGTTGATGGGCGTCGAAAGCCTGACACCCATTGCCACCCAGGATGCCTTGCGTATGAACTTCACCAATGAAGGTGGGCTCGAACGACGCTTCCGGGTTTTGAAGAACATCATGGGTCTTTGGCCCATTCAGCGCGTGTGCGAAGAGCTGAAGATCTCGGATGTTGGCACGCTGGTCGATAAAGCAGGAGATGCCGAGCCATGGCGCTCCATTATCGATGTGAATGACCCGGAGTTTCTCAATCCAGCTTCGATGACCGAGTCGATCCGCGCCTACTGCGGTGGATCTGACCAGCCTGTTCCTGAAACCGCGGTTCAGATAGCCCGTTGCGTGTTCGACAGCCTGGCTCTGTCCTATAGAAACGTGAAGGAGGAGCTCGAGGCTCTGCGTCGGCGCAAGCTCAGCCGGATTCGCATTGTGGGCGGCGGCTCCCAGAATCGTCTCTTGAACCAACTCTGTGCCGATGCCTGCGGTTTGCCGGTTATAGCCGGTCCTGTAGAAGCCTCGGCGCTCGGCAATTTGAGCGCACAGATGATTGCGCTCGGTGTACTCGAGAATTTGAGTGAGGCGCGGGCGCTGATCTGTTCCTCGTTTGAGATCCATGAATACCAGCCCCGGGCTATTGTGCCCAGGCGTGCACTCGATTGCTTCGATGGATTGCTTGCCGCCAAGGAAACGAAAGGAGAGCCATGCGCGTAATGGAAAAAAGGATTGAAGCAGCGTATGCCGTTGCCCAGGAGCGCTTCGCGGAGCTCGGCGTCGACACTGCCCGGGTGTTGCAGCAGTTGGACGAGGTACCCATTTCAATCCAGTGCTGGCAAGGGGACGACGTCCTTGGATTTGAAAGCGCGGATGCCAGCCTCACAGGTGGCATCCAGACGACCGGCAATTATCCGGGACGCGCGCGCAGTGTCGAGGAGTTGCGGTCGGACCTGGAACTGGCGCTGTCGCTGATTCCGGGACCGAAGCGGGTCAATTTGCATGCGATCTATCTGGAAACCGATAAGCCGGTTGAGCGCGACCAGATCGAGCCGCGTCACTTCAAGGGTTGGGTCGATTGGGCAAAGAAACACAGTCTCGGGCTGGACTTCAACCCCACCTGTTTCTCTCACCCCAAGAGCGCACAGAACCTCACTTTGAGCCATCCGGATGATGCGACCAGAAAGTTCTGGATCGATCACTGCATCGCCAGCCGCAAAATCAGTGAGTATATGGGCCAGCAGTTGAAGAGTCCCGCTGTCATGGACATCTGGGTGCCCGATGGCTACAAGGACACGCCGGCCACCCGGCTCGCCCCGCGCCAGCGGCTGATTGCGTCTCTGGACGCGATCATGGAAGCAGTCAAAGGAAAGCACCACAAGGTTGCGGTTGAAGGGAAGCTGTTCGGGATTGGCGCTGAGAGTTGCACGGTAGGCACCAACGAGTTTTATATGGCGTATGCGGCGACGCGCAAGACGTTGCTCTGCCTCGACGCCGGGCATTTCCATCCCACCGAAAACGTGGCCGACAAAATTTCAACTTGCCTTTGTTTCCTGGATGAGATTCTCCTTCACGTTTCGCGGCCGGTGCGATGGGATAGCGATCATGTCGTCTTGTTCGATGATGCGACCGTCGCCATCGCGCAGGAAATCGTTCGCTCGAATGGATTGAAAAAGGTCAACATCGGACTCGACTACTTCGACGCCAGTATCAATCGCGTGGCTGCCTGGGTGATTGGCACGAGGAATTTTCGCAAAGCTCTGCTGTTTGCGCTCCTTGAACCTCGAGACGCTCTCTTGAAGGCGGAGTGCCGATTCGACTACACTGCGCGGCTGGCAATGATGGAAGAAGCCAAGTCGCTGCCGTGGCCGGCGGTGTGGGAGTACTACTGCGTCACCAAGAATGTTCCACACGGCGGCGCGTGGTTGAACACCGTCCGTAAATATGAAACTGAGGTGTTGAGCAAGCGAGGCTAAGGCAATGAGTGAGCATCCCCCGCCGCGGGGAGGTTGTATGCTGTCTCTATGCGATTTCACTATTGAAACTCTGTGCGCAGGAGCTCCAGTTGCCGAAAGCCAAAATCAAGCGTCTCTACCTGATCCCGATTCTCTCCAAGGGACTGGACGTGCTGGAACTGCTCGAGCAGATCCACGGGCCTATTAGTCTCGAGGACGTCTACAAAAAGACCAACATCTCCAAAACAAGTGTCTATCGCATCCTCAAGACACTTGTACATCGAGGCTACGTTGCTCATACGCAGAATGGTCAATACCGGCTGGTTGCGAGACCGCGCCGTCTTTGCTTTGGCTTCGCGGTGCAGAGTGCCGATCTCCCCTTCTCTCAGGCTGTATCGCGCAGCGTGACGGCCGCCGCAGCCGCTGCGGGGATCGAACTCCTCTTGCTCGATAACTGTTTCGATACGGAAACTGCGGTGCGCAACGCACTCGAGTTCGCCGAAAAGCATGTGGATCTTGTGCTCGAATTCCAGGCCGAAGAGTCGGTAGGGCCGCGCGTCGCGAACATCTTCAAAAAGGCCGACATTCCTGTCATCGCCATCGATGTTCCCCATCCGAGTGCGACCTACTTCGGCGTCGATAACTTCGAGTGTGGCCTTGAAGCCGGGACTTTGCTTGCCCAGCATGCGCAACGAAAGTGGAAGGGGAATGTGGACTGGGTTCTCGGGGTGGGCTTTAACGAAGCGGGCAGCTTCGTGCAGAGCCGCATCACCGGCGCGTTTGAAGCCGTGAAGCAGCGGCTGAAGAGCCTGCGGCCGGAATGTTTCGTCCAGATCGACGGACGCGGATCGCGGAATCCAAGCCGTCTGGCCGTCGGCGAGTTCCTGCAAAACAATCCAGGGAGCCAGCGCATCCTGGTGGCCGCGGCCACCGATTCAAGCGCCTTGGGCGTACTCGATGCCGCACGGCAGTTCGGCCGGGAGCACGATATCGCTGTGGTGGGGCAGGATTGTATTCCAGACGCGCTCGAAGAGATGCGCTCAGGGCAGAGCGCGCTCATCGGCAGCATCTCGCACGAAGCGGAGACCTATGGTCCACGCTTGATCCAACTGGGGATTTCGATGTTGCGTGGCTACGCTGTGCCTCCGTTTAACTATGTCCGCCACAAGGTGGTCACGCCGGAGACGCTCAACGGCAACTCCGAAAGCAAGTGATCGGCACAGGGAAGCGCTAGGGCAAGTAGAAAACTTCTTCAAGCATGGCGAATCGTTCTCCGGGGCGCAATCCTTCGACTGAGGCAAAGTAGGGCGCCATCGCAGCCTGCCAGCGCAGATTGACCGGATGGTTGTCGATCTGGCGCCAGGTTGCCTCAAAATCCTCGGCCCGCAGAGCAAGGATCAACAAATCATCCCGGCGATAGATGGAGTACTCACTGATGCCCGCGCTCTTCAGGAGCGCCAGCATCTCAGGCCACACGGCGCGATGTGCAGCCTCATAGGCTTCTTCAGCTCCGGGGCGAAGACGCAGCATGAATGCGTAGCGTTTGGGCGCGTTACCGCTTGTCGATTTGGCTTCAGACTCGTTTGCCACAGGGTCCTCCCAGTTCTCGAAACAAGAAAAAAGCCAGGCACATCCTGAAAGGGAAATGCCTGGCGGATTAGTTTTGCGCTGCTACTTGGTGATCGAGTACACGCTCACCGGGCCCAACAGGCCTGAGGCGAGCAAAGGCGAGTTCGCCCGGTACGGCTTCACATCGGCGAACGTGTAGCGCGTTGCTCCAGGTTGCTCATCGCCGATCAGCCGGTTGACCCAGGCATTGGTCACCTTCACCATCAGCTCATTCGCGCCCGGCTTGAGAGCTGATGTGATGTTGACACGATACGGTGCGTGCCAGACAGTCCCCAGTGTCTTCCCATTGACCGACACTTCGGCCAGATTCTTCACGTCACCCAGATCGATCCACACCTGAGCATCTTTGGCCAGACGCGCGGGTGTATTGAAGGTCTTGGTATAGGTGCCGACACCTGAGAAGTACTTCACACCTGGATCGGAGTTCTCGCTCCACGAGGCCAGCTGGTCCAGAGTGATGGAATCCGGTGCGCCGCGACCGCTCTGGAAGCTGACCTTCCATGAACCGTCGAGCGTTGCGAGTTCCTTCTTCTCCCCTGCGGTTAAGTTGTGGCTGGTTAGCGTTGTCGTCTTTCGGAAGACGACGAACACGCTCCCCCACGGCTCAAGGTTGAGAGGAACGGTCGTGCGCCCTCCCTCAATTTTGAAGCTTGCCGGCTCCACCTTGCCTGTCTCCGGATGCCAAAGTTCGGGTTCCTTGCCCGACACACGGAAGGTCGCATCTACCTTGTGCCCGTCGTCGCCGCGGTTATCAACGAAGTAGAGGTCGCCGTCCGCGAGCCTGCGGTGGACAAACTCGAGGTGGGTGTCGCTCTCGGGCTTTGTGTAGTCGAAGTCCGGCGCGACGCTCAGGGTCTGGAAGACATCTCCGATGTTTTGGCCGGCATAGACGGTTCCCTTGCCAACCTTGTGGACCCCTGACCCGTCCCCGAAGAGCTCATTGTTCAGCTTGTGGAACTCGGCGCTGTCATCCGCAAGACTTGGGTCGTCGTTTGGCTTTGGTCCGGCCACTGAGGCGCCGTCTTCCACTAATTTGTGAATCGCGCGCAGCACCGGCAGGGACATATGTTGGCTGTAGGGATCGAGTCCCAGCAGTCGATAGCTCATGCCACCCTTAGTCTCGAGCCGTCCGTTCACTACGTGCAGTTCATGAATGAGCGCATCGGCGTTGACGTAGTCGAAGCCGAATCCCGCCGGAACATTAGGAGATGCTTTGTCGAAGATCGCCGTCAAGTTGGAGTCTTCGCCGTAGAAGTAAATCAGGTCGGCTCCGAACTTGCCCTGCTGCAGAAGGAAGCTGGTGCGGGCCAGGTAATCGATCCAAACATTGGCCTGGTCTGCCCAGGTTTCATTTCGATTGAACCACTGACCGAACGGCCCGAGCGTCATGCCCGGCGCTTTGCCGACTAATGGTTGGTGTGCCGATTCATGGATGACAAACCGGTTGATGCCGTTCAGGAATTCCTGGTCGGCGGTGGGCTTCAGTGTGGCGGGAGACCAGGCCCACGGCGCTGCTGCCGCGGTCATCGACTCGGCCGCCGCAAGGTTCTGGCCGTAAATGTGAGCTACCGAAGCCGATTCGCGATCGTCGGCGTTGTAGCCATACTGCACCTTGTTGACACCCGGCGTCTGCGTCCACATTGCGCTCATCGGAACTTCGTTGAATTTTTTCACTTCCATGCCGTCGGCCACGAAGGCACGACCCGATTCATGCGATTCGCCGTAGTGTCCCATGTGCCATTCGTGCAGGGTGTCTTCGAGCTGAGCATAGTGCTCGTTGGCGATGAGGTCGGCGATCGTCTTGCGGAAATCCCAAAGGAAGCGATCGCTTGCCTCGGCGCTCTCCACAACCTGACCGGTGAGTACAGGCAACCAGGGAGTTGGGTCGTAACCGCGCAGCTTTTTGAAATCTGCGATCATGTTGTCGGTCCAGTTCTGCGAGCCGGCCTCCCAGCTGTCGTTGATGACGTATTGAATACCCTTCTTGCCCATGAGCTCGGGACCGACTGTTTCCTTGTAGCTCTCGAGATACTTCTCGAAGTAGTTCTTGACGTACCGGTGATCGAGCTTGTCGACTTCAAGACCGGTGGCTTCGGGAGTTGCGGGATGGTTCGTGATCCCGAGCAGCGAGTAGCCAAGGCGGACGACGACCCAGTCGCCTGGGGGTGGTGTCCAATCGAGGTGGCCGTCTGAGCCCATTTTCGAAGTCAGATCGACGACATTAGACTTCGCGATCGCGTCCGCTGCCCCCACCGATGGCGTTGCAAAGTGATACAGATCCGGTGCCGGCACAAACGCGGCTTTGTCTTCAAAATGGTCCACACGTGCGCCAGGATGAAGGACGAGCTCTGCCACTTCGTAACCTGTCGGCTTCGGAGGCAATTGGATCCCGAAAGACGACGGATCGATTCCAGAGGCCCAATCGGGCATAGGCGGCGGCGGTGTTCGCTTGAACGTGACGCGGAAGTACTTTGCGGTTACAGGCTCAAACGAGATCGTGTGCTCCGGCGCCTCGCTGCCTTCGAGCTTCGTAACCAATCGGAAGGTCTGCCCATCATCGCTCGCTTCCAGATTCATCTCAGGATTAGAAAGCTGTGCCACCAGGGCTTGGATCCAGCTGAAGCCCTTCATCACGAATGTGATCGAACGGATGGACACCGGTTGGGGGAACTCGTATTGAATCCAGGAGATTTCGTTCACAGCGGGAATCGGCACCTGTGTCGTCTTGTCAAGGTCGCCATCTGAGAGAACTGCTGGGTCGAACGAACCGCCGTTGGAAGTGATCTTGGCGTTTAAGGATTCGACCGAGACATCGCTCGTAGCTCTCTTGTAGGCGAAGACCGCCGCGTCCGCATAGAACTCGGGGATTTTGTGTTCATTCGGCGAGCCCAGGGCATCCTGAATCCCGATGTTCTGAAAGGCGCCTGTGCGTGTGGGCGGATGCTTGAGTACTCCCGAGAAGGGCTTTCCACCTTCTAACGTCGTCTCGCTCCAGACATACTTCTTCATCCCTTCAGGTCCAGGAACCCAGGGACCGCCGCTCTCGCTCCATCCGGGCGACCCCGCGATGGCCATCTCCATTCCGTACTGATCGCCAACTGTAATTGCATATTTGAAGGCGTCCTTCCACTCTGGAGTCATGTACGCCAGCCGATGATCGACCACCTGCGGAGTCTGTAGCGCCGCATCAAAGTTTTGGAAGCCTGCCAGGCCGGCCCGATGCATCCAGTCCAGATCCAGCTTGATGCCTTCCTTGGTGATGTTTCCATTCATCCAGTGCCACCACACGCGGGGACGCGCGCTCTGCGGTGGATTCTGGAAACCACTTTTCAGCGAATCGGACGGAGACTTATCCTGCGCGCTGGCGGCAACCGCGGCCGCAAACAGGAAAGTCGCAGCCAATCTGAAGGTCTGTTTCAGGGTCTGGCGATTCATTACTTCTCCTTTCGCGAATGGAGAGCGCGAATTCTGCTGGTTCAAACAAGGCTTGATCGCTCGGTTATCGAGTCTCCCGGTGACCAGCTGCTTGTCGCTGTGGTCGATTCGGGACCGAATAACTGAGCTGAACAGTGCGCAGAGCAATGTAGCAGGAAACCCCGACAATTCGGAAGCGAAAAAAGTTCCCTTTTGAATTAGTAGGTCGGCATCCAGTGGAAAAATCGCGCCGTGCTGTGCCTAGATGCCGACGGACCATAGCCCCTGGGACGGTAGGGGCAGGGGACTGGGCTCGGCCGAGCCCTCAGATATAGTCTCGAAACAGCTCGGGAGAGGGCGCGGGAATGACACCCTTTCCCACCAGCATGCCCTCCTCGGCGGCCACCCGACTTCCGACAGCCACCGCCTCCTGTACGCTCGAAACTTCGCCCGCCATCAGCACAAAGCCTTTGCCGCCGAGAGCCATGGCCAGATGGACGCGCAGGAGTGCTACGTTCGCCGCTTTGATCGCGGCGTCGGCGACCTCGATGATGCTGGCCGCGGAGAACGTTTCGACCACGCCCAGGGCACGCATCTGTGCCGGGTCGATATCGACGGCATTGGAGATGGCTTCAAGCACCGCGGGATGAATGCGAGTGATCTGTCTTCGCTCGATGAGAGACGGGCCTGCCGCGGCAGCTCCAGCAAGCACGGCAGCATTTACCGATGTCACATCGCCGGCAACTACGATGAGGTATTTCCCCGAGCAGATGGTGCGTGCAAGGAGCAGTTGCACTGAGCCGGCCTTGAGCATGACGTCCTGCACGAGATAGCCGACCGCTACGCTGGAGAGCTCGATGAGCCCGATAGAACTCACTTCAGTCACGTTCTTCCTCCTTCTATGCCTGGGCTCGAATCACTACTGCGTAGGGTTCGACGGCGACGATGCCGTCGATGCTGGCATGGATGCGTGCTCCCAGCTTTCCTTGACCCGGCTCTGCGATGAGTTGTCCAGCGCGGACATAATCTCCACTTTGGACAACCGCAATGGCTGGAGCGCCGGCGTGCTGTTTCAGCGGAAGTCTCACTTGACGCGGCGCGAAGGCGTGATCGACCAGCGGACCGACGTTGTTGAAATCGCTCAGGCCGAGGCGTGCGATCAACCTCCGCATCGGCACACGACGAAACTCCGCCATGGGGTGCGGCACAATCGATTCCGGTTTTCCCTTGAAAACGAGACCGCGCTCACGTGCCAGAGGCTTCGCCATCACGCAAATATTCTTTGGATCGAGATCTTCCGGGCAGGCATACATCGTGCACAGATTGCACTCGCAGCAATAGAGCGTGGCCACCATCGCGTCCTGACCGCCGTCGAACCCCAGGGACTGCATGGCCCGGTGCGGCTCGATGGGATGGCCGAGCAGGAACCGCGGGCAGAACTCGGTGCAGAAGCGGCACTGATCGCAGGCCGAGCGCCCGATGCGGCGAATCTGGATGGCGGGCGCATTGTGCCGCTGAATCAACTTGTGCTTCGCCGGTAGAACGACGATGCCGCCGGTCGTCTTCGTCACCGGCTCTTCGAGATTGACTGCGGGCCGCGCCATCATCACTCCGCCCAGGAGCACGCCGACAGCATCGACCGTTGCTCCGCCCGCTGCTTGGATGACTTCGCCGATGGATACGCCAATCGGCACACGCAGCGTGACCGGACTGTTCACAGCTCCCGCCACTGTGAGGTATTTGTGCGTTACGGGGCGATCGAGGCCGATGTTCATCAGCGTCTCGACATTCGACACGACGACATCGACATCTTTCGGCAATCCGCCCGGAGGAATCACGCGACCAGTCACCATGTGCACGAGGATGAATTCGTCGCCGGCCGGATAGACATCGGGCAATGCGACCACACTCACCCGAGGCGGAATCTTCGCACGGATCTCATCGATGAGATCGTGATACTTATCCTTGATCCCGATCACGCCCTGGCTGGCGCCGACGATGTTGATCGTTTCGATCAGTCCGCGCAGGAACGGCTCGAATTGCTGGTGAAGAAGTTCCTTGTCCTTGTGCAGCAGAGGTTCACACTCCGCCGCATTGGCGATGACCGTGGACACGCTGGTCTTGAATTTCACCGCTGCCGGGAAACCACCCCCGCCGGCGCCCACGATTCCCAGCTCATCGATGCGTTCGATCGACATACGATGCCCTTCGACCGTTATGCTCGCGCTCTACTGTGCTATTTGGAGCAGAACTGTCCAAAATCAATCAGTTTATGATTGACTTTGATTGACATAGTATAATATAATTCAGTTTCAATCAAGAGTTATCCAATGAAGTGCTTAATCCCGAACATTGGCAGCACGTCGTTCAAGTTCAGGGTCCTCGAAATGCCCTCGGAGCAGGTGATCGCCGAGGGGCGTGTCGAGCGCATCGGTCAGGGCGGAGAATGTGCGAACTACGTCGACGCGATCCGCAACTGTTTCGGCGCGATCTGCGGTGAAGGCAAGCCGCTGCGGAGCTTGTCCGACATCGATGCAGTCGGGTTCAAGGCGGTTCATGCCGGAAGCCACGCGGCTCCGCAGATCATCGACGATGCTTTCCTCGATGCTCTTCGAGAGTTCTCATTTCTGGCGCCGGCGCACAATCCACCCTACATCGAAGCCATCGAGGCATTCCGTACCGCGCTGCCTGGAGTCCCGCTTGTCGCCGTGGTCGAGACGGGAACGTGGCGAGCCATGGACGAAGCAGCCACGACCTACGCAGTGCCCTATGAGTGGCGTACGGAATATGGAATTCGTCGTTACGGATTCCACGGGGCGAGTCACCGCGCGGCAAGCGAGAACATCCAGGCGCTGTTGGGAAGGACCACGCTGCGTCACATCTCCTGTCACCTGGGCGGCAGTTCAAGTGTCGCCGCGTTTCGGGACGGGGTGGGCATCGACGTGAGCATGGGTGCTTCACCGCAGTCTGGCCTGCCGCAGAACAACCGCGTTGGTGACATCGATGTGTTTGCTGTCCTGGACATGATGCGCAGGCTCGGGGTCGGTCCCGACGAGATGGCCGCGCTTTTGGGAAAACGTGCTGGACTAGCGGGAATCAGCGGGCGAAGCGGCGACATTCGCGACCTTCTCGCTGCGTCGGCGGCCGGCGACGAACGTTCGAGACTCGCACTTGCGGTATTCGTCCGCTCGATTCGGCACTATGTTGGGGCGTTCCTGCTCGAGTTAGGCGGAGTCGATGTGATCACGTTCTCCGGTGGAATCGGTGAGAACAGTGACTTCATCCGCAGAGCGGTTCTCGAGGGTCTCGATGAGTTGGGAATCGAGCTCGATGCAACGCGCAATCTCGGAGCAAAGGCGGGGATAATCTCGTCGGATAGCTCCCATGTGAAGGTCTTCATCATTCCGGCCAACGAGGAACTGATCGTTGCTCGGGAAACAGCCGCCCTGGTGTCCAGCACACTCAGCGGCGCGATGAAATAGTTGGGATTGCCAATGAGCACTTCGGTGATCGACAGATCGACAGTGGAACAGATCGTCCGTCAGGTCGCGCTCGAGTACCTGAGCCATGGAAAGGGAGCCTCTCCCGTACTTAAGGTGCAAACGTCGTCAAGGCACATGCACGTGTGCCGCGCAGACATGGATGTTCTCTTCGGACCCGGATCGGAGCTCACCTTCGACCGCCCCCTCTATCAGGAAGGCAACTTCGCGGCCAAGGAGACCGTAACGATTGTCGGGCCTCGCGGCAGGCTGATTTCGAATCTGCGCATCCTCGGCCCCATGCGCAAGGCGTCCCAGGTCGAGCTGGCGTTTACCGACGCTATCATGCTCGGGATTACCGAGATCCCGGTCCGCTTGTCTGGCGACATCGAGGGTACAGCGGGTGCGATCATCATCGGACCAAAGGGAGTCGTGGAACTGAAGCAGGGCGTCATTCGTGCCGCCATTCACGTCCACATGAATCCCACCGAAGCTGCCTACTTCGGCGTAGCCAAAGGCGATCGCATGAAACTGCGCGTCGGTGGGGAAGCCGGCATCACTTTTAACAACGTGCACGTCCGCATCGATCCCACATCTCGCCTCAACGTTCACATGGATACCGATGAGGCGAATGCGTGCGGTCTGCATAGAGCCAAAGATGTGGAGCTGTTCAAGTAATCACGAAGAAGAGAGGAAGCGATGAATCAGGCGCTTGGAATGATCGAGACTAAAGGATTGGTGGCCTTGTTTGAGGCGACCGATGCCATGCTCAAGTCCGCAAATGTAACCTTCGCAGGCTGGCAGACAGTCGGCGCGGGACTGGTGACTGCCTTTGTGGAGGGCGACGTGGCCGCGGTGAAAGCGGCTACCGACACCGGTGCAGAAGCTGCATCCAGAGTCGGCGAGGTGGTGAGCGTGCAGGTCATCTCACGCCCCCACAATGAACTGCCCTCGTTTGTACAGGGCGAGAAGAAAGCTCCCGCTGCAAAAGCGGCAGCCAAGTGAGCGGGGAGGAGAAAGCATGAGCCAGGCAATTGGAATGATCGAAACCAAAGGTCTCGTGGGACTGGTCGAGGGATGCGACGCGATGGTGAAGGCTGCCAGCGTGGAGATCGTGAAGACCGTGGAGATAGGCGGCGGATTTGTAACGGCGATCGTGCGCGGCGACATCGGCAGCGTGCGCGCTGCCGTCGACGCAGGCTCGGCAGCCGCAAAGGCTGTGGGCGAACTGGTTTCGTCGCACGTGATCGCGCGGCCGCATGATGCGCTCGTCGACAGCATGTTGAAGTAGCAAAGTTGTGGAGGAAAGAATGGCCAGTCAAGCAATTGGAATGATTGAAACCAAGGGCCTGGTTGCCTTGGTGCAGGCAACGGACGCCATGCTGAAGGCGGCCAGCGTAGAGTTCGTCGGCTGGAAGAAGGTAGGCAGCGGACTTTGTTCGGTCTATGTGCGCGGAGATGTTGGCTCAGTCCGCGCAGCAGTGGATGCCGGCGCAACCGCAGCACGTGCAGCAGGCGAAGTGAAGAGCGTACACGTAATTGCGCGTCCGCACGAAACCGTCGCCGCCGTTGTGAGCAAGTAGCAGGGGCGGGCAGGCGAAGCGCCCTGCCTGCAGTGAGTCGCTATGTTCATTGGGAAGATCATCGGAAACGTGGTTTCCACGCAGAAGAACGAGAAGTTCCGCGGCATGAAGCTGCTGTTGGTGCAGCCCTACATCACCAAAGAGGGCCGTTTGCAGAGCTCCGGCAGTTCGGTCGTCGCGGTCGACAGCGTGGGGGCTGGGGTAGGCGAGTGTGTTCTGTTCACGCAGGGAAGCTCGGCGCGCCTGACACCCTCCACGAAAGACGCGCCCGTCGATACAGTGATCGTCGGCATCGTCGATGTCATTGAACTCGAAGGGGCGCAGTTGGAGAAGCCGTGATGGCAATTCAAGAACAGGTCGTTGCGGAGATTACCCGCCAGGTGATAGCCAGGCTGCGGTCGGATTTGCGGCCCGCTTCTACACACGGCTCAGACGCTCCATCGGCGGATCTGCGGGATGGCGTGTTTGCGACAGTCGATGAGGCGGTGAGTGCAGCCTATGAAGCGCAAAAAAAAGTTGGCGCGATGAGCCTCGCCGAGCGCGGCCGAATGGTGGACGTCGTTCGACGCATCTGTATGGATCGACGCGAAGAACTCGGCCGCATGGAGTTGGCAGAGACCAAAGTGGGCCGCCTCGATCACAAGATTCTGAAGCTCACGAACATGCGCTTTGTGCTGGGCGTGGAAGCCATGCGGAGCGACGCGCGCAGCGACACGTCCGGCTTGTGCGTCATCGAACGCGCGCCATGGGGCGTGATCGGCATGATGCTTCCGGTGACGCATTCAGTTCCGACGATGGCCTCGAACGCGATCAACATCCTGGCCGCAGGGAATACGGCCGTCTTCGGGCCACACCCATCGGGCACAAAGGTCGCGCAGTATGCGCTGCAACTCTTCAATCGTGAGATCGAACGCGAAGTCGGTGTCGCTAATGTACTGACCACGATTCTGAAACCAAGCATCGAAGCCGCGGACCTGATCTTCAATCATCCCAAGGTGGCCTTGTTGTGCGTGACCGGCGGTGCCGCTGTGGCACAGGCGGCGGCGAAATCGGGCAAGCGCGTGATTGCCGGCGGACCCGGGAATCCTCCCGTCGTTGTAGACGAGACCGCCGATCTCGACAATGCAGCGAAGTGCATCATTGCCGGCGCAGCATTCGATAACAACCTGCTCTGCATCGGTGAGAAGGAAGTGTTCGTTGTTGCCTCCGTGGCCGACGCCTTCATTCAGGCGATGCGCCGAGCCGGAGCGTACCAACTGGACGCGCCAGCGATTGATCGGTTGACGAAGGCCGCATTCACGTTCGATGGCGATGGCGGCGGTTGCGCTCGCGCCCACGTGAAGAAGGATCTGGTCGGTAAGGATGTCGCAGTGCTTGCCTCCGCCGCGGGCGTGCGCGTGCCGCAGGAAACAGAGCTTCTCTTCGGGGAGACAGCCGAGAATCACCCTTTCGTCGTAGAGGAACAGATGATGCCGTTCGTGCCTGTGGTGCGCGCTCGCGATGTAGATGCTGCGATCGCCGCGTCCGTCAAGGCGGAGCACGGCTATCGGCACACCGCGATCATTCATACACGCGACGCAGCGACGGCGACACGCATGGCGCAGGCGATGAACACAACCTTGTTTATTCACAATGCCGCCTCGCCGGCGTCGCTTGGAGTAGGCGGACCGGGGTATTTCAGCCATACCATTGCGACTCCAACAGGCGAAGGCATCACCACTCCGCTTACGTTCACGCGTGAGCGGCAAATCGTCGTAGGCAATGCCCTGAGGATCATCTAGCCATGTTTCTTGCGCGCGCAGAAGGAACGGTGGTCGCAGCAGCCAAGCATCCGACATTGGGCGGCTGCCGGTTCCTTATTGTGCAGCGCGTGGAAGCAGACGGAAGCCTTGCGCCGGAGCCGAACGTAGTCGTCGACTGGTTCGGCGCGGCACGAGGAACTACGGTGATTGTCTCCACGGATGGGGACATTTGCCGGCTGAAGCTCGGCAATACCACGCCGGCACGGATGGTGGTCGCCGGGCTAGTTGACACAGTGCAGATGCGGGCTCGAGGTGTCGCATGAGACTGGGCGTTGTGCGTGGCCATGTCACGCTGAACCTCGCGGTCGACGCGCTGCGCGGGCGGACGCTTGTGATCGTAGAGCCGATGACCATGGAGAATCTTCGCGCGGCGACGGGTCTAGGCGGGGGAAAAGCACTGATCGCGGTCGACCAGCTTGGCGCGGCTGAGGGCCAGATAGTGGCTTTCACCGAGGGACGAGAAGCGTCCAATCCGTTCTGGCCCACTGCCGTTCCCGTGGACGCGTATTGCGCGCTGATCGTGGACAAGATCGATTGCTAGAGACAACAGAAGCCAGTTGAGAAAAACAGGGGTGCGGAATTGAAAGACGAAGCGAAGAGTATCGATCTGACAGGCAAGAGACTGATCTCGATGCGCGATGCCGAGACGGCCAAAGCAGCGGGTGCGAGCCGCGTCGACGTTGCAGCCGGCGCGATTGTTACGCCATCAGCGCGGGACTTCCTGGCTCACAACGGCATCGTTGTTGCGCATGCAACCTGTTCTGCTCCTGCTCCTGGTGCCGACAAGGCCGATACCGCGCTGGCAAGCGTGCCGGCGTCGGGGGGACGTCCCGCGCCAAATCCGAAGCTCTTCTACACGCCCGAAGCCGAAGCAGTGAAAAAAGAGATCTGCGCCATCGGCCGCAAACTCTGGATGCGCCAATTTGTGGATGGCAACGGCGGCAACATCTCGTATCGCATCGGCCCCAACGAGGTGATCTGTACACCCACGCTCGTGAGCAAGTTCGATCTCACCCCGGAAGACCTGTCCCTGGTCGATCTCGAGGGCAACCAGATTGCCGGCACGCGACCCCGAACCAGCGAGATCTTTCTTCATCTCGAGATCTACAAAGCGGTACCGGAGGCGAAGGCTGCGGTCCATTGTCATCCGCCGCACGCGACCGCCTATGCCATCACCGGGAGAGTTCCACCCAACCTGGTGATTCCTGAGTTTGAAGTCTTCGTCGGCAAGGTCGCTCTTTCGCCCTACGAGACTCCCGGCACCACCAAATTTGCGCAAACCGTACTGCCCTTCGTGAAAGAGCACAACACGGTTCTGCTGGCGAACCATGGCATTGTCTGCTGGGCCGATTCCGTCACGCATGCCGAGTGGTATGCGGAAGTTTTGGAGACCTACTGCTGGACCTTGATGCTTGCCTCTCAACTCGGCGCACCCATCTCGCACATCTCTGAACAACAGGGATCGGACTTGCTGGCGATCAAGAAGCGCCTCGGACTGCCCGATAGCCGGTTCGACGGTGCGGGCATGAAGGAGTGCCAGCTCTCCGATCTCGAAGTGCCGAACTCGATCGCCTTGGTCCCCGATTCAGGCAAGACTAGACACTGCGCAAAAGGGAACCCGGACGTCGACGATCTGGTAAAAGCGGTGACAGACGCAGTGATGGAGGCTGTTTCGTCCCAACGGCTATAGTGGGAAGCAGCCATTCCCTGTTTCACTCGGGGTAGAGAAGAGTCGTTGAGGGCGCCTTTCGAGAGATATGAAAGCTGCAGAACGCCAGCTCAGAATCCGCCAGATGTTCTCGGCGAGAGATTTCCTCGATGTTGAATCCCTTTGCAGGGACCTGAACGCATCTGAGGCCAGCATCCGCCGCGATCTCGCCGCTCTCGAGAGCGGACATGTGCTGAAGCGCGTCTACGGGGGCGCGATTCCGGTGCAGGCTGCCGGAGAGTTTGCCGTCGAGATGGGCCAGCACCCCGATGAGAAGACCCGCATAGCCCGCGCCGCAGCCGGACTGATCGAAGACGGTCAGACCATTATTCTGGACGGAGGATCGACCGCTGCAGCCGTGGCCCGAGAGCTGACGAACCGCTCTCTGCACGTCATCACCAACTCATTGCCTATCGCGGAGATCATCGAGTCGTTTCGCAATATCGAACTGACCTTGACGGGAGGCTATCTCGATCCACGCATCCGCGTCATGCTCGGGCCTTTCTGCGAGCAGATGTTGGGCGCAATCCGCGCCGACGTGGTGATCATGGGTATCGGCAGCATCACCGAAGCGGGATTCAGCAACAACAATACGCTCGTTGTCGGCTCCGAGACCAAGATGATCGAGGTCGCCGAAAAGATGATCGTCGTCTCCGACCGGACAAAGTTCGGGCGAGGCGGCATGTTTCCGGTTGCTCCTCTGAGCGCCGCCGATGTCGTCGTGTCTGACTCCGGGCTCGGATCGGAATACGTACAGCTTCTCCGCTCGAATGGTGTCGAAGTTGTCTTGGCTTGATGCATCGTTTCCCACCACCACAGAGCGCCGTCGAATCGCACTCAACGGCACAAGAATCGATTCCGGATTCGCCACTTTGCACGGTGCAAAAGAAAAACTATTTGCCATTTGGACGGCGGTGGTCTAACTTCTAGCTTTTGTACGGAGGTGTGTGTGAGAAAGTCCTCTCGAATATTCAAGAGCATTGCCATTCTCATTGCGGTGGCGGCCGGCGTAGGTGCGCGGGCTGAGGATGCAAAACAGCAAAAAGTCGACATCGATTGGAAGAAGACAGTGATCGTTTCGAAATCGACACCGACTCTTCAGGTAGTCACCAATCCCATGCTGAACCCCGGGGCGCCGATTCACGATGGCTCGTTCTCGGCATTGAAGGCTCTCGGCGCCGACTATGTTCGATACGTTCCCTGGTTGCCCTACCCAAAGATTGCGGTTGCTGAGCTTGAGCCGCCAACCAAAGACAAGACCTCCTGGGACTTCACCTACATCGATCCAGTCACAAAGGACTTTCTGGCGGCGACCGACGGCCACTCGACCATCGTCAACTTCAGCACGATACCGGCGTGGATGTTCAAGACGGATCAGCCGGTGAAATATCCAGAGGACCCGAACCAGGTCTTCTGGAACTACACCAAGGGAACCGAACTGCGCGATCCCAGCGGGAAAGAACTCGGCGACTATTATGGCCGTCTTGTCAGTTGGTTTACCAGAGGGCGGATTCACCGATGAAAACGGCAAACGGCACCAGTCCGGCTACCACTACACGTTTCCGTACTGGGAAGTTCTGAACGAGATCGACTTCGAGCACAGCACGACGCCGGAAGACTACACCAAGCGCTATGACGCCATCGTCGAAGGCATTCACAAAGTGAGTCCCGAAACGCGATTCATGGGGCTTGCGCTGGCTGCGCCGGGCGCGAATCCGAAGTACTTCGAGTACTTCCTCGATCCGAAGAACCACAAGAAGGGCATCCCGCTCGATTTCATTTCGTTTCACTTTTACGCTTCGCCTGCCATGGATGAGTCTCTAGATGGGTGGCAGCACACCTTCTTCAATCAGGCCGAAGGATTCCTTGCTACGACCCGCTATATTCTCGCGATTCGCGATCGGCTGTCGCCGCAAACCAAGATCGATACCGATGAACTGGGCGTGATTCTGCCGACCGACGGCGTCGAAATCGCCGCGTCCAAGGCCATGCCGGATCACATTCCGCATCGCTATTGGAATGCCGCCGGAGCGCTCTATGGCTATCTCTTCGTGGAGTTGTCAAAGCTTGGAGTCGATGTGATCGGGGAGTCGCAACTGGTCGGCTATCCCTCGCAGTTTCCGAGTGTCTCAATGATCGACTACAACAATGGCAAACCGAATGCGCGCTATTGGGTGCTCAAGCTGATCAAGGACAACTTCCATCCGGGAGACACACTGGTCGCGGAGAAGCCGTCGGATGGACCCTCCGAGGTTCTGGTGCAGGCTTTCATCACGCCGGAAGGGAAGAAGGTGCTGCTGGTCAACAAGACCAACTCCGAGAAGAGCGTGAAACTCTCTTCGGAACTGGTGGGCGCTTCATCCTTCACCGTCGACGAGGCGACTGGAGACGAGGAGCCGCGCAGTGCGACCGTCGGGGCCGATCAACTCACCATGGCGCCGTTCGCAGTCACCGTCCTGAAGCTGAAGTAGTACAAGAAGCACCGATTGTGGAGTCGCAGCGATGACGGCAAGAACTCTGCGCGTGGGTTTGTGCGGAATCGGGCTCGACGCGTATTGGCCACAATTTGCGGGCCTGCGCGAGCGCCTGGAAGGCTATGTGGGCCAGGTCGCTGCGCGGCTGGAGCAGGCCGGCGCCAGTGTCGTGAAGCTGGGTCTGGTCGATACTCCGCATAAGGGGCGTGAAGCTGGCCACGCATGCCGTCGTGGCGATGTCGATCTGCTGATCGTCTACGTTACGACTTATGCGCTTTCGAGCACTGTCCTTCCAATGGTGCAGTTGGCGCGTGTCCCCGTGCTCGTACTCAACCTGCAGCCTGCAGCGGCGATCGATTACGACGCTTTCAATCGCCTGCCGGACCGAACTGCAATGACAGCAGAGTGGCTGGCCTTCTGTTCCGCCTGTCCTGTTCCGGAGATTGCGAATGTACTGCAACGCGCGCGCATCCCTTTTCACCAGGTCACTGGTGTCGTGGGGGACGATGCCACCTGGGCCGAGATTGACGAGTGGATCGACGCAGCTCAGGTCAGAAAGGCCCTCGAATCCAACCGGCTCGGGCTCATGGGCCACTACTACGGAGGCATGCTCGATATCGCCACGGATCTGACCCAGGTGGCAATCACCTTTGGGTGTCACATCGAGCAACTCGAAGTCGACGAGCTGAGCGCGTTGCGCGCCGAGGTTGCCGACCAAGAGATTGAAGATCGCATCGCAGCCTTCCGCGAGCAGTTTGAAGTGCAAACGGATTGCAGCGACGAAGAATTGGCTCGCGCGGCTCGCACGTCCGTCGCCCTGGATCGACTTGTGGATCGCCATGATTTGCAGTCGATGGCCTACTACGCGATGGGCAGCGGAGTAGCGGCAAATGAGGACACGATAAGCTCCATCATCCTCGGCACTTCGCTGCTGACTGCGCGAGGAATCCCGGTCGCCGGTGAATACGAGGTGAAGAACGTGCTCGCCATGAAGATCATGGACGAGCTGGGTGCCGGCGGATCATTCACCGAGTACTACGCGCTCGATCTGAATCTGGATCATGTTCTGATGGGGCACGACGGGCCCGGGCACATTGCGATCGCTCAGAGCAAGACAAAGGTCCGGCCCCTGACCGTTTATCACGGCAAAGTCGGGAGGGGTCTTTCAGTCGAGATGAGCGTGAAGCACGGACCCGTAACGCTGCTGTCCGTAGTCGAGGATCCAGATTGCGGTTTCAAGTTGCTCGCCGCACACGGTGAGTCCGTACCCGGCGAAATTCTCCGCATCGGCAATACCAACAGCCACTACAGGTTTCCAATTGGCGCGAGGGGCTTCGTCGAGGCTTGGAATTCACATGGACCCGCGCATCATTGCGCAGTCGGCATCGGGCATCAAGCTGCCAGGCTCAAGAAACTTGCCGACTTGCTCCAGGTTCCGTTTATCCAGGTTTGCTGAGGGTGAACCCCGGCGTTCGGCGGCAACCTCTATTGAAATTAGTTCTTATAGGAACGATGGATGTCTCATGTTCGAGAAGCTCCGGCCCTGACATCGAGTCAATAACCTTTTCCGTGAGGGAACCAGCGCATCGGTCAAGTCATAAAGTAAATGCATTTAGCTGAATTAAATCCGTTTTGAGAGACATAAAAAGACGCAATGCCTTTTGTCTACGACCCCTGCGGGACTGCAATGCGTTCCTGTTTTTCAAATGAGAAACAAAATTCTACTTGACAAGGTTTCCACCAAGTGACTAATGTCGCGATGCATTTGAAACAGGCTGATCCCGCTCTTCCTATGACTACGGCCGCGCGGGGCACGGCCGAGGGGATACGACCCGAATCGAGCCTGAGAAATGCACGCCAGGCGAAACACCGTATTTGGAGGAGGTAAGTCGATGCGAATTGTTCGTATCAGCGCGCTTTTGTTGTTCCTGCTTGGGATGAGCTGCAGGTTGTTCGCACAGGCAGGTGCAACCGGAACCATTCTGGGTACAGTGACCGATTCCGCGGGCGCGGTCGTGCCCAACGCCACGATCACGGTGACCAACACCGGAACGAAGTCCGCCTTCCAAACCGTCACGAACAGTGCAGGCGATTACAACGCGCCGGCTCTGAATCCAGGAACCTACACAGTCTCGGCACAAGCACGCGGGTTCGAGAAGGCTGTCATCAGCTCGTTCGCACTGACCGTGAATCAACACGCTCGTGTCGACCTCACGCTTAAGCCTGGCGCAGTCACAGAGACAGTTGAGACCACCGCGCAGGCCGTGTCTCTCGACACCGACACGGCCGAACTCGCGAATCTCGTAAGCCAGCAGCAGGTCGAGAATCTGCCTCTTAACGGGCGCAACTTCATGCAACTCCTTCTCTTGGGCGCGGGCGCGGTCACGGTGGGTGGCGAGCAGGCTACCATGCGTCAAGGGGAAGGCGCTGGAATCAGCGTCGACGGCGGACGGCCTGAAGGAAACAACTACACACTGGATGGTCTGTCGAACACCGACGCCGCGCTGGTCACACCGGCGGTCATGCTCTCGCAGGACGCTATCCAGGAGTTCAAGGTTTCCAGCGGCACCTATTCTGCCGATCAGGGATTCAGCGCCACCCAGATCAACATCGTCAGCAAGGGCGGCACCAACAACCTGCACGGTGCGGTGTTCTGGTACGACCGCAATAATGCTTTTGACGCCAAGCCGTTTCCAACCGCGACCGATTTCATTGCTGCCACGCCGACGGCCAACCCAATTCTTCGCCAGAATCAATTTGGCTTCGTTGCCGGTGGACCGGTCTATATCCCCAAGGTCTACGACGGCCGCAACAAGAGCTTCTTCATGGCCAACTACGAAGGTTGGCGCATTAACAACGGCTCTCGTGCCTCCTATCACTTCCCCAATCCCGCGATCCTGACCGGTGATTTCTCGGCCGAGACCTACAATGCCCCATCGGGTTCGGGTCTGCCCGGCGGTCTACTGCCAGCCTATGGCACTGCGGATTGCAATACGTTGCTGACATTGGGCTACAATTGCATGCCCGTGGACCCGACTACCGGCCAGCCGTTCCCCGGCAACAAGATCCCGACGGCAAGCCAGACCGGCAACGTCGGCGCTGTAGCCGTGAAGAACGGCTTCTGGCAGGCGCCTACAGTCGCCAACCAGCCTGAGGGAGTCGTCAACTACATCAAGAACGTCGGATTCCCTCTGCACCAGAATCAGCAGACGTATCGCGGCGACCAGAACCTCGGCAAGCTCGGTTCAGTCTTCTTCCGCTACACCGACGCCAACTACAGCAACCAGGGGTCCTACAACTCCGCCGATCTCGTCCATGGGTACGAGATTTACCTGCAGACCGAGACTGCCTGGGCTGTCTCGCACACCCTGAATATCGGCAAAACCAGTGTGAACAACTTCCGCTTTGGCCATCTCAGCGCCAATGCGCCTCAGGGTGGCCCGAGCATGTCCTCGGACGCAGTCTCGCAATTGGCGCTGACTGGCACGTTCACCAAGTTCTCGGCCTTGCAGCAGACGTGGCCGAACGTGGGCCTGTCGACGTTTGACAGCGGCGGCGGCTCGGTCAACTCCTACAGCGGATCGATTGGGCCAACCTGGGAGTTTGCGGATGGGTTTACTTCGGTCCGCGGAAGGCACACCCTCGGGTTCGGCGTCGATTATCGGCGCTGGCACTTGATCCGCAATCTGGACGACGACTTCTACGGCGACTGGGGTTTCTCGGGATCGACGGCGACAGGGTCCCTTGGATGCACCAACGCAACAGGCCTTTGCGGCACAGGCAATGCAGTGGCCGATATGCTCCTGGGCTACTACAACAACGTGGGTGGTTTTGTGCCCGGTCCGTTAAGTCCGACCAACACCGCCGGCAATCCTCAAGATCACGTCTTCAGTTACTTCGCCCCGTATGCCATGGATGACTGGAAGGTCAACCAGAAGCTCACGCTGAGTCTCGGCCTGCGCTGGGATTATCGCCCTGCCGCGTATGAGGCATCCAACCACTTCTTCTGGCTCGATACCCAAAACGCCAACGGTGGGCTCTGCTATGCCGATAAGACATTGACCACCGATGGCGTGGCCCCGGGAGGGGACGCCACCAGCGGTCCCATCTTGCGTTACTGCGGTTCGGTTCCTCATCCCGGTCCCAAGACGCCTTGGGCTCCCAGACTTGGGGTGAACTACCGGCTCACACCGAGGACCGTCCTTCGCGGCGGGTACGGCATCTTCTATGACTCTGCCGAAGGTCGCGAGATCGACGACTCCGCCGATATTTATCCCTACTCGATCCGCAATAGCCTCAACGTGACCACCAACGCTGGAGTACCGAAGCTGAGCAACAATATGTTCCCAGCCTACTCAACTCTCGGCGCGTTCCCGGCATCGACGCTCACCTTTATTGCGGTGATCGAATCCGAGAATCCGCTCAATCCCTATGTTCAGTCGTGGACGGGGTCGGTGCAAAGAGAGCTCGCTCCAAACACGACCCTCGAAGTGAACTACATCGGAACGCACGCAGTTCACTTGCTCGATCGCCGCAACATCGCTCAACCCTTTCCGATCCCGGCCGCCAGCGTCGCGTTCTGCCAGGAGCAGGTGGGTGGAAAGTACGTAAACCTTACTGTGGCTCCTTGCAGCAACGCCAGCCGGTTGCCTTACCCGAACTTCACCAACTACTACATCGACAGCGACTGGCACGGCTACTCGCACTACAATGCGATGGACGTAAAGTTCGAGCATCGCGAGCGTGACCTCGCGGCGACTGCGGTATACACCTGGGCGCAGAGCAAGGACGACAAATCTGCGGCAGCGGGCGTCGGCGCTACCGGCTCGGGCTACCAGGGATTCATGAACAACCATGATCCATCGTTGGATTACGGCCTGTCGGATTTCGACGTCAACCAGAGATTCGTTGCCAGCTACGTTTATCAATTGCCCTTTGGTCGTGGCGCGAAGATCGCCAACACAGTAAACCGTGCAGCCGACCTCATCATCGGCGGCTGGGAGACCACGGGGATTGCAACTTTCCAGGCTGGGTTCCCGTACGGCATCAACGCCTCGGACATCGACAGCGTGCTGAATACTCCGTCCCAGCGTGCCAACAGCGTATCGGGTTGCAATCCGACCGCCAACCTTACCCAGAAGTTCCAACGCCTCAACATGGCTTGCTTCTCGCAGCCGGCGCTCGGGACCTTTGGCAATACTGCGCGTAACTTCCTGCGTCAGCCCGGCCTCAACAACTGGGACATGGGAATCGGCAAGAACTTCCACATCTCGGAGAAGGTCAACTTCAAGTTCAATGGCGACTTCTTCAACGCTTTCAACCATCACCAGTATGTGATTTCAACCGGCGCCCTGATCGGCAGTGGGTCGGGCGGCGGGTCGTCGATTGACAATGGCGTCAGCGATTCCACGGGAGGCCTGCTCACCAGTGCTGCGCTCTCCCGCATCATTCAACTCAGCGGAAAGTTCACCTTCTGATCGGGTTTCCAACTGCACCCTCGCTCCGCTATAGACCCTCTATGGCGGAGCTTCTTTTGGGGGGATAAACTCACCTCATGCTCCGTCTCGGTTCGCAGGCTCGCGTTCTTGTTCTATGCTTCGCCCTCACAACTGCCGCAAGCGCACAATCCAACGATGCTGCGGCCGCGCAGGTCGCCTCTGAAGGGCAACAGGCTATGGCTCAGGGCCGCATGGCTGACGCGAGGGCAAGTTTCGAGAAGCTGGCCCAGATGGAACCTCAAGTCGCCGAGGTGCACGCTACGCTGGCCGCGATCTGCTTCAAGCTCAAAAACTACGACGAAGCGGTCAGCGAAAGTCAAAAGGCGGAGAAGCTGAAACCAGGTCTACCGCGCATTGACAGCCTGTTAGGTTTGTCGCTCGCCGAACTTGGGCACTTCGACGAAGCACTGCCCAAACTCGAAAAAGGATTCAAGCCATCGGCCGATTCGATGACGCGGAGGATGTGCGGACTGCAGTTGCTCCGCGCCTACACAGCCCTTGGACGAGATCCAGACGCAGTCCAGACCGCTCTCGAAATGAACAAGCTCTATCCGGATGATCCAGAGGTGCTCTACCACACGGGCCGGATCTATGGGAACTACGCCTATATCGTTATGGAGAAACTCCACGATCAGGCTCCGAATTCGATCTGGATGCTGCAAGCCCAGGGAGAAGCCAATGAGAGCCAGAAGAACTACGACGCGGCAATCATCGCCTACAGGCATGTTCTCGAGCTGGAACCTCGTCGCCCCGGTATCCACTACCGCATGGGAAGGATCTATCTCACGCGGTACACAGAAAACGGCAGTGCGCAGGATCGCGATTCCGCCGTCCAGGAATTCAATGCGGAACTCGAGGTTGATCCACGTAGCGGCAACGCTGCATACGAATTAGCGAATATCGCGGCGCAATCGGGTGACCGTGAAAAAGCTCGCAAGGAATTCGAAGAGGTGCTCCAGAACTTTCCCGATTTTGAGGAAGCGTTGGTGGGGCTCGGAGGTGTCTTGCTCGACAGTCAGGCGCCTCGGGATGCCGTGGCCGCTCTCGAGCGCGCAACGAAGATCCGTCCTGACGATGAGGTCGCGTGGTATCGGCTCGCAATCGCCGAGCGCGCCTCAGGTAATAGAGAAGAGCAGAAAAGAGCGCTGGGGGAATTCCGCAGACTTCACAATTCCACGCCGCCAGGCTTGAGAAAGCCGAATCAGGCGCAAGACGTGACGCCCCAGCAGCTCGGCGCTACCTCAGAACAATAGGCCTCCCGGTGGTTAGGACGCCATCCCTAACCCAACCAGGTTTGCCGCCGCAATAATCACCAGCACTCCGGCCCAGAGCAGACGAAGGGAACGGCTCTGTACGCCGGCCCACTCACCGAGCGCAAGTCCTACGAGGCTCCCGCAGAGTACGTAGATGCTCATGTGTAGCATCCAGTTCACATACGAGAGATGCTGGGGAATGTTCGCTGCTCCCCACGCATAAAAGAAGAACTGCAGGTACCACATGATTCCGGCGGTTGACGCCAGTGCCGCGTTCTTCATTAACATTGGTCCGGGCTGGCTGAGGTCTTTGCGCAATGAGAGGCGCGGCAGTACTGCCAGCCGGATAAAACAGTAAGCCATGTTGATCACCGCACCGCCGCCCATGATGATCACGTAACTCGGAAGTGCCGCATACAGCGGGTTCACACCCCGCGCCAGCGCGGCTGTCTGCATCGGTTGCGCGGCATCAATTGCGAAAGACATGCCCGAGGAAAAGATCCCGCACATCACTGCGAGCAGCAAACCCAGGCCCACGTTGAATTCCTCGAGGTGCCCTTTCAACTGGACTTCCTTCTGATGTCCGGCCCAGGAAACAATGGCGACCCCAACCAAGGCCACCAGCACACCTGACATCGTGATCAGTCCGCCCCGGGTCGTAAAGAGCATCGCGGCCTGTCCGTGCATCAAAGGCGGCACCAGCGTTCCCACGATGAGTGTCACGCCGATCGCGACGCCGATCCCAAGCGACATGCCGAGGTAGCGCATTGTCAATCCATAACTCACATTGCCCACGCCCCACATGGCGCCAAACAGCGCAACTCGAATCAGCAGCGATGTTCCCAATCGCCGCGTAAAAGTCGTGGAAGTTGGGAAGCAGAACGAGGCTCACGCCGATCGGAAGGAGAATCCACGAGAAGAGGCCGGCAACCGCCCATGTCGTTTCCCAGGACCACTGCTTCACACGTTCGATGGGTGCATAAAACGATGCAGCCATGCTTGCGCCGACGATGTGCCACCCGATTCCTGCCACCACTGAAGTCATCGAACATCCTCTTCTCGCCGCTGCCATTCCGCGGGCAGTTCATCGTATCTGGCGCGCCTTGGAATGCGGCAGTCCGGACGCACCACCCTTTGATCGGAGGCCGTTTCCCCTTGAGAGCATAACCGCGCCGCCCGTAGGGATCGCCGTATATCGAATGAAACAATTTCCCTACGGAAAGTAGCGAATCGCGTGTACGGTTGTCAACGGGCGCTGCGCGCACATCCCGAGCGCTGCTTTTGATCGCGCTCCCCTCTTAGTAACCGGAGGCCGTTACGCCCTTGGGCGCAGAGTAACTCCACTGGTAACTCGTGACCTCTCAGTCGTTTTGGTTATTGAAGAATCCTTGACCCACCCAACGGCAATCATTATGATCCAGCCACCGTCAGTAGCAAGATCCCCGAACCGTTTCATCAGCGACAAAGTATCCAGGCTCTCCGCTAACGCCGTTAGTGGGGTTGGCCCTTGTGACCGTCATCAGGAGCTTCCTCGAGCAAGCTCCGGAAAGAAGACTATGCGCTTCCCCAGATTGCAGCAGCACCTGATTACGGCCCTATGCAGCGTGGCATTCGCGACTTTGGCCCCAAGCCTTGCCTCGGCCCAGCAAGTCACCTACTACGACTTCAATGCTCCAGCTGCAGCCGCGCCCAGCCCATTTCCGGCAACGGGCACCTGCTTTGCGAATTTCTGCTTCAACTACACCAGCAACCCACTAGCCTTTCCTTCGGAGGTCTATCCGGGCGCTAGTTCGATGCCTCCGGATCCGAACGATCCCTCGGGCATTGATCCGAACGCAAACACCGATGGCAATGTAGGCAGTCCGAACTCCGCCTTGCAAATGACCGCGCCGGCTCAAAATCAAGCCTCGAGCATGTGGTTCTCCATTCCTCAGGACGTAACGGATGGATTCAATGTCTGGTTCGCTTTCAAGCTCACGCCGGGTCAGGGCACTTCAGATCATGCTGACGGCTTGGCATTTGTTGTCCAAAACGCGGTTGGCGGCAAGCAGCCAGACGGCGCCTCACAATGCGTTGAGTCGGGATCAGGCGATACAGCCTTAGGAGGAGCCACCGGCGGCGGCGGTTGCATCGGCTACGGCGGCATCGACAACAGCGTTGCCCTCGAACTCGACACCTACAAAAACGACTGGGGCGATCCGGACAACAATCACATCGCTCTGCAGAGTTGCGGTCTGGGCGAAGGCAGCGGATTGCCCAACTCGCCGTCGCACAACACCTCCTGCACTGTCACCGGCCTGACTACTGCCGCGGGCGTGAGCAACAATCCGGCCACCCCGAGCAGCACTCTCGCGGACGGCACCCCTCACGAGATTGTTATCGTCTACAACGGCGCACAAGAGACATCGAATTCACCCACAATCTCTGTGTACCTGGACCCGACCTACGCCCCGGGCACCCGCACGCCAACTTCTGCGCCCATCTTTTCGGGGCCATTTGACATCACGACCAAAATGAACACTGTTGGAGGAAAAGCCTACGTCGGCTTCACGGCCGCGACCGGTGACGCCTTCGAGACGCACGAGCTGATGGCCTGGACTTTCACACCGCACGCCACCGTCAGCCAGCAGCAACCACTGAATCCGCCTGGGACCCAGACGACCGCGAATTTCGGCACGCATAGCTACTCGGTTACGTTTCCCTCCGATGCACTCGACCTCCAATATCGGCTTGGGCGTGGTCGCCACGACCATCTCCCGCCCTTAGCCTTCTCAAAAGTGCTCGGCAGCGGCGCCTCTCAATACGCCGGCTCTGCGTGCCAAGTCTACGACGACACCGGCGGCAACTGCATCATCTACTCGACGTATTGCTACAACACCTCATCGAACCAGGTCGTGCCTTGTCCGGCAGTGGCTCCGCAGAATAGCTGCGTTACTGACCCCAGCCAAGCCGAATGCATCTTCGTCAAATCGGCCTACAATAACTCCATTCAACCAACGTCGGCCGGCTATCTCCAGGGCGACCCACTCTCAGTCCTATCAGCGGCATCGTGGCAGACGGTCAAACTGCCACCGTTACGTGTGTCGGTGAGTGCCCGGTAACGAATGGTCAGCAGCGTGACGATTCTCGACACCTCGGGGAACGTCTCTGCGTACGGCACCGTTAGCGTGGCAGGTTTCGATCCCGCGCAGCCCAACCAATTCACATTTGGCCCTACCGGCGGAGGCAATGCAACGGCGGCTTCCTGACCTCGAACAACGTGCAGGATATCTTCACGTCCTACAGCCCGCAGAACATCGACGGCTCGACGGGGGGCAAGACGAAAAACTTCTCCGACTTCGTTGTTCTGGGATCAACGATGATCGCGAGCAACACGGTGCTCTCCGCTACAACCACGAGCCCCACGTATGGGCAGGCCGACACGTTCACTGCAACCATCACTGCGCCGGCGACCGGTGGCCCGAGTAATCTGCCGTTGTTGCCTCCTTCAAGACCCTGGCGAGACCATCACCGGCACAGTCAACTTCTACGCGAACAGCATCTCGTCTCCGCCGATCTGCACAGAGTCTGTTGGTAGCGGCGGCCAGGCAACCTGTCCCCTTCCGGTGACGCCCGCCGGGGGAATCATGATCATTGCGGTGTATTCAGGTGACGCCTACCATCAGGGTAGTTCGATGAGCTTGCCGTTGACCATTGGCCAGGCGACCACGACTCCTTACCTGGGCGACTCCGTCTCCCATCAACTACGGAACCCCGCTAAGCACAACCCAACTCGGCGCAACGGCGTCCGGTGCTTGGCTCATTCACGTACACGCCACCGGCAGGCACGGTGCTGGCGGCCGGAACGCAGACTTTGTCGGCGAACTTTACGCCCTACGATACGATCGACTACAGCTCGGCGAGCACTTCGGTTCAGCTCGTTGTTAATGCTGTCCCACTCGCGACTGTGGCGCCTACAAGCATCAGCTTCGGCACGTTCTACCCCGGTGGCATCGCAGCGAAGACGGTGACGATCACCAACACAGGTGATGCGGCGATGACGATCAGCGATCCGCTGATTGCCATCGTGCAGGGAGGCCAATACTTCGTTATGGTCAACCTCTGCCCGAAGTCGCTCGCTCCCGGGAAGAGCTGCACGATGATCGCCAGCTTCGTGGCCGGCACGACCACCGGTCAGCAGATGGCGACGCTGACCATCAAGACCAATGTGCCGGGTGTGCAGCCTACCGTAACGCTGAGCGCAACAGTGATCAACCCGCAGGCGAAGGTGAGCACCAACAGCCTGAGCTTCGGCACCGTGAAGACCAACACCGGGAACGCATCGAAGTCTGTCACCCTGACCAATACCGGCACTACGCAGCTCTCAAGTATCGGCGTCGCTGTCTCCGGGCCCAATGCCGGAGATTTCACTCCCGGCGCCTGCCCCACTTCGTTGAATCCCGGCGTTAGTTGCATCATCAACGTGACCTTCAAGCCGAGCGCGAAGGGAAGTCGCACTGCGCACGCTGGTCATCAGCGACAACGCCAAGAACAGCCCGCAAAAGGTCTCACTCTCGGGCACAGGCAACTAGATCGAGTGGCCTGAATAGATGAGCGCCAGGTCGCTTCGCCGACCAGCGAATCCCTGGTGCCATCGATTCGCAGGCAGCCCTGGCTGCCAGTCTCAGGGCCGATCGACAGGCCGCTCCTTCGAGAAAGTCGCAATAGGGAGGGAAGAGGATCGAACCGGATCGCTGGCTAGTGTCCTGCCACAGCCTTCTGCGCGTCCGCGTATAGGTCCTTCAGATCGGCGCGATCAAGCAGCTTCGATGAGTTGTCCTCTTTCCGGATCGCGTCCAGAATCGTCACCACCTGGCGGTAGTGGAGTTTCGCTTCGCTGTTCTTGCCGCTGTTGGCAGCCAGCGCGCCCTGCAGCCCCTGGGTTTTTGCTTCCAGCACGCGGAGCCCGAGATTTTGCGCACGCGCCAGCGTCAGCCCCAGTGCCTGCTGTGCCGCCGCTGTATTTTTCGCAGCCACTTCTGCCTCTGCCAGGTACACCGAGCACTCCACCGAGAGCGCCTTCAACCCCAACTGGTCAGCGTCCTGCGCCAGCTTCTTGAACTCCGGAATTACCGCTGCAGCGTGGCCTACGCCGAGGTCTGCTTTTGCCCGATTCACTTTTGAAAGCAGAATCGTCTCTTTGTCTGCTGTCTTCGAGGCGCTCGTCAGCGCATGATCGTACTGCTGGCGCGCAGTCGAGAAATCGCCTTTGTAGTAGTAATAGTTGCCAATCCAGTTCGTCGCCTGTGCAACCGCCCAGTCGTTGTGGATCTGCTGTGCAACCTGCAGGGCCCGGTCCAGGCTCTGATTGCCTTCGTCGCCGCGGCCCACCTCCGCCAGTAGATCGCCCCAGCCGCCCACCACTTCCACCGTAAAGGAGGTCGTCTCCTTCGACTGCTGCACAATATTCAGGGCATCCTTCATGGCGCTCAGTCCCGCGCCATAACGGCCCTGCGCCGCGAAGATCTTCGCCATCCCATTCGACTCAACTGCAACACCGCGCTGATCGTTGACGCCGCGATACAGATCAATCGCCTTCAGATAATCGCTTAACGCCGTGTCGAACTGACCCAGCTTGGTATTTACTTCCGCCAGGTTGTGCAGCGAGTCTGCAATGTCTTCTGGGACGTTCAACTTCTTTCGCAGCTCGTAGGCCTGCTCCAGGTAGGTCAGCGAATCCTGGTATGCACCCTGGTCCATCTTGATCGCCCCAATGTCGTGGAGGCACAATGCCTCGTGGTCCTGGTCCCCGAGCTGCCGCTCGATCTGAAGCGCTTCGTTGTAGTTCTTCAGGGCATCGTCCGGTTTCGCGTGATCGTGGTAAAACATCCCGATATCGATCAACGAGTTGCCAATGCCTGACTGATCGCTGATCTCGCGCCGTAGAGCCAGCGCCTTTTGATAGGTCGCCAATGCATCCGCCGGCTTGCCCTGCTGGTCCTGAATATCGGCAATTTGCTCCAGACTTGCCGCCTCACCGCGTTTGTCGCCGATCTGCTCCTTGATCGAGAGCGACTCCTGATAGTTGTGCAGCGCGTCGTCAGGGCGGTGCAGGGAGGAGTACGCAACCCCCATGGCCTGCAGAATCGAAGCCTTCTCCTCCTCGTTATCCAACTCTGTCGCCAGCGGCAGAGCACGGCTCAGGAACTCGAGCCCACCGTTCGGATCGTCGCCCTTGATGGCCACTCGTCCGCTGGCCAGCAATGCTGCTACGTTCTTCGGATCGTTTGCCAGCACAGCCGCCAGCCGCTTCTTCGCGGCGTCGAAGTTATTCTCCTGCTCATACAGGGTTGCGAGCGCGAACTGTACATCGGTGTCATTCGGATTCGCCGCGGCCAGCTGCTGATACGCATCGATGGCTTTCTGCGTGTTGTTGTTGATGCGCGCATTCTCCGCTTCAATCAGGTAGCGCTCCTGCGGCGGCAGGTTTGCGCCCAACTCCATTGCCGTACGCGACGCATTCTGCGCCAGATCGTCATGGCCCAGATTCGCGTAGGTGACCGCCAGTTGCGAAAATGCCGACGCGAAATTCGAGTCTGCCGTTGTGGCCGCCTGGAATTGATCAAGAGCCTTCAGATAATCCCCGGAGCGCTCGAGCGCCAAGCCGGCTTCGTACGCGCGCAGGGCATCAATCGATGTCGTCGAAGGCCGCGCTGCATGAGCCTGCAGGTCCTTGAGCACCTTGGTATCGGTCGTGAGCTTTTGCCGAAGTTGCCCGGCCAGTTGATCCACGGCCGACAACAGATTCTTCTCGTCTGAAACATCTGTCGTCACAGCAGACCGGGTGTCATGCGCAACGTCCAGGATTGTGGTTGTAATCCGGATTTGACTGCCGAGTTTGATGTATTGTCCGAAGATCAGGGTCTGCGCATTCGTGAAGTCCGCCACCCTGCGCAGGCTTGTCACATCTGCCTGCGAATCCGGCGAGATGTGCAGATCGTGAAGCACCTGCTGCAGCCGATCCGGCGAGACCATACGCACTTGCGCCGACCCGCCGATATCGGTGCTCAGCATCTCCTGCAGGCTCGTGCCAAGCCACGCTTCGGCCTGATCTCCCGAAGCGTTGTAGAAGGGCATGATCGCCAGAGACAAGCTTGGGGCTACGGCTGTTTGCGCGGTCCCGCTGCTTCCTTTGAAGTACCGCACCGCGAGCGGCACGGAGGCTGCAAGCACAACCGCCGCCACACCGGCGCCGATTAGCAGGTTCTTCCGGCTGACCTTGCTCGTGGAGGTAGAGGTCCGGCGGCGCGGTCCCTTCGGCGCAGCCTTCTCGCGCCAGGCCTCCAGATCCCCCAACACCTCTTCGATAGTCTTGTACCGCACCGCCAGGTCATTCTCGAGGCACCGGCTGATGATGCCGCTTAATGCACCGGGAATTGTTGGGTCGACCTTGGTCAGTTGCTCGGCTGGTTCGCGTGTGCGCTTTAACAGACTGGCAATCGCGCTCTCCGCCCGGAACGGCATCGCGCCGGTCAGCATCTCGTAGCCAATCAGGCCCAGGGCAAAGATGTCCGACCGTTGATCCAGATCCTTTCCCAGCGCCTGCTCCGGCGACATGTAGTCCACCGTTCCCACCAGCGCGCCCGTCTGCGTCATGCCCTTGTTGTCGTCGACGATCGTGCGGGCAAGCCCGAAGTCCATCACCACCACGCGCCCGGCATCTTCCCGCATTACGTTCTGCGGCTTCAAGTCGCGATGCAGGATGCCCACACCATGCGCGGTCTGCAGAGCAAGGCAAATCTGCTGGAAGATATCGACTGCCTCATCGGGCGGCAGCTTTCCACGCTCCTCCAGGATGCTGCGCAGGTCGCGCCCCGCCACCAGTTCCATGGTTACGAAGCGCATCCCGGCATCTTCCGATAGGTCGTACATGCGCACCACATTACGGTGCGTCACCTTGTGCGAGAGGCGGATCTCCTGCTTGAACCGGTCGACAATGGCGGAGTTTCGTGCCAGTTCCGGACGGATCACCTTCAGCGCGACGAGGCGGTCCAGCTCTCGATCCTGCGCCTTGTACACCGACCCCATCCCGCCCGTGCCCAGCACACTCAGGATCTCGTACCGATTGGCAAGAATCGGTCCCAGGCTGCAAGTTCTGGATTGGTTTCGCCCCATCCGCCTGACCACTCCGTGCGAGTGGTGGCCCGGGTTTGCCGGGTTCCCTCCGAGCCAGTGACGATCGTCTGGTCAGATCGCGTCGTAGGCACCATTGTTTGGTCGGAACGAGACGCCGGAATCATAGTCTGGTCGGACTGCGAAGGAGGAACCATCGTTTGATCGGACCGCGACGGCGGGACCATCGTTTGGTCCGAAGCGGGAAGGCGCTTCTCCCGGGCGCAGATTGTCCGCAGAGTTGCTTACCGCAGTGGCAGAGCCAAACTGCGCGGGCGGTTCGTTCGCTGGACGCTTCGGGGTCTCTTCCATGCTTGGGCAATCGGACACTACAAAATGGTGCACCGGGTGGGGAAGTGGCTCGCCGGAGTAATGTGAACAGAATATAACGGTCTCCCTGGACTGTCCTCCATTTTCCGGCCTGCCGGAACCTCATCGACCCGTGAACTCCTGGTCCGCAGCGGGTGCCCGGCGCATCTGGCGCGCAGCCGGCTCGGGGCTCTCCGACGCGATGCCGGGGCGTTGCTTGGAAGTCGGGGTATGATGCCAGCATATGAACGCGCGATCCGGGCATTTCCCTGGTGCGATTGTTGAGTTTGGTCTCAAGCCATCCGCCATTGCAGTGTTCTTTGTGCTCGTCGCCCTTCTTTGGACGTTCCCGCTGCAACGCGTAATCGCTTATCCATTCGTATTTCTCTTCTTTGGCGCCATCATTGGCAGCGCGTGGTTCGGAGGCCTGGTCTCTGGCCTTATAGCAATTGCCTTGTCGTATGTAACCGTCGTGTTCTTCTTCATCCCTCCGGTCTACTCAACTTCCATCGCCAAGGACTCGAGAAGTTTTGTGATGGCTTTTCTCCTGTGCGCGATCGCAATCGCGATTGTCAGTTCCTCGCGCAAACGAGCAGAAACTGCGATCCGGGTTGCCCGCGATGAACTGGAACACAGGGTTCGGGAACGCACCGCCGAGTTGGAGGCGTCGAATCTTGAGATCACTGAACGTGAACGGCAGCTGAGGCTGCTCACCGAGGCCATCCCCCAGCAGATCTGGGCCGCGGATGCACAGGGTCACATCGAATATTGCAATCACGACCTCTTGACTCATCTCGGCAAAACTGCGGAAGGACTGCAGGACGAAGCTTTCTTTAGCATCCTGCATCCCGAAGATGCGGACCTGTTTCGACAGGGCTGGGAGGCGGCTCGGAACTCTGGAGGACGCTTCGAAGTCCAGGTGCGCATTCGCGGAGCGAACGGAAACTACCGCTGGTTCCTCGTTCGCGGAGTTCCGCAACGCTCCACCAGCGGCGAAATTCTGCGATGGTACGGCGTTCACATCGATGTGGAGGACCAGCATCGTTCCCAAGAACGCCTGCTTTCGGCGCACGACGATCTTTCGCGGTTTCGGCGGACGATGAGCTTGGCCGAGATGGCCGCGTCCATTGCACACCAGCTGAATCAGCCGCTGACCGCGCTGACGACGCACGCGTCCGCATGCCGGCGCTGGCTGCATACCGATCCTCCCAATGTCACTCGGGCCACAGCGGCCGCCGATCGAATTGTCGACGAGAGTTCCCGAGCCGCCGATGTGGTGCGTCGGGTGCGGTCGCTCTTCAGCAAGTCCGATTATGTACGCACGCCGACCGATCTGAATAAGCTGATCGAAGAACTGGCAAGATTTCTCCGGGAGGAGGCGATTCGCAACGGCATTTCAATTGAATTGTCTCTCGCAAAAGATCTTCCGAAACTCGAAGTGGATGCTGTACAGATCCAACAGGTCGTACTGAACCTTGCCATCAATGGCATGGAGGCGATGTCCGCACTTCAAGGCCGCAAAGTGCTCGAGATCGCTACCGCGCGGAACGGGCCAGAGGAGGTGACGGTCGCTGTCAAGGATTGTGGGCCCGGATTCTCGGAGGCGATCCGCGACCGCATCTTCGAGCCTTTCTTCACGACCAAACAGGAAGGAACGGGAATGGGGCTTGCCATCTGCCGCAGTATCGTAGAAGAGCACGGCGGGCGAATCTGGACGGAACAATCCGATCCGGGAACTGTGTTTCAGGTTGTGTTGAAGACGAACTCATGAAGAAGATGGACCAGTACGTCCATGAAAAGGTGTACATCGTCGATGACGACGCGGCGATTTGCACGGGCCTATGCGACCTTCTCGAATCCGCTGGCTTCCATACGCAGTCCTTTTCATCGGCCGAAGCGTTCATCGAAGCCTGGGAGCCGGAGATGACAGGCTGTCTCCTGCTGGACGTGCGTCTGCCCGGCATCAGCGGGATGGATCTGCAGAGCAAGCTCGCGGAGCTGGGTATTGCCTTGCCTGCGATCATCATGACAGCACACGGCGACATGCCGATGGTGAAAAAAGCGCTGAAAGCCGGCGCGGTCGAATTTCTCATCAAGCCGTTTCAGGATGAAGAGTTGCTCCAGGCGGTCGACCAGGCCTATGCCCTCGATCGGGCGCGACGCAAGTCCGATCTCCTGGTCGGTTCGATCGCTGCGCGCGTGGAAATGCTTACGGAGCGCGAGCGGCAGGTGATGGACCTGGTCACCGTCGGGCTTACCAACAAAGAGATTGCCGAGAAGCTCTTTCTAAGCATCGTTACCGTCAAGCTGTACCGCGGTCAGGTGATGCGCAAGATGCAGGCGAACTCGCTGGCCGAGCTGGTGAAAATGTCGGAAAAGATCAAAGAGCCTCACAGCCCCAGCGACGTGCAGCGGTGACCTCGCCTCCCGCATCAGGAACACATAAGGGAATCGCAGAACTATACCTTGGGATAGTTGTCATGTCTCCCGCGCACTCCTAGTCTCAATTCAACAAGCCAACTACCCAGCTTCCAGATTGCTGGCTCGAACCTGAGCGATTCTTCGGGGAGACTGGATCTCAGTTGGCTTTGCTAAGAACGCTTCTAAAACTCTACATGCTCTTCCGCTGAAAAAATGCGGCACAGGATACGTGTGTGCCGAAGAGTCAGACGCCAGCCTGGCCACTCAGGCCCGCTTCGAGGGAATTTTGAGCGCACAAGGTTTGTCTATCGAGATTCTTCTCTCCGGGTTCTTTGCCATTGCGTGCTTCCGCAGCAGGGCAGACTCGTCGAGTATTTTCGGGCTCGCGCCACAGCGCATTTTCGCTCTGACCGACCGGCTGGAGCGATTGCGCCGCTCCCGGTGGCAATGGTTCGCCATGGTCCTGTTGCTTGTGGTTGCACGCTTCCAGGTGCGGGCGCCGATCGTTGCGGAGCTCACGGCACTTCTGCAGTTCATCGTCTTTCTTGCTCTGCCCACGTATAAACCCGCGACCGGGGCGCTCCATCGCCGATGACTGAGCTCATGCAGACCGCCGATTTCTTGTGTTGGGCGCGCCGAAGGATGCGTTATGGCGCTTTGTCGCGCGCACCGCTCCAGCTTCTGCGCTTGGAGTGGAAACAGACCGCGGTAGAGTGCGACTGGCTCATGCGTGCCCCGGATCCTTGGGACAGATTCCTCCCCGACCATCTCGCCCAGAAGCAGCTGTCGTTGCAGTCGCTCCGAGACGCACTGAGCCTGCGCGATATGGTCTTTGCCGCATTTCCGCGAGTCGCGTGGGCCGACCTGCGCATGTTTCGCAAAGGCGCCGGCCTGGCTCTCGAACTGATGATGAGCGGCACCGTGCATCGCTCCAACGAGATCATGCAGCGGGTGCCGTCCGTAGCCATGCGCGCCAAGTTATGTGGGTTTGAGTTCTCGCTCGCAGAGGGAGTTCTGGAGACCAGGGGCCGCATTCCCTGCGGCTGAGCTGCCCACCCGATGCAAAGGAGGCTGCTGCGGGTCGAGTAGGTCCTCTGGTCGTTTGGCTTTTTTGATCTCTAAACGCAATTAAGGAGGGGAGTTCATGGCAGCAACAAAAGCACAAGGCCGGGCTTTCGGTCTTTTCATGTTAGCGGCGACAGTAGCCGCTATCGGAATCACTTACTTTTCGGCTGGCAGCGGCAAGGCCGCCTTCGCTGTCGGCCTGATCGGGCTGGCAGCCTCGTTCGGCATATTCCTGAAGATCAAGCCGGAAGAGGGTCATGTCGCCGTTGGCGCACAGCCGTTCGTGCTCCAGCTCGCCGGATTGGCAGCGTCGGCCGGCGGCTGGGTCATCGTTCTCTTTGGATTGCACATGACGGCGAGCGTGCCAGGACGAATGGTGACGACGCTCATTGGATTCGCGATCACACTGGTGGGCGTTCTCTACCTGCTGCCGGCCGCGGCTAAAAAGAATGCAATCTGGAAGGCCTGATGGAACAATCCCCAGCAACTCCCTCGGCGACGAACAAAACCACCAAGGAGCTGAATTCATGAAGATTGTACGAAACGTATCAATTGCCTGTGCTCTCGCGATCACGCTGACTGCGGGCGCAGGGCTCAAGGCCCGCGCCGATGCTACCCCCTCGGCATCTGCCGTCGAGCTCAAGGACGCGGCCGCCAAGGCGCCGACCACCGCCACCTTGGCCAACGGGGACCCAGGCGGCGCACTTACCGGCACCATCAACGACGTCCCGGTCAGCGACACCAAAGCGGGCGTTACTCTGCCCGATGTCGCCAATCAGGTAGGCCAGAACAAGATCGCGGTCAACTTCACGTGGACCCTCATCACCGGCTTTCTGGTCATGTTCATGCAGGCCGGATTCGCCATGGTTGAGGCTGGACTCTGTCGTGTCAAAAACGCCAACCACACCTACATGATGAACTTCTTCGTGTACGGCTGCGGGCTGTTCGCCTACTGGATTCTCGGCTTCGCGATCCAGATGGGCGGAGCCGCAGGCAATGGCAATCTTGGCGGTCTCCAGTCGCTGAATGGAGAGCACCTGCTCAGCCTCTTTGGCACCAACTGGGGCATCTTCGGGCAGACCGGCATGTTCCTTTCCGGACACACCTATGATGTAGGCGTCATGGTGATCTTCCTGTTCCAGATGGTGTTCATGGATACGGCTCTGACCATCGTGACCGGAGCCTGCGCCGAGCGCTGGAAGTTTATGACCTTTGCGGTGTCGTCCGTCCTGATGGGCGCCATTACCTATCCTCTCTTTGCCAACTGGGCGTGGGGTGGCGGCTGGCTCTCGCAGCTCGGAACCAACGTCGGTCTGGGCAAAGGCTACTGCGACTTCGCCGGCTCCGGCGTGGTGCACGCGGTCGGCGGTCTCACCGCACTGGCTTGCGCTCTTATCATCGGGCCGCGCATCGGCAAGTTCAACCGCGACGGCTCTGCAAACGCCATCATCGGCCACGACATCTCGGCCGTGCTGATTGGCTGCTTCATCCTTGCCTTCGGCTGGTTCGGCTTCAACCCAGGCAGCACCCTGGGCGCTTCGGCAGCCGGTTGCCTTCGCATCGGCTCCATCGCCGTCAACACCATGCTCGCCGGATGCACTGGAACCTTTGGCGCAATCCTCTATATGTGGATCCTGAAGGGCAAGCCTGACGCCTCGATGAGCGGCAACGGCCTGCTCGCGGGATTGGTGGCCATCACCGCGCCCAGCGGCTTCGTGAACACGGTCGGTAGCGCCATCATCGGCTTGGTCGCCGGCGTACTCGTCTGCCTGAGCGTCTCGTTCATTGAGAACAATCTCAAAGTCGACGATCCGGTCGGCGCTATCTCCGTACACGGAACCTGCGGGCTGTGGGGCGTGCTCTCTGTAGGCCTCTTCGCCGACGGCACAAGCAACTATGGCGGCGCATGGAACGGCGTCAATGGCTCCGTCACAGGTCTCTTTTACGGTGACGCCAGCCAACTCGTCGCACAGCTTGTCGGAATCGCGACGTTGGTCGGCTTCGTCTTCAGCTTCAGCTACGCGCTCAACTGGGTCCTCGATATCTTCCTCGGCCAGCGCGTGTCAGCTGAAACCGAAGTCGCCGGTCTCGACCTGCCTGAGATGGGACAGCTCGGCTATCCGGAGTTCGTCTTCGCGCCGGAGCCGGAGATCATGAGAGCTGCTGAGCAGGCCGCGGTCGCTTAGAATCCCGTCGCCAGCCGCCGCAGGCCTAAGCTTGCGGCGGCAGGCGACCCTCGACTTTGCCGAAGGGCATTCTCCTGGTGCAGCAAGGTAGTTGTCGGGCCTTGCTGCCCCCCTTTTTACCCGAGTTCACCGGAGTACTCCATGAACACTCTTCCATCGGATCCCCTTGCTGCCTCCGCAGAGCAAGGTCTGCTTGCTGCTTCCCGGAACGCCGCCTTCACTCTGCCGGACATGCTCGACGGCAAAAGCCGCCAGACTCTGGCCCGCATGTTCCGCGACCCACGCGTTCTCGAACCTCACGAGAGCGGAGATCTGATCGCACGGCTTCGCCAATCCGTCGCCATCGAACCACATGTGCCTGAGATCCGCGTCCTGCTCGGCATGGCGCTCTGTGTCGACCTGCAAGCTCAAGAGGCCCTCGAGGAACTCCGCACCGCAGCCGAACAAGCGCCGGATTGCTTCATCGCGCACCTCAAATTTGGCGAGCTTCTCATGCGCCTGCGCGTCTGCGACCAGGCCGCCGAGGAGACCCACCGCGCCGCCCAGCTGGCGAGCAACCCCATCCAATCGGAGTTGGCGCGTAAGCAGGCCGCGACGATTCGCACCATGCGGCGCGAGGGAATCGAGCGCGGAGGCTACAAGAACCTTCTTCCTCGCCTGTTTCGCAAGCGCACCAGTTCCAGAGAGCCGATCGCTTCACCCGTTCTGGTGACTTCCGAATAGCCAATGATGCCTGCATCGCTGCAACTGGCTCTGCTGATCGCAATTCTTTTGCCGGCAGGCAAAATCGTCGCCTCCATCGCTACGCGCTATGGAATTCCGGCGATTCTTGCCGAGTTGCTGGTGGGCGTGGTCGCAGGTCCGGGTTGCCTGAACATGCTCCACATGCGCCTGTTCAGCGGAACCCCCGCAGCCGATGCGCTTCTGCTGATCGCCCAGATCGGCGGCCTGGTGCTGATGTTTATCGCCGGCCTTGAAACCGATATCGATCGCATGCGCGAAGCCAGCGTGACCGCGTTTCTCGTCGCGCTCTCCGGCGTTATCTGGCCGTTCTTCCTTGGTGCGGGCGTGGCGCACATCCTCGGATTGCCCTGGAGCAGCTCGTGGTTTCTGGGCGGAGCACTCACTGCCACCAGCGTATCGATCTCTGCGCGCACTTTGATGGACGCCGGCAAGATGACCTCGCCCGAAGCCTCGGTAATTCTCGGTGCGGCGGTCATCGACGATGTGATGGGCCTCTTCGTTCTCGCTTTTCTGGCAGCCTCTTGCAGTAGTAAGGGCGCGGAGAGCTTCGGCGTCGCTCCCATGCTCGCAGACTGGTTACAGCGGCATCTGTCCTTCGCCGCACAGCATCCTCTCGTTGCGCAGATGACGCTCATCGCGTTCTGCGTCGCAGTCTTCTTTATCGGAGCGTATACCGTCGCCAATCGTTGGGCCGATCCCATGATGCGTCTGTTCCGCAAGCTCGACGCCAACGAAGCTGTGACCAGCTGCGTCTTTGCCTTGATCATGATCTATGCCGTCAGCGCCGAGTGGCTGGGCAGTGTCGCAGGAATTACAGGTGCTTATCTGCTCGGTTATGTTTTTGCGGGAGCCAAGCTCAAGGCGCTCATCGAGCGCACATTCAACGCCATCGGTCACGGGTTGTTGATCCCCCTCTTCTTCGTCTCGATCGGATTGTCGAGCAACTTCCGTGCTCTGGGTGGGCACTGGCTGCTACTGGGTGCAATCTTCATTGTTGCCGTCGTTAGCAAACTGATCGGCTGCGGCATGGCGGCCCTCGCCATGGGCATGGGGCCCGTCCGCAGCTTCCGCGTCGGTTGCGGCATGATCTCCCGCGGTGAGGTTGGGCTGATCGTCACTGCAATGGGCGCCAGTTCCGGCATCTTCGGGCAGACCGAAGTCGCGGTGATGGTCACCGTCGTTCTGCTCACCACACTCATCACGCCTCTGATCATGCGCGGCGCGTTCATGATTCGCTGCCCCGAGGACGACGATAGCGAGGACTTTCGCGTGCGTCCGTCCGAGGAGGAAAACCCAGGGGAGTATTCCGCCATCGTGGAGATGCGCGCCGAAGTGTAGGGACCTTGCTGTCGGCACTCCGCCGCGAACTCTTCAGCGCCGGATCGAGCAAGTAGCATCAACTGCTCAGCAGAAAGCGAGAATCCACCTTCATTAGTGGTTGACAGCAGGACTATCCGGGCGCGATTATAGGCGAACAAAAGGCGAAAATGCCTGATCGCCCTTATGCCTGCCTCTACTGCACTTCGTCTTCAGATCGAGCGCTCCCTCGAAAACCGCTTCCCGGCGGCTCTGACGTATGCCCAGCAAAGAGCGCCCGATACTGCTTCGACTGGGATTCCCCAAGTAGACGATCTGCTCGATGGAGGTTTGCCCGTCGGCGCTATCAGTGAGCTGACAGGGCCTGCATCCTCCGGGAAGACCACACTTGCGATTGCATTTCTAGCCCAGAGAACACAGGACGGTCAGGTGTGTGCTTGGGTCGATATCCACGATGCTCTCGATCCCGTTTCCGCAGCCGCCAGTGGCGTTCTCTTGTCTCAGCTCTTGTGGGTTCGATGCCGGGAGGCAAATCCACGCGGGCAAAATAAACCATGGCCCCGCCTCGAACAGGCGCTGCGAGTCACAGATCTACTGCTGCAGGCAGGCGGATTTGCTTCCATTGTTCTCGACCTCGCAGAGACGAAGTCCGAGCACGCCTGCCGTATTCCTCTAGCGACCTGGTTCCGATTTCGACAGGCTGCGCATCGTTCGCGCACCGCACTGATCGTCCTGGGACAGGAAACGTATGCGCAATCCAGTGCCGAACTCGTTCTCGAGTGCTCTGCACGCAGTGCAATCGCGGAAGGCAACCAGGTCTTGACGGGCTTCCATTTCGAGGTGAATAGAAGACGTATGCGAGCCCTTTCTGTTCTAAATAAAAACAAAAAGCCTCCCGCATCCACATGGTCTGCCAATGCCCCATGGGAGGCGATACAACGGCCATGACCCATCCTCTCTATGCCTGCATCCATGCCGCCGAATTCCCAGCGCAGGCGTTGTTGCGCCTAAGGCCCGAACTGCGCGCGGAACCTGTAGCCGTGCTCGACGGCATTGCCCCCGAGGAGACTGTGTGCTCCATCAATGTCCATGCCCGCAGGAAAGGCGCGGACTTGCACCTGACTAAGCACGAAGCGGAAACCATCGTCGGCCTTCGCTTGTTGCGCCGCTCCATGGAATGCGAGGCCGCAGCGCGCTCGGTTTTTCTGGAGTGCGCCGCCAGCTTTTCCCCGCGCATGGAAGACGTAAGCGCAGGAACCGCTTGTGCCTGTGTACTCGACATCTCCGGTACCGAGAGGTTGTTTGGCCCGCCCGATCGCCTGGCGCAGCGCATCCGCTCCGCAATGAGCTCTGCTGGCTTTCACACATCCATTGCCGTGAGCGAGAACTTTCACTGTGCCCAGCTCAAAGCAGCCCATGCACGCGGCGTTTCTCTGATCGCAGGTGGAGAAGAAGCGGGCTCGATCGCTTCCTTGCCCATTCAATCTCTCCATCTCAATCAGGATCGTGCGGAGACATTTGCGCTTTGGGGGATTCGTACTCTTGGCGAATTGGCGGCACTCCCTCAACATGAACTCGTCGCTCGTTTCGGCCAGGAAGCAGCAGCCTGGCGCGAATTGGCACTCGGCGTCCATCCGCATACCTTCCAACCGATCGAACCCATCTTTCAACTCTCCGAATACTCTGAATTTGAAACTCCAATCGACCAGATCGAATCGTTGATCTTCGTTGGCGCCCGCATGATCGAGTGCCTCGTCGCACGAGCATCTGCGCGCGCGCTGTGCCTGGCTTCTCTCACCGCAGAAATGACCCTGGAGGGAGGCAAGACGCACCGCTGTGTCCTTCGTCCCGCTCTTCCTTCTGCCGACCGCAAGTTTCTGCTGAAGCTTCTCCAACTCGAAATCGCAGCGCATCCGCCTTCATCGTCGGTCGTTGCCCTTACTCTTTTAGCTGACGCGGGGCAATCGAGCAAAGTGCAGCTTGGGCTCTTTGCACCGCAAACACCCGAGCCCTCGCGCCTCGACGTGACCATTGCCCGTTTGAAGAATTTAGTTGGACCAGATCGTGTCGGTTCTGCGGTGCTGCTGGATACGCATTCTCCTGAAAACTTCCGCATGGAGAACTTTGCACTCGACAACCAGACTTCAACTTCTACTACGATTTATCCCCGGTTGATGCTCCGCCGGCTCCGTCCTCCAGTGCCGCTTCGGGTGACGCTCGAATCCTCTCTGCCTGCTGTTTTCCGTGATCGCGAGAATCGTTATGCAGTCAAGGAAGCCTTCGGCCCGTGGAGTACAAGCGGATGCTGGTGGTCCATAGGGAGATGGAATGTCGAGGAATGGGATGTACTGGCCGAAAGCGATGCCGGTACAGCCATCGCATGTCTGCTGGTCTTCGATCGACAGAAGAAAGACTGGAGGCTTGAAGCGTACTATGACTGACCTCAGCCTTCACGTTTCAAACTCAGCGCTCTGCCGGCACTCCAGTCTGTCACCCCAACGACGAATACGTTCCTGCCCGTACGCAGTACGCCGCATCGCCAAATCGTCCATCTGCTAAATCCAGTCCGAGCGAATATGTTGAATTGCATGCAGCGAGCGCCTTCAGCTTTCTCGAGGGCGCATCGCAGCCCGAGACTCTGATCGAACGCGCAGCCGAGCTGGACATATCTGCAGTCGCTCTCACCGATCGCAACGGCCTCTATGGCGCGGCACGCTTTCATACCGCAGGGAAGAGAACCGGCGTGCGTGCCCACATCGGCGCTGAGATTGCCGTTCGATCCTTGGGCGACCGCCTCACACCGCCCGAATGGCTGCCGCATCAGCACACCAAAGAGCCTCCCCGCATGGTTCTGCTGTGCGCATCCCAGACCGGCTATCAGAATCTCTGCCAGCTCATCACACGTATGAAGATGCGTGAGGCCTCAAAAGCTGAAGGTTCGGCGACACTCGAGGATCTTGAAGAGTTTTCCAGTGGCCTCCTCTGTCTGACCGGCGGAGAAGAGAGTCCGCTCGCTGCAGCTCTCGCACGCGGTGGAGAGCCAGACGCTCGCTCCGCTCTGGAGAAGCTCGCATCCATCTACGGTCGCAACAATCTCTATATCGAAGTGCAGCGCCACCATCAGCGCGACGAAGAAGCCCGGAACCAATCCCTGCTTAATCTCTCATCGAGTCTTCGTCTGCCCGTGATCGCTACAAATGGCGTCCGCTATGCAACCGAGAAAGAGCGCGAGATTCTGGATGTCTTCACATCGATTCGCCATCACACCACGCTCGATCGTGCGGGACAGCTGCTTGCTGCGAATTCCATGCGTGATCTGCGCCCGAAACTGCAGATGGCCGCTCTCTTCCGCGACCTTCCTGAAGCCATTGCCAATACGCGCATCGTGAGCGACCGTCTCGAATTCTCACTCGAAAATCTCGGATATGAATTTCCGCATTATCCCGTGCCCGAGGGCGAGACCATGGTCAGCTTTCTTGAGAAGCGTGTCAAAGAAGGCGTGCTGAGGAGGTACGGCCTACCATCCAAGCGAAACCTGCTCGACAAGGCTCGTGCACAAGTACGCCATGAACTGTCGCTGATCGAACGGCTCGGATTCGCAGGCTACTTCCTCATTGTTTGGGATATCATCCGCTACTGCCGTCAGCAGGGAATTCTCGTGCAGGGGCGCGGCTCAGCCGCCAACTCTGCTGTTTGCTACGCACTCGAGATTACTGCCGTCGATCCCGTTGGTATGGAACTGCTCTTCGAGCGCTTCTTGAGCGAGAATCGCGGCGAATGGCCCGATATCGATCTCGACCTTCCTTCCGGAGATCAGCGCGAAAAAGTCATTCAGCATATTTACGAAAAGTATGGCTCGCTTGGCGCTGCCATGACCGCCAACGTGATTTCGTATCGTGGGCGTTCGGCTGCACGCGAAGTGGGCAAGGCGCTGGGATTCGATGAAGATACTCTCTCGCGGCTGTCGGGTCTGGTAGGCCGTTGGGAGTGGCGCGGAAACAATGACACTATGGCGCGCTACTTCGAGCATGCCGGCTTTGATATCCATCATGCGAGAATCGCCTGCTATCTCGACCTTTGTCTTCGTATGCAGGATCTGCCGCGCCATCTTGGTCAGCACTCTGGCGGCATGGTGATCTGTGCAGGAATGCTCAACCGCGTCGTTCCCATTGAACGTGCCTCAATGCCTGGGCGCACAGTCGTGCAATGGGACAAAGAGGATTGCGCCGATCTCGGCATCGTCAAGATCGATCTGCTCGGCCTGGGCATGATGGCCGTACTTCACGATTGTCTGGAACAGCTGCCCTGTCATTATGGCGATCAGGTGGATCTTGCTGCGATGCCCGACGATCCGTTAGTCTACGACACGCTCTGCAAAGCGGACACGGTGGGCATGTTTCAAGTCGAGAGCCGCGCGCAGATGGCTTCTATCCCGCACAATGCACCGCGCAAATTCTACGATCTTGTTGTACAGGTGGCGATCATCCGTCCCGGCCCGATCGTAGGAAAAATGATGCATCCGTATATGAATAGGCGCCAGGGTAAGGAGAAAGTGACCTACCCTCATCCGCTGCTTGAGCCAGTGTTGAAGCGTACCCTAGGTGTCCCGCTCTTTCAGGAGCAGCTGCTGCGCATGGCCATGACGGTCGCCGACTTCAGCGGAGCCGAGGCGGAAGAGCTGCGTCGTGCCGTGGGCATGCGCCGCTCCATGCAGCGAATGAAGGACCTCGAAGGCCGTCTGCGCACCGGAATGGCCAGCAACGGCATCGTAGGCGAAGCGCAGGACAACATCGTCCAGGGCATCTCGTCGTTTGCGATGTACGGATTCCCTGAGTCGCACGCGGCCAGCTTTGCCTTGATTGCTTACGCCTCGGCCTACCTCAAGGTGCACTATCTTGCTGCCTTCACCTGCGCTCTCCTCAACAATCAGCCGATGGGCTTTTATTCTCCTGCGGTTCTCGTGAAAGACGCACAACGTCACGGTCTGCGCGTTCGGCCCATCGATGTGCAGCGTTCATCCTGTCTTTGTTCCGTAGAAGCTGAACCGGACGGATCGCACTCGCTCCGTATCGGCCTCAACTACGTCAAAGGTCTCCGTCAGTCCTCGGCGCGAGCATTGGTCCAGTCACGAGAACGCGACAGACTCTTTGCGTCCGTCGAAGACATCGCCGCGCGCATTCCGGAATTGAACCGCAAAGAACTGGTTGCCCTTGCACGCATCGGTGCGCTTAACTCCCTCGAACAAATCAAGCACCGCCGGGATGCGCTCTGGCAGGTTGAAGAGGCAGGTCGTTTTGCCGGGCCCTTGCTGCGCGGAAAAGAAGCCAGTGCTCTAGCCGAGCTCCGTCCAGCTCCGCTCAGGCAGATGAGCACCGACGAGCGCCTGGCGGCTGATTATGCGGGCTCCGGCCTGACTACAGGCCCGCATCCAATGGCCTATCACCGCTCCGCTCTGCGCAAGCAGGGAATTCTATCCTCTGAGGACTTACTGCAGAAAGCGCACTTTAGTCATGTTCGCATTGCCGGATGCGTGATCGCACGTCAGCGTCCGGGCACAGCCAAAGGGTTCGTCTTTCTATCGCTCGAAGATGAGGCCGGCATCGCCAACATCATCATTACTCCCGACGTCTTCGAGCAAAACCGCGTTGTCGTCACACGAGGCAAGATTCTACTGATCGATGGACAGCTTCAGGTGAATGATGGCGTGATCCATGTCAAAGCCCAGCAGATTGCACCTCTCGAACTTACCGACGCCGACATCCGCTCGCGCGACTTCCACTAAGTGCCTGCAATTACCCGCATTCTGGAATCGCACTTACGGTTCCTTCTGTATTGGATGATCGTTCGGATCGAGGATTTCAATCATCCCATCGATGCGGTTCGTGTTGGACTTGTGCAGCCCGAACATATTAATCGAGAGCACCGGTCCGTAGCGGTTTTCGCCTACGCCACGATAGTTCTGCGGGTTGAAGAGCGGCGGAATGTGCCACCACAGCCGATACTCGTGATCGAACAGCCACTGAATCAGTGCCGGCGATTTGTCGCGCTGATCGTTTTCGACATATAGAAACGGATGACAGCGCGCGAGCAAACCCTGGCATCCCTTGAGCACTTCTAGTTCAAACCCCTCGACATCGATCTTGAGCAGACCGACCTGACCGCTTGCCAGAAGATCGTCGAGCCGCACGCACTGCACGACCTCTTGCCTGGACGACGCTGTTTCGAGCGCTCTCAGTTTCGTTGAGCCGAAGTTGCCTGGCTTGGTGTAGTCGGGGATGTCAAACATCAATGCGCTGTTCTGGCTTCCACACGCGTAGGGAAATGCCCGCACATTGGTAAGTCCATTCAGCGCCAGATTGGCGCACAGCTGCTGGAAGATGACCGGCTGCGGTTCGAAGGCATACAGCGTGCGGCTTGCCTTGGCCAATGCTGCAGCAAGGGGAACCGTGTGCATGCCCATGTTGGCCCCGACCTCGACGACATGCCCTGGATTCTTCGCCAGCGTCAGCAGAAACCTCAGCTCGAGCTCGGAGCATTCGCCGTAGATCAGCAGCGACTGGCCCATGTAGTAGTCGTTGCGATTGACCAGCATAAGGCCGTGCTTCGTTTCGGTGAGCTCATACGGCTCGGCGACGGGCATTCTTCCTCCGGAACCTTGCTTGAACTGTAGCATCGTAATCCGACTAATTCCGTCGTACGAATTCTCCAGGCAGCTTGATGAATCAGGACTGTAATCGCCTATCGGGCCAAGATAGAACGGTGTCAGCGAGCACGGTAACGTCTCGGGAGGATCCCACGCGAGAGTACTATCGAGACTGCGGCTGGTCTCTTGGGTACTGCGCTGCACGCCTATCGATGAATTCCCGGCAGAATCTCTCAAGATCTCGCGCTTTTAAGCCGTTTCAGGTTGACGTGCCGGCCCTTCCCCATTAAAGTCTGAAGTCATCCCCCCAAAAAACTAAATAGCCATCTGCACATGTTTCAGCTTTGCGATTTGTGCGATTGAGACCTGAGACCTCTCCCCAGGTGTGTGGGTATTTCGACTTTGACGGAGGGAATGATGAAATCTGGTCTTTTGCGGCTTGAATCCAGGACAGTGAAGGGTCTGTACTACGCGGCAGGCGGGTGCACCCTTTTCGCATTAGGCGTCGGTCTGTTTCTCTTGGTCGGAATGATGTTTCTACCCGAGGCCAAAGATTTTCCCTTGCGCTGATCGGCCCGTCAACACCAGCGAATTCGGCGACACGCGGCATCTCGGCAATCGCGGCCCGTGATGATTTTGGCTGACATCGAGCCTGCACCCTCTCGACCGTATAGAGGCCCGATTTCGGGCCCCTTGAGGACACCTGCCCGGTTCCTCGGGCTAGGTTATCTAAAGAACCTTTCGCGCCCCCTCACCCGTTGGAGAGACAAGTCGCTTCCCTCCATGCTTTCGGTCCGAAGGAATTCTTCCCCGTAGCATTCCTTAGTCCTGCGGTACGCGATGTGCGGGGTAGCGTTCCGTTCCGACTATCATGGGGAACAGGTCTGGGAGCATCTGAACGACAACATGGAAGTTCTGGAGCAACTTTTTGAGCGGCATTTCAAGGCGCAAGCCGAAGAAGTGAAGCCGCTGCAGGGGCAGCTAGGCGGCTCGGGGCGCGCCATTGTGCGCCTGACTGGCGGGGGATTTCGCGCAATCGGGATTGTCTATCCGGTTCGCGAAGAGAATGTAGCATTCCTTGAATTCTCTCGGCATTTCCGGCGCAAGGGCCTGCCCGTCCCAGAGATCTATGCCGATGATTTGAACCAGGGCGCGTACCTGGAAGAGGACCTGGGCGATACGACGCTCTTCGAGTTCCTCAATGCACACCGGCAAGAGGACGCGATCGGGCCCGAAGTGGTCGAGGCTTATCGCAAGACCGTCGCAATGCTGCCGCGCTTCCAGGTGGAGGCTGGGAAGGATCTGAACTACAAGGTCTGCTATCCAAGGGCAAGCTTTGATCGCCAGTCGATCGCCTGGGATCTGAATTATTTCAAGTACTACTTCCTGCGCCTTGCCGGTGTGCCCTTCAACGAGCAGGCGCTGGAGGCCGACTTCAGCCGCCTCACGAAGTTTCTGCTCGCTGCGCCGCACGACTACTTCCTCTACCGCGATTTCCAGAGTCGCAACGTGATGCTGCGTGATGGGGCCCCGTTTTTCCTCGACTATCAAGGCGGGCGCCGGGGTGCGCTTCAATACGACATCGCATCGCTGCTCTTTGACGGTAAGGCCGACTTGCCTCCCGCGTTGCGGCAGGAGCTGCTCGACTACTACCTCGATTGCCTCGCCAAATACATCGACGTCAAGCGCGACGCTTTCATGGAGCACTACTACGCCTACGTGTACGTGCGGATCATGCAGGCGCTCGGAGCCTACGGTTTTCGCGGCTTTTACGAGCGCAAACCGCACTTCCTGCAGAGCGTGCCTTATGCCCTGAAAAATCTGCGCTGGCTTGAAGAGAATGCAAAGCTGCCAGTGGCGTTACCCGCGCTGCTTGAGGCGCTGGGTAGCTTGTCGAAATCGGAGAAGTTGCAATCGCTGGCTACACCGCCGAGCGGGTTGACGGTGCGCATTTTTAGTTTTTCGTTCCATCGCGAAGCGCCGAAAGATGAGTCAGGCAACGGCGGCGGCTTTGTCTTCGATGCGCGAAGTCTGCCGAACCCGGGAAGGGAAGAGCGCTTCCGCACGCTCACCGGCAAAGATGCGTCTGTAGCCAATTATCTGGAGCAGCAGGAAAGCGTGGGACAATTCCTGCGCAGTGCCGAAGCGCTTGTCGATGAAAGTGCGAGCGCCTATCAAAAGCGCGGCTTTTCGAGCCTGATGGTTTCGTTTGGTTGCACCGGCGGTCAGCATCGGTCCGTCTACCTGGCAGAACAACTCGCAAAACATCTGCATTCGAGAGACGGCGTGAACGTCGTCGTGCGGCATGTCGAGTTGGAGAAGATGGTCCGATGAAGGCGATGGTGCTGGCGGCCGGCCTCGGTACCCGGTTGCGGCCGCTCACAGACGATCGCCCGAAGGCATTGGTTGAAGTCGCTGGACGAACACTGCTCGAAATTACGCTGACCCGTCTGCGGAGCTTTGGAGTGCGCGAGGTGGTCGTCAATACGCATCACTTCGCGGAGATGATCCCGGTGTACCTGAAGAAGCACGATAACTTCGGTATGCGCATCGAGGTCTCGCACGAGGACCTGCTGCTCGATACCGGCGGTGGCTTAATGAAGGCAGCCTGGTTCTTTCTCGAAGACGGTGACTCCGGCGATCCCTTCCTGCTCCACAACGTCGATGTCATGAGCACGATCGATCTCGGACGAATGGTGCAATTCCACTCGCAGCAGGCCGCGCTCGCGACCATCGCGGTTCAGGACAGAAAGACATCGCGTCCCCTGCTCTTCGATCGAGACGATCAGCTTAAAGCCCGAGCCAACATGTCCGCACCCGTCGAGGGCATGCAGGCGCTTGCATTCTCCGGGATTCATGTCCTCTCGCCCCGCATCTTCTCGCTCTTCAACGAGACAGGCGCATTCTCCATCATCGACGCGTATCTGAGGCTCTCCGCACTGGGAGAAAGAATCGTCGCGTTTCGAGCGGACGAGTACAAGTGGCGCGACCTGGGCCGTCCCGAGAGCATCGCTGCCGCAGCACGCGACTTCGCGCAAACCTCGAACGACTAAGCTATCGTGTCCCTAAAGAACCTTGCCTACGCGAAGCAGCACTCTCACACTGCAGGATCGGCCTGTTTTTCTGCTGGCCGGCGACGAGAACCGGGAGATGGATGGAAAGAGGATGTCGCGCAAATCCTGAATGCGATCGACCAGCCGCGACTCCTTTTCGATCACCGAGGCCGTAATCCATTCCGGCGGCAGGCTCTCGTGCGCGTGAGCCACTGCGGCATGGCCGTTCTTGCGAATATGTTCGATCCAGTCGTGAAGTCCCGTCACCATTTCAGATTCCGGGTAGATCAAGCGGTCGGAATAGAGACACGAGGTCAGCCGGGCCACTTCCTTCGATCCGAGCAGCGCAAACGAGCTGCCGTGATCGATGAAGACCGCTCGCAGATTCGAGGGCGATTCGTCCGGAACAAAAACTGCCTGTCGGATTTCGAACCGTTCAGTCCACACATCCGCGGCGTAGGCGCCCCAAAAGTCGGCACGGTTGGTCACGCGCGTGAACATCCGCGAGGGCAAGAACTCATAGAACGCGCCGCTGGGCGACGAAACGAAGCGCGAGGCAAAGTGAATGCCGGCGTCGGGGCGAACCAGGCCCTTGGGAGAGCTGATCCACATCTCAGGATGGGCATCGATGAGCTGGTCGGGAATATCGATTGTGGTCCACGAAGAAACCGGAAGACCAAGATACTGATAGATCGAGTTGCGCAGTGCTTCCAGCCGGACACCGATCGTTGAGCGCGGGCCATGCATCCACTTCACTACATACTGCTCATGGTCGCTGGCTTCGATGAGGGCAGCCTGAGACTTGCCCTGCATCTTCCGTACAAAATCGATCGCGTAAATCGTGCCACTCGGACCAGAAATCATATTTCCTCTCGCAGGGCCCATCGATGCTCTGCACAGCCATACCGGAAGCAGGAGAGGAACATCTCAGCAACTCGTGAGAGGCTGAGAAGGTTTTGCGGTCTCTGCCGAAGCGGTGGCTCTGATCTCTAATCTGAGGGGTGTGCCCGCGGAATGGAAGTGATTCGGGGCACTCGGACGATAACAAAAGTACTGGTACTTATTCTCCACAAACGCTGGAGGTCGTGTCAGGGTACGAATGGTGCGCGAGAGGCGCTCAGGCCCACTCGCGCCACAGAGCCACGCCGCCCAGAAGTCCTGCCTCGTTGGAGACGATCTTCACCTGCTTGCCGGGCTCAAAGTCGATCTTCTTGGTATTGCCGCCGCCAATGTAGAGGTGGTCCCAGTTGAAGAGCTTCGCCGTTTGCTCGATCGCCTCTTGCAGCAGCTTATTCCAGTGCTTCTTGCCGTACTTGTCGAGTCCCCGGCGTCCGAGAAAGTCCTCGTAGGTTTTGCCCTTCTTCCACGGGTGATGGGCAAGTTCGAGTCCAGGGCAAAGGCGACCGTTGGTGAACAGCGATGAACCCAGCCCGGTTCCGAGCGTCAGGGCTAGCTCGACGCCGTCCCCGGTGATCGCGCCGTAGCCTTGCACAGCAGCGTCATTCGCTACACGCACGGGCTTCTTCCAGCGTTTCTCGAGTTCCACTTGCAGCGGAAACCCGACCCACGCGGGATGCAGGTTGGCGGCAGTGTAGGTGGTGCCGCGCTTGATCACGCCAGGGAATCCAACAGAGACCCGGTCGAAAGCTGGAAGCTGCTTACGAAGTTGCTCGAGTCCGGCGAGAACAAGAGGCGGCGTGGGTACTGCGGGCGTGTCGACGCGCTGACGCTCGCTCACCGGTTTGCCTGCGCCGTCGAGGAGCATCGCCTTCAGGCCGGATCCTCCGATATCGATGCACATAGTGATTGCGCCGGACTTGCTGTTCGATCCGGAGGGAGCGGTGGGTTTGGTTGCTTTCACGGTCATCAGCAAAGGATTGTACTGGATTGACTCGGTTTGTGACAGACTCCCCAGGGGTAAGGCCGCGGAGCCGTAGCAGCCGTCACTTGAACTCCTCGTTCATCCAATTCCTGAGCGCGTCGATGCCTTGGGGCCGTCCGAGAAAGTCCTGTACCAGCTGGGCTGCAGGCTTGCTCGCGCCTGCTTCGAGCACTGTTCGACGGTAGCGCATGGCGGTCGGGCCGTCGAGAAGGTTGCGCTTGTCGAACTGCGCGAAGAAATCGATCGCGATGACCTTGTCGAGCAGGTAGGTATAGAGATTCGACGCATAGCCCTCGAGGTGCACAAACGAAGCGTAGTAATGAATGTCGTCCACCGGAATGAAGGGGCTAAACCGCTTGGTGTCCACCGTCCAAAGTGCGTCAAACTCGATCCCCTCCGGCGCCTGGTTGTGCAGTTGCAGCGCGTAGGTTGAGAACTGCAGGAACCATTGCAGCCCACTGGCTCGGCCATAAGCGCTTGCCGCATTCATCTTCGCAATCAGCGCCGCGGGTATTACCTCGCCCGTTTGATAGTGCTTGCCAAACGATTGCAGGATCCTGGTGTCGTGGAACATCTCTTCGAGCATCTGGCTTGGAGCTTCGATGAAATCCGACTCGACGTTGAATCCGCCGGCGCCCGACCACTGGCCCTGGCTGCCGAGGATATGGTGCATCAGATGGCCAAACTCATGAAAGAAAGTGACGACATCGTTGTATTCCATGAGCCCCGGATCGCTGGCCGTGCCTCCAGGAAAGTTGCAGATCAGCATGCCCTCGGGAAGCTGACGTCCGGCAATTCCTGGAGCGATGGGGCCTGCGGAAAACCATTTGTCCTTGCCCTCGCGCGGATGCATGTCGAGATAGATCCGGCCAAGCCGTCTGCCCTCGCTGCCGGGAGCTGCATCGAAGACGTCGAAGGTGTCGACCGACGCGTCCCATACCACGACGTCTTTCACGGGCCGGAACGACACATGGAACAGCCGAGCGGCGGTTGCGAGGATCCCCGCCTGTACCTGCGCATACGGAAAGTAAGGACGGACAGACTGCGCGTCGAAGTCGTACTTCGTGCGCCGGAACTGCTCCTCCCAATAGCCCTGGTCGGACTGGCTGAGGCTGGTGACTCCGGGCTGCTTCTGCTGCGCGAAGGCCAGCAGTTCGGCGTATTCGCGAGCCGCGACGGGGCGCGAGACTCCGTCGACCTGATCGATGAGGCGTGTAATATTGGTCGCCGATCCAATCATCGTGTCGGCGGTGTTCAGGTCCGCGAAATGCGGATAGCCGAGAATGGTCGCGAGCTGCTGCCGCGCGGCGAGCAAATCGCGCAGCACCGGCGTGTTCTTGGGATAAGCCCGCGAATAGTAGCTCACAAACATGCGCCGTCGCAGGCCCGCATTCGAGGCGAAACTGAGAACAGGCCGCACATCGGGTTGATCGGTCGTGAGCGTGTAGACGCCGTTCGCGTCCGGCTTGTGGCGGGCGATGAAGTCGGCCGGCAGTCCGTCGAGCTCCGCGCGTGTCGCCGTCACCTTGAGCGTGCCATCGGCGACGTTGCGCCCAAAGGTGAGCGTGAGATCCGAGATCTTGTCCTGCAGAGTGCGGATCTCATTGCGAGTGGCCTCGTCCTTGTCCACACCCGCCAGCCGGTACTCCAGAAGCGTCCGCTCAAGGTAGTGCCGTGTCGGCGGGTCCGCCGGCTGAGGAATCGCCGCCAAGGCCGCGTAGACCTTCTGATTCAGACCAAGGTCAGTCGTCGCTGAAGAGACCTTGCTGCTCAGAGCCTGCGCCTTGTCGCGCAGGTTGGCCGTGTCGGCAAGAGAGTAGAGGAGGTAAGCGTTGTTGCCGGCCAGCGTGAGTTCGTTGACCGCATCGTCATACGCACGAAGCGTGTTCCCGACGGTGTGTGCGCCGGAGATAGCAACCAGCTTGTCCACATCGGCCTTTTGGGCATCGAGGCGCTCATTGACCCACGCTTCCAGTGCCGCCGGGTCCTTGGCCTGGATCCAGGCATGGATCGGGTCCGCAACCGGAGCTGTAGGAATAGCTGGCGTGGCCTGCGCACTTGCGGCCAAAGCAGACAGGGCAAAGACGAGCCCGAAAAGGCTCGCGCGAATCTGAATCATGGTTCAAGCATCATAGCCGAACGAGGCAATGAATGGCCCGATTTACCGTGCTCGACGATGCACAAAGCCCGAACAAGGCGACCGCTTTACACTGTGGATTGCTCTGATGCCAATCTATTGCGAAGTCGCATTGCCGGTGCCGCTCGATCGCACCTTCACCTACGGTTTGCGGGATGAACAAAAGGTGCAGCGCGGTGCACGCGTGATTGCGCCCTTTCGGAACGAGAAGCTCATTGGCGTCGTGACCTCTGTGACCGGCCTGGCTCCGCAGGAATTTGAAGCACGTTTCATCCAAACGGTTCTGGATGACGAGCCCCTGCTCGGCGAGCATCTCTTGCAACTGGCGGAATGGATTGCGCAATACTATCTCGCCCCGCTCGGCGAAGTGCTGCGTGGCATGCTGCCCCTCATGGCCGAGGTGCGCCGGGTCGTCTGCTACAGCATCACGGATCGTGGACGCGACATCCTTGCAGCACGACTCGACGGAGACAGCATTCTCAACACGCGCCAGACTCCAGGCAAGGATGGGACAGCCGACAGGCAAGAAACAGAACTGCTGGTTCTCGAGAAACTGGCCGAAGGAAAGCCAGTCAAGGTATCGACGCTCCGCACTTCGACGGCCGCCTCTCTGCCCATCCTCGCGGCGATGGCACGCAAAAAGTGGATCGTACGCGAGACCAGAGCCTCTGAGCGAGACGCCCGGCGCATCGAGCGGTTCGCGGTACTCGTCCCGGAGACGCGCCTGCCCAGGCTCACAGAAAAGCAGCAGGCCATTCTCGCCGAGCTCGCAGCCTGCGATGGGGAGTTATCCCTGGTCGAATTAAGGCGCAAGGGCCTCCCGCACTCCACGCTCCAAACCCTCGTTCAGCATGGATTGGTCCGCATCGAAGAGCGCGCTGCGGCATTTCGCCTTGGCGGCCTGGAATCGGCCAGGGAACCGGAGCGGCTGAATCCGCCACAATTGGATGCCCTCGCATCGATCGCCGGCTCGCTCGGCGCATTTCACGCCTACTTGCTCCATGGCGTAACCGGCTCGGGAAAGACCGCCGTCTATCTGGCCGCGATGCGGCGGGCGTTGGAGCAGGGCCGCTCCTCGATCCTCCTCGTGCCCGAGATCGGCCTGACCCCGCAGATGGCTGGATTGCTGGACGCAGCTTTCGGTTCGCGCGTGGCTCTTCTGCATTCCGCGCTCACACCCGAAGAGCGCACCGAGCAGTGGCGGCGCATTCATCGCGGCGAAGCGCCCATCGTTGTCGGCACACGCTCCGCAATCTTCGCGCCGGTACCGAACCTGGGGCTCATCTGCGTCGACGAGGAGCACGACCAAAGCTACAAACAGGAGGAGACACCGCGTTACAACGCACGCGACGTTGCCGTGATGCGCGCCAAGTTCGCCGATGCAGTCGTCGTTCTCGGTTCGGCGACACCTTCTCTGGAGAGCTGGCAGAACTCGATTCAGGGCAAATACACGCCGATCACCATCGCCGAACGCGTCATGAACCGGCCGCTGCCCGAGATCCAGCTGGTCGACATGCGGCATGAATTTCAGGAGACCGGCCAGGAGCAACTCTTCTCGCGCGCTCTTGTCGATGAGACACGCGCGACGCTGGAGCGTGGCGAGCAGGCGTTGATCCTGCTCAATCGGCGTGGCTATTCCTTCGCAGTCATCTGCAGAGCATGCGGCGAAAAGCTGGAGTGTCAGAACTGCGCGATCGCTCTTACGCATCACAAGCCGGCTATGGACGAGCTTGGCCTGGCACGCGCCGGACAGCGTCTGGAGTGCCACTACTGCGGCTACAAGCGCACTGTGCCGCAGCGCTGCCCCAAATGCGACAGCGAGCACTTGTACTACCTCGGCGCCGGCTCACAACAAGGCGAAGAGCGCTTAAGCGAGATCTTCCCCGGAGCGCGCATTGGCCGCATGGATCGCGACACGGTGCGAGGCCGACATGATCTTGAGCGGCTTCTGGCGCGGCTCCATTCGGGCGAAATCAATCTGCTGGTCGGCACACAGATGATTGCCAAGGGCCACGACATTCACGGTGTGACGCTCGTCGGTGTGGTTGGCTGCGATCACGCGCTCTCGATGCCCGACTTTCGCGCCGCCGAACGCGTCTTCCAGCTCATGACCCAGGTCAGCGGGCGCGCGGGCCGTGGCGATCTGCCCGGCCGCGTCATCGTGCAGACTTACTATCCCGACCACTACGCCATTCTGGCGGCCACAAACCACGACTACGCGAGCTTTGTTGAGCGCGAGCTGAAATATCGCCGCTGGATGCACTATCCGCCCTTCGGCGTGTTGGCCAATGTGCTGATTCAGTCCGAGAAACTGGAAGAGGCGGCTCGGTGGTCCGCAGAGCTCGGCAAGTGGTTCCAGTCAGCGCCTCGCGAAGGTGTGCGCATGCTTGGCCCGTGTACGGCGCCGATCGCGCGCATCAAAGGAGTCTATCGATTTCACCTGATCGTGAAATCCGCTTCGCGCAAGGCAATGAGCGCTGTCTTGCGAGCAGCTCTGGCCCATGCCGACGAAGCCGGAGTTCCACGGCGCAATCTCACCATCGATGTGGATGCACAGCGCCTGATGTAGCGACCTGCGCCAATCGGGCCGCGTAGAAAGCGAACCCGCGGATGGCGCGAAATCCAGCAGGATGTTTGCAGCTGAATTGTGCTCAGGCTAGAAATCCTGAGGCCACTGTTGCGCGCCGTGGTAGACGGCGAGGATCACGATACGGGCTCTACGGATGGTGTAGGCGGCGATGAAGGGGGTGTTCGCAATAACCAGCTCCCGAGTGCCCGCAACGCGGCCGGCTCTGCCCGACATGGGGAAGCCTTCGAGCTGCTGAACGGCGGTGACGATCTGCTTCGTGACGCGGGAGGCGATGTGCTCCGAATTGGAGAGCGCAATGTAATCGTGAGCCCGATCCAGTTGCCGGGTCGCTTGCTCCGTCCATTCGATCATTGGGCCGCACGGCCGGTGTTCGCAAGGCGCTTGACCACCTCATCGTGGCTCACCACGCGACCACGACGCATCTCGCTCTGTCCCTTGCGCACCAGCGTGTCCTGGTGAGCGTGTAGTTCGATGTAGTTGGCGATCGCCTCGTTAATCAGGTAGCTACGCGAACGGTCCCGCGCGGACGCCAGCGAATCGAGCGCCTGGATCTGTTCGCGATGCGCACGAAAGCTGATGGTTTTCTCGCTGCTGGGCATAATACGAGAACGATACTCGGTATTATTTTGTATTACAAGACTCGATCGGTTCGGATGGGCATTGGAAAGTGTTGCCCAGACAGAGGGGGCACTCTTTCCGCCAGACACGCAGAGGTCTCTACTTGCTTAGTTGCTGGAAGCCGCCGAAACGCCCAAGCAAAGGCAGGACTGAACCGATCTGTCGAAGAGCCCTAGGCGCCCGCCGGCGGCTTGTTGTTCGTTGCGCCCTCGGCCAGAGTGTGCAGTTCCTTGCCCGGCTTAAAGCGAACAGCCTTCCCCGGTGTAATGCTCACTTCAGTGCCGGTGCGAGGGTTGCGGCCGATTCCTGTCTTCCGCGCACGCACGCTGAAGACGCCGAACCCGCGCAACTCGATGCGCTCACCGGCCGCCAGGGCCTCCTTGAGTCCTTCGAAGACAGTGTCCACCGCAGCCTCTGCCTTGGTGCGGGGCAGCCCTGTGCGCTCGATCACGTGATGAACGATGTCCTGTTTAATCAAAGCGGTTACCTCGCTGCGACTGGAAAAGACTGTACCACGCCCTACTCAATCGATGGTATAGATTTTATTCCATTTAGGGAACGTCACACCTCGTTTTGATGCGGAAAAAACGGTCCCGTTGCACTCCACCAGCCGAGGCGTGACCTTTGGTGGCCTCTTCGTCTCCGGTCCGTTGTGATCGGCTGCCACGTTTCGTAAGATGAAGCATTCAGGCGGCAGTTTTTGGCCAGGAGTGGGGCGGGATTGCGGTAGTCGTGCTCGGCGGAACCCGGGCGTCAGAAAGCAGCCGGCTTATGGAGTGCATTTCCTAAAGGGTCGGCTTTTTCGCCACCAAATAGAACGAATAGTAAAACCAGTTTCTGTAACTTGCAGAAATAACAAACGTTATGCCGCTCAAAGAACCATCGAGGCAAGATCCAGCAGCCGGAATGAGCAGATGCGCAGAGCGTTCGGTCTCCGGGAGAATTTAGATGTCCACAATGTGTGAGACACAGGCGATTTATGTGGGCGTAGTGGCGGGTGAGCCCATCCGGCTCGAGGGACTCACCAGCGTCTTTGAGCGGGAGCCGGAGTTTGGCCAATCTCAACTGCTGCCTGTAATTGGCTCGCTGGAAGAGCTGTTGGCTGACCAGGAACTTGAATATCTGATCGTTGACATGAACTCCGGCATGCGCGGGATCGAAAGCCTCAAAGAGATTCGCCGTCAGCGGCCTTCGCTCCGATTGATCGTGATTGGTCCCGCGGGAAACGACGCCCTCGTCATGGACTCAATCATCGCCGGCGCTCGAGCCTATCTCGATTTGACCGCTGGACCACGCGTGGTGCGCGAGGCGATCGAAGTCGTCGTGTCCGGATCGATCTGGGCACCGCGGCGCCTTCTCTCCCGCCTCATCGACAGGCTCCTTCTCGCAACTGAAGGCGCAACCAACCCGCTGGGCCCGCGCCTCACTGAACGGGAGCGCCAGGTGATGGATCTGATTCTTCTCGCCCGATCGAACCGCGAGATCGCCCGGGAACTGGGGATCGAAGAGCGGACCGTTAAAGCCCATGTCGGACGTCTCATGCGTAAGACCGGTGCCGAGAACCGGATCGATCTCTCCATGAAGGCGCTCAATGGCCTGCTGCCGCAGCGTGCCGGTGCACCCAACGGCACCGCAGAATTTGGGTCTCGCCTAATTACAAGTGTGCGACTTAAGTAGTTACTAAGATGCGGTCTACTTTGGTACTCTTGTGCCGTTTAGGTAACTAAGCGAAACTCATCAACAGAAACAACGCAGATCTGGGGAAAGGAGTTCTCAGGCCCCATGTTTTCGCATGATGCCTGAGAACTCCTCTTTTTTGTCCTTCCAAACGTCCTCTCCGCAACTCCTCGCATCCAATCCTCATAGAACAATCCAGAAATCTCAGGAATCGGCACAAAAGACAGTGCAAACTCTTGATTCCACTCATCCTCTTGTCTTGCACTTCCAGCCGCAACCCGAATAAACTTTCGTCAGCCACGTCCGGCCGTTCGGTTCCCCGGCAAGTCTTGTTGACGGTTCGGTGTCGAAGTGGAACTCCGGCAAGCAACGTGAGGGGCGGTCAGTCGTCTCTCATCTATGGCACGCAACCAGTCTCTGCTCCTCTGCACGAAATTGCAGGCCTGGGCATTGTTCTGGAGCGGAGCCACAACCGAAGACGTGAGAATCGCCTTCAGGAAACAAAAACGAAGATACCGCTCATCCTCGAGCGTGAAGTTGAAAGGATCCCCATGAGAAAAGCAATCTGTGCGATTTGCCTCTGCGTGATGCTCGCCGGTCCGGCATTTGCCGCCAGTTCCAAGGAAGACCTCCAGGCGCGGATCGAGTCCGCCAAGACCGTGATGGACCAGATCATGTCGGCAGGAGACCACAGCATTCCGCTGAACATCCTCCAGCAGGCGACCTGTGTCGCAGTCGTCCCCGGTTTGATTAAGGGTGCCTTCGTCTTTGGCGGCCAGTATGGACAGGGCGTCGTCACCTGCCGCACCGGCCATGGTTGGAGCGGACCGGTCTTCATCCGGATGGCGGGAGGTTCCTTTGGCCTTCAGATCGGCGGTCAATCGACCGACCTGGTTCTCGTCGCGGTAAATGACAGGGGACTTCAGGATCTCCTCAAGAACAAATTCAAGATTGGCGGTGACGCCTCGGCAGCTGCGGGCCCGGTGGGCCGCTCCGGACAGGCGTCAACAGATTGGAAAATGAACGCAGAGCTTCTGAGCTACTCGCGCAACAAGGGCATCTTTGCCGGAATCGATCTGGACGGCACCAGCGTGAGCCAGAACAAGGAAGATACCGAGCTCTACTACGGCGCACCGGAGCACTTTGAGACCGTGCTCAAGGGCAATGTCGCGGTGCCCCCCGGCGCGGTCGAATTCGTACGCACCGTTGCCCACTACTTCATCGAGGCCAAGCACAAATAGAGGCATGTCCAGTGCAGCTGAGGAAGGGCGGCCCGCATGAGCCGCCCTTTTTGCTGTCTCGTCGCCTGTAGACCCTTCTTCCGAATGACCTACACTTAGTGTTTGCCTCGGATGATGCAGGAGAAGATCGAGTACTGGCTGGTGGTCGCTGTCGCACGCGCCTTGGGATGGATCCCGCGCGGTCTTGCGCGCTGGATCGCCGGCGGAATCGCCTGGACCGTCTACGCGCTTTTCGGGCGCTTGCGGCGTGTCGGTGAGCGCAATCTGCAGTTGGCTTTACCGGAGCTCTCCTCCAAAGCCAGAAATGACGTCCTCCGTGGCGTCTATCGCCACCTCGGCTGGCAGCTGGTCGAGTTCTGTCGCATGCCGCGCTACAGCGCGCAAAACATTCAAGGCTGGATCCGTACCGAAGGCCTCGATCACTACCTTGCTGCGCAGGCCAAAGGCAAAGGAGTGCTGATTCTCACCGGGCATCTCGGGGCCTGGGAGCTTTCCAGCTTCTATCACTCGCTCATGGGCTATCCGATGGGGATGGTGATCCGGCGTCTCGACAATCGAATTCTGGACGACTTCGTGAACGATATTCGCTGCCTGCACGGCAACTATGTTCTGCACAAAGACGATTTCGCGCGCGGCCTCATGATGGCGATGCGAAATGGCGAAGCGGTCGGCATCCTCATGGACACAAACATGACCCCGCCCCAGGGAGTGTTTGCGCGCTTTTTCGGGATCGAGGCCTGTACTGCATCCGGATTGGCCCACGTAGCCCTCAAGACTGGTGCAGCCGTACTGCCGGGATTCCTTGTGTGGGAGGCAGCCGAAAAGAAGTACGTTCTGCACTTCGGCCCTGCGCTTCACTTCGCACAAACCGGCCAGCCGAAAGAAGATGTTCTCGCCGCAACGCAGCAGTGCAATGATGTACTGGAGTCCTGGATTCGCCGTTATCCCGACCAGTGGCTCTGGATTCACCGCCGCTGGAAAACACGCCCGCCTGGTGACCCCGGGCTCTACTGAAGGAGCAACGCAAAGATGACGCTAAGCGAACTCATCGACAGGCTGGGCGGCAAACTCGTGCAGGGCGACCCGGAGTGGATGGTGGACGGAGTGAACCTGTGCGAAGGTGCCAATCCCTTCGACATCGTCTTCGCAGACAGTTCGGCTACGGTGATCGCGGCTCTCTCCAGCAAGGCCGGTGTCGTCGTGTTGTTGCCCGGCGTCGCCGCCTCCTATCCGCGCGGCAAGATTATCGTTGAGTCGGACAATCCGCGCCTCTGGTTTTCCAAGGCTGCCAAGTTGATGGCGCTGCCGCTTCCGCAGGCCGGCGTGCATTCCAAAGCGGTCGTGATGCCGGATTCGATCCTCGCCGTCGGCGTTACGGTGGAGGCGTGCGCTGTGGTCGAGTCGGGGGCTCGCATCGGCCCGCACACACGCATCGAAGCCGGCGCAATCGTCGGGCACGGCGTCCAGATCGGCGAGAAGTGCCGCATCTATCCGCGTGTGGTCATCTATCCCGGAACGACGATCGGCGACCGCGTTGTAGTTCATGCAGGCACAGTGCTCGGTTCGGACGGCTTCGGGTATGTGCGCGACGCCAAGTCGGGCTCCTACACCCAGTTTCCGCAACGAGGCACGCTGGTGATCGAAGACGATGTAGAGATCGGCTCCAACACCACCATCGATCGCGGAGCGCTTGCCGAAACCCGCATTCGCCGCGGAACCAAAATCGATAATCTCGTCCACGTTGGGCACAACTGCGACATCGGCGAAGACGTCATTCTTGTTGCGCTGACCGGAATCTCCGGTTCCAGCAAGATTGGAAACGGCGCAATTCTCGCCGGTCAAGTGGGCATCGGCGATCACGCCACCGTCGGCCCAGGCGTGATGCTTGGCGGACAGGCAGGCGTGTTGAGTGGAAAGACCGTCACCAACAAAGGACTGAAGCCCGGAACCGTATTGTGGGGTACTCCGGCGCGGCCGCTGAAGCAGGTTCTGCGCGAACAGGTGACTCTCTCGCGCCTTGCTCGCCTCGGCCTCCGCAAATCCGCAAGCAGCGAGCAGGAACCCACCGAAGAGTAATCGCCCCGCTTGGAGAATCCCGCGATGCGCACAGTCGTCGTAGGTGGAAGCGCGCGCAATGTCGGCAAGACATCGTTGATCTGCGGACTGATCTCCGCAATGCCGGAGTGTCCGTGGACGGTGGTCAAGATCACGAGCCACGACCATGGAAAGACCGCGCCCATTTGGGAAGAGACTCAGGCCGGGCAGGGAACCGACACCGCGCGTTATTTAGCGGCTGGGGCGCGACGCGCTCTGCTCGTCACTGCGGGCGATGGAAAGATTCCCACTGCGGAGCTAGGGGCCGCCACAGCTGACGATCGCTGGCTGATTTTTGAAACCAACCAGGTCCAGTCCTTACCGAAGCCCGACCTCCTTCTCGCCCTGATTGGACCAGAGGAAACCGACTCCAAATCATCGTTCGCAGCCGTCGTTCAGCGCGCGGACGCGTTCATCTACACAGGCTCCGGCCCTGGTCCAACTCGGCAGGTTGACACGCGCCCCACCCTCGTCCTGCCGGACCTGCATCACATCTCGCCGGAACTGAATCAATGGATGCGAGCACGCCTCGGGCTTCCCGCGCCGGCTCGCTGAGGGTCCCTATTTATCATTCGGGAACGGCTCGGTCTTGAAGGATCCATCGCGCTGCTTGATCAGCGTCTCGACCTTGCCCTCGGCTTCTTCCAGCTCTTTCTTGCAGGTCGCGGAAAGGCCCACCCCCTCTTCGAAGAGCCTGAGCGACTCTTCCAGACTCAAGTCGCCCTTCTCGAGCTTGTCCACAATGGTTTCGAGCTTCTTCAGAGACTCTTCAAAGGACGGCATCGGGGATCTCCGGAGCTGCATCCGCTTTTGGCAAGCTGCTCGCAATGACCTGAGCCGCGTCAGCGTAGTGGCCGAAGGGAGCCGTGACCTGGACGCCCTGGACCGTCTGCCGCACGGCCTCGAGCATATCCTGCGCGATCCGGATGCCCTCCTGCCGCGCTGCCTCCGGCGAATCGGCCAGCGCCATCCGCAGCAGAATCTCCTCCGGCATGGGAATACGCAGGTCGTTCTTCATGTACTCCGCATTGCGCAGGCTGGCCAGCGGCCAAATGCTGGCAATGACCGGAATCCGAAACTGCTCGATGCGCTTCAAAAACTGTTCGAGCAAACGCGGATCGAACACTGGTTGTGTGACCGCGAACTCCGCACCCGCCTCGACCTTATAGGCGAACCGGCGCAGTTCCTGCTCCAGATCGGGCGCTCCAGGGTTGGCGCCCACCCCAATGGTGAAGTTGGTGGAAGCTCCTATCGCGTTCGACCCCACATCGAGCCCGTGATTCAGACGCCGGACCAGATTAACGAGTCCGATCGAGTCCACATCGAACACCGCAGTCGCGTCGGGATAGTTGCCCAACTTTGCCGGATCTCCCGTCAGGCAAATGATGTTGTGCAGGCCAAGTGACGATGCCCCCAAAAGATCCGACTGAATGCTGAGAAGGTTGCGATCGCGGCAAGTGTAATGCAGAACAGTCTCAACGCTTGTGTGCTGCTGAATCTGGATGCAAAGGCTCTGCGCGCTCATGCGAGCCGACGCCCGCGGCGAATCGGACACGATCACGGCGTGGACCCCATGCTGCGCCAGTAGCCGCGCTCCTTCGATCTCCTTGCTGCAGTCGATACCGCGCGGAGGCACGATCTCGACCAGCGTGACGAATTGGCCCTGCTCCAGCAACGACCCGATTCTCGACCGCTGGCCCAACGGAACCGGCGGCGTTTCCATGGCCAGCTCGGCAACCACTCCGCCCTCGCCAATCTGACCCTGAGTCTCAACTGCACGCATCGCCGCACGCATGGCTCGGATGTGATTCGGAGTTGTGCCGCAGCAGCCGCCCACAAGCTGGGCTCCGGCGGCAACCGCTTTGCGTGCAAAGCTTGCCATGTACTCGGGCGAGCATAGATAGATGTTCCGGCCTTCCACAGCGCGCGGCATCCCCGCATTGGGCATGGCAGCCAGAGGCAGGGAAGTGGCTCGACGCATGGCTTCCAGCGCCGTCAGCACGCTCGATGGGCCTGTCGAACAGTTGACGCCGATCGCCCCCGCTCCCCACTCCGTCAGCAGAGCTGCAGCATGTTCTGGCGAAGAGCCGTCGAGGCAGTTGCTTTCGTCGTCGACCGTGACCATGACCAACACCGGCAAATCGGGAGCAGTTTCGAGTGCGGCCAGCAGAGCCTCGCGTGCCTCATCGAGCGCGGGCATGGTCTCGATCGACAGGAAGTCCACACCACCCTCGGCCAGCGCACGAATCTGTTCGGCAAACGCGGCGCGCGCCTCATCCAGCCCGGTCTTGCCCAGCGGCTCCAGCCGCACACCGAGCGGGCCGACAGATCCGGCCACCCATGCGTTGCCTGCTTGTTTCTCCTTCAGTTGTTGGACCGCCTGCCGTGCCAGCTTCACGCCGGCCATATTCATCTCACGGACCTTCGCGGCCAGGCCGTGCCGTCCCAGGCGGAAGCGGTTCGCGCCGAATGTATTGGTCTCGAGAATCTCCGCGCCTGCCTGCAAATACTCTTCATGGATCGCGAGGATCAGTCCGGGATCGGAGAGGTTCAGTTCGTCGTAGCACTTGTTGATGAGGACACCACGACTGTAGAGGACAGTCCCCATGGCCCCGTCGGCCAGGACAGGGCGGTTGGCGAGGATGTCAGTGAACTTCGGCATGCTGTTGCCATGCTAAAGCCACAGCAGGCAGACGTGCCAGCGGATAGGGTTGCTTTGTTATACTTCGGGAGTCTAAACATCGGGTGAACAGATTCCGAGCGGTGCTCTGAGCGACGTTCGAGAATCGGTAATTGCTGTCGATTTCCTTGCGTTACGCCTGCGGCACGCACCGCGTTAACCCTCGAGGTAAGGGATTTTGAAGACGAGAAGTTTTTGGTTGACAGCTGCTGGGGCTCTGGTCGTCGCGGCTGCGGTAGCTGGATGTGGTTCAACAACCTTTTTCGCAGGCCGGCAGCTTCCTCCCAGCGGACTGCCCACACGGGTCATGATCGCAATTCAGAATCCCAGCTCTCTCACCAAGGGTGCGCTCGAGATCGTTGATGCGTTCTACGACACCCGCTTCAAGTACAACAACCCGACCGTGACCTTTTCAATCTCCGGCTACTCGGGCCAATTGCCCATCAGCATCCAAAACATGCCGGAGGAGCAGGTCGGTGCGATCTACGGGTCGGGTGACGGCAGCCTCACGACGGTGAACTACCAAAAGGAGAGTTCCAACGGCTCGGCTAAGGGACTGACCGGCCCCTCCTCGGGTATCTTCATCACTCGGAATCAGACCTATATATTCGCGGCGCAACAGGCGGCACACGCCTTGACGATCGTGAATCAGACCATCGGGTCTTCAATCTCTCTGGGCTTGCCCGGCATCTATCGCGTCAGCGTGAACCCTGGCGGGTCTATGGCGTTGGCGTTTGTCCAGAACTCGAACTACGCGTACTACCCAAGGCAGCTCTCGGCGGCGCAAACGATTGCTTACTCGGGCGGGTCAAGCACCTGGCCCAAGGCAGCTGTAGATTGCGAACCGCAGAATGGCCCGCTCTGGTGCCTCTTCCAGGTACAAAGTCCAGATGCGACCGATTCGACCGGCAACTACTACGGTGCGCCGCTGGCATTTGACCGGCCGATCAAAGCCGTGTTCTCAGAAGATGGTGGCACCGCCTACGTCCTGAACTGTGGGCCGGAATGCGGCGGCACGACGGCGTCGGTTTCGCTCCTCCCCGTGGCGCCCATGATCTTCCTGACCGGCCAGCAATCTGGGACCCTGCCTGTCACTGGCTCGATCGCGACGATTCCTGTTCCGGGTGGGGCAAGCAATGCGCGAGTCACTGGCTCCACAATGTATGTGGTCGGCCAACAGCTCAGCCCGGATGGTCTCTTCACCGGCAATCTGACCATCTTGAATCTCAGCAACAACACCGCCGGAAGCCCGACTTCGATCAGCGACGGTGCTCCGGGTGCCGTGAGTCGCATTCTCCCCGGTGACGACAATACTCTCTGGATCGCCATGACTAAGTGCAACAATGGCGAGCGAATTGCGACTGGACAACCCTATGGTTGTCTGACGATGTACAACACCTCCACGAATTCGGTCACCTTGATCGAGCCCTATTTGGGGGATGCGACGGGCATCGCTAATGTTGACGGCTATCACAAGGTCTATGCCGTTGAAGGTGGCCAAGTCTATATCTTCAGCACCAAGGACGGCTCGTCGATCAACAACCAATATGTGAGTGTGACCGGCACCGCGTGGGACGTGGCCTTTCTGGACTCGGCGACTGACTCCAGCAACACTGTGTATTAGTTCGTATGGCCGACGCAGGCGTTCTTCCGCAAGCCGATGTGCTGGCGATTGCCGCGCACCGCGACGATGTGGAACAGACCTGCGGAGGCACTTTGCTGCGCATGGCGGCGCGTGGGCTCCGCACCGCAATTCTTGATTTGACTCGTGGCGAAGCTGGCACGCGAGGCACTGCGGAAGAACGCGCCCGCGAAGCGGCAGAAGCGGCCAAGCTGTTGGGCGTGGGCTGGCGCGATGCGCTCGACCTTCCCGACGGCAACGTCGAAAATACCTACGAGAATCGCATCAAGATCGCGCAGGTTGTTCGAGCGCTTCGGCCCCGCGTGGTGATTCTTCCCTATTGGCAGGCGCGGCATCCCGATCACGCGACCGTCGGAACACTAGGCTATGAGGCGTGCTTCCTCTCGGGGCTCGCCAAGGTTGAAACCGGCTCGGCGCCACATCGACCCTTCAAGATCGTGTATGCCAGTCTCTATGCGGATGTGCGGCCCAGCTTCATCGTCGACATCACTCCGTTTATCGAGCAGCGCCACGCGGCGTTGATGGCATACCGTTCGCAGTATGCCAACCAGGGAGCCGGCGGCGCTCTCTTCGTTCCCGAAGAAGAGATTCGCGAGCGCACCTTCGCCGAGGCGCGCCACTATGGATTGCTGGCCGGCGTCAAATACGGCGAGCCCTTCGTACAAAAAGAAGTCGGCTTGGTCGACGATCTGACGCTGATTCCCGTGCAGTCGATCTAGAATTCTCCGACGTACATACCCGTTCGTCATTCACTTCTCTTATGCCAATTAAAAACTAAATAACTTTGCCTTATAGGCCCCTTCGAGTGAAACTGGCTTTGGAGGCCGACGTGACACAGACCTGGGATCCCCAAACCTACGGAAAAAACGGCGCATTTGTCCCCGCACTGGCAGGCGGAGTCTTGGAGTGGCTTGCTGCCCAGCCCGGCGAACGCATCCTCGATCTTGGTTGCGGCGACGGTCAGCTGACGGAACGTCTCGCGGCAGCCGGCGCTCTCGTCCGCGGAGTCGATGCATCCGCCCAGATGGTGGCCGCAGCTCGCGCCCGTGGTGTCGATGCAGAAGAGGGAAACGCCGAAGCCCTGCCCCACGCCGATGCGGAATTCGACGCTGTATTCTCCAATGCCGCATTGCACTGGGTGCGCAATCAGGATGCGATGATACGCGATGTGCGGCGCGTGCTGCGTTCTGGCGGACGCTTCGTCGCCGAGATGGGCGGCCATGGAAACGTCGCTGCGATTCACGTTGCGCTGATGGCGGTGCTCGAGCGCCATGGCTACGGAGAACTCGAGGAAGGCGTGAATTACTACCCAACGCCGGAGGCCTACACGCGCCGTCTCGAGCGAGCAGGGTTTCGTGTCGAGCGGATTGCCCTGATTCCGCGACCGACGCCGCTCCCGTCAGACGGAATGGCGGGCTGGCTGCGCACGTTTCGGCGCGGCGTGCTGGACAAACTTCCCGCCGATCTCCGCGACTCAGTCGTAGAAGAGACCAGCACGCTGCTGGCACGCGCTCTGCGCGATGAGGAAGGGAACTGGACCGCGGACTATGTGCGCCTTCGCTTCATCGCGCTTGCTTAGTCGTCAGTCAGCTCACGCTGAGTACACCATGTCTCGATCTCGAGAACCCGGGAAAGCAACGCGCGCAGTTCATCGAAGCGTCGACAGCCTGCACTCAATCGGGGCTCTGCAGAGTCGGCGCAGATCCCCGATTGTTCCGCAAGAACTTACTCGGCTTCCAGCACCTTCAGCCGATGCAGCAGCCCCGCCACCAGCCCGCCGAGGCTCGGAAACAGCAAGAAGACCCACACCTGCGCCATCGCATGGCCACCCACAAATAGTGCAGGCCCGAAGCTTCGTGCAGGGTTCACACTCACTCCAGTGATGCGAATGCCAAAGATGTGAATTGCAACCAGAGTGATCCCTATCGCCAGTCCAGCGAAGCCGGTGAGGGGCGAAGATTTGTGTGTCGAGCCCAGAATCACGATCACGAAGATCAGCGTCGCCACGAACTCGAAGGCAATCGCCGCTACCAGGTTGTACTCACCCTGGTAGCCGGGACCCCAGCCGTTCTGGCCCAGTCCGCTCGTGGCCACGTTGTAGCCGCCCGCCACGCCACCCACAATGTAGAACGAGAGCACCCAGGCAGCGAGCACCGCGCCCACAAACTGTCCAATCCAGTAGCCGATCAGATCCTTCAAGCACATGCGTCCAGCTGTCCATACGCCCAGGCTCACCGCTGGATTGATGTGGCATCCGGAGATCGGACCGATCCCATACGCCGCACCGATCAGCGCGAATCCGAAGGCGAATGCGATGCCGACGACTCCCACCTTGTCGCCTGCCACGACCGCCGTTCCGCATCCAAACAGCACCAGAATGAATGTCCCGACCAGTTCCGCAAGATACTTCTTCATGTTCCCTCCCTGTATTCGATCGCACAAGACGGGGGAGTGCGCGCGCCCCAGCCGAAGACGTTTTCTTGTTTGCTGAATACGCTTGGGGAGTCTTGCAGAGCGCAGAGGGCTGCGTCAAGCAAAAGTCGAAGCAACGCGGTAGTGCGAGCGAGCGCGGAATCTAATTTGTCTGAAGACGTCCGCATCCATCGAGAATCGTCTAATAATAGTGTTGTAGAGCTCTTCGAGCCGCCTTCCCCGGTGCCTGACAACGAACGATGGTGCATAAGCTCGAACGCCGTCCCGAACTCGACGCATTGCGTGGGCTCTTCCTGGTCTGGATGACGCTCACCCACCTTCCTACGCGCTTCAGCGACTTCGTGAATCAGCCGGTTGGCTTCGTTTCGTCTGCGGAGGGCTTCGTCTTCATCTCCGCGCTTCTCGTAGGCCGCCTCTACATGCGCGAGTTCGTGCAGGACCCCGCCAATGTCCGTCTTCGACTCTGGAAGCGATCCTTCAAGATCTACGGCTATCACCTGGCGATGTTGGCCTTTGCCTTCACCGTGGTGGCTTCCTACGCAGTGCATACCCACCAGGCGGCGCTGGTCAATCTCCTTCATTTTTATTTGACCCGCCCCAAGGCCGCCATCGTCGGCTCTTTGCTGCTGATCTATTGTCCGCCCCTGCTCGACATTCTTCCCATGTACGTCACGTTCTTGTTCCTGACGCCCATGGTGCTCTCGGCCGCCGTGCGCTTCGGTTGGCGCATCATTCTCGGGGCCAGCGCTCTCCTCTGGATACTGGCGCAGCTCGGCCTGCGCGATGCCGCCCATAACTGGGTCGTTCACCTGACACACCTGCGCATTCCTCTACAGGAAACGGGGGCCTTCAACCTCTTCGCCTGGCAGGGTGTCTGGGCGGTCGGGCTTTGGATCGGCGCTCGAACCGCGACCGAGATTGAGCCTTTCCCGCCAGTCCCAAGATGGTTGGCCGGTGCGTCCGCTCGCGGTCTGCCTCTTCTTTGTCGGAATCCGGTATGGGTGGCTTGGCCCGCACCTCTCAACCCAAGCACTCGCCATTCCCCTCGACAAATGGCAGATCGGTCCGCTGCGAGTCGTCAATCTGCTTGCGCTTGCCGTTTTCTTTTTCTGGCTCCGCAAGTACGCGCTCCGCATCGTAGCAATCGAGCCTTTCCCAACACTCGGTAAGGCTTCCTTGCGGGTCTTCTGCGCACATATCTTCTTCGTCTTTGTGGGATTGGCGCTCCTCTACGGCGATTTCAATGCCGATGGTCTGGATCAGCTGCACGGCCTGCCCGCGATCGCTCTGCTCGCTGTCACGTTCACCGCGCTCATCTTGGTGGCTCTCGATGAGGTGCGCAAAAAGCGCCGCCGTCCCGGCAATCAGCCAGGATCGTCCCCGGTTACGACGGATACAGGATCTCCTCATTTTCAGGCATTCGACGAGACAGCCCCCGCCGCGGCGCCAGACTAACCCTCGGCTTATCAGCGCGCCACGGTCGAATTCATCAAACGTTTGCATTCTGTTTGCCCCACTGCATTAGTCTGTTAACGGTTCAGTGCGGCTACCGTCACTGGAATTCACAAGCCGCCGAACGAGGGCAGACCGGTTGAGCCAAACCGTATTTGTACTGGAAGACGACACAGATATTGCAAGACTGGTGCAGCACCACCTCGAAGCAGCTGGCTTTGCGGCGCGCCTTTTTCACACCCCAACGAATCTCGTTCCCGACGCCGAACGCCAACCGCCATCGCTTTTTCTTCTGGACATCATGGTTCCAGGAGGCGACGGCTTGGATGTGTGCAGACGGCTGCGCAGTCACACCGGGCTATCGACCATTCCGATCATCTTCCTGACGGCTCGCGCCGGCGAGAACGACCGAGTCCTGGGGCTGGAACTCGGAGCCGACGACTACATCACCAAGCCGTTTGCGACCCGTGAACTGGTGGCTCGCGTCAAGGCCGTGCTGCGGCGCTTTGAACGTCCCACGACACCCTCCGTGATCAGCTTCGAAGAAGTCATCATCGACGCGAATGCGATGCAGCTCAAGGTGCGGGGGGAGTTGACCACCACCACCGCCACCGAATTCCGCTTGCTTGATTATTTGGCGCGGCATCCCGGCCGCGTGTTTAGCCGAGACCATCTGCTGGACGCTGTGTGGGGCGATGCACGCTTTGTCACGCCCCGTTCGGTGGACGTTTATGTCCGCCGCATCCGTGAGAAAATCGAGGTCGATCCAGAGAACCCGCGCTATCTGAAGACAGTGAGAGGCGCTGGGTATCGCTTCGAGATTCCCAAGGTCGACTGAAGCCGAGCCATAGCTCGCAGAGCAGGTCCCTGAGTGACTCGAAAAGTATTCATCAAGCTGATGGGACTGTTTGTCCTGCTGCTCGTCTTCCAGACGGTGGCGATGGAACTTATCCTTCGCCGCTTCGTGGAGCGCACCGCAGGCACGCCCGCTCATTTCTTCGATCGCGAGTCGCTGTGGTCGGGGCTGATCGCTTTAGCTGTAGCTCTGCCGTTGGCCGCATGGGCTGCCAGTGGCGTCACCGGACGATTGCAACGGGTCGTCGCCTTTGCGCGACGCATCGCCCAGGGCGATTTGAGCGCACGACTTGAGATCTCAGGAGCGGATGAATTGTCGGCAATGGAGAGCGCCCTGAATCAGACCGCCGAGCGCCTGGGCCAGAGCTTTGCCGAGATTGAGAGTCGCCGCCATGAGTTGGCCACAATGCTCGACTCCATGCAGGAGGCTGTCGTCGCGATCACTCCGGAAGGACAGGTCCGATGGTCCAACGCCGTAATGCAGAAAATCGCGGGCACCCAGATTCGGACCGGCAGGCCGCTCATCCATTCTGTCCGCGATCCGGAACTCCTCGCCTGCGTCCGTGCCGCTCTTCAGGACGGTGAGGTGTCTTCCGGTCGCGCCAGTTCCCTGGCTCCAGGGCGGATCTTCGAGATCAGCGCTGCGCCGCTGCCCTCGGGAGGCGCGATCGCAGTCCTGCACGATGTCACGCGCATCGAAGCCGCCGAGAAGTCGCGTCGGGATTTTATTGCCAATGTGAGCCATGAGTTGCGCACGCCTCTCACCTCCATCCAGGGGTACGTTGAAACGCTGGTCGAGGAGGACTCCCCCAACGTCGAAACCACCCGTGAGTTCCTCGGCATCATTCACAAGAACGCCAGCCGCATGAATCGCCTCACCGAAGATCTGCTCGCGCTGGCCAGCGTGGAAAGTCCCGACTACAAACTGGCCGTGCAGCCCATCAAGGCCAACGCCCTGGTGCGAGATGCGATCGAATCGCTCGGGGGGATCGTTGTGGACGGCGAACTCGAACTCACTTCCGCCGGCGCTCCCGAAATCCCCGTCATGGCCGACCCCGATGCCATGAACCAGGTGTTTGGGAACCTGATTGAGAACGCGGTCAAGTATGGAAAGTCGGGAAAGAAGATTCTCGTGGGTGCAAAGCAGCTTGAAGAAGAGGTGGAGTTCTTCGTTCGGGATTTCGGCCCCGGCATCGCTTCGGAACACCTCGACCGCATCTTCGAGCGCTTCTACCGGGTAGACAAGGCCCGATCGCGCGAGTCGGGTGGTACCGGCCTTGGACTAGCCATCGTGAAGCACATTGTGGAAGCCCAGGGCGGTCGCGTATGGGCCGAGAGTGAACTCGGTTCCGGCTCAGTCTTTCATTTCACTCTGCCTCTGGCGCCCCGCCCGCAAACCGCAGGGGAGACAACCGAACTGGCGGCTGCCTCGGCACCGGTTGTGAGTCAACGCGAAGCCGCCGCCGCAACTCTTGACTGAAGTCCGCAGGCCACGGCCGAAGACCCCTGCCCCAAAGACCTTGCCCTTGAGACCCAAATCCAATCAGTCATGCAAAAGGAATAGACCGGGCACCCTTAAAAGCTTCTCTCTATTCAAACCCCCGTAACATTTGCGGTAGAGAATCGGTTCCGGCACTAATTTTGCAAGGGAGTTCTCCGTGAAAAAAATCGTTTTCGCAGTTGGATTGTTGGTGTTGACTCTGAGTTCTGCCCAGGCCCAGAAGCTGACCGGGGCAGGTGCGACCTTCCCCTACCCCATTTATTCGAAATGGTTCAGTGAGTACAGCGCTGCGCATCCTGGCGTCGAAGTTAACTACCAATCCATCGGTTCAGGCGGCGGCATTCGCCAGGTCACCAGCGGCCTGGTCGATTTTGGCGCGTCCGACATGCCCATGACCGACGACATGCTGTCTTCTTCAAAGGTGAAGCTGATCCATCTTCCCACCGTCCTCGGCGCGGTTGTGCCGGTCTACAACGTCCCAGGGGTAACCGATATACGCTTCAGCGGCGATGTGCTTGCCGACATCTATCTGGGCAAGATTTCGAACTGGAATGACCCCCGCATCGTCAAGGACAACCCCGGTGTGAAGCTACCCGACCAGAAGATCATTGTGGTCCATCGCTCCGACGGCTCCGGTACCAGCTTCATCTTCACCGACTATCTAAGTAAAGTCAGCTCGGAGTGGGCAGGCGGACCTGGAAAAGGCACGTCGCCCAGCTGGCCTGTCGGCGTTGGCGGCAAGGGCAACGAAGGTGTCGCCGGATTGGTGCGTCAGATGCCCGGCGCCATTGGCTACGTTGAACTGATTTACGCGCTCCAGAACCACATCTCCTTCGGCGCGGTAAAGAACGCTGCAGGAAACTGGTTGAAGGCTTCGATCGAGGGCGTGACCGACGCCGCGGCCGGCATCAAGTCGATGCCTGCGGACTACCGCATATCGATTACCGATGCCCCCGGCCCCAATGCTTACCCGATCTCCAGCTTCACCTACCTGCTCATTCCAACCACCGGAACCAACGCCGAGAATCGCAAAATCCTGAAGGATATGCTGAGCTGGATTGTGAAAAATGGTGAAGGCGAAGTTGCGGCGCTGTCCTATGCCCCGCTCCCTGAGGCTTTGGCGCAGAAAGAACTGAACACCATCTATGCGCTGAAGTAGATCTTCCATTCCAAGATCGCGGGTCCGGTGAACGCCGGGCCCGCTTTTGTGTTTTGGGGGATGCTGACTTTAGAATGGCAAAGTTCCGTGCGGCCTCGGACCGTCTCAGGTCTGCAGGTGCTCGCCGACCAGCCGATCGACTAGCGGCTTGAGTAGCTCACCGGTGCGCGGCAGCACGAACGCCTGCGCCTTCCCATCCCAATCGAGCTTGAAGCTGGTTGACAGCGCCGAAATCCAGATCTGGCGGACCGGTGTATTCGGCGTGATGACGAACTTGGCAGGCGGTTCCTCAAACACTACGTTGAGAACCCCGTTCTGCTCCTCCACTTCAAAGCCCGCTTCTCCCTCGTCTTCGCGCGCAATCAGGTGCTTTTTCAACGCATCCAGTGCCTGATCCGCGGCGCGCCGGAACTCCAGTTCGTCCTGCATGGCCCCAGTGTAGCAAGTTGCCTCTGAGGGTATCTTGTTGTACAAGCTGGTTCGTCTTTGCCTGGGATTTGTCCCTGTTCCTCCGTTTTTTTCCCTTTTTCATCCGTCGACAGTCAACCCTTCATCGGTGTATCGTCATACTTCCCTCAAGGTTCACATCCTGCTGTTCCGGAGACGAGACGATGCGTGTGCAATGGATCATCCCCATGATGCTGATTTGCGCGCCGTTTGCCGTCCGCGCCCAGGTGCAGGGGCCCGAGACTCCCACCCAACTCGTCCGTGAAGTTGTCTATAACGAACTCCACGACCATCAACGCCACGGCTTTTGGCGCTATTGGATCGAGAAGCAGGCCCAGCAGCAGACGAGGACAGTGGAGCAAATCGAGACTGCGGACGGTCCTGTCACGATGCTCGTTTCCGCCGATGGGCGTCCCCTCAGTGTCAGCGATCTGCGTGAGGAAGAGGAGCGGCTCAATCATCTGCTCCGCTCGCCGTCCGAGCAGGCGCGCCACCGCCAGGATTATGCCGACGACGAAAAACGCATCGGCCGCATCCTCGCGCTTCTGCCCGACGCCTTTCTCTTCGACGACGCCGGCCTGCAGGACGGCTGCAATCGTCTGCGCTTCCGGCCCAACCCCGACTACCCGCCCCACTCCATCGAAGCCCGCATCTTTCACGCCATGAGCGGCGAGCTGTTGATCGATTTGCGGAACAAGCGCCTGGCGCGCCTGGATGGCCATCTCCAGGAGAACGTCGACTTCGGCTACGGCATTCTGGGTCGCCTCTACAAAGGCGGATGGTTCAGCCTGCAACGGACCCAGGTCAGCAGCACCGACTGGAAAACCGAACGTCTCGAGATTCACATGAACGGTCGCGCTTTGTTCCTCAAGACCATCTCCCGCGAAACCAGCGAAGTCCGCGGCGGCTTCGTACCTGTTCCTTCAGGGCTCACGCTGGAGCAGGGGATGAGGCTCCTTGCACCCGCCCAGACCAGTGCCATAGTGCGGCCCGCATCGTTCCCATCGGTGCACTGAGGCCACACCTCGGCAAGGGGCTCACACTGTTGCGGGATAGGGGACCGTCAGTCGCGCGGCATTCAACGCCGCAGCCCACCAGCGCAGCCGCGAGAGCATCCGGCTCATCGACCTCTCCGCACGCTCCGGCTCGACCAGCGCTCCGGTGTCATCGAACTGCTCCCACGCCCCGGCAAAGCTTACGCTGTCGCGAATCGTCACCGCGTGCAACTCGGCAAAGACCAGACGCAACTGTTCCACCGCGCGCAGACCTCCCGAAACGCCTCCATACGAGACGAACGCCACCGGCTTTGCCTGCCACTCCGCACCCACGGAATCGATCAGCGCCTTCAGCGGTGCAGGGTACCCGTGGTTGTACTCCGGCGTGACCACGACGAAGGCATCGCATGCGCCAATGCGCCGTTGCAACTCGTGTTTGCGGTCTTCGTCGGCCGGATCGATTGCGTCCACTTCAAATCCCTCCCGAGCTGCCATCTGACCTGCCCACTGTGCTACCCGGTCGCAGAACCGCCCTGCTCTCGTCGATCCGTAAATCAATCCAATCCTGATCAATGCACTCATCCCCGATTGCTCTCCTCTCACGACTTCTTCTTGGTTTTAGGATAGAACCTCAAGTAAACTTGAGGTCAAGAGGCCGACATGATCAGACCTTCGTCTCCGGAATCGTTCCCCACCCAGCTCACAGTCGGCCAGGTCGCGCAGCGCAGCGGAGTCGCCGTCTCCGCGTTGCACTTCTACGAGGCACAGGGACTCATCCAAAGCTGGCGCAATCGCGGCAACCAGCGTCTCTATGCCCGCGAAGTACTGCGCCGCATCGCCATCATCAAAGTCGCGCAGCGCACCGGAATTCCTCTGTCCGAGATCCGCGAGGCGCTGGCGACGCTGCCTGACGAGCGCACCCCAACCGCCGCCGACTGGAAGCGGCTCTCCGCCCGCTGGCGCGCCGATCTCGACGATCGCATCCAACGGCTCACCCGGCTCCGCGATCAGCTAGATGGGTGCATCGGCTGCGGTTGCCTCTCGCTCGGCGTCTGCCCACTGCGCAACCCGTGGGACAAACTCGGTGCCCAGGGACCTGGCCCCCAGCTCCTCGATCCCGGCTGCGGGGTGTCGTCCCAGAGTCCGAATGCCAGAAGAAACCTTGGCAAATGCTGATGTTTCTGGGAAAGTTGCCGATAGAAGGACTGTGAGGCCCCCAAGGCCGAACAATCGCGGCTGTACTCAGGCGTATCCTCCAGACCGCTGAGGTGCCGAAACAGCCGAGGGCGCGACGAGGAGTCACATGGACCTCGGGCCAATTGCCGGAATCCGCTCCGTCTCCCTTCTTAACGCCCAGCGCGCAAAGAGGGAAGGCACGCCGAGTTTCGAGATCGATTCATCGGCTCGCACCGATGACGAGCACACTTCAAACCAGCAGCCCCCCGAACGCAAACCAGACCGCAAGCCGCACCGCGAACCAGAACGCGAGCCGGAAGAAGATGCGGAATTCGTCCCTCAGGCCGCCGCGAACGGCGAAGACAACCCCACGGAGATCGTCCCGGACAATGCCCCGGACTCGCCCGAAGAGAAGCCTGAAAACGGCTACGACTGGTTCGTCTAACCGCGGCCGCAAAAGAACCGTAAGGTTACGTGCGATGCAGTGATTCACCAAAGGTCTCCGAGCTTGCGTCTTCGACCGGAGTTGGAAAACTGACTCATCGGCGAGGTGAGCTGCCGAGCTATACTGCGCCCATGTCCCGGAACAGAGTGAGCGATATTGTCCCGCTAAAAGCTGCCGTGAGGATTGCGATCATGCTGACGGCCTCAGTGCCAGTGGCGACCTTCGGCCAAGGAACCGCTCTGGTTTCTCCCGAAGTGCATAAGGACAGTAGTACCGTGACCTTTCGCCTGGCTCGTCCCGGCGCGCATGACGTGCTGGTGGCATTAGCCGGCCTGGAGACTCCCCTCAAGATGACGCAGGCGGATGGCGTTTGGTCCGTGACCAGTGCTCCGCTGACTTCGGGGACCTACTGGTACTCGTACCTCGTCGATGGCAAAGCAGAACTTGACCCATTAAATCAAGATGTCGTTCCCAATTACTCCTACCTGAATAGCGTCGTGCGTGTCCCGGGGTCGAGCCGCGAGCTTTGGGTGCGCGCCGATGTTCCTCATGGCGAGGTCCATCACCACTTCTATGAATCGAAGATTGCAAAGGGACTGCCCGGCGGCCGAAGCGAGTACTACGTCTACACGCCGCCCGGATACGAAGCACATGCGTCGTCGACATATCCGACGTTGTACCTCTTGCACGGCCTGAGCCAGGGGGCAATCGATTGGACGGCGATGGGTGGCGCGAATTTTGTGCTCGACAACCTGATTGCCCAAGGCAAAGCGAAGCCAATGGTGGTGGTGATGCCCCTCGGCTACGGCGACATGGCTGTGGCCGGCAAGCAGCCTTCGGACGCTGACTTTGGGCGGCTGTTTTCGGCGAGTAATGCCCAGTTCGGAGAGGTCCTGCTGAAGGAGATTGTCCCGCGCGTGGAGGCGGAGTACAGGGTCGTGAAAACGCGTGACGGAAAAGCAATCGCGGGACTCTCCATGGGCGGGTCCCAGAGCCTCGATATTGGATTGAACCGCATCGGCGAAGACGGCATGGGGGACTTTGCCTGGATTGGCGGATTCAGCGCGGCAGCTCAGTTTGTACAACGGCCCGCGATTACCGGCCAAACAAGCCAACTGCGTCTCCTGTGGATTTCGTGCGGGACCGATGATCCGCTGCTGGAGCCGAACCGAAAACTGATCCGGGAATTGCAGGCAAAGGGCTATCACGTGAAGGCGGTGGAGACCCCTGGCGCACATATCTGGCCGGTGTGGCAGCGCAACCTGGTCGACTTCGCACAACTCCTCTTCTGAACAAAGCCTAACCGAAGCGTTTCTTCGGCTCCCGTTCCCCCAATCCCCCCAATCCCCCCCCGAACAAGTGGTTGATTCTAAATATTGATAAGTGAACATCGCTGAAGAGCTTGCATCTTCCTCGGATCGGCGCTATTTTACTAACTAGTTAGTTTAACTAACCGGTTAGACAAAAATGACTGCTGCCTCCACACATCCCGTCTCCGAGCGCGCCACCGACACCCGCTCCCGCATCCTCGACGCCGCTTTGTCCGAATTCGCATCCCACGGTTTGGCTGGTGCCCGCACCGACCGCATCGCCCAAGCCGCCGGCGTCAACAAGGCCCTCCTCTACTACTACTTCGAGAGCAAAGAGAATCTCTACCTCGCCGCCCTCGAGATGATCTCCGCCAAGATCCGCGACCGCACGATGGCTGTCTTCCTCCGCGAATGTTCGCCGGGGGAACGCATGCTTCGCTCCGCCCTCGAGCACTTCGACCGCATCCTTACCCAGCACGAGTTCCAGGGCCTCATGCAGCAGGAGATGATTCGCCTGCACAAAGGCGAGTCGAGCGCACTGGAGGTCTTGGTCAAGCGCATCTTCGCGCCCGCCATGACCATGTACCAATCCATGGCGCGTGAGGGCATCGAGTCCGGCGAGCTGATCCAAGCCGACTGGCTGCAGATTCATCTCGCGACTCTCGGTGCCAACGTCTTCTATTTTCTGAGTGCACCCGTGTGGCGAATTCTCAACTCGACCGAGCCCTTCGCACCCGACGCTCTGGCCGCACGCCGGACGGCCCTGGTCGAGTTTTTGGGGCAGGCGATCTTTACCGATCGGCAGCGTGGAGCGGCACTGGCCGCGCAAGTACTCGCTGAGACGCCTATGCCTGAAGTGAATGCCGATCGGCTGATGTTTGGGAGAAAAGACGATGAACGCACGAAATAGAGTCTTCATGATCCTGGGCCTGCTGACGCTGGGCTCGTTTATTTGGTACCTCGTCACGGCGCATACCTCCGGCGATCTCAAGCTCATCGGGACTGTCGACGCGAATGAAGTGCTGGTCGGCGCCAAGATCCCCGGACGCGTGCAGACGCTCTCGATCGAAGAAGGCCAGCAAGTCAAAGCAGGCCAGCTCATCGCGGAAATCGAGAGCGACGACCTCGCCGCCGCACGAAAAGCCGCCGAAGCAACTGTGGCCAGCGACCGTTCTAAGCTCGGCGAAACTGTCGAGACCGAACGCCAGAACCAGGGCGAGGTCTCCAGCGCCACCATCAACGCCGAAGCGCAACTGCGCGCCGCCGAAGCGGCATTGGCCCAGGCCAACGCCAATCTCGCCCATCAGCAAGCCGACACTCTGCGCACCGTCGCATTGGCCAAGCAGGGAATCGACAGCGAACAGGCCAAAGATGAGGCCGTGACCAGTCTGCAGGCCGCGCAAGCCGCAGTTCAAACGGCAAGGGAGAACGTCTCTGCTGCGCAGGCTGCGGTCAAACAGGCCAAGGCACATGAACTGCTCGCTCTCGTCTCTGCAAAAACGGTAGCTTCAACCCGCGGACAGGTGCAAAACGCGCAAGCTCTCGCCGATCAGGCCAGCGTCGAACTCGGCTATGCCCAGGTCTTCGCTCCGGTCAGCGGCCGCGTCAACGTACTCGCAGCGCGGCAGGGCGAAGTTCTCTCCGCAGGTGGAACCATCGCCACCGTCATGGATCTGACCCAAACCTGGGTCTACGCTCCGCTCCCCGAGACCCAAGCCGATGCTGTCCAACTCGGCGACAGCCTCAAGGTCGAGATGCCCAGCGGTGCCAGCGTGCAGGGCAAAGTCATCGCCAAGTCCTCACTCGCTGACTTCGCCACCCAGCGCGACATCAACGGCGGGCGCAAGCGCGACATCCGAACAGTGCAGATCAAGCTGCTCATCCCCAATCCCGACGAGCGCTTCGTTCCCGGCATGACCGCTGAGGTCTACATCCCGAAGAGCAAGCTGGTGAAGCAATGATGTCAGCCGCAAAGCCCGTCCAAAACACAAAGGCGCCCCCGGCGCCGATCAACGGCAACGGGAAGGCCGCCCTGCCCGCGGCGATTGCCGTCGAAAACATTGTCAAACGTTACGGCGATTTTGAAGCGGTGAAAGGCGTCAGCTTTCAGGTCGCCGAGGGCGAGATCTTCGGTCTCCTCGGTCCCAACGGTGCAGGGAAGAGCACGCTCATCCGCATGATGACGACGCTCATTCCTGTCACCGCTGGCAAGGCGATTGTTGGCGGCCACGATGTGTCCAAAGACTCCGACGAAGTCCGTCGCATGATCGGCGTTATTCCGCAGGCTCTCACCAGCGATCCCGACCTCACCGTCGAAGAGAATCTCAGCATCTACGCCAAGCTCTACAGCGTCCCCCGCGCACAGCGCGCCAAGAACATCACCGAAGTTCTCGAAGCTGTAGATCTCATCAAGTGGCGCGACGCGCCGACCAAGACTCTCTCCGGCGGTATGCGGCGTCGCCTCGAAATTGCACGGGGTCTGGTCCATGACCCGCGCATCTTCTTCCTCGATGAGCCGACCACCGGCCTCGATCCCGTCTCGCGCATCGCGGTGTGGGAGATGCTCAACAACCTGAAGAAGACGCGCCACCTCACCATGCTGCTCACGACCCACTACATGGAAGAGGCCGATCGTCTCTGCGACCGCATCGCCATTGTCGATCACGGCAATCTCGTCGCACTCGGTACCCCCGTCGAACTCAAGCAAAGCGTCCCTGGCTCAAACGTCGTTGAGGTGCAGTTCAATCGCGAAGACCCTGAATGGCAGTCACGCCTCCAAGCCCTCCCCAACGTCACTGAAGTGCAGTCGCAGTCGGCCGGAGTCTATCGCGTCCTCACCTCCAACGGGTCGCAGACCACGACCCAGCTAGTCGAGATGGCTGCATCGCTGGGCGAACAGCTCACTTCTCTCAGCGTGCAGAACACCTCGCTCGACGACGTCTTCGTTCACTACACCGGCCGCCAGCTGCGCGATGAGCAGGTCAAGTCGGTCTTCATGATGCCCCCACGGCCCGGAGCGCAACCATGAACAGAATGTTCGCCATCATCGAGCGCGAGATGCGCAAGTTCTTTCGCTCGCCCGTGCTCATGATCATGTCCATGATGCTGCCGCTCGTTCAGCTCATCATTCTTGGCAACGCCTTTGGTGGCAAAATCCGCAACGCGCGCGTCGCCGTCGTGGACTACGACCATGGACCGCAGGCGGTGAAGGTGCAGGAAGCCTTCGATGCCGTCGCCGCCAACATCGCCACCTTCAAGACCGTCGCCTACGACGACGAGACCACTGCGCGCGAAGATGTGCGCACCGGAAAAGTCGATGCGGCGGTCATTATTCCCGCCCAGTACTCGCGCCGCGTCTATGCGCAGGACGCTCCCAGCATCGGCCTCGTGGTCGATAACTCCGACCAGTTCCTTAGCTCCTCGCTCGAAGGCGAGATGCAGTCTCTGGTCGATGCGCTGAATCAGCCCGTGATTCAGCAGCGCGTCGTGAAGAACATCGCACTCGAAACCGTCGAGCTCTATCCCTACATCGAGTACATGAAGTTCCTGCTCTCCGGCTCCATCGCTCTGGCCATGTACATCTCGGTCATGATCGGCGGCGGCATGTTGTACATCGACGACAAAGCCCGCGGCGTCCATGAGGGTTACCTGGTCACTCCCATCAGCAAGCTCGAACTCGTCATGGGTCTCAACATTGCTGGAGCGATCAAGGCTGTGCTCGCCGGGATTTCGCTGACCGTGATTGGATCCCTGATGGCGGGGCTGGGCAGGATCTTCAACCCCGTGGCCGACCTCCAACTCCTCCTGCTCATCCTCGGCACCTCCATCGCCTTCAACGGCATGATGTTTCTCATGATGGTGCGCGTCGACGATCCACTCGTTCCCCGCGCCATGTTCGGCGTCCTCAACACGCTGCTCTTCTTCCCCTCGGGCGCAATCTATCCCATCTCGGCATTTCCACCTTGGCTCCGCGCCATCGCCATCGTCGATCCATTTACCTACGCGATCCACGGCTTTCAGGCAGTCCTTCTTAAAGATGGCGGCTTCACAGCCATCCGTTACGACCTGCTGTTTCTCTTCACCTTCGGCATTGGAACGCTGCTGATCGCAACGCCCCTGTTCAAGCGCACTTTGTAAATCGATGAGTTTCCGGCGGCGCTGCCAAGACCGGAATGCAATGAGGCGGTCCACTCTTGTGGGAGGGTGGGCCGCCTCGGCGCGTTTCGCCTCCGATCGTCGCTCGCTTCGTACTTTTCCTCTTTATTCGGGTGGGCGACGCATCAATCGGCACGATCCGGGGTGCCCCATCCAAGCTCTGCTTGGGTGGGAGAGGACGAAGCTATCGTCTTTCTCCGCACAGCACCCTCCTGACGTTCCAATCCATCCCATCCTCATAGCCGTGTCATCCTGAGAACCCGCGCGCTCGGGGCCCCATCAACGATGCAAGTCGCTGATGGGGTAAGCGGGGCGAAGGATCTGCTTTTGAGGGCTCTCAGCGAGCGATCTCTGCGCATCAGCCTTAGCTCTCATTCGAACGGTTTTCCTCTTTGCAGCTCCCGCCATCCATCCCTCATCCTATGAACTGAGGAGATTCTAAGATGACAACGCAGGCACTCTCGGCCGCAGCCGCCGGCACCGTCCAGCTCGGCGATCTCACCGTCAACCGCCTCGGTTACGGCGCCATGCGCCTCACCGGCAAAGGCATCTGGGGACCGCCCGACGATCGCGCTGCTGCACTCAAGACACTGCGTCGCGCCGTTGAGCTTGGAGTCAACTTCATCGACACCGCCGACTCCTATGGCCCCAATGTCTCCGAGGAGCTGATTGCCGAAGCACTCGCTCCCTATCCAGTCGGTTTGGTGATCGCCACCAAAGGTGGATGGGCGCGCGTCGGTCCTGGCCAGTGGATTCACAACGCCAGCCCCAAACATCTTGAAGAGGCGGTCGAAGGCAGCCTGACCCGCTTGCATCTCGATCGCATCGACGTCTACCAACTCCACATTCCCGACCCCGCGGTCTCCTTCGACGCCTCGATGGAAACACTGGCCCGCCTGCAGCAGCAGGGAAAGATCCGCCACATCGCCTTGTCCAACGTGACCCTTGAGCACCTCGAGCGCGCACGCAAGATCGTCCCCATCGTGTCCGTGCAGAATAGGTATAGCTTCGCCGATCGCGAGTGGGACTTCCTCCTCGATCACTGCACGAAGCACGGCATTGCCTTCATCCCCTGGGCCCCGCTCGGACAAAACCGGCTTGCGCAGGACGTGCTCGAACACGTCGCCCAACAACTCGGCGCAACACCGCTCCAGGTTGCACTTGGCTTGGCTCCTCCAGCGCTCCCCTGTCACGCTCCCGATCCCCGGAACGTCCTCGGTCGCCCACCTTGAAGAGAACATCCAGGCCGCCGCGTTCCGTCTCCCCGCTGCCGTCTTCGAGGAGCTCTCCGCCGTCACCTCGCCGCCCGCAAGCCTGCGTTGAGTCTCCAGTATTCGCGCACTCAGCGTTGGGTCCAGCCCGACCGGCTGCGCCGGTGTATGCTGATCTCCGTCATGAAGACCAACCTCGCGCGCGCCCTCAAACTTGCGTTACTCGTAGCTGCTGTTCTTCCCCTTGCCGCCCAAAACAAGCCCAAGCCCGAAGACACAGAAATCTGGCAGCCCGAACCCAAGATCGTCACCCCCGGTGCCACCGACGCCGCTCCGCCCTCCGACGCAATCGTCCTCTTCGACGGCAAAAACCAGGATGAGTGGGTCTCCGCGCAGGACCACACCCCAGCACGTTGGGTCGTCCACGACGGCATTTTGACCGTGAGTAAAGAACACGGCGTGGGCAACATCGAAACCAAACGCTCGTTCAAGAACTACCAGCTCCACATCGAGTGGCGCATCCCCGAAAACATCACTGGCAGTGGTCAGGCGCGCGGCAACAGCGGCGTCTTTCTCGCCTCCACCGGACCCGGCGACGATGGCTACGAGCTCCAGGTCCTCGACTCCTACAACAACAAGACCTACGTCAACGGCATGGCCGGCAGCCTCTACAAGCAGAGCATCCCCCTCGCTAATCCCATGCGCAAACCGGGCGATTGGAACGTCTACGATGTCGTCTGGACCGCACCCACCTTTAACGAAGACGGCACAGTCAAAACGCCCGCCTACTGCACGGCCTTTCTCAACGGCGTCCTCGTCGAGAATCACTTTGAGCTGAAAGGCCAGACTCTCTACATCGGCAAGCCTTTCTACAAAAAGTACGACAGCGCGCCGATCAAGCTGCAGGCCCACGGCGACAAGAGCGAACCCCTCAGCTTCCGCAACATCTGGGTCCGCGAGCTGCCTTAAGCGAAGTGCGCCATACCTAATCGCGATGTCATCCTGAGAACCCGCGCGTTTGGGGCCCCGCAAGAGGCGTCAGCGTCTGCGGGGTAAGCGGGGCGAAGGATCTGCTTCTGGTTTTAGTTCTTCCTTGATCGATTCTCCAACTGCATTACCTCCGGCCAGGCTCACCCAGCTCCTCATCCGCCACGAACCCCTACAATAGAAGCTGACAACTCCATCCACGAGGAATTCCATGCCGCTGTCTGGTGAAGCGATCCGCTTGATGAACTATATCGATGATGTCTCTGTGACCCTGCGCCGCATCCTGGCCTTTGCGCCCACGCTTTCCGACGAAGAACGCGCCCGCGTCGCCGAACATCTCTTGCAATCCAAGCCCAGCGCCGACGACGTCCTGCAAGCCCTCAAGGCCAAGTAAGACATTCCTTGCTCACCGTTGCAATCATAGGAGCAGGTCCACTCGGTCGGTGGCTTGCCCTCGCATCGGCGCGCGCAGGCTATCGCGTCTTGCTTGAAGACGTGATGCCCGCCAATCTGCACCACGCGCGCGAAGCGTTGCGCCGCGAACTCGGTCCTGAAGCGCTGCCCGCCGTGGCCTTCGTCTCCACCATCGAAGATGCCGTGCGCGACGCCGATCTCGCCATCGACTGCGTGCCCGACGAGCTCGAGTCGAAGCTCGAAATCTTTTGTCTCCTCGATCGCATGGCCCCGCCGCGCACCGTGCTCGCCACGCCCACCATGCATCTCTCCATCGGCGACCTCGCCTCCTGCACTTATCGCGCCGACAAGTGCATCGCCATCGTCGCCCGCCCTCAGGATCTGATGCCTCAGGATGGAGAAGACCGCATCGAGGAAGAGTCAGCCCTCATCCATCTCGTCTCGAACCGCGAGCTTCCTCTGCGCATCACCCCGCAGACCGCGTCCGAAACTGTCGCCCTCGTCACTGAGTTCTGGCGGCGCGTCGGCCTCAAGCCTCGCATCGAAACCGAGCCCACACACTAGTGTCCTGTCTCTGAAATAAGTTGAATAACCATGGAGGATAGTTCAATCGGATAGAGTGGGAGGAACTTCGATGGGGCGCCCGCTTATTCCGTTAACCATAACCGGCGAAGAGGAAGAACAGCTTCTGGCCTGGAGCAAGAGACCGAAGACCGCGCAAGCTTTGGCGCTGCGCTCGCGTGTGGTATTACTGGCCGCCCATGGCGACAGCAATACGGCGATTGCACGCCAGCTGTCGGTAACTCTGCCGACCGTAGGTAAATGGCGACAGCGCTATTTGGATCAGGGGCTGGATGGTCTTGTTGATGAACCGCGCCCTGGCACTTCGCGCAAGCTTTCCGACAAGGATGTGGAGCGCGTTTTGGCTTTAACCCTGGAGTCCACGCCTTCCGATGCCACCCACTGGTCCACGCGCTCGCTGGCCAAGCGGACGGGCCTGAGTCGGGCATCGATTCACCGTATTTGGCGCGCATTTTCCCTGGCTCCCCACCGTAGCGAAACGTTCAAGCTGTCCAAAGATCCGCTGTTCATCGACAAGGTACGGGATATTGTGGGCTTGTATTTGGACCCGCCCGATCGTGCTCTGGTCCTGTGCGTGGATGAAAAGAGTCAGATTCAGGCACTGGATCGGACCGCACCCCTGTTGCCCATGCGCCCTGGACAGATCGAACGTCGCACCCACGACTATGTCCGCCATGGCACGACTAGTTTGTTTGCTGCCCTAGATGCGAAAACCGGCAAGGTCATCGGACAGACCCTGCAGCGTCATCGCTCCGAGGAGTTTCGCAAGTTCCTCGATACCATCGAAGCCAACGTGCCGGCTAAGCTGGATGTTCACCTGATCCTAGACAACTACGGAACTCATAAGACCGCCAAGATCCGCAACTGGCTGGCCAGAAGGCCGCGCTTTCACCTGCACTTCACGCCCACTTCGGCCAGTTGGCTCAACCTCGTTGAGCGATGGTTTGCCGCACTCACCGAAAAACAACTCCGCCGCGGTGTCCACCGATCCACCGGGGAACTACAAGCTGCTATCGCGGCCTTCATCAAAAACCACAACAAGAATCCAAAACCCTTCGTATGGCACAAAACTGCCGACCAAATCCTTGATTCAGTAGCTCGCTTTTGCAAACGAACTTTAGAGACAGGACACTAGAAGTGGTTGCATAAATGGCTTTGTGTCAGGGCACGACCGGGGTACCCACCCAGTGGGTGGGTCGCGTGCCGAAAACTGCGCCAAAACTGAGGGGTTTTAACCCCTGTGGTTTTCAAGCTTTCGTCTGGGCCATTTATGCAACCAGTTCTAGTCCCCAGCCTCTGAAGTTCGTCTGATGAAAGATGCGGTGTCATCCCTACGCCCCCACCAGCACCTGCTCGTAATACTTCACATACTGCGGCAGCACCAGCGTCGCGCAGAACCGTGATCGTGCCGTCTTCCGTGCCTCGTCGCGCATCACTTCCAGCCGATCCCGATCCCTCAGCAATCCCAGCGCGCCCGCCGCCATGCCCTCCACGTCGCCTACCTCGAACAGCAGCCCGGTCACGCCATGGTCGATCAGCTCCGGCACGCCGCCCACGCGCGTCGAAATCGTCGGAACCTTGCATGCCATCGCCTCCAGCGCCGCCAGCCCAAACGACTCCAGCTGGCTCGGCATCAGCATCAGGTCCGCCACCGGCAGCAGCTCGTTCACCCGTTCCTGCTTGCCTAGAAAGTGAATCTTGTCGTTGATTCCCAGATCGTGCGCCAGCCACTCCGCCGCCGAGCGATCCGGCCCATCGCCCACCAGAATCAGCCGTGCCGGCACCTCCCGCGCCACCTCCGCAAACACCTTCACCGCATCCACCACGCGCTTCACCGGCCTGAAGTTCGACAGGTGAATCAGGATCGCTTCGCCGGGCTGCGCATACCGCTTCCGCGCCTCCGCTCGAATCCCTTCATCCGTGAATGGCGTGTAGACATCGCAGTTCACAAAGTTGGGAATCACCTCGATCGGCCGCGCGATCTCGAAGTCTTCCACCGTCTTCGTCTTCAGGTACTGCGAGATGCTCGTCACCCCGTCGCTCTCCTGAATGGAATAGCGCGTGATCGGCAGATAGCTTCTGTCCAGCCCCACCAGCGTGATGTCCGTTCCATGCAGCGTCGTCACAAACGGCAGCCGCCGTCCCTTGGCCGCCAGCATCTGCCGCGCCAGCAGCGCACTCACCGAGTGCGGAATCGCATAGTGCACATGCAGCAGATCGAGGTGATTGAACTCCGCGACCTCCGCCATCCGCGAGGCCAGCGCCAAATCGTACGGCGGAAACTCAAACAGCGGATAACTCGAGACCGGAACCTCGTGGTAGTAGATCCCGTTGTCGCGCCCCGTCAGCCGGAACGGCTGCGAATACGAGATGAAGTGCACTTCATGGCCCGTCGCCGCCAGCTCAATCCCCAGCTCGGTCGCCACTACGCCGGAGCCGCCATACGTGGGATAACACGTGATTCCAATCCGCATGTGCGTCCTTCAGCTCCGTGTGATGATGATTTGTTTGGAATGCCTTCCGTTTGGACGAACCGGCCCGCAGAGAAGATGCAAATCCCGCATGAAATAGCGCCTTGGGTGGGAAAGCACTGGCGCTCTGCTCAGGCAGAAGAGCACAACCAATGCGTCCTGTCGTCCCAATAATCTCCACCTACCAAGCAGTGTCATCCTGAGAACCCGCACGCCTGGGGCCCTATGAAGGACACAGTCGTTCATGGGGTAAGCGGGGCGAAGGATCTGCTTCTTGCAACGCTCCAATCCGCACGAAAATGGGTGCCCCAGGTCCCTCGCTTTTGGGGACCTGGGAAAGCACGAAGCTCAGTCGTCTGAAGTCCGCCCTCAATCACCATCTCTGGGTGCCCCATGTCTCCCGATTTTGGAGACGTGGGAAACCACGAACCTCCGCACTCACGCCCTACACCATCGTCCCCGCCCTCAATCCCGCAAACGAAATCAGCTCGATCCCCTTAAACTCCGCGATCGCCCCCAGTGCCTCGCGTTCGATCGCCCGCGAAGCCCGCAACCGCGTCCGCACCTTATCCAGATCCGCATCGTTGTAGCCGGGATGCGTCACCAGCTCCCAGGTCCCCTCCGGCAGCTTCGCCAGCAGCGCCCGCACCGTGTCGGCATTCACCACGCCCGTTGCCGCTACCGCAATCGTGCCGTCCGTCGAAACGAATCCCTCTTCCGCCAGCACGCGTCTGAAATACGGCCCGAACCGCCGCAACGCCACCACCTCGGCACTGCGCACCAGCCCCGCCCGCGGCGTCGCCCTGATCGCCCACTCCGGCTCAAACGGATTGCGCACCGCACCAATCCCCGCCGCCCGCGCCGCCCGCAGCACCGGCCGCAGCACCGGCGGAAACATGTGTGTATGTTTGTGCGTGTCGATGTGCGTCAGCCGCAGTCCCTGCTTCTGGAGCCGCGCCATCTGCGCCGCCGCCTCGGTCTCGATCTCTGCTGTGCGAATGCGCCCCGTAAACAGCCGCCGCAGGAAGGTCGTCAGCTTCGGCGGAAACCGGCCCGTTTTTTGATCGATCAGGGAAGACACCTGCTCCCGCGGCAGCACCGGCTCTCCATCGACGAGGACCACGTGGCAGCCCACCCCGAGTCCTGGGTTCGCCACGGCGAGCGCAATGGCCTCGGCTGTAGCAGAGGCAGCCGCCATCAGCGTTGTACTGGTCAGCACGCCGGCCTGGTGCAGCTCGACGATCGCCCGGTTCACTCCCGAGGTCAAACCAAAATCGTCAGCATTCACAATCAGCCGGGCCACCGGCCAAGTGTATCAACGCGCGTCGCCGGCCCTGCCGTGCGCGATGAAGCCGAACGAAAGGACTGGTATCATGACAAAAGACCGTTCTGGTCTTCCCACCATCTGTGGGCGGTTAGCTCAGTTGGTTAGAGCGCCTGCCTTACAAGCAGGAAGTCGGGGGTTCGAGTCCCTCACTGCCCACCAATTCTCTTTAATGACTTAGCTTGGTTCGGCAAACGGACATGTGTCCTTTTTGTGCCCCTCCAAATTTCAGTAGGCAGGTGGCCCCAGTCCCGATGATCGTTGCCAACCACGATGAGGGTGCCCCCGGTCCCTGGCTTTTGGGGACCGGGGATAGACGGCTCACAGATCACCGCTGACGGATTCCCGTGGGGAGTATCCTCGCAGTGCATGAAGGGCCAGCGCATCCGGTATCAGCAGACTGGGGAGTTCCACTTCCTCACCTTCAGTTGTTACCGCCGTCGTCCCTATTTGTCCACGGTCGCGGCCATGGAGCTTTTTGAAGATGCGCTGGAGCGTGTTCGCCTGCGCTATCTCTTTGCGATCGCCGGATACGTCGTGCTGCCGGAACACGTGCATCTGCTGATGAGCGAGCCTCGGCGCGCGCTCTTATCCAAGACCATTCAGGCCCTCAAGTTGTCCGTTACGTACGCGGCCCGGAAAGGCCCTTCTGGCAGGCTCACTATTACGATTTCAACGTCTCCTCGCACGCCAAGTTCACAGAGAAGCTTCGCTACATTCATCGCAACCCGGTGGTTCGCGGGCTGGTCGCGAAACCTGAGGACTGGCAGTGGTCGAGCTATCGCCACTATCAGACAGGCTTGCGTGGAGCCGTGGAGATTGAATCGGAGTGGACAGCGCGAATGAGAGGTTGGCAACTGCCCGAGTGGATGCGTTACCGGCAGTTCGGCTCTTCCTCTCCGGTCCCCAAAAGCCAGGGACCGGGGGCACCCTCGACTTGATTAGATCCCCCCTGAGATCGGGGCCACCCGCCCGCGGTCCTGTTCGCCAAGCCCGCTTTGCGAAGAATTAACCCCATTCATCGCACAATAGAAACAGCCCAAAAGCTGCAAGCCAATAGCAAGACGCTGGGATCTGTGAAGTAGAGCCGAAAACGATCTCTAAGTTCTCTCCCGAGAGGACTTTGGATCCAATTCACTGCACTTTGAGCCGATTCCTGCTTCTAAGTCCAATCCTGAGAGGACTCTGAGATCTAACTTCAATAGATCTAAGACTTTAGCGGAGATCCTAATCCGCTAACCCTATTAGGAAGAATAATTTACAGAAAAAGCATGGGGGGGAGGGGGTGTCACCCCCCCTGGGGGGCCCCCTCCACTGCTCGCGCCACAAATCGATTGAAAACTTGCAGGAAACGTGATGGAAGTTACACCGCTCCGCAGACAACAGGAGCATGATTGATACAGCGGCCAGTGCGCGACGTGGGTTCCCGCTACTTTCTTTTGGGGATTGACGATGAGCAAATATGGTCAAACCAATACGCGTCCCCCGGAACCACCCAAGTACGGCACCGAGTACTCCACGACCGACAGGTTCGGCCCGAATAACTCTCCTCCGGTAGTGTCGCCGTCCGGCGAGGCCCACATACAGTCCCCGCCCGGTATGGCCAAGGGCGGTGGAACCGTAAAGAAGGGTTGGTCCGCGGCGAACTTCCTCGAGCTCTTCGGTGCCCTCATCGTGCTTTCGCTGGTCGCACACGCAGACACAAGTAGCGGCGGAAGGGGCATGCTGGACCCTTCTGTTCTGTTTCTTTTGTGGATCGCATTCTTCACCTTCCTCATCCGCGAGTGGTAACCGCCGGCCAGCCGTCCGATCGCTCGTCTCCGTCCACCGCCGCCCAGGGGCCTACTGCCGCGCCCGATCGAGAGTCCAGAACGAGAGTATTGAGTCAGTAGTAACTTTCGATTCGGCCTTCATCCCGCCCGAATCCGAAAATCTAACCCCGCCCTGCGTCCCTGTGGTCCAATAAACGACACGAACCCCCGATCACTCAGACGCCGCCCCCCTCGTCGTCCAACCGGCTCACAACCGCGGCGCAGCGTAAGCAGATGGAGGACAAGATGGAATCTGAATCTCCCGTCCGGGAAAAGGATTCATGGAAGTCCCGCGTGTTCCGCTGGCTGGCTACGGATCAGGCGAAGCGATATTCGCTGCCGGGCCTGGTCGCCTACTACTGGACGAGTGGAACGCCAAAGGCCTGTTCCGTGGGGAATATCAGTTCCAGCGGAATGTACGTTGTCGATGACGAACGCTGGTTGCCCGGCAGCCTGATCCCAATGACCCTGCAACGGGCCGATGACGCCGAACAGGATGCGGAAGACTGGATTGCCGTCCTGACCCAGGTCGTCCGCTCGGGACCGGATGGGCATGGTCTCGCGTTTTCCTTTTCCAGATCAACCCAGATGTTCGGGGATGAAATCCCGCCCGAGAGGCTTGCGGACAATAAAACCCTCAAACGTTTCATCAAGCATCTGAATCGCTCTTGACGGGTATCGGATGTATGGAGTGGCGCGCCCGCCTCTCCCGTGATAGGGATGCCTTCAGCCGATCTCGTCCGCATCTCCGCCTGTCTTTTCCTGGTAAAGCCTTTTACTGACCAGATGAGGCCGGCGAGCTGTCCCAGAGACTACTACCTAAGTGATATTTGGCAAGGCCTTAAGTGATACTCGACAACTCTTAAGTGATATTCAACAAAAGAAAAAAATGGATCATGATGGACCAGAATTAGAAAAACCAAGCATGATAGGAGAAATACACATGAAGTTTCTGCTTAAGTTACAGTCGCTGTTGCAGCGTGAAGAAGGTCAGGACCTCGTCGAATACGCGCTGGTTGTTGCCTTGATCGCATTCGGCGCCGTTGCCGCAATGAAGGGCCTGTCCACCGAGATCAACACCGCATTCAACGTGATCAGCAGCGACCTCGGAACCGCAATTTAAGCGCGTCGGCGCCGAGGTCAGCTTCGTTGAGGGTCCTGTCCTGGCTCAGCTAGGGCAGGAAGGGATGGATTGGTCCTGATCGAGCATCGGGTCGGGTCTAGCTGCGAGCCCTCTCGCGAAGCACCATCGTCCTGCCGCGCAGAGTCGCATCTCATTTCGTCCATGGCGGCGCGTCCCGCTGCGGTCGCACCGGCTTCTTGTTGAGCCGGTACGACAACCGTCCCCGGAAAATGTCCGGAGGCAGGTAGCGCCGTCTCTCCCCACACAGGGGACAGGCGGCGACGATCCAGGTCTCAGGCATCCTGTCGACCGGTGCAGAGATGTTCTCGCCACACCCTTGCAGCGGACCGTGTACTCGCAAACGCCGGCTGCAGGCAGATTCCACACGTACGTCAGTATAGGCGAATAAAAAGAGAAATTGATCCAGCGCTCCCGAGGAATCAAAACCTATTGGTCGCACAATAGAAGCGGGCAGAAGCTAGCGGCCAGGTCCCACCGCAGGCAATAGATCCATCGTGGGAGGCATTGGGGTCTCACCCGCCCCTCCACTCGTTGGATTGGATCATTCCGCCCGTTCTACGCCAATTCAGGATTGCCCTGCAAACGCTGCAAGCGATTCTTCTATGCTTGGTCTTGCGCCCGCAGCGATCTGCACACGCCGAAGCCGATGAAACTGGCTCAGAATGCCGTTGGCTTTGGTGAGCGTCCGAATCTGATCGACATACGTCTCGATCTTCTGCCCCGGAATCGCGAAGACAGCCTTCTCTTCCGTAAAGCAGTCGAGATACGCGCGCGCACCGCAGCAACCAAGGCTCATCGCCGGCCGTCCCGAGTTCATGACCTGCGGCACCACGGCGCACGCGGGCCTTCCCATCGCCGGCGCGTTGTCGCTTTCAATCTGCTGCGTCGCCTCCGACAGAATCAGCGTCTGATCCGCGCGCACAAACAGAAGCACGACGTCCGGAGGCAACGGCGCTTCGGCAAGCGGAGCATACGTCACAAACTTCGCCGGATTCTTCAGCACCGGAATCTGTGGGACATCCTCCGCGCGCACATATCCGAGGTCGGCGAAGACTTTCAGCGCATCCATCAGATCCTTCTGCTGCGCAGGCGAGGTCTGAAGATTGTGCGTGTGCACGCCGATTGCGCACAGTTCGTGATTCCCCGCCGAGGTCGTAAAGGTGGACGTAGCCGCGTCCTGCCAAAAGCGGCACCCAGCGGGAGCCTGTCCGTCGTACTCCTTGATTCCTCCAGGTGCAGTATCTCCAAATGAAATCGCGACCGGCTGCTGATCCAGATGCAACAGCTCGACAAGTTCTTGCGCAAGGGCTGCGTAGTTTTCCATTTTTTTCCTTTGTCCGAGGGTTTTCCTCTTAAGCCTGATGGCTGCCTACAACCGTGAATCCCATCTCAACGATCAGCTCGCGGATCGATTCCTCCGAAGACTCCTTCGGATCGAAAACAACCGTGACCTTGCCCCCGGGATAGGTCGAGTGGCTCGACACGATGCCGCGCTTTTTGCCGAGCAGTGTGTCGAGGCCAACCGCACACGTGGGGCACGTGAAGCCCTTCACCTGAAGGACCAACGTCGCGCGCGGCCCAGCTGCCGCAATGGTTTCCACCGGACTGAGTGCGCCAACGCTGGAAAGAGCGACAAACTGCATGAACTGTCTACGAAACATGGTCATCTCCTGACTTGCTGCTGATTCTCATTGGGCTGCGCCCGAAGCGGCTTCATATCTCCAGGGTGTTTCAATGCTGGCCTGATCCGAAAAGCGCGTGTCGACGTACTCGTTAAAATCGAGTTTCTTGGTGAGCACGCCAGTCTGAATCATCATGTCGCGTACGAGGTCAAAGTCCGCCTTGCGTGGGCCCAGCGGGCTGTAGGTCACCCGGTCCATCGGCTTCGTCAACGCCCAGCGCAACAGCGCCGGCTTCTGGTTGTAGTAGAAGCGGCCCACAAAGTCCGAGGCTTGCTCGCGGTGCGGCTTGCTCTTATCGAGCCAAAGTCCGGAGCGTGCAATACCATCCACCAGCACCTGCACAATGTCCGGTCTCCGATCGATCAGATCTTGCCGCACGACCAGAATGCACGACATGTAGTCCGGCCAATACTCGCGTGCCTGGAACAAGACGCGCCCATAGCCTGCCATCTCGGCTTGCGATGGAAATGGCTCGCCCATCACAAAGGCGTCGATGGCATGGGCAGCCAACGCACCAGAAACGTCAGGCGGAGCCATCTCGACCATGTGAATCTCGCTTGGCTTGATGCCCCATGCCTGCATCGCCCGGAAAAGGAGCAGCCGCTCGTCAGAAAACCGGCTGGGAATCGCGATCGTCTTTCCGCGCATATCGGCAAACGTCTTGATGGGGCCGTCCTTGCGCACCACGACCGCGCTCCCGTATCGATGCCCGAGATAGACGACCTTGATCGGCACGCCCTGCGCCTTCAAGGCCAATGCCATCGGAGCGACGATAAACGCCGCCTGCACACGGTTCGAGATGAGTGCCTCTTTCATCTCAGGGAAGCCCTGAAACATACGCGGAAGGAACTCTTCGCCCGATGCGGAATACTTCGAAATGTAGTCGGTGACCGGGCACGTTAACTGACACGTCACCGGAAGATAGGCCACGATGATCTTGCGTTTTTCGAGCGGTTGATAGTCATTCAACACTGCCGCCCAGTTCACATTCAGATACGAATGCAACCCTGTGATGACGACGAGCCAACCGGCAACCAGGAGCACAGCTTTGGTTCTAAGCTGCATGACGGAACCCCCAGCGCACGGACTTCAGCTTCTCCAACTGCCGGAAGGCAAGGTCGAGAATCAGGCCGATCACGCCAATCATGAGCATCGCGGCCACCACCAGGTCATACCGCTTGCCGGAGTTGCGAGAATCGATCACCAGATACCCGAGTCCTGAATCGACCGCGATCATTTCCCCTGCGACCACCACAAGCCATGCAACCCCGAGAGCGATTCGCAGCCCAATCAGGATCTGCGGCAGCGCCGCCGGAAACACGATCTTGCGCAGCAGCTCGAAGTTGGATAGCCCAAAATTGCGACCTGCGCGACGGTAGATCATGGGTACACTTGCCACGCCAGCTGTGCATGCAACCACAATCGGGAAGAATGAGGCGAGGAAGACGAGAAAGATCGCGGCGGGGTCTCCGACCCCGAAGAAAACGATTGCAACCGGAATCCACGCAATGGGGCTGATGGGACGCAGAAACTGCAAGGTTGGATTGACGACTTGATGCGCCGCCGGGAACCAGCCAAGACAAAGTCCAAGAGGGACCCCAGCCAGGGCGGCGGCAATGTAACCAACGGCCACCCGGCGCAGCGAGTCTTCGATGTCGGCCCAAAGCAGATGCTTGTGCATCAAGTCGGCAATGCCCCGGTCGACACTCAGGGGCGACGGAAAGATTTTTGTTCCTGTCCACACAACGGCGTAGTGCCAGAAACACAGCAAAAGCGCGGCCGCGGCAACCGGCCAAAAGATTCGCTCCCAGGCGCGGGGACTCTTCAGGTCGCTCATATCTCGAAGGCCAGCCCAATCTGCTTTAGCAGCTCGTCCCGCAGCGCGAGGTAACGAGGCGAGCTGATATGACGGGGGTGGGGAATGTCGATCGTCAGAATCTCCTGAATACGCGCCGGCCGCGAACTCAGCACCACCACTCGATCCGCCAGCTGCACCGCTTCATCGATGTCGTGTGTGATGAAAACGATGGTTCTGCGTTCGGTTTGCCAGATGCGCAGCAGCTCGCCGCGCATGATCACGCGCGTGATTGAATCGAGTGCACCGAAAGGCTCATCGAGAAGCAGGATGTCGGGATTGACGGCGAGTGCGCGCGCCACCTGCAGACGCTGCCGCATACCCCCCGACAAGTCGGAGGGGTACGCTTGTTCAAATCCCTGCAGCCGGACGAGCTGTACATAGTGCGCAATGCGTTGCTCGCGTTCAGCGCTCGGCAGATCCGAGAGGCCGAAACCGATGTTGCCTTCCACCGTCAGCCATGGAAAGACTCCACGTTCCTGAAACACCAGAATGCGCCGCCGATCCGGTCCAGTGACACGGTGGCCATCAATGGTCACCGATCCGGTCGTAGGGGAAAGGAACCCGCCCATGGCATTCAGCAGCGTTGATTTCCCGCATCCCGAAGGTCCCACCACGCAGATGAACTCGCCATCTTTGATGTCGAGACTGATGCCGTCCAGCGCAGCAATGTGATTGCCGTCGCGCTTGAAGACGACGCCGAGCTGCTCTGCGCGCAGTTTGTAGCCGTTGCTCGGCGTCGGTCCTGCTTGATCCTCGGGCACTATTCTGACGACCTCCATTGGAAGGATTTGATCTGCTCGAGCGAGCCCATCGCACGATCAAGCAACAGACCTACCACGCCAATCACAACCATACCGGCGACCACAAGATCGTAGCGGTTACCGGCGTTACGGGCGTCCACGATCAGGAAGCCAAGGCCGGAATTCACAGCGATCATCTCGGCCGCCACGACCACCAGCCAGGAGATCCCAAGGGTAATGCGCATACCCACCAGCAACTGCGGCATCACGGCTGGATAAAGCACTCTTGCCACAAACGCCGAGGAGCTCAATCCAAAGTTGCGGCCGGCGTTCACATATACAGCCGGAATATTGTGGACTGCGCTCATTGCCGTGAGCAAAAGCGGGAAGAAGGATCCAACAAAGATCAGGAAGATCGAAGACAGGTCGCCGACGCCGAACCAGAGAATTGCAATAGGAATCCAGGCGAGTGGAGAGATCGGCCGGAAGATCTGGCTCAGGGGATTGAATGCCATTTCGCCGCGCCGGTACCAACCGAGCGCCAGACCCAGAGGAATGGCCGTCATGCACGCTAGAACAAATCCCCACGTGACGCGAAACAGAGAAGCGACCACATACTTCAGCAAGAGCCCGTGTCGCAGAAGTTCCAGAATGCCGGCGGCTACTGCGATCGGGCCGGGAATGAGCACACCCGGGTGCATGCGCACCGCAACTTCCCAGGCGGCGAGCAACACGAAAATGAACAAGATCGGACGCAGCCAAACCGGCAGTCGCATCCGGTTGATCTCCTTGGGGAATTAAGTGGGGCAGCTGCTCACGAGGATGCTATGCCACCCATCATCCCGATGCCTCCATCAAAAGGTGGAGGCATCGGAATCATGGGAGACCCTCCCTTGCCTCATCTTTAGAGGCTAAAAGAGCAGGCGCGCAGTAAGCACCAGATTGTGGTTGTAGGTATGCAACTGGGAGGTCGCAATCTGTATTCCTGCGCCGAAGGCGAACGCCGGGCGGCTTGCCGGATCTTCCGGACGGAATTTGAACTTGCTGAAGGTTGCGCCGGGAGTCAGAAAGTTCTGCATCTTACCGTCGTTCTTGCCGCCGAAAAAATAGGTCGCATTGTCTTCGATTTCAGGCCAGAAAAACTTGTGGATACGGTATTCGGCACTCGTATTCCACGCGACCGTACGGCCAAGCTTCGCTGTGTCGCCTGTCGGAAAGTTTCCACCAGCGCACGAGATCAAGACAAAGTTGCCGAATCCCTTGCCTGTCAGCAGTGTCGGTGAGACCGCCGCGTCGGTGCTGCCATTGCTGTAGCTTCCAGTCGGTATCGTGGCGGTCAGCTGCGCACTCACCATCGCATTCCCATTCTTCTCGTTGCGCGAGTAGATGCGGTACTTGTACAGGAACCCGACGTCGCCAAACCCATCCTTGGCCGTCTTTACGTTGTGCTGAATGTAGGGAGGGTAGTAGACATCGAACTCGCTGTTGAACCCTGGGATCAGGTTCAGGCCACGACTCCCGCCGTAGTTCCACGTGTCGGTGAGTGCCGGCGTGACTTGTCGCGTGAAGTCGGCCCGCATGACCTGGATCAGCATCGGGTAAGGAGCTACGAGCGGGACCGACCACGAGGGCTGCTGCGATTGCACTCGCGAGGTGCGCTTTTCCCACGTAGTGAAGAAGTTGTCCTGAGCAACGACAGTTGTTCCAGTGCCTGCGGCCAGGATCAGCAGGCTGGCGATAGCTTTCAGCAAAGTTGGCTTCCGAATAGTAACTTGGGGAAAATTCATTTCAATGTACCGAAACTTGGTTGAGCCAATCATCCATCGAAGGGTGGAGCCTGGCGGGCAAGGCAGGCCGATATCGTGTCTTAGACGAGGAACCGTTTCGGCCATTGCGAGCGACGCGATCGACCCGTCAGAATGAATGTGCATGGTTTTCCCCAAAGCAGGTCGTGGAACGAGCCGGCGCTTCCGGTTACGCAAACTCCTTGAGACGATCTCAGTCATCGCGGCCTTGGCAACGGCTGGGTGCCGGGGGCGGTTGCCCGATCCGTCCACCAAGACCTATGCAGACTTTGTGTCCACGTTTTATGTGGGGCTGGCGGCACTGCAGGTGGGCGACGATGTGCGTGCGGAAAGCACCCTTTCACAGGCGACGAAGCTTGTTCCCGGCGAGCCCGCGGGCTGGGCCAACTGGGGGATTCTCGCCTTGCGCCAGCGAAACTTCGATACCGCAGCCCAGCGCTTCACGCAGGCCCTCTCGCTCGACAAGAACGACGACCGGCTCTACTATCTCCAGGGCCTTCTCGCGAGCGATCGCGGCAACTCTGGACAGGCGATCACAGACCTGCGCGAAGCCGTGAAGCGCAATCCTCGCAATCTGCGTGCGATCTATCTGCTGGCTTCAGAGATCGAACGGCAGGGCGGGGAGCAGAGCGACGCCCAATTCCAGCAGCTGATGCAGCAGCTGTTGACTGCTCAACCAGACAATCTTGCCGCACTCGTCGAACTTGCGCGCATCGCTGCGAAGCAGGGAGACACCGAGACTCTTCATGCCGCCGTCGCCAAGCTTGAGGAACGGTCCGGCCTCTGGCCTGCGGAAGTCAAGCAGCAGCTCGATGTCCTGAAGGGCGCCGCCAACAGTCCAGAGCCACGCGCCGCAGCCACGCGTTCGATCTTTCTGCGCAACGTCTTAATGCGCGTGCCGGAATTCCGCGCCAGCTTGCTGCAGGTGGAGGCTCAGCCCGGCGATGAGGCCCAGCCTTTCACCCATTTCGTCCGCCTGCAAACGCCTGCGTTCGCGCCCGCAGCGCCGGATACGGGCCTGCGTTTTGCCGCGCAACCGTTGCCCCAGTTCGCCGGTACGGCCTGGAACCGGATCGGCGCAGTTTCGCTCAATGGCTCAGGAGTTCCGACTGCGGTGGTCGCCAACGCCCACGAGGTGCGCCTTGCCACTGGAGCAAAGCTTCCGTTTCCTGGCGGAAAAAGCGGAGTCAAGCCAACTGCCGATGGGATTCTTCTCCTCGACTTCAACTACGACTTCAAAACTGATCTGGTGCTTGCCGGCGCCGGCGGCGTGCGCTTCTTTCGTCAGGACAACCCGAGCGCATTCACCGATGTCACCGCATCCACCAAGCTGCCTGCGTCGATTCTCAATGCGGCTTATACGGGAGCTTGGGCTGTCGACATTGAGGCCGACGGCGATCTCGACATCGTGACGGGACAGGCAAGCGGTGTTCCGGTTGTCCTAAGGAACAACGGCGATGGAACGTTCTCTCCGATTCATCCTTTCGCGGGCGTCTCCGGCATTCATCAATTCGTATGGGCCGACTTCAACGGCGACGGCAATCCCGATGCGGCGCTAATCGACGGCGCGGGCCGTCTGCATGTGTTCCTCAACGAGCGCTCCGGCAACTTTCGCGAGGTGCAGACACCAGTCGGCACGAACACGGTCAAGGCAATTGCCGTAGCCGACGTCGACCACGCCGGCCCGCTTTCGCTGCTCGTTGCTCGCGGGGATGGCTCCGTGCTCGCGATGAATCTGCCCAGCGACGCCGCGGCCTGGGCGACGTCCACGCTGCAAGGCGTGACGATTCCTACAGCACTTCTGAACTCAGATCTGCGTTTGATCGTGAACGACTTCGATAACAATGGAGCCTTCGATCTGCTTGCTGCTTCGTCGGATTCGGCACAAGCCCCGATCCTTTGGCTTCAGGGCGACAGCGGCACGTTTCAGCAGCTCGGCAAATCCATCGCACCCGCGATATCGGTAGCTGCAGCCGACTTGCGTGGGAACGGGCGCCTCGATCTGCTCGTTCTCTCGTCTGATGGAGATGCGAGAACAGCCCTCAACCAGGGTACGAAGAACTATCACTGGCAAACTATTCGCCCGCGCGCCCGTCAGACCACCGGAGACCAGCGTGTGAACTCGTTTGGCATTGGCGGCGAGATTGAGATTCGCTCCGGACTTTTACCGCAGAAGCAGTCCATTACGTCTCCTGAGCTGCACTTCGGCCTTGGCAAACAGACCGGCGCTGACGTCGCGCGCATCGTGTGGCCGAACGGTTCTGTCCGCGCCGAGTTCGCACTGAAAGCCGATCAGCCCATCCTTACCGAGCAGCGCCTGAAGGGCTCTTGCCCGTTCCTGTTCGCCTGGAATGGCCATGCCATGCAATTCGTGAAAGATACGGTGCCGTGGGGTTCGGCGATCGGGCTGCGTATCAATGCGATCGGTCCCGCGCGCGTCGCCGCAACCGAAGAGTGGTATAAGATTGGCCGCGATCAACTTGTGCCGCGCGATGGGTTCTACGATCTGCGCATTACGGGCGAGCTCTGGGAGACCTACTACTACGACTCGCTGCACCTGATGACCGTCGATCATCCCGCCGGGACGGAGATCTTCACGGATGAGCGCTTCGTAGTGCCGCCGGTGAAACTCGCCGTCACGTCAGTGCAAACTCCCCAGCCTATCGTGCGCGCGATCGACGATAACGGCCGCGACGTAACCGACATTCTTCGCACTGTCGACGGCTGGTATCTCGACACTTTCGGACGCGGGCAATACCAGGGCGTAACGCGCGATCATTACGTCGAAGTCGAGCTGCCGGCAGACCTGCCGTCCGCAGGCCCTCTCTGGCTGATTGCGACTGGCTGGCTCCATCCTTCGGACTCATCGCTGAACATCGCCATGGCACAGGGCCATCATGAGGCACCTCAGCCATTGAGCCTCGAGATCCCCGACGGCCAAGGCGGCTGGCGTACGGCAAAGGCCAACCTCGGCTTTCCGGCGGGACGCAACAAAACTTGTTTGATTGACCTGACTGGCCTGTTTGCGCCGGGCGTCCCGCACAAGCTGCGTTTGCGCACGAACCTCGAAGTTTACTGGGATTCGATCGAATGGGCGGCGGGCGCATCGAGCGCCGATCTGCACATTACCGAACTCGCGCCTTCGACGGCCGACCTACACTACCGCGGCTACTCAGTGATTCATCAGGCCAATGCGTCATCTCCCGAGATTCCCGACTACAACCAGCTCGCTGCGACGACGCAGATCTGGCGCGACCTCAGTGGCTACTACACCCGCTATGGCGACGTGCGTGAGCTGCTTGCCGAGCCGGACGATCGCTATGTCATCATGAACGCCGGCGACGAGCTTGCCCTCCGCTTTGCCGCGCCTCCGCCTCCGCCACCGGGATTCGTCCGCGACTACGTGATTGCTGGCGACGGCTGGATCAAGGATGGGGATTACAACTCAAGCTACTCGGCAACGGTCCTCCCCTATCCCTACCATGGCCGTCAGGTCTACGACACGCCACCGACCAAGCTCGAAGACGAGTGGGTCTATCGGCATCACCCCGGAGACTGGCAAAACTGGCAGACACGCTACGTCTCGCCCGACATTTTCGACGACGCTTTGAGGAGCCACGCGACGCAATGAAACGTATCCCGGTGGCTCGTATCGCTGTCACTATCTTCTTTATCGGACTGCTGGCGACGCCGGCCTTCATGCGATGGCGTCTCGCGCAACGCACACTTGCAGCGCACACATCGCTCGATCCGCAGCAGGCACTGGCGCGCCATGGCTTCTACTTACAGGAGGTCTCGCACGCGGCTGGTATTGATTTCGTTCATCAGGCGCCGACGCTCGATTCTAAGCTCGATCCGATCATGCCGGAGGTCGCCTCGATGGGGGCATCGGTCAGCATCGTCGATTTCGATCGCGACGGCTGGCCCGACATCTACGTGACCAACAGCAAAGAGGGAAGCAAGAATCACCTCTATCGCAACATGCACGACGGGACCTTCAAAGATGTGGCGGAGGAGATGGGCGTCGCCGACGTGAATCGGCCCGGCACAGGCGTCTCCATGGGCGCGGTGTGGGGCGACTACGACAACGATGGTTACGAAGATCTCTTTCTCTACAAGTGGGGTAAGCCTGAGCTCTTCCACAACGATCACGGCAAGGGCTTCACGCGCGTCACCGAGCAGGCCGGCCTGCCTGGGTGGATCAACGCCAACACCGCCGTCTGGTTCGACTATGACGGCGATGGCCTGCTCGATCTCTTCGTCGGCGGGTACTACCCCGAAGATGTCGATCTGTGGCATCTCAAAAACACGCGTATGATGCCTGACAGTTTTGAGTATGCGAAGAACGGCGGCCGCAAATATCTCTTCCACAATCTAGGGAACGGCAAGTTCGAAGAAGTCAGCGCCAAGGTCGGCATTGACAGCCGCCGCTGGGCCCTCGCTGCAGGTGCGGCCGATCTGCGTGGAACAGGCCACCAGGATCTCTTTGTCGCTAACGACTACGGCGTCTCCGAGCTCTACCTGAACGATGGCAAGCGATTCCACGAGGCAGGCGAACAGGCTGGCGTGGGGTTTGCGCCCAAGAGCGGCATGAACGTGGCCTTCGGCGACGTGCTCAACGATGGGCACTACGCGGTGTACGTCTCGAACATCTCTGAGAATGGCGCGCTCATTCAGGGAAACAATCTCTGGGTTCCGAAGGAGGATTCAGCTGCCAAGACTGTTTCCTATGACAACCTCGCGCGCGACATGGGTGTCGAACTCGGCGGCTGGAGCTTCGGTGCGCAGTTCGGCGACCTCAACAACGACGGCACGCTCGATCTCTATCTCACGAACGGCTACGTTTCGCTCGACCGCAATCGCAGCTATTGGTACGACTTTACCAAGATTGCCGGCGGTAACTCCGCCATCATCGGCGATGCTAAGGACTGGCCGGCGATGGAAGGCCGCAGTCTCTCCGGCTATCAACAGAAGCATGTCTGGCTGAACGACGGCACCGGGCACTTCGTCGACGTGGCGCAGGCAGTTGGTGTCACCGATACCTATGATGGCCGCGCCGTCGCTCTCGCCGACCTCTGGAATCGCGGTGTGCTCGATGTCATCGTTGCCAATGAGCGCGGACCGCTGCTCGTCTACAAAAACACCGTTGCGCCAGGAAATCACTGGATCGAGTTCGACCTTCGCGGCACGGTCAGCAACCGCAGCGCGATCGGCGCTTCTATTGAATTGAATTGGAATGGACAGAAGCAGCTTCAAACCATCTGCGGCGGTTGCGGATTCTCCGCCGAGAACGATCGACGCCTGCATTTCGGCCTCGGGAAGGATCCGCACATAGAGAAGGCCGTGATCCATTGGCCCTCTGGCAAGGTCCAGACTCTCGACGCCCTCACGGCCGACAAGCTATATACGATTGAGGAACCGAAATGAGCCAGCCGACGACCCAACCCCAACCGACGGAGTCCACGAACAAGCCGCTCTTTAGAGGATGGACGCCGATCTCTAGCAGCATGAATCCGTACATCCCGCCGGCTTTTATTACGCTCATTCTTCTCGTTGGCCATCTCTCCTTCGGCATCCTTGAGAGCTATCAGAAGACGCTGCTAGCGATCGGCGCCAGCATGGCCTGTGAGTTGGTGCTCGGCCGGCTCCTGCTCCACAAGTGGCCCAACCTCGCGAGTTCCTATATCACTGGCATCAGCGTCGGCATTTTGCTGCGAGCGCCCGGCTACTGGCCCTACGCGGTTTGCGCGCTGCTCTCCATTACGTCGAAGTACGTACTTCGCGTCAAAGGACGCCATCTGTTCAACCCATCGAACTTCGGCATCTCGGCGATGCTCTTCCTGGCATCGGATGCGGTTGCGACACTCAGCATTCAGTGGGGCAATAATCTCGCTGCCATGGCCGTGATTTGGGTTCTGGGCTCGCTCATCATTTGGCGCGCGCGCCGCTTCCACATTTGCGTAACCTATGTAGCGTCGTTCTTCCTTTTTTCTCTCGTGCGCGCCTGGATGACCGGTGATCCATGGCTTTCGGAGTTCTCGCCGATCACCGGGCCGGAGTACCAGCTCTTTACGTTCTTCATGATTACCGATCCCAAAACGACGGTTCGAGCCAAGTGGGCGCAATGTGTGGTCGCCTTCTGCGTCGCACTGGTCGAAATGATCTTCCGCCTCGAGCAGAGTATCTATGCGCCGTTGTACGCGCTCTTCTTTGTTGGACCGATTGCACTGGTCATCGAGATGGTGTGGAGTGCGCGCCATCCCGTACCACGCCCCGCTGCCGCACCTGCGCAGGCGTGACCCCAAAGGATACCGATTGAAAGCTTCCCCTCTTTTCTGTTGTGCCGTTAGCGTGCTCGTGGTCCTTACCGGATGCAAACATGCATCGACGCCCTCGGAACAGCCGGCTTCACAGTCTGCGGCGAACAGCGTGTCGCCCGCGCCTTCGCAGGATCAGCCCGCATCCACGCCGTCCTCCGCACGCCCCTCCGGTCCCATCCACTTTACCGACATCACTGCCGAAGCCGGCATTCACTTCAAACACAACAGCGGTGCTTTTGGCCAGAAGTATTTGCCCGAGACCATGGGCAGCGGTGTCTGCGTGCTCGACTACGACAACGACGGGTGGCAGGACATTCTCTTCGTGAATAGCATGGACTGGCCTGGTCACCATACACACGCTTCGTATCCAGCGCTCTACCACAACGAGCACAACGGCACCTTCAAGGATGTGACCAAAGAAGCCGGTCTCGCCGTTGAGATGTATGGGATGGGCTGCGCCGTGGGCGACTACGACAACGACGGCCGCGACGACATCTACATCACCGCGCTCGATGGCAACCATCTCTTTCACAACCAAGGCAACGGCAAGTTCGTCGATGTTACGCGCAGAGCCGGTGTGCGCGATGGCGGCTTTTCCACGGGCGCCGTCTGGTTCGACTACGACAACGACGGCAAGCTCGATTTGTTTGTCTCGCACTATGTCGATTGGTCCATCGCCACAGACCAGACCTGCGCACTCGATGGCAAGCACAAGTCCTATTGCACCCCCGAACTCTATAAGGGACAGAGCGGGACGCTCTTTCACAACCTGGGCAACGGCCGCTTCGAAGACGTGACCAAGAAAGCTGGCCTTTACGACCCGACGAGCAAATCGCTCGGCGTGGCGTTGCTCGACTTTGATAATGACGGGTGGCTCGACTTGTTTGTCGCGAATGACACTCAACCCGACAAGCTCTACCGCAACAACCACAACGGCACATTCACCGAGAGCGCGGTCATCGCGGGTGTCGCCTACAGCGAAGCCGGAAAGGCGCGCGCCGGCATGGGTGTCGACTCAGCAGACTACGATCTCTCCGGTCGCCAGGGACTCATCGTCGGCAACTTTGCCAATGAAAGCCTCGCTCTCTATCGCAACGAAGGATCGGGACTGTTCTCCGATCAGTCTGTTGCCTCCGGTATCGCCTCACCCTCGGCCACGTCGTTGACCTTCGGCACATTCTTCTTCGACTACGATCTTGACGGCTTACCGGACATCTTTGCCGCCAACGGGCACGTCGCGGACGACATCAGCGTCATGCAGCCGACGATTCACTATGCCGAGCCGCTGCTTCTCTTTCGCAATCGCGGCAATGGCAAGTTCGAAGATATGTCGCACAAAGTGGGTCCTGCGCTCGAACAGCCGATCGTCGCGCGGGGCGCTGCTTACGCCGATTTCGACAACGACGGCGACCTCGACGTGGTGGTCTCCACCAACAACGGGCCCGCCAAGCTTCTCCGCAATGACAACGGGAATCAGAACGACATGCTACGTGTGAAGGCCATCGGCACGCGGTCGAATCGTGACGCCATCGGCGCCAAGGTCACCGTGACCACGAGCAATGGGCGACACCTTCTGCAAATGGTGCACGACGGTTCGAGTTATCTCTCGCAGAGCGAACTGCCGCTGACCTTCGGTCTCGGCCGGCCCGGCAGCAATGCAAGCGTGAGCCTGCAGATTGCCTGGCCGAGCGGCAAAAGAGAATCGTTCGGCGGAATCAAGGCCAATCAGTCGATCACGATCGAGGAAGGGAAGGGCATCGTCGCTGCGCAGCCGATCTCGTTCTCTGGCCTGAATGCGGCGACCGAACGAGTGCACTGATCTGGCAGACGTCAGCGCAATTGGCCCGCTGGGAAGAAGCCGCAACGCTGCAGCAGCGATTCAATCTCTTCGCGCGTCGAGTTGATCTTTGCACAACCATTCAGCAGGTCTTCTGCATCCACGGGATACCAATTCTGCGCGTTCGGTTTGCTCAGGCCCGCCACGTCGATCGGCTCGATAGTGCGCCGAATGTCTTCGATGAGTTGCGTTGCATCGGCTCCCTGTGGTCGGAGCGCCGCGCGCTCGAGAATCGCCCGCATCGCTGGGCCAAACGTCGGCCGATCATGGAGCAGGAACGACTGGCGCCAGCTGCGGCTTGTGCAGCCGTCGCGCCGTCTCGGAGTAGCTGGCCGCAGCGAAGTAGAGCAGGGTGAGGGCGCGAAAGACCGCAAAGTTGCTCATGTTCGCGTAGAGCGCACCAATCAAGCGCGCCGTCGCCAGGATCTCGTCTCGGGTCCTTCGTTCGTAATCCAAAAGCTCCACGCCGAGTCGAGGCGATTCGAGCCCTGCCTCGAGAATCCGAGCCACCCGTTCCACGCCCAGCAGCGTCAGCGGAAACCCCGTGGATAGAAGCGGGTCAACGAATCCCGCTGCGGAGGGCAACAGCGCCCAGCGATCGCCGGCAACCTGCCCGTTTAGGAATGAGAGCCGCGGGATCAATCGAAACGGCAGGACCGCCCGCGCATGAGAGAACTGCCTCTGTAGAGCCGGCATCGCTTCGACCAGCCGATTCCACGCGGACTCGCCTTCACTGAATCCAAGCTCCGCCGCGACCGCATCCGTTGCCGCCACGCCCGCGCTCGTGATGCCATTGTTGAAGCGCAAAGCCCAGATCCATCCGCCGTCAAATACGTGATGCACAGCCGCATCTTCCGACGGATACGGCGGCATTCCCAGCCCGGAATCTTCAGGTCGCGTTACGCCCTCGAAATGGCTCCAGAGCGCCTGCGTCTGCGGACAGCCGGGCAGTTCTGTCTCGCTCAGCCTCAGCGCCCGGTGAAGGAGCCCGCGCGGCCCGGTCGCGTCGACCACGAAGCGCGCGCTCAGCGAGAACGCCGAGCCATGTCTCGATCCCGCGAGCTGAATGCCATTCGCACTGCACTCAACGTTTTCGATCTGCGTCTCGTCGAAGTAATCGACGTCGAGTTGCCGCGCGTGCTCCACGAGAAACGCATCGACGTCGGCGCGATACCACTGCGTGTCTGCGATCTCATCATGGGGACTCGCCGCCACCAGAAGCTGTGTTTCAAACGACGCTGCTGGGTCGCCCTTCTCGCCGAGGTGATGGTGATAAAACGTGAATCCCCGCTTCAGCCCACATGCAACCTGCGGATACGTACGTTGCCAGCTCCCCCACTTGGCCAGAGGCGCCAGGGCCTTCAGGTCGTACCGCTGGCAGAGTTCTTCGAAGAGCAGATTCGCCAGCGGCGTCGACGACTCCCCGATTACGACGCGTGGATGTGTGCCCCGCTCGATCAGAGCTACCGAGTACCCGAGCCGCTTCGCGATCATCGCCATCAGCGATCCAGCAAAGCCCGACCCGGCAATCGCAATGTCGTACGTGCCCGTCAACTCGCTCCTCCGCATTGTTCGCATCGGGCGCCCGCTGACACGCGCTGGGTCAGGTTCATCTCCTGCAGCCGCTCGATCCGCGTCGGCCAACACTTCGCGCAGCCCGCGGGGCTCCGCTGCAAATCCCACAGATCGGCGAAGATGCGCCCGCGTTTGAGACCCTGCCCATATTCGACTGCTTTTTCGAGCGTCGCAAGGGACGGCCTCGTAAAGTCCCCAATGCGCTCCAGCGATTCCATCGCACCATTGCCGCCACGCGTCGGGATCAGGCTCGCCGCGGTTGCTCCGCAGTCAAACGCAAAATCCACTGACCGCTTCGCCCAATCAAGCGCTTCATCCCGCTTCATAAACGGCGGCTGCACCAGAATAAAGACGCGGAGACCCACACCGTGCGCTCGCAGCATCTCCGCAGCCTGAGCGAACTGCTCCAGCGTCATTTTCTTGTTCAGCTGCTCCAGCACGCCCGGGTGTGCGGTCTCCAGTCCCATGGCCACTTCGAGCGGCCGCCCCAGCATCTCGCAAAACTCCCAACACCGTTCGCCCACCAGCGACGGATGGCACTCGACGATGACGCGCTCGAAGGGCCGAATCAACTGCGCGATCGCCGCATAGTCGGCGGGCGGAATCGCCTGCACATCAAAAAAACTTCCGCTGTTGTAGAGCTTGATCTGCCGCGCCACCGGCAGTCTGTCCAATGCGAACTGAATTTGTCGCGGAATCACACCCGGCCCGACTGACTCAGTCAGAGTGTTCTTCCACAAGTCACACATCGCGCAGCGCCAGGGGCATTCGCGGTTGGTCAGGAAGACCGTCGCGACCGGAACAACCTCGTAGCTCGCTGAGCACTCTTCTTCGACGAAAAAGGCATACGGCAGGTTCGCATCAACGGAAGTGCGTTGCGGACGACGCGCCACAATCCACTGCGTGCGCTCGATTGGATCGGCAGGATAGTGCAGGTCCGAGATCATTGGGTCCAGGATCATTGATAGAGCGCGAGGAATTGCTTCCGGTACTCGGCTTCCTGGAAGGGGAGCGTTCGCCGCAGAGCCTCCTCGGGCAATGCACCGTGCTGGAAGCGCCGCTTCGGATACACAGTCATCTTCATTCCCGTGACTGCTGCCACGCCGCGGCTTACAATCTCACCCTTCAGTTCATAGAGCCTGTCGACGTTGTAGTCGGTCAGTTCGATGAAGGGAATCGCCTCGGCAACTGCAATCACATGCGGCCGCGTGTACGGGCTGAATCCCTCAAAGCCGAAGTGATGCGCCGGCGCGTAGGTCCGCGTATACGAACGGCTCAGACCCCCCGAATACGTCAGCGAATGCTTGATCTTCCCCACACCCCAGCCTTCCTGATACAGCATCGGGTTGTGGATGACGCTGCGAATCGTCAGCTCGGGATTCTGCTCGATCGGATAGTCCTTGAGATTCTCGTCGCCGCCGTCCCCGTCCAGCAGATACTTCCACTCCGGATAGCGCGTGCGAATGCCACGGCACAGGGCGACGGCCATCGATGCCGATTCGATGTCGAGCGGCTTGTAGTCCTCGACGATGCGGATCGTCTCCTGCACATCGAGCGAAGCACGGTCAGCTTCGATCGGCTCGAGAAACAGGCCGAGGCCCAGGGAATCGAGAAATGCGCGTGCCTGCTGCACATCGGGCCCATCGCCGAAGTCGAGGACAAACGCCTTGAGTCTGCCCGGATGCATGCCCCGTTGGAGCATCACGCGATAGGTCGTCAGAAAGACGCTTCCACTGTCGATGCCGCCCGAGAAACATACCCCGATCGGCTCATGCTGCGGAACCGCATCCAGCCACTGGCCGATCTCTTCAGCCAGCGCTCCGATATACTGACGCCCGATCACGTCGAGGTCCGCAGGCAGTGTCCCCATCGTGGGTGTAAAGAACCGCGTGTAGACCGGATCGGGATCGGGGCATCCAATGAGCTGAATCTCCACCAGGTGGTGTGCCGGGACCATGCGCGTGTAGCTCGGATGAAACTGGCCGTCGAGTCCTTCCTTGCAGAGCCAGGCGTGAATTTCGTCAATGCGCGACGCAACGATCAGCATTGGCCCGGCCTGCTGCTTGGCAAGGAAGTACCGCATCGGCCGGTCCAGAGATCGCGCCATGCGCACGGTCTTGCCCTGGTTGGCGATCAGCGCAAACGATCCCGCAATGCGGCCGACCGCCTCCGCCGAACCGTCCAGCAGGCACTGCCTTGCCTCTTCCAGGCTCTGGCCGAAGATGAGATTGGTAGCCGGGTCGATGAGATCGACAATGCGTTCGACGTATACGTGGGGTCCCACTTCAACCTCTCGGAGAATTCACACTTCTTGAAAACAGACTATACCCGCGCGATAGGCCGGCGGCCTCAGACTATGGATTGGGATGCTGACAAACGCAGCCTTTGTAGGTGGCGACATCGTAACCGGCCAACGCGCAGACATACTGGGGCCAGAAGAGCTTCAATTCGAGCGAGCGGTCACGAACGAAGTAGTTGCGCAGGTAAGCTTCGCTGGGGTCTGTCGCAGCGGCGGAGTCCGTTTGAAAGCCTGTGACCAGCGAGTTCAAGGCCACCGCTGAAAACTCTGCCTGATGATAGGTCTTGCCGTAGTCGTACTCCTCTTGCCAGATCGCATCGCCCCCCGGGGCGTCCGAGGCAACAAACACGCGGTAGTTCTTCAGAGCCGCTGTCGTCGGTTCGATCGTGGCAACCGTGAACGATGGTGCGTTGCCGTTGATGGGAGAAATTGAAGGGACCAGCTTGACTGCCACGCCCAGCGCTGCTGAAGAGGCAGCAGCATTCTCGGGTTTCAGCAGACGCATCTCGTCCATGTGCGTGTGGGCGAACAGCGAGAGCTGAATCACGTCGCCGTATCCGGAAAGTAGCTCAGGCAGATCGCCGGAGGAGAGGAACATCTCTGGCGAACTGCCTCCGCACACATTGCGCATCTTCACTGCGGTTGAATAGGGATCAATTCCAGGCGGGATGTGACCCATCACCCAGACGTGCTGCTTCTTCTGGCGAGCTTCTGCAAGCTGAGCGCGAAGCCAGGCCATCTGAGCGTCGGCTCCGCCGGTATCGGGCTTCGCCGAACAGGACGTGTACCTGCGCGACATGAATGTATCGTCGATGACCAGGAGGCGAGCGTCCTGGAGCGGCGCAGGCAGGGCCGCGCTGTAGTAGCCGGCATCTGCGAAGGTCATGGCAGCACTCTGGCGCGAGGCGGGCGGAAGGCCTTCGGCTATGACCGCGCTCAAATGCGAGAGAAAGCTACTGTGTTCGTCGAGTTGGTAGTCGCCGCAGTCGGAATCGTTGTTCCCCAATGCCGCGTAGACGCGAGCTTCGGGGAGTGTTGTGCGCAGTTCGCCGAGCACAAACTCGATGGTTTTCTCCACGAAGCTCTGGTAGGCGTCGGGGCTCGATTTCGGAAAGAGTGCGTTGTATTTGCATGGAAACGAATGCGCGATCAGATCGCCGCTAACCGTAATGAACTTTGCATCGCGCGCCTTGGTTTGCATGGCCTTCAGGCTCGACGCATAGAGAGGGTACGACGTGTCTTCGCCGCGCGCGTGGCACTTTTGTTCCAGCGCGACAAATTGTGCATCGCGATCGGGAGAATTCGCTGACGCAAGGATCGACTTCCACTGGTCGGCAGGCGCGGCGGCCAACTGGGAAGCCTTCCCTGGGTCCCAAAAGGGCTCGAAGTGTATGTCACTGACAAAAAGCGCGTGGACCGGGGTGTCGTGCGCGGCCCCGGTATCTGACTTCGGCTGAGCCGGAAGACATGAACCTGCCATCGAAAGCGCGGCGGCACAGGTTAGCGCTCTTGCGCAGGTGCGCAAAACCTTCATGCATTGCTCCTTGGTGGTCATGCGAGTGTCTTGGAGGCTATCACGCGCCCGGAAAGGAAGATTGAAGCGCGGAGAGTATCCGTGGTCCTAAGAATCAATATAAGGCGAGCGCCGAAAAAATACGCAAACAGGACTATTGTTCGAGGAAGCCGGGAAGCACGAATTCAAAGCCACCGCCATCGGGTCCCCAGCGGACCACACGCGAATGGACCGTGATGGAATCTCTGCCGCCATCGGGTCTTGCATCGAGCATTTGCAGCGTTACGCGAACGATTGTGCCGGGCAACCAGCGCTCGTTCGTGCACATGTAGAAACCGGTGACACTGATGTCCTTGATGGGATGAGGACGCGGCGCGCCGCCAGTGAAAAAGTAGGCCACCAACCCGGGCGAGGGCAGGCGGACTGCCCGGCGTTCCTCGCTGCGTTTCTGCTTGACCTTGTCGAGCTGCAGATCCGGATAGAGCCAGCAAAGGACCCGCAGCTTCAGCGACATTTCTTCTTCGTCGTCGACGATCTGCTTTTTCTCTTCCAGCCGGGGATAACGGATCTCGGGCGGCCGTGCAGGATCGAACTCCGGGAAGAATTTGTAGAGCAGACGAACATCCCACGATGGCTTCTTCTTCTTGTGAGAGATCGCGAGATCGGTTTGTTTTTCAGCTGGCTTGATCTGCGTTCGTGGATAGCTCGCAGGCGCCACGGGAGCCACGGCGTCGTTCGATGCCGGCTGGGCAGACGGCATACTTGGCGGTGCCGGCGCAGCTGCCGCCGCAGCAGCCGGCGGTGCGGAAGCTGGCTGAACGGCCTGTGCGGCCCGTGGAGTCTCTACCGGTACGAGTGCCGTGCTTGCGGCGGGCGCGGGAGCAACTTCAGGCACGATCGGGATCACCGTCGCCGGCGCTTCCGGAGCGGCAGTGGGGACGTGATACGGAACCGATGCGGAGTGTGCCGTATTGATGGGGATGACGATCCCATGGGTCGGCTCGCGCGGTCTTTCCTTCTCAGGGACGGGGGTTGCTGCGGAAGCAGTCTCAATAGGCGTTTGCGATTCGACTTGAATCGGAGCTGCCGAGGCTGCAGAATCTGCTGGCATCGGCTCGGACACAGCAGGCGCCGGCTCGGGCTCCTCCTCCGGGAGAAGGGCAGGAGCCAGGTTGACCGTCCTCATCAGCCTGCCCGACTGCATTGTTGTCGTGGACTGGGTGTCCGGAATATGCTCGGTCGCGGCACTTAACTCCAGCGGAGTCGCCATCAGGCGAGTAGGCATTCGCAACGAGAAGGCCATCTCGACGGGCGGTGGACTGGTTTGCACCGTGGTCGCCGAACCCAAACCGATCTCGCGCGATCCGGGCTGAGGCTCGTCGCCAAGGGAAGGACGAAGGGCCGGGGCGGTCCCCAGCATAGAGTTTGCGCTTTTGGTCAACCTTCCCGAGATGGCGGTATTGTGAGTTTGCGCAGTGGGGCTTTGTTCTGCGGACGCAGTCGCGCCGGGCAGGGCAGAGTGTGCAGCTGCCGGGCTTTGGGGCAGCCCTCCATAGAATCCGGGCAGCGAGGTTCCTGAGTTGTCTGCGGGCGGAATCGGGAAGGCGGAGTTGAAGAAGTGAGCGCCTCCTGGTTGGCCCGCCGCTGGCTGCGGGATAGGAGGCTTCTGCGGTGGGCGCGATGGCCTCGATCCTGAGGAGGGCTGCACTCCAGGGTCAACCGTACGAAATAGAAGGCGGTCTCCTGGTTGCATCCTCGATGAAGCGATCGATCGCGGAGGCAGAACCAATGCACTGGCCGGATCGCCGCTGAAAGGTTCGTATTCGCCTTCGACCGAAATCTCTACGCAATGCACAACAATGTAGCTGGGGTCGAGGTAGACCAGGTCGAAGGGCGAGAGGGTCCGCGCAACCGGAATCCCCTTGAAGTTTGTCAGCCACAATCCGGAGCGGCCATCCGGCAGTCCCTCCACCAGGACTTTGAGAACTTTGAGAGGTTCGGTAGCGGCATCAACGATGATCAGAGCAGAGCCAACCAGCTTCTGGTTCTTCTCGTTATAGACGTTGATGACCTTCGTATCCACGATTCCTCACCGGCTGGGGAGGCTCCGCCCGGCCGAGCCGATCTGCCCTGGGTACTCTCCAGCCATCGTAACACCATCAAAATCAAAAAGATGCCGAGGAGCCAAACTTCCGCCAGTGCAGACCCACTGCGCGCAGTTTTGCACTGCCAATGAACCAAGGTCAAGGCAGAATTTCATTGCGCACCACTCCGAAGTGCCGGGGAATGAAAGGCTGACGGCTGATCGGAGGCCCGCAGGCGCCGATTTCAGCCTGGAGTCCAGGAGCCGGCGACGGGTCACCCTGCCGAAGTCAGCTCCTCGGCGCGCGTCACCTCATAAAAGGATTCCAGCGTCCCAACGTGCCCGTTGCAGCGAGCAAACAGCTGCAGGCCCAGCTCCGTGGGCGTCATCCCGACCCCTTCGACAGGGAGGAGCATGGAACTCTTGACCCGCTCTTCGATCAGTCCCAGTTCGCACAGATGCTGCAACGCGCGGCCCACGCGAAGCAAGTCTCTTGTATCGGAGAAGTGCATGATCTCATCGGAGCTCACCGTGAGGGGACGCGAAGCAAGTTGCCCACTCGTTACGATGTATTTTTCGCCGCGCCGGCAGGCTTCCGAAAGGATGCGCACATGGGCCGGGGTCAGCTGGCTGAAGATTTCGGCAAAGGTGCGGCTCGCGTCGTTCTTCTTTCCGCTTGAACAGGCGGTCGCTAACAGACCCGCCCAATCATGCATCATCGATTCGTCTTCGGTCCACGAGCCTTCCTCCAGGATGCGCAAAGCCAGCGCGGGATCGCAAAGCACATCTCTTCCATCCGAGGATGCAACCAGATAGTTCTCCGCTTGGAGCGCAATCTCCACGGCGTTCCAGAGGCGCTGCCCTGTGAGATTGGCGCGCACCCGCTGTCGAACCTGGGTGCTGTGGGGCGTGCAAATACGCGTCAGGAAGGCGAGCGCCTTTGCCATTTTGAACGGGGCAACGATGTCGTCCGACTCGCACTCATACGTCGCCGTATCGAGGAGGTTGGTCCAGAGCAGGCGGTCCACGTCCGAGGGCATCTCGAATGCAAAGGCGACGCCATCATCGGTGCAGCGCACCACGCGCGCCGTGAGATTGACGAACGGCGCAGCTGTTTCTGCGCTGGGCGACGCGATCCGATGCAGCGTCAAGGAGACGGACGCTTGCGGCACCCAGCGATCGCTTGTCTCAAGAAAAATTCCGGTGGCGCTGATGTCGTGGATGATACTTTGGCGGACTTCCGAGCCTGTATCGTAGGCGGCCGCGAACCCGCGAAGCAGGCGGCGTTCGGCCACACGGCGGTTTCCGACGGCGATGTCGCGGAGCCAATGCTTCAAGCTCATATACTCGACCGTCCTGGCTCGCAGACCGGAAAAAGAAGGACAATCACCGGTCCGTCCTTCGACGCCGAAACGCGGCGGTCGAAGAATCTAGAGGAATTCTAGGGTTGTAGCGATGACCGTCGATGTGAGGCCCGTCACAGCAAAGGGGGGCGCACAAGCGGCGTCAAATCAGAGGGAAACGCCCGCGAACTGCGTAGCGGTTGCCTGCCGGAGACAGGACACTCTCGTAGAGCAGGAATTCGCTGGCGACAAAGCCGGAGAATGGTGGGGCCGGCGTGGAGGTGTCGGGAAGGTTTGGGGCACGATTCTTGCCTTCGAAGCGGGCGAGCGTGATGTGGGGATGGTAGGCGCGCGATTCCGCGGCAAAGCCGCAGGGCTTGGTGGCGATTTCAACCTTCATCTGAAGCGCAACGAGTGCGGGCGAGACCTGCACATCGACGAAGAAGACGCCGGTGCGATCGAAGACGCCGAGAGCGCCAAGCTGGACGGGCACTTTGGGTGAGCGGATCGCGCGAAGCTGCGGGATGAGCCGCGAGTACTGATCTACGCCGGTCGTGCCGAGGAACTGCAGCGTGATGTGCCAGGACTCAGGCTCGGACCAGCGCCAGCCGGTGACCTTGGGCTTTATCTGCGTGACGAGAGGGGCGAGTTCGGCAAGGGTCCCGGCGCTCAACGCAATTCCAACGAAAAGTCGCATCGCAGGAAGTCTACTCGGAGCGCCTCTCGTTGTGTAATGCATTTGCCACGGCGATCATGGCGGAGAGAAGATAACCGCATGAGTCTCCTCTGTGCTGTCGGCGGCGTGGACGCCGATCTTTCCCCGGATCAATTGAAGCAGCATCTGACCGCGGCGCTGGCCAAGCTGGGTGCGCGGAAGCGCGTGCTGGCTGTTCCGCCGGACATCACGCGGCTGCACTCGCAGGCAGGGATGCTGACGAGATTTGCCTGGGAGTACTACGGCGAGCAGTTGCGGGCAGTGCTGCCGGCGATTGGAACGCATGTGCCGATGCAGCCCGCGCAGATCGTACCCATGTTCGGAGCGATGCCGCTGGACTTGTTCAAGGTGCACAACTGGCGGACGGATATCGTGACCCTGGGCGAGGCGCCGGCGGCATTGATTCACGAGCAGTCGGAGGGCAAGCTCAACTTCGCGTGGCCGGCGCAGGTGAACCGGCTGATTGCCGATGGCGGGTTCGATCTGATTCTGTCGATCGGGCAGGTGGTGCCGCACGAAGTGATTGGCATGGCGAACTACTCGAAGAACATTCTGATCGGAACAGGCGGACGCGAGGGCATCAACCGAAGCCACTATCTAGGCGCGGTCTACGGCATGGAGCGCATCATGGGCAGGGCGGACAATCCAGTGCGTGCGGTGCTGAATTATGCGACGGATCGTTTTCTGCGGGGGCTGCCGATTGTGTATGTGCAGACGGTTGTCGGGCGAAAGCAGGACGGGACGCTGGCGGTGCGCGGGCTGTTTATCGGCGACGACAGCGAGTGCTTTTATCGTGCGGCGGAGCTGAGTCTCAAGGTCAATTTCGAGATGGTGGACAAGCCGATTCAGAAGGCAGTGGTGTATCTCGATCCGGAGGAGTTTCATTCGACGTGGATCGGGAACAAAGCTGTCTACCGGACACGCATGGGTCTTGCAGACGGCGCGGACTTAGTCATTCTCGCACCGGCAGTGAGAGAGTTCGGTGAGGACAAGGGCATCGATACGCTGATTCGCAAGTATGGGTATCGCGGGACGCCGGCGACGCTGGCTGCCGTCGACGCGAACGCAGACCTGGCGGCCGAGCTGGGCGCGGCGGCGCATCTGATTCATGCGTCGTCGGAGGGGCGGTTCAGGATCACGTGGTGTCCTGGGCATCTGACGCGCGACGAGATCGAAGGCGTCGGGTTCGAGTATGGCGATCTGGCGGCGATGTTGCAGCGCTACGATCCGGCGAAATTGAAGCATGGCTACAACACGGTGGATGGTGAGGAGATCTTCTTCATCGCCAATCCGGGGCTGGGGTTGTGGGCCCATGCTTCGCGGCTGGAGACGAAGCCGGAGTTGGTGAAGGCGGGGTAGGGGCTTTTCCGGTTTGGCTGTTCGCCGTAACTCGACCCGAGTTTTGTCGTCTCGGCAAAGAGATAGTGGCGAAAAGGGTAAAGATTAGCGGTAATCCTCCAGCTTCTGAGGACAGCTCGTAGAATATGCAGTTAGCTCAAACGTTGATCAAGAGGCGAAGACCGTGCCGACAGTGGGGCTGATCATCTTGCTTGCCGACCAGATTGCAAGAAACATCGACCCAGATGAAGTGCTTCGCTATTTCTCCTGGCCTCTGTTCGCCGTCATCGCTATGGTCTACACTGCTTTTGTTTTTTGGCTGAATCGCGAAAGACGGACCATTCATTCTCTCTTCGCGGAATGCCCGGACTAGACCACAGGTTTTCTTTGCGCATGCCCTCTTTCTAGCGATCTTGCTGTGCTGCTATCGGATTTGCGTGTTCGTTGTTCCCACTCTCCCGTTTATGGATGATCTGACACGTTTCGGTTGCGACACTCCAATCGAGCCTCGATTATCGACGTTTTGCTCCTTGCCGCCACGTTTGCGATGGCTCACTTTGAACGCAAGTGGCTGTACAGGGAACGAACCGCGTAGAGGATCTGAGCTCCGGGAGGATGACGCCTATCCCGGAAGTTATCTCGTTGAGCAATAGCTCCGGGTTCGTTTCTGGACTGATTGCCCGAGTAATTTCCTTCCCAGGCCTCAGAGGCGAGAAGCGATGGTCCTTCGCCCCAGGCGCGCGGGTTCTCAGGTGATACGGCATGGGAAGTGGAGATTCATGGACAGTCTTAGACCATGCTCAGTTCCTTCAGCAAGAACGCGTAGTCGAAGGCGATTTCTTTCAGGTAGTCGTAGCGGCCGCTGGCGCCGCCGTGGCCGGCCTGCATGTTGGTGACGAGCAGGAGCGGGTTGGTCGTCGGTCTTGAGGGTGCGCAGCTTGGCGACATACTTCGCCGGCTCCCAGTACATGACCTGGCTGTCGAAGAGCGAGGTCTTGACTAACATGGCCGGATAACTCGCAGCCTTCAAGTTATCGTAGGGCGAGTAACTCAGCATGGTCTTGAAGTAGGTCTCTTCGTTGGGATTGCCCCACTCCTCGTATTCGGGGACGGTGAGGGGCAGGGAATCGTCGAGCATGGTGTTCATGACGTCGACAAAGGGCACGTGGGATAAAACTGCTCGAAACAAATCGGGGCGCAGATTGGTGACCGCGCCCATGAGCAGTCCGCCGGCAGACCCGCCTTCGATGGCCACGCGAGACGGATCGCCGTAGCCGGCCTTGGTCAGGTGCTCCACACACGCGATGAAGTCGGTGAAGGTGTTGCGCTTCAGGAGCATCTTGCCTGCGTCGTGCCAGGGTTTGCCCAGATCGCCTCCGCCACGAATGTGCGCGTAGGCGAGGACGAGGCCACGATCGAGCAGGCTGAGGCGATTGGAGTTGAAGCCCAGCGGCAAAGCATAGCCATACGATCCGTAGCCGTAGACGTATAGAGGGTTCTTGCCCGCGACCCGCTTGTCCTTGCGATAGACGAGGGAGACCGGAACCTGCATGCCATCCGAGGCGAGTGGCATGGACACGCTCGCTGGCGTAGAGGGTGCGGTCGAAGCCGCCAGGAATTTCCACCTGCTTGAGCAGCGTCGAGCCGCCCCCTGCAACGTCGTACTCGAAGACGGAGCTGGGCGTGACCAGCGATTGATAGGCGTAGCGAAACCTGGTCGTGTCAAAGATGCGGTTGATGTGCGGGCTGGCGCTGTAGGCAGGCTCGGGGAAGGCAATCTCGCTTGTCTGGTTTGCCGTGGTCCCTTCGCCGCCGAAGGACCAGAGGCGCAGCCGAGGCAATCCGTCCTCGCGTTCGCTAGCGACGAAGAAGTTGGCGAAGAGATCGACATCTTCGAGCATGATGCCGTCGCGATGGGGCAGGAGCTCGGTCCAGTGCTCGCGGCCGGGCGTGGCGACGGGTGCGGTGACGAGGCGGAAGTAGCGGCCCTTGTCGTTCGTCCGAATAAAGAAGAAACCGTTGCGATGATCGACGGAGTATTCATGCTCGTCTTCGCGTGCGGCGATCAGCGTGAACTGGCCGGTGGGGTTGTCGGCGGCGAGGACGTGGCACTCGCTGGTGATGTGGCTGGCGGTTTCGAGAACGATGTATTTGCCGTCGCGGGTGCGGCCTGCGCCGAGGTTGAAGCGCTCGTCGTCGTCCTGATAGACGAGCACATCGGTGGAGTGATCGGAGCCGAGGACGTGGCGGTAGAGCTGGTACTGGCGCTTCTGTTCTTCGTCTTCGACCGAGTAGAACAAGGTTCGGTTATCCGCGGCCCAGGTGACGGAGCCGACGCGCTCGATGGTACTGAGCAAGTTCTCGCCGGTGTGCAGGTCTTTGATGTGCAGCGTGTATTGACGGAAGCCGGTGGTGTCAGTGGTGTAGGCGAGGAAGCGGCCGTCGTCTGAGATGTCGGTTGCCCCGATGGAGAAGAAGCTGTGGCCTTCTGCCAGCTGGTTGCCGTCGAGGATGACTTCTTCGAGGGCATCTTTGTGCGGGCCGGTTGCGTCCGGTTCGGCTGCGGCGCGCTTGCGGCAGTAGATGGCGTACTGCAGGCTTTCTTCGGTGCGGGAGTAGTACCACCAGGCGCCGTCGCGGTAGGGGACGGAGACGTCGGTCTGCTTGATGTGGCTGAGCATCTCGTTGTAGAGCTGGTCGCGCAGGCCGGCGAGCGGCGCGGTGACAGCGTCGGCGTAAGCGTTTTCGGCTTCGAGGTACTGGAGGACTTCGGGGCTCTCTTTTTCGCGAAGCCAGGCGTAGTCGTCGTGGAGGGTGATGCCGTGCAGGACGGTCTCTTTTGGCTCAAAGGGGATCGGGGCGGGCAATTGGCGGGGCCGGAATGGGTGCGGGAGGGATCGGGGTCTCGTTCATCTCCTCTTCAGTGTATTGGGCGACGGCATGGATGAATGGAATGGAGGGCGGGTCTGAGTCGGGGTCGGAGTTTCGATCGGATTTGGGCTTAGGGGAGGGCAGATCGAATCCCCAGCCATCGGTGCGGCGGCGCGCGGGCTCGGCACGTCCGGACTCCTCTGCGGCGAGGCGCTCGTCTTCTTCGGTCCATTCGGGTTCGCTGGCCCACTCGCGCGCGAGGCTGCGCTTGGGCTTTTTGGGCGCTGGTGGGGGCGGCTCGGGTTTGGAGGGTTTGCGGGGTTTGGCAGGTTGTGCGTCGGTGGCCTGGATGAGGGAGAGGAGGAGTTTGCCGCTGCTGCCGTTCCCCTCAAGCGTCTGGTCGAAGATGGCCTAGGCGAGGCGATCGCTGTTTTCGCGGACGACGCGGATGACGGATTTGCGGAGGCGTTTCAGGGCGTTGCCGCGGATGCGTTTGGGCTCGGAGGGTTGAGCGGTCGTTGTTTCGTCTGTCATAGGTACCTTCTTGGAAGAGGCTCGGGTTGGGCTCAGGCGGCGCATTTTGTGTTGCGCGCTGCGAAGCTTTATCTTGTTAAAAATATGTAGGTTAGTTGTTGCGATCTAGCCGTTTTGCGGCGCATTTTGGCAGATTTTGGCACGTTTTGGTGCGCAGTTGGATGCGATTGGGCAAATCGGCGGTGAGCGGATTTAGAGCGATTCCAGGGTAGGTATACCCAGGAGGGCATTGTGCAAGGTCGACGACTCCCTGTTGGTCGCGTCGACTTGAGGGCTGTGGCCTTGGGTACAGCAACCCTGGAATCGCTATAGCCCGGAAGATTTCTGTGCAGCGAGCAAAAGAAAACGGGAGCCGTTTCGGGCTCCCGCAGCGTTTATTCGATGCTTAGATTCAGAGTAGCGCGAACGAGTGGAAATACTTCGCAAACGCGCATGGTTCGCGCGATGACGAAGGTCAGGAACCCCACGGACGAGGACCTGTCCGCGGGGACCCGGGGTGTGGCCGGATTTTTCTCGCACAACACTGCCTACCCGTCTAGGTCGATACAGGCTAGGCCTGATATTGGGTGACGGCATTGTGCACGCGGCCGATCATGCGTTCGAGGAAGCCCATCAGATTGGTGGTCTGGTGGACGACGCGGACACTTTGTTCGGTCATGGCGGCGACGTGGGAGATGTTGCCGCCGATTTCGTTCATGGCTTCGGTCTGCTGGGACGAGGCGGTGGAGATCTCGGAGACCATGCGTACGGCATCGGCCATCAGGGTGTTGATCCCGTCGAGCGTTTTCTGCGATTGGTGGACCAGATCGACGCCGTGGTCGACCTGGCTGGCACCGGCTCTCATGCCGGCGATGGCGCGATCGCTATCTTCTTTGATCTTTGCCAGGAGGGCATCGATGTTGGTGGTGGCTTTCATGGTGCGATCGGCGAGGTTGCGGACTTCGTTGGCGACGACGGCAAAGCCGCGTCCGGCTTCGCCGGCACGGGCGGCCTCGATGGAGGCGTTGAGGGCGAGGAGGTTGGTCTGATCGGCGATCTCGCGGATGACGCCGGCGATCTGGCCTACTTCGGCGGAGCTGGCGCCGAGTGCTTCGACCTCGGCGGAAGCGGTTTTGATGGAGGCGGCGAGGCCGGTGATTCGTTCGCTGGCCTGTTCGGAGAGATCGGCGCCCTCGGCGGCACGGCGGCCGGATTCGCTGACGGCGTTTTCGGTAGTTTTGAGATTGTCCGACATTTCCCGGATGGTGAGCCCGAGCTCAGTGGATGCAGCGGCGACCGAGGCGCTGGCGGCGTTCTGGGAACTGGCGGCCTGGTCGATTTCGCGGATGCCGTTGAGGACTTCGCCGGTGGCGCTTTCGACTTGATGCACGGCGTCGGCGACGCACTGGACGGTGCACATGACCCAGCTCATCATGAGGGCGAGTCTGCGGGCCACCAGGCCGGAACGCCCGCGCTGATCGAGCTTGAAGGGGATATTCAGGTTTCCGCTGGAAAGTACACTTTCAAGGTAGGTTGCCATGCCATCGAGATCGCGCTGGAGGCGGGGGAGCGTATAGACGCGGACGGTCAAGGCGCCGAGAGTATTGAGGGCGAGGGCCAGGCAGGCTGCGATGCGGAGAGCGGGATGCGGGGTTCCCGAGAGGAGCAGCGCAACGCCGCAGCAGGTTGCGAGCAGAGCGGCGTAGGAGGCCCATGCGAACTGGGTGCTGGGGTGGAAGGCGTACTGGATCCACGGAGAGTGGGTGCGGACGGCCTGTCCTTCCTCGATGCGGAGGGAGTGGGTGCCGGATTTGACGTGGCGATAGGCTTCTTGGGCAGAGCGAATTTGATCGCGGGAGGGCTTCTGGCGGAGCGATTGATAGCCGACGATGCGGCCCTCTTCGCGCACCGGCGAGACATTGGCGACGACCCAGTAGAATCCGCCGTCGCTGCGGCGGTTTTTTACGATGCCCTGCCAGGGGCGGCCGGCTTTGAGAGATTTCCATAGATCGGCGAAAGCTTCTTTGGGCATGTCCGGATGGCGGACGATGCTGTGGGGCTGGCCGAGGAGCTCGTCGACGGTGTAGCCGCTGATGTCGGCGAAGACTCGGTTGGCTTCAGTGATTTTTCCCTTGAGATCGGTGCGCGAGTAGATGAAGGCGTTGTCCGGAAGGACCGTTTCGATATTGCTGACGTACACCTGCGTTGCCATTGTTGCCCCTTGTCGATGCCTTGAGCGGAGGCCCATGGAACGCGCTTTTGCGTCGGCCGGACCTGCCGCATGTGCTCTTCCTCATGGGTTATCGGCAGAGCGGGGTCGAGCATGAGCGGGCGCAGAGTCGGGGCTTGTGCGGATTCGTACGACTATGGACGAAGGGGTCCTCTTCACCGGTCATGCGGTCGGTGTCGTGACATCGGGCGTTGACGCCGGTCAATTGAATGTAGAGGCAACGATTGCCCAGGACGCGATCACGCTTGCCGCGCTGGTAGCGGCGCCATAGGTGACGTAGATGTGGTTGGATTCCGCATCCACACTGGGGAAGCCGGGATCGGGCGGAACTGGCATCTGCGGATCGGACGCGTTGCGGATGGCGTACCAGGTCTTGCCTGACTTCGTCATGACCTGTCCCACCATGGCATCGCCCATGTCGCATGCCTGCCCCAATCCTTGCAATTGATACGGCTGGTTGTTGGCGGTGTCGTAGGCGAACTTGTCGGTGGTGACGATGGCGGCCGTTTTGCCGCTCCAGATTTTAGGTACCGGACGTCCAGGGATCGGCTTGGCCGAGGCGATCTTCGCACCGTTGATCTTCAGCAGGCCGGGGGTCATCAACGCCAGCGCCTGTGCGGACACTGGGGAGGTGGTGTAGGGCGTGTTGTGCCATGCTTCGTTTTTGAATTGATAGCGGCAGTCAAAGAGGGTCGTTCCTGCAACCACAATGTCGCCGAGTTTCACGTCGCTGCCGATGCCACCGCCAGTGCCGGTGGTGATGAAGACCGATGGTTTGACGGTCTGAATCAACTCGGTGAGCAATTTCGAGAAGGGGATCACGGCGCCTGGCGTCACGGTCTCGAGATCGTGGTCCAGATGCAGTCCCGATTTCATGAGCAAGACGCGCGCCTTCCCGATCGTGCACGGGAAATAGAGTCCCAGGCTGTGATAGTAGCGGGGATCTTTCTGGTCGTTAAAGGGAGCCGCTTTTCCCGTCACCAAAGGGATGTACTGGGCAATGTTGTGCCGGTATTCGTACCAATCCGAGAGCGGATAGCCGGGCGTGAGCAGAGTTGCCAGGGTATCCGCCTCGGCCGACGTATAGGTCATCACGATCGCGTCGTACCCCGCGAATCTCGACAGGTCGTCGGTCTCTTGCGGAGCTGGCTTGAGGGGCTGAGCTGCCGGAGCCAGACCCGCAGGCCATGGCACGGTCTGTGCAACGCGCGCGTCCACACTGGCTTTCGCCTCCGGAGCAAGGTCGGCCCGAAATCGCTCCTGCGGCTGCCGGGGATTGAAGTTGAGCCGTGCGTCTTCTGCGTGCGTTAGCGGAGGCATAGGGTCTCCTTCCGAAGCGGCGATGTTTGGATATGCTCCCTGGGCTTCTCGACCCCAATGAGGACAGCCGTCGATTCAAAGTGGGAGTTGTCGGAGGCGCGGGGAAGCCTTCAATCAACTAATCGAAATGCAGGGGTAAATCCCTTCTGAACAATCTAATTCGCTTGAAGGTGGCGAGCTACGCCGGAGCGGGGTCGAGCTTGAGTCAATGGCGGCGGCGCGTGGCTGGGTACGTACGAATGACTGGGCTTACGGGGCGAGGGAGTCCTCTTCGCTGGCAGTGACGTCGACGTTGCGGCGCGAGAAGAAGAAACGCAATCTCCAAACACTGGGTTCGGGATGGCCGTCACGCAGGGGCGGGTCGAACTTCCAGGTGAGGGCGGCTCGTTGCGCGACGCGGGCGAAGTAGTTGCCGGGGCCGGGGGAAACGTAGGATACGTCGGCTACGGAACCATTGCGATTGACGGTGACGCGGAGGACGACCAGAACAGAGGCGCGCATGCTGTCTGCGGCTTCAGGCGAGACGGCGGGCAGAACGCGATTGGCGACGTCGCCGGGTGCGTTGCGGGGGCGCGAGGGGAGCTTCTGCTCGGGTTGAGGCTGGGTGGGCTGAGGCTCAGGGATTGCCGTGGAGGGAGATGTGGATGTATCGCTTGAAGAAATTGCGGGAGTTGCAGGCTGCGAAGTGGGTTCGTCGCTGCCTGGATTGGATTCGGCAGCGGATGGAGGTGGAGTCGGCGCTGGAGTCGAATTCGGAGTCGAGGGAGATGTTTGTGGTGTCGCTTGAGCCGGTGGTGTGCCGGGCTGGGCGGACGGCTGGGCTGAGGGTTGTACTGGGGCCGGCGATGGAGCCGCTGTACTCTGCGGGGGAATCGGCTGCGGGTGCGATGCTGCCGGGCTCGACGGCGGGAGATATTTGGCGAGCTCAGGCGGCACGGTGAGGTTGCCTGTCAGAGCCAGCACGACGGCGCCCAGGGCAAGAAGGACGAGGATGCCGAGCACGAGCGGAAGTTTGGATCGCCGCGGCCGGTTGGCCTCTTCGAACAAGTGCAGTGCGGGGGCAGAGCGGGGTTCCTCCGGCTTCCACCGCGTGGATGGTGACGGGGCGGCTGGTTCTGCCGCGACGGGCGTTGGCCCTGGCGAACTGGGGTGCGCAAGGGGCGATGGCTGCAGCTGGGTGAGGCGCGCGACCAGCTCATCGGGAGATGGAAGCGGCGGTTGAGCCGGCGGCTGAACGATGCGCGCCTTGATCTCCGCCAACGTGCAACGGGATGCGGGGTCGAGGCGGAGGCACTCAGGAACGATCTCGGCGAACGGCAGTGGAAGCGACGGCGGGATCTCAGGCGGGCGGTTGGCAGCTGGGTCCCAGAGCAGGGGACGCTGGGTGAGAGCTTCAATCAGAGTGCCGCCGAGAGACCAGACATCCGCGGCCGGAGACAGATTGCCGGATGCGAGCTCGGGGGCGTCATAGGCTCCAGATGTGCCGAGACGGGTCGGCACCGCGGCGGCGACGAGAAAGCTATCGGTCGAGAGTTTGAGTTGATCGCCGGAGACGAGAATGTTGGACGGCTTGACGTGGCCATGCACGAAGCCTTTGGCGTGGAGATAGGAGAGCGCGTCGGCGACGGGGTAGAGGATGTTGCTCGCCTCGTGCAGCTTGAGAGGGCGATCCTGAATGAACTGCGAGAGGACGCGGTCGGCGCATTCGGTGACCAGATAGACCAGGTCGGCGCCGTCGATCGAACACCGGCCCGTCTCGAAGACAGGCATGAGGTTGGGATGGGCCAGTCGACGCGCCATTTCCCAGAGCGAGAGCCATGCCTCGACATCGGAATCTTCGGCGAGAATGAGCTTGATCGCGGACCGGTGCGCTCCCTGGCGCAGTGTGACAAAGACACTACACTTGGGGCTGCCGCCCAGCCATTCGAGGAGAGCGAACTTTCCGTCGATCGTACGCCCCTCCCAGAGCTGGCTGATCGAGGGCGTCGAAGCACTTCCCATCTTGAGTCGATTCTAGCGGAGTGGAGCGATGTAGATGGCGGCCGGTGACGTGCGGGTTGCGGAAATTCGGACAATAATCATGCGGCCAGTTCGGACGGCGGACCAGGGGCGATCGACACCCGCTCCCTGGGAACCAATGACCCGTTCCCCACGTACAATGGAGTGCGATGAAAGCTTTTCAGCGCGCGAAAGTTTTTGGCCTGCTTGTGTGCGGGCTTTTTCTTTCTTGCCTTCCTTTGCTCCAGGCGGAGCAGGTCAAGGACCTGCCCAAGCCTACCGATTACGTCAGTGACTTTGCTCATGTTCTTTCGCCACAGGCGGTCGAGGAGCTCGACAGTCTCTGCAGCCAGCTCGATCACTCCAAGGCCAATTCCCAGATCGCGATTGTGACGGTTCACGATTTGGATGGGGATGACGCGGCGGACTGGGCGAATCAACTGGAAGACGCCTGGAAGATCGGTAAAAAGGGCTCGGACAAGGGCGTGCTGGTTCTGCTGGCGGTCGATGTCCACAAATACCGGATCGATGTAGCGTATGGGCTCGAGGGGATACTGAACGACGCCAAGGTCGGAGATATCGGCCGGTCGATGGTGCCCTATCTGCGTTCACGCGATTATGACAGCGCGATCACGATGGCCGTGGGCCAGGTGGCGCAGACGATCGCGGCGGATGCAGGCGTAACGCTGACGAATGAGCCGCAGGAGCAGGCGCAGCCGCAGCCGCAGGTGCGGCATAGCGGCGGTGTGCTGCCGTTTCTTTTGTTCATCCTGATCTTTCTGTTCTTCGGCGGATTCACGATCTTCCGGATTCTGGCGGTGCTGGGGCTATTCGGCGGAGGATTTCGCGGCGGGCCATGGATGGGCAGCGGCTGGGGCGGCGGCGGTGGAGGATTTGGCGGAGGAGGCGGTGGTGGTGGCGGCGGATTTGGCGGGTTTGGCGGTGGAAGCTTTGGCGGCGGCGGCGCCGGGGGAGACTGGTGAGAGAAGACAGGGAACAGGGAATAGGGAATAGGGAACGGGGAACAAGAGACCAAGGGACCGAGGGTACAAGGCAACTAGGGTAGGTGGCTTCTGCTTGCGGAAGCCGGAGGAGAGACGGACGGTATGAAGGCACTGTGGGTGGTTCTGGGAATTCTGGCTGTGCTGGTGTTGGCGGCGTTGATGGTGTTCGGCAGCTATGTGAGCGCGCGGAACCAGATGGTGAGTTACGACCAGAATGTTAAGGCGTCCTGGTCCGAGGTGGATGTGCAGATGCAGCGGCGCGCCGACCTGATCCCGAACCTGGTGGAGACGGTGAAGGGATTCACGAAGGAAGAGAGCACGGTGTTCGGCGACATCGCCAATGCACGTGCGGGCCTGCTGAATGCGCAGGGACCGGCGGCGAAGATCGCAGCCAACGGGACGCTGGATTCGGCCTTTGGACGATTGCTGGCGTTGACGGAGAACTATCCGCAGTTGCGGTCGAGCGACCAGTTCATGCGGCTGCAGGACGAGTTGGCAGGCACAGAGAACCGCATCGGCGTGGCGCGCAAGCGGTATAACGATGCGCTGCAGACCTACAACACGTTCGTGCTGCAGTTCCCCAACAGCATCTGGGCGGGGATTGCGGGATTCAAGCAGAACCCGGATTACTTCACGGCGAGCCCGGCGGCGCAGCAGGTGCCCAACGTCAAGTTCTAAGAACAGTTCGCAGTTCTTAGTTCACAGTTCAAAGTCAGTTCTCAGTTTGTAGCGATCCCGTCCTTGCGTGGCAAGGATGGGATCTGCGTCTCTGGCGGGGCAAATGCGATCGTGTGGCGGGATGTAGCTGGCGGGTGGACCACAAACCATTCAAAATGCAAGGGCTATCCTCTTAAGTACATATTGCTGGACATGGAAGACGGGGACCAACCGGCAGATTTGAGAATCGAGAGGTGACATGCGCAAAACCGTTCAGGTTGCTCAATGCGCTCCTATCGCTGTCGCAGCAGGTGATCAGGGACTATTTCAAGTCTGGAACTTGAAAACTGGAGAGCGTCTATCGGATTTCCGCACTGTGTTCGACGGATGCAATCGACTGGCAATCAGTTCGGATGGCGCGGTCGTTATCGCCGCCAACTGGAGGAAAGGACCAAAAGCGGGCATCGCCTGCTACGAGGCAACATCGGGAAGGGTGATCTGGCACAGAACTGATCTGAGGCAGGTCCAAAAGATGAGATTCTCTGCGCAAGGTGATGTGGTTTGGTGCGAAGTCGAGAGCCGGCCCGTCCACTGTCTCGATGCAAAAACTGGATTTACGCTCAAGACGTTGAGAGGAGTTCGAGACGCGGTGGATAGCCCATACTCTCCTCACATGATCTTGCTTCGTGAAGGAGATTTTGCAATCGGAACTCAGAATGAGAGCGTCTCGGTTCCGCGCCTTTGCCGTTCCGGGCTCAAGGCAGCGTTCAGTCCAGACGCAGTATGCGTTTGCGAAGCGTTCAACCCGACGATTCGACCTGTGGCCACGGTTCAGGGCATCGTCCGGTGCATTGAGCTGAAGAGTGGAAAGGAACGCTGGCGTTACCAGCCACCTATTAATCATTTCATGCAGTTGATCTCATACCAAAACGATGGCTTCTTCCATTGTGTTCAATCGGAAAGTTTGCCGGATGGATGGACTGTCTCACTTATCCGGCTGTCAACTGACTCCGGACTATGCACCGAGGTGTGCCGACTCTCGCCTCCTCCATACTTTGGAGGCTTCGGTTCAGGTGTTCTTGTCACACCCGAAGGAGATGTGGTGTCCCTGCAAGCAGGAGCCTTCATCAACAAACTCACCTTTGCCGACTGACAGAACCCTCTGCGTGTTGAAACCTAGTTGAGGCCTGAATCACCCCCTATTTCGGAAATCACGCCTTGAGTAACATCCGACCCGCCTCTGGAGCGGCCACCTGGCTCAGCGGCTGAAGGCCAACACTCCTTCTTTCAGGTCTACGGACACGCGGGAGATGCCGAGGGCGGTTGGGCTCATCAGGCCGTCGAAGTCGAGTTGAGACGGTTTCGGGTTGCGGGCCACCAGAGCTTGTTTCTGGCGAAACTCCTCGGCACCCAAGGTGAGCGTGCGCAGCGAACCCTGTTTGTCTTCGGAATCCTCGGTCTCTTTCGATTGCAAAGCCGTGCCGTCTTTTGCTTCGGAACTTTGCGATGGGGCGAACAGGATGAGGGCATAGGCTCCGGTGTCGAAGAGAAGATGGACGGGCGCACGATCGATCTCAGCGTCGAAGACGGCAAGGCCTCGGTCCAGCCGCAAGGGAATTGAGACGGGCAGAGCCGGGGTCGATCCAAAGCGAATGACGCGGGCGGAGTAATCGATGACGAAAGGTGTTTGCCCAAGCACGTCCAGGCCCACGATCGCATCGATGCGCACGGGAAGGACCTTCTGGAAGAAGGAGAGGTCGGCGGTGACCACGTGAAGATTCGACTGTTTCAATGGACCGATCTCAAGCGATGGCAGGTTCGTCTGCTGGGCGGGCGTTCGGCCGCCCAAAACAACGATGCTGGCAGAGTCTTCTCTGGGGAGATCGAGCTTGCCGGCCACGCGTGAGTCGACCACCGCGGGTGTCGTGCCTGTGTCCAGGAAGAAGTTGAGATTCTTCAGGGGGCCGATCGAACCGTGCACCACGATGAAGTAGCCCCGATAGAGATCGAAGCGGGCGGTTCCGGCGATCTCGCTCATCGCTGGGGTCGATTCCCGCTCGGGGATGTCGCTGGCGTGGGCCTTGTGAGACAAGAGCACCAGGCAGACAAGAACACTGAACAACAAACGGGGATGGAAACGGGGATGGCTGCGCATGGGACCTCCACCTTGCTCAGTGAGGCGATCGTGCGCGACCGGGTCAGGTACCTCAATTCACCTGGCCTAAACTGAAGATCAAGTGTGAGTTCCGCTGCAGGAGACAAACTGGAGAGGGGCGGGAGAGGAACATCTCCTGGCAAAATAGTTGAAGAAGGCGTATGGATATGTCATCAAGGGTCAGGTTGACGTATCGATGCTGGAGCTTCCCCAGAACGGAAGGTCGCCGTCGCAGAATGGGTTCCACACACTGCGCTTCGGGGAGTTTGAGGCAGACCTGCGTGTGGGCGAGATCCGCAAAGCAGGAAGCCGCATCAAGCTCCAGGACCAACCGTTCAAAGTGCTTCAGGTTCTGCTGGAAAAACCGGGCAATGTCGTTTCGCGCGAGGAGTTGCAGTCGCGCATCTGGCCGGATGACAGTTATGGAGACTTCGATCACGCGGTCAACGTTGCGGTAGGCAAGCTGCGCACCGCGTTAGGCGATTCCGCCGACAATCCTGTGTTTATTGAGACGGTACCGCGGCGCGGTTATCGTTTTGTGGCAACGGTGGAAGGACCACCGGTGTTGCCCCCCGAGGCTAAGACGCCCGTCGGAGTCGATCCAGAAGACAGGGGCGGGCCTCCGCGAGGTCACAAGCCGAGGCTCTTCCTGTTGGTTGCTCTTGCGGTGATCCTGTGTGCGGCGCTGCTGGCGGCGGGCGTATGGTTTGGGCGTCGGAGCGTCAGTTCGCAGCCGGCGGAGATTCAGCGTCTGACGATCAACCACGGGACAGTCTATTCTGCCCGGTTCGCACCGGACGGCCGGACCGTTTACTATGCCGCGGCGTGGGAGAGCATGCCGGTTGAGGTCTTCTCCACCGATGTGAAATTTCCGGGCTCGCGATCTCTGGGGCTGACTGGGACCAGCTTGCTTGCGGTCTCCTCGACGGGGCAGATGGCTGTACTGCAGCCGGCGGAGCCGGAATTCATGACCGGGATGACGGGCATCCTGGGTCAGGTGCCAGCCACGGGCGGGACACCGCGGCAGCTTACCGATTGCGTCCAATGGGCCGACTGGTCGCCCGACGGAAAGACGCTTGCCGTCGTTCGTGAGGTGACCGGTAAACAGCGGCTTGAGTTTCCCCTCGGCCACGTCCTCTACGAGACCTCCGGCCGGATCAGCCACGTGCGGGTTTCACCGAATGGCCGCATGATCGCGTTTCTCGATCACCCAACCTCCAAGGACGATGAAGGCGGTGTTTCCGTCGTGGATCTGGATGGACGAAAGACGGTTCTTTCCAGCGGATGGGAGAGCGAGGAGGGATTGGCCTGGTCCGCCAAGGGAGATGAAGTATGGTTCTCTGCCACGCACGCCGGATTGCAGCGCCAGATTTATGCCGTCGATCTGTTCGGCCATCTGCGCCTCGCCTTCCGCGCCTTGGGTGGAGTGACGCTGCAGGATATCGCTCCGGACGGCAGAGTGCTGATGACGCGCGATGAACAACGGGCCAGCATCATGGGTTTGGCGCGCGGAGCAACCAAAGAAAGAGACCTCTCGTGGCAGGACTGGTCGCTGCCCGTGGACATCTCGCGCGATGGCAAAGAGCTGCTCTTTGACGAGCAGGGAGAGCAGACTGGGCCCAACTATACGGTGGCCATGCGCGATCTGACAGGGTCGCCACCGGTCGCGCTGGGCGAAGGGATGGCCGGCGATTTTTCTCCCGATGGCAAGTGGGTGGCCGCCAGCGTCAACTACACGCAGTTGGTCCTGCTGCCTACCGGACCGGGAACGGTGAGGCGGATCGAACGGGACGACATTGAGCAGTATGGACACGAGATCCACTGGCTCGCGGATGGCAAACAGATTCTCTTCACCGGAAACCTGCCGGGACATGCAGCCCGGTGTTTTGTTCAGAGTATCGATGGCGGCAGGCCGCGCCCCATCACGCCGGAAGGAGTCACTTACTGCCGGGTTTCGCACGATGGAAAGCTTGTTGCAGCGGGCAGCGCGGACATGAGTGGGGTGAAACTCTACACGATCGACGGCGGGACACCGCGCTCGATTCCCGGACTGCAGGCCGGGGAATCGGTTGTATGGACCTCCGATCCGAATTTCCTCTATGTGGGCCAACACGCGAAGTCAAGCATTCGAGTTTTCCGCTTGAATCTGCTGACCGGTCAAAGGAAGTTGTTCAAGGAGATCGCGGTGCCCGAGGGACCGGGAGTTTGCGACATGACTCATGTCCTTTTCAGCCCGGACGGCCAATCCTACGCCTACGGTTATATTCGGCTGCTTTCGGATTTATATGTAGTGTCGGGCTTGCGATAGAAACTCCTTCGAGACCTTCACGCGCATTGGCAACCGACGATCTGTTGCGGGAGCGGACGGATCTGCATCTTTCTTGGGAAGGGAAGGGTGGGGCCACGATTCGACCGGTATTTGGCTGTTGGTGGATTTCGGCTCTTCCTTCTACCGAGTCGGGAGTATTTTGGAATGCGAACAAACGCCAACGCAAATTGCCAGTTGCTGTTTTTATTGCTCGGGCCTGTCTGCATCGCGGCGGCGGCCCAGCAGTCCGCCATCTCCGGTAGTGCCGATGCCTCGCCTCAGGCAATCACGAATCAGGACACATCGAAAGCGCCATTGAAAACAGACGATCGTGTGGCGCCCTGCCCCGCTGAGTTCACGATGGGGTCGTCACTTCCGGAAAGGATTTATCGTGTGGGTGGTGACGTCTCGGAGCCGATGACGACGAACACCGCGGAGGGGACGCTCTCTCGTGAAGCGCGCGAATTCGTCAAGGAACACCACGTTAAGCAATTTGAAGCGATAAGCCTGGTGGGCGCGATTGTGGACGCGCACGGGATGCCCGAAGATATCTGCGTGCTCAAGAAAGCGGGCCATGGTTTGGATCGAGAAGCCTTGGGTGTTGCTGCTAAGTATCGCTTCAAACCAGCGACCCTGAACGGCGAACCGGTGCCCGTGCGGGTGACGATTGGGGTGCGATTCGCAAACTTCCCTACCAGCCCCAGCTACGGCGGGGGGCAGGGGCGACACTGAATTAGCCTGCGGTAGGTTGAGCGGCCGACTTTTCCCGAGGCCTGAAGGCCTCGGCTCCGTCCGGTTGTGTTCGCGTTGCTCTCCGCGCAAGCAGAAAGGCCATCCCGCGCGGGATGGCCTTTTTCATCGCAGGAAGCCGAAGCAGCCGCCTCCTTGAAGTTACTTGCCTGAGGTTACTTATACGATGCGATGGCGCTGGCCTCGTCGTCGTAGATGTCGAAGACGGTGTAGAGCTTGGTCAGCTGCAGAACATCCTTGACCTTCTTAGTCAGGCTGAGCAGCTTGAGCGCGGCGCCCTGATTCTTGGAGGTGGTGTAGGCGCTGACGAGTTCGCCGAGGCCGGAGCTGTCGATGTAGTTGACGTCGCCCAAATTGAGCAGGATTCTCTTCTGGCCTTTGCCGATCAGGTCGCGAATGGCTTCGCGCAACTGGACACTGCCTTCGCCGAGAGTAATCCGACCGCTGAGGTCGAGCACGGTCACGCCATCTACTTCACGGGAAGCAATAGTTAGTGCCACGGAAATTCCTCCTTCTTGTCGGTGTAACGGTTATAGCACCTTTGCAAGGGCTCGTGGAGTGACAGGGTAAAACGCATCGAGACGATTCACGGAAATTCGGCTGAAGGTCGTGGGGGTCAGGTTGCTGCTGCAGCCGGCGGCAGGTGTTTGACCAGGGTCATCTCCGTGCCGGGGTGCAATTCTCGAAAGTGTACCTCATCCATGAAGGAGCGGATGAGGAAGATGCCGCGGCCGGTGCCGCGCATGAGGTTTTCGGGCGCCAGAGGATCGGGCAGGGTGTCGGGGTCGAGGCCTTTGCCCTCATCGCCGATCTTGATGACGATGGATTTGCCGTCGTTCTCAAAGCTCGCCGAGATCTTTTTGGCAGGGTCGTAGTCGTTTCCGTGCAGGACGGCATTCACGGCCGCCTCCCGCACCGCCATGGTCAGGCGGAATCGCTCGTCTTCGTCGACGCCGGCTTCCGTAGCGAACTGCTCGGCTGCGGCCTCGACTTCGCTCACGCTCTCCATAGTTGAGGGCAATTTGAACTTCCACCGTCCTGCTCCGGGCTTTTCCAACGATCTCGTCTCCATGTTTGCGGGAACAAGGAAGGCAGGCGGCACCATCCGAGCAACCTTTGAAGGCAGTTTCACGGCTGGAAGGGATTGTGTCAAGAAGGGGCGATCTTCCGGCGCCCTCAAGGATACCGGGAGGAAGGCCGGCACCGGGCCGATCGACAAGAGCGGTCTGCGACGGTCACGCCGCGTTTCATGGTTGGCGAGCCGGCGATTGCTCCCTGGCCCCATGAAAAATGTGGAGTATCTCCACGACTTTTCGGATCCTTCGGTAGTAGATAAGGTACCTTCCAACCGGGAAGCAGCGCACCGCCGGGGCAATATCGTCACAGGCTCGACCCGCTTGCGGGAACTCGGCGAGCAAAGCGAAGCGGTCAACGATCGCATCCACCAGCCTCTCGGCGGTTTCGGAGCCCGCTCGTTCAGCCCAGTACGCGAAGATTTGGTCCAGATCTTCTTCGGCGCTTCGCGCGACCCTGAAGCGCATCACGCTCGCGCGCGGGTCTCGAGGCGCTTGCGGCCACGTTCTTTGACCTGTGCGGACAGTTGAGCAAGACCGGAGCGGCCCTCATATTCGCTGAACTCACCTCTGTCGATGGATTCGATGCCAGCAAGAACCCGGCTTCGAATGCCCTGGACTTGGGCGGCGGAGAGATCGGCAAGCACATCGTCCACGGTTGGATGGGCCAGGCGGAGGGCTCGCTGGTCTTCCTCTTCCATTCGCCGCAAGGCGTCGCGTACGACTTCGCTGGCGTTGTTGTAGCGGCCGCTGGCTATTTTGTCGCGGACAAAACCCGCTAGCCGATCGGTGATGGAAACGTTCATCTGACTCATAGGAACCTCGGGAGACCCCAGGCGTCGATCGCACTTCGAGCCTATGCCGGGTGGGACGGAATGTCAATCTTTGACATTCGCTCGTGCGCGCGAACTTCTTCGGTATCGAAGAGGAAGAGTCTCATCCCCGAACGCCAACCCCGCGGTCCGACGGTCTACACTGGGGCACATGCACGTTCGCAGCTCAGGACGCGTAAGCCTGACGGCGCTTTTGGGCACTCCGGTGACGGATGCGCAGGGGCACCTGCGCGGACGGCTCAAAGATATCGCGGTGGCGACGGGCGCGGAAGCCGGGAAGGTCGCCGGCCTGGTGCTGAAGTCGCGTGCCGGACTGTTCATTGTGCCGGCACAGGAACTGATTGAGACACCGGCGGGGACCCTGGAGCTGCGCTCGGCCGATGCGCCGATACCGCTGAACGACCAGAGCAGCTTTCTCTTTCTGCAACAGGATTTGGTGGACCGCCAGATCATCGACATCAACGGCCGCAAAGTGGTGCGGGTGAACGATGTCGACCTGGAGTGGATGAGCCAGGGCGAGACACGGCTGCTGCGCGTGGTGGAGGTCGAAGTCGGCTTGCGCGGGGCGTTTCGCCGCGTGTTTAAAGGGCTGCTGCCGAGAGCCACACTCGAGACGATCTCGCGCAAGTTCAAGTACCGCGGGATTCCGTGGCATTTTGTCGACGTGATTGAGGTGGATCCAGCGCGGCGGGTGAAGCTGCGCATCGAGCACGAACGGCTGGCCGATATGCATCCGTCGGACCTGGCGGAGATTCTGGAGGATCTGTCGCCGGCCGAGCGCGACGCGGTCTTTACTTCGCTCGACGAGGAAGTCGCTGCCGAAGCGCTTGAAGAGGTCGATCCGAAGCTGCAGAAGTCGCTGCTGGAGAAGCTGGACGAAGAGCGGATCGCCGACATTGTGGAAGAGATGGACCCCGGCGCGGCTGCAGATCTGCTGGCCGAGCTGCCCGAGGAACGGTCGGACGCAATTCTCGAAGAGATGGAGCCAGAGGAGCGGCAGGAGGTTTCCGAGCTTCTGGAGTTCGACGAGAAGTCTGCTGCAGGCGCCATGACCACGGACTTTGTCGCTGGTGAACGTGGACGCGACGGTGGCGACGGCAGTGCAGGCGCTGAAGAATTTCGATGGCGATCCCGAGACGGTGACGGAGATCTATCTGCTCGACGAGAAAAAAGTGCTGCGGGGATCGATTCCGCTTGCTCGTCTGGTTATGGCGCAGCCGGATACGCGCCTGGCAGTGCTGGCCGAGCCACGGGTGTTGTCGGCCTCGGCGGATATGCACCAAAACGAACTGGCTGAGATGTTCGACAAGTACAACCTGCACGCGCTGCCTGTGGTGGATTCACAGAACCGCATGGTGGGCGTGGTGCATGCCGACCACGTGATCGCGTTTCTGCGGGAGAAGCTCTGAGCGGAAACGTCGACGGCCCGTTACTCTCCAGGCTTAAGGACCTTCAGCGGCGTCTCTTCCGTCGCGATGTCCTCTTCAACCTTCCAGGTTCCGTCCGCCTGCTTTTTGTAGACCTCGACGTAGTTGCCGGCCTGGCCCACGCGCTTCCTGGTTTTGGGATCAGTTGTCGTGTACTTGAACCAGCCCTGGGAATAGGCAATATCGCCCGACTTTGCGATTTCAACTTTGGTCGGAGCAAAGACCAGGGAGAAGTTCGGATCGCCTAACTCAGGTTTCATTCCGGCGACGATCGCCTGTCTCCCAGTCATGAGCGGTGTGTCGGGGAGCATGGAAGCGGCATCGTCTGCATAAAAGGCTGCCGCCTTTTCGGGCTCTTTCGTCGCGAAAGCCTTGACCCACGCTGCTTCGGTATCGCGGATGGCTTTTTCATCCTGAGCATGGGTATCGGGCGTCGCGGTTGCGGATGTTGGAGCCGACGTGCATCCCGATTGCAACAGTGCGAACGCACCTGCGACGAGAAACAGAGCAGTCCTGAACGGAGCGGCCAGGGGTCTGAGCATGGGCAAGTCTCCTTGTGGTTAGTTCGAGATGAGAATACAGTTTCACTCCGATTAGGCCTTCTCGCGGTTCGCCTGAAACATCCAGCGGTTGCCGTACTTATCATTGAGCGCGCCGTAGGTGCCGAAGAACACTTCTTTCAGCGGATCTGTGACGTTGGCGCCGTCGGCGAGTTTGTCAAAGAGAGAGCGGAGTTCGGCAAATGTGCCGCCGCTCAGAAAGAGACAGACGGTGTTGCCGCGCACTGGGGTTGCATTCGGCATGAGCCAGTCGGATGCGGAGATTTCGACTGACGGGCTCTTCAGGCGCGCGTTGACGATCTTGTTCTGCTGGAAGGCAGGCATCTGGTCTTTGGCGGGCGACTCGCTCACCTTGGTCATGTGGAGTTCGCCACCGAAGACAGAGTGGTAAAACTCCATGGCTTCGCGGCAGGTGCCGTCGAAGAGGAGATAGGGCGTAAGGGTGGTCATGGGTGCTCCTTTGGTAGCGGGTGTTTGGGCGTGCGCGGTTGAAAAGGGCAGGACCGCGGCGGCGGCAGCGGATACGGCGAATTGGCGGCGTGAGAGCGGACGGATTTTGGGCATAGCTGTCCTCTTCTTGTCGGGCAAGGTCTGAAAGATATGCGGGTGCGGGCCGTTCGGGTGCTGTCAGGTTTTGCGTTTTTCCTGATCGAGAGCCTCGTTGAGGAGAAACTCGCCCAGGCGATAGAGTTTGCGATCCATCGCGGTTCGATGGTCGCGAATCCATTGCTCGAGAGCACGGAAGCCGGCGGTCTCGATGCGGCAGGTACGCACGCGACCGAGCTTTTCGGTGTGGACCAGATGCACCTCTTCGAGGATCTGCAGGTGCTGCATCACCGCCGTGACCGTGATTCCGAGCGGATCGGCCAGGCGCGAGACCGACGTCGGACCGGTGACCAGGCGGTCGAGGATCGCCCGGCGCGTGGGATCCCCGAGGGCGTGGAAGAGGCGGTCAATATCGATAGGGCGATCGATGGAGTGCCTGGTCATTCTTTTCCTTGTCTTGGAGAAGCGCTCAGGTCAATCAGCAGAGGCTCAGGCGGACTTGCTCGCGAGCTCGTGGCCGACACGATCGAGGAGGCTGCGCCAGCCGGCTTCGATCATGGCGGGGCCCTGCGGCCAGTCGAAGAACGCGCCCTGGCTGGTGCAGATCAGGTCGGTGCCGGAGGCTGAAGGCAGGAATTCAAAGGTGACCTGCGCAGCAAGAATTGGTTTGCCGTTGAGCGACATGACGTTGGCGACGACGATGCGTTTGTCGGGCACGATGTCCTGATAGCGTGTCTGGTTGACGATCTCCTGGCCTTCGATGGGATGGCCCGGCTTGAAGCGATAGCTGAGACGCTCGGTGCCGCCGATGCGGAAGTCCATCTCGAACTCCTGGATCTCGTGGTCGCCCTCGGCATACCAACGGCGCTTGCGGGCGGGCTGGGCAAAGGCGGCGTAGACGTTGGCGGGGGGCTGGGGATAGTTGTGTTCAATCACGGACGTGGTGTGGATGGTGGCGGGTTCAGTCGCGGTCATGGGGTCCTCCGGGGTGGTGCGAGATCGAGAAGCGGAATAGTGAAGCAACGACTTGAGTATTGAACAGGACCGGGAAATTGTCAAGTGGGGACTTCAGTATTTTTTGAGGAGCGTTGGGAGGTCCGGCGATCGTCGAGTCCGGATGCCTGACAGGTCCGAAATCCGTCCCACACGAGAGGGGTCTATACTTGGCCATCCCCGGAGGTGCCTGTGCGGCTGCGGTCCATCTCTCTCCTGTCTCTTCTATTGGTCTTTGGTCTGGTCTCTCCATCGAAAGCGGCAGCTCCTGTGGGCGCCAGCCAGACCGATCCGCCGGTCTATAAGACCCATGCGCGCGAGGTGGTGGTCGATGTGGTCGTGACCCAGCGGAACGATGCGCCGGTGAATGGACTGCGTGCGAAGGACTTTGTGGTGATGGAGGACGGCAGGCCGCAGACCGTCGATTACTTTGAAGAGCACTCGGCCCGGACATTGCCGCCGGGAGAACTCAAGCCGCTGCCGCCGATGCCTCCGGGCGTGTTCACCAATGTGCCACCTGCGCCGTCGAGCGATGCCGTGAATGTTCTGCTGATGGATGCGCTGAACACCGACAAACAGGATCAGAGTCTACGTTCACAACCAGATCATGGAATTCCTGAAGAAGATGCAGCCGGGGATCGAGGATTGCGGTGTTTGTGCTGGGTGGAAGCTGCGCATGGTGCAGGGATTCACAGCGGAACAGCGCTGCTTTGCGCAATGCGGTGAGCGATCAGAAGGATGGTGTGACGCCCGAAATCGGATCGTCGGTGACGCGATCGATCCAGGACAAGGTCGACGATTTGGAGCAGATCGGTAAACAGGTCAAGATGGCGGCGCTGTGGGTGGGACGAAGGGATTGAGGCACTTTCGGCCTGCCAGCAGAGATTTTGCCTCATTCCAGGCAGAGCAGCGAGTCGCCATGACACTTGAGGCTCTCAAAGCCATGGCGCGTTATCTGGCCGGCTGTGCCCGGCCGAAAGAACCTGATCTGGTTTTCGACATCGTTTCCGATCACTGTGTTTCCCAGTGCTGGCGAAAGCCAACATCCGAGCCAGATGGATACTCCAGTACGCAAGGATTACGCGACAGTCGTGAAGGAGACTGCGGACTTGCTGACTGTTTCGAAAGTCGCGGTTTATCCGATTGGCGCCGAAGGCATGATGGTGGAACATGTATGTGATCCCGCGAATCAACACCCGTCAGTGTATACTGAAGGGGCGAAGTGAAGGCGCTCCGGTCCCGCGGTCAACAGGGCGGGACGCCGATGCGTCCCTACATCAACGAGGACGCCGCCCGCTCGGACAAGATCATGGCCATGGAGCAGTTCGCCAACGATACCGGTGGCAAGGCCTTCTACAACACCAACGATCTGAATGCGGCCATGCAGCACGCGATTGCGGACGGGTCGCACTACTACACCCTCGTCTATTCGCCGACCAACAAGAAGATGGATGGCAGCTATCGGCGTATCGAAATCAGGGTGCCTGAGAGCAAGTACAGGCTGGCCTACCGGCGCGGGTACAACGCCGACGACTCGCTGGCGATCGATACGAAGACGGATTCCGACCCGCTGCATCCCTTGATGCTGCGCGGAATGCCGAGTGCGACGCAGCTTCTCTACGGAGTGCGGGTCGTGGCGGTCAATCCGCAGCCTGCGGCCAATGCACCGCGCGCCGGGAAGAACGCCAAGCTGACCGGACCGACGAAGCGCTACAGCGTGGACTTTATGATTCGCTGGACAGATGTACGGCTGGAGCCGGCTGCGGACGGAAAGCATACCGGCAAGTTGCAGGTGGAGTTGCTGGCCTACGATCGCGATGGCCACGCGGTGAACTGGGTGGGCGGCACGCAACAGATGAACCTGACGCCCGATCTCTATGCGGCGATGCAGCGCTCGGGAGTTCCGGCGCACTTTGAGATCGACCTGCCCGCGAATGAAGAAGTTTTTCTCGAGACCGGGGTGTACGACTGGGCGACGGGCAAGGCGGGAACGCTGGAAGTGCCGTTGCGTTCGGTTGGAGTGATGGCTGCGGCGACGCCTCCGACGAAAGCCAATTGAGTCCGCTCAGGAATTCAGCAGTCCATTCCTCCCCTTATTGAGGAGCGCGGGAACCTGCATCATGCGCTGAAGAGGGCAGCTCGCGCTTCCTAAGACTCTGCCGGGCGGCAAGCTCGTCACAACGGTGAAAATTGCCTCTGCTATGCTGATCGCGTCGATGGCCGCTTTCCGGGTGCGATTCTTTCAGCCTCAAGCGACGGAAACGCTGGGCATTCTCCGTTCACTACTCGTAGGGAGAGTTCATGCCGGGAGAGATCAAGGGAATCGTTCGTCCGCCGCTCAAAATGCCCGAGGAGCTGCAGGGGCAGAGGAGCAAGCTGGCGGTTCGCAAGGACCCAAAGGTGCAGGTTCCGCTGGTGATCACGCTGTTTGCCTGGTATTGCTTTCTGCGTACGGCGGTGTTTCTGGTCTTTGCGTTTATCGTTGGGATCGCGCCGGCGACGCCGGTGGCCCAGTTCATTGCGACACAGCTCGATCCGGTGCCGCCGCCGATTCCGGCCGAGGGCGCGTTCTATGTCCTGGCGATTCTCTACGCGATGATCGGCTGGCGCTGGATGACGCGGGACTGGCGTGCACGCTGGGGCGCGATGTTTATGTCCGGGGCGACTGCGGCAAAGATCGCGGTCAATCTGATCGCCGATCGCGCTTCCGGGGACCCGGCTCAGATCTCGCCGCAGGGACAGCAGACGATCGTCCTCGCGATCCTCTGGAACCTCCTGGTCTGCTGCTATCTGGCTTTCTACCCAGGGATGAGTGAGGCGTTCAAAGAGACGCCCTGGGAGTAATCCGGGGCGATCCAGACGGTTTGCGGCTGGTCTCGCCTCTCCGCGGAGCGTGCTTTGGCGTCGAATAGATGTCACCGGTCACAGCGCAGAAGCGCTCCAATGTGAAACAATCGCGAGAATGTTCCAGCTTCCGCGCATCATTCAGGGCGGCATGGGGGTCGGTGTCTCGAACTGGCGCCTGGCGAATGCGGTGTCGCGCCTCGGCCAGCTCGGCGTGGTGTCGGGCACTGCGCTCGATGCTCTGCTGGTGCGCCGCCTTGGCGATGGCGACGAGGGCGGTCACATGCGCCGCGGGCTGGACGCTTTTCCGTTCCCCGAGATGGCGCGCCGGATCTGGGAGGAGTACTTCGTTTCCGGGGGGAAAGAGGCGGCAGCACCGTATCGGCTCGCGCCTGTGCACCAGCGCAACGAGCCACGCAAGGTGATTGAACTGTGCATGGTAGCCAATTTTATTGAAGTTTTCCTTGCGCGCGAAGGCCACACCAACTCCGTGGGGATCAATTTTCTGGAGAAGGTGCAGCTTCCTCATCTGGCTTCGATCTATGGCGCGATGCTGGCAGGAGTGGGCTACGTGCTAATGGGCGCTGGCATCCCGCTGCATATTCCGGGGGTGCTCGATGCCTACGCAGAGCAGCGTTCGGCCGAGTACAAGCTGGGTGTGACGGGGGCCGTTGCCGACTTCGACACGAAGATGCGCTTCGATCCTGCGGAAATTGTCGAAGGACCGCTCCCGAAGCTGATGCGGCCGAAGTTTCTGGCGATTGTTTCGTCCAATACGCTTGCGGCCACGATGCTGCGGCGTGCCTCGGGCATTGTCGATGGACTGGTGATCGAGAGCCCGACGGCCGGAGGACACAATGCGCCGCCGCGTGGCAAGCTGCAACTGAATGGAACGGGCGAGCCGGTCTACGGCGACCGGGATCGCGTCAACCTGGCGGAGTTGCGCGCGCTGGGCGTGCCGTTTTGGATGGCAGGCGGCTACGGCAACGGAGCCAAACTTCGCGAAGCGCTCGACGAAGGCGCGGCGGGTGTGCAGGTTGGTACTGCGTTTGCTTTGAGCAACGAATCAGGCCTGCGCGATGACCTTAAGAGGTCGCTGCTGGCGCAGGCTGTGGGCGGGCAGGGCACCGTGTTCACCGATCCCCTGGCGTCGCCGACGGGATTTCCATTCAAGGTTGCGCAAATCGGCGGCACGTCGTCCGAGAACCGGCGTGTATCAGGCGCGGCAGCGCGTCTGCGATCTTGGCTATCTGCGTGAGATGTATGTGACGCCCGAGGGAACGACGGGCTATCGCTGCGCCGCGGAGCCGGTGGCCAATTATGTTGCCAAAGGCGGCGCGGTGGAAGAGACCGAGGGACGCAAATGCCTATGCAATGCGCTGCTGGCCAACATCGGCCACGCGCAGACGAGAAGCAGCGGCGCAGTCGAGCCGGCACTGGTGACGATCGGCGACGATCTGAACACCGTGACGCAATTCCTGGCGCCGGGTGCAATGTCGTACTCGGCGGGCGATGTCGTGCAGTCGTTGCTGGCCGGAGTTGAAGCCAGAGAGTCGCAATTGGCAGCCGACTAGGCGGGGAAGACAACCATCGATCAGCCGGAAGCAGACGCTGCGACCCTCCGATGATCCTCGATTCACCCTGCTGCACGGGGAAGTCCTTTGGGGGCAGTAGGCGGACCCAAGGGCGGAAGAGACTCCTATGTTAACGAAAAGGTAACTCTTGTTTGGCCGTTACTCGACCAGATAGAGCAGAAAGAGGCTTCCTTTAGGCTAGAGGAGCGGTGTGGGCGGTGATTCAACTATTTACTACTTTATATATATTGCAGGGTGACGCATCGCACAAAAGTGTATCTCGTACACATCCGTTGCTTGTGGGCGGATCTGATTGCAAGATACGCTTCAGCCAAGTGATAAGAAAGTTGCCTTAATTCATGAAGTTCAAGTGGGACCGGACGTCCGTTCCGCGGATCGCGATTCTCTTTGCGGCGGTTGTCCTAGGAGTCGTGATTGGAGTTAGCTTGGGCCCCGCAGTAGCTGCGAGAGCGCCCCAGCACGACGTCTATCACTACATTCTTGCCACTCTCAGCATCCTGCTCGTTGTCGCGCTCGCAGCGGCGATTCTGGAGTTTGGAATCGATCGCCAGCACCAGCTGGATCAGCAGCTCGATCGCAATCTCTTGAGCGCCTTCCTCGAGTACATTCCCGACAATGTGTTTTTCAAAGACCTCGACAGCCGTTTTGTGCGGATCAGCCATGCCATGGCTCGGTATTGCAATCTCGCAGACCCTTCCGCCGCGATTGGAAAGACAGATGCGGACATCTTTAGCACTGACCACGCTCAAAAGGCATTAGGGGACGAAGAGGAGATGATTCGGAGTGGGCTTCCGATGGTCGAGAAGGAGGAGAAGGAGACCTGGCGCGATGGACATGAGACGTGGGTTCTCACGACAAAGGTCCCCCTCAGAGATCGCAATGGCAAGACAATCGGGACGATGGGAATCTCTCATAACATTACGGAGCGCAAACAGACGGAGTTTCGTCTGCATCATGCGGCGTTGCACGACCCGCTCACGGGACTTCCCAACCGAATGCTCCTGGAAGATCGGCTCAATCAGGCGATTGCACAAGCGGTTCGCAATGAGCTGCATGTAGCGGTGCTGATGCTCGACATGGATCGCTTTCGGAATGTGAATGACACCCTGGGTCACTTGATCGGCGACCGATCGCTGGAACTGATTGCGAAGAGATTGAAGAACAGCATTCGGGAAAGCGACACCATTGCGCGCGTCGGAGGCGACGAGTTCGCGATCGTTATTCCGAATCTATCCAACACCGAGGATGTGGAACGCCTTGCGAAGAAGGTACAAGCTGCGCTGTCCGAGCCCTTTCGCATTGAAGGACGAGAGGCCCATTTTTCAGCCGGCATCGGAATTGCTCTGTTTCCGGATGACGGTGAGAGAAGCGATGCCCTTTTGCGTTCAGCCGATGCCGCCATGTATGAGGCGAAACGGAGAGGGTGCGGCCGGCACTGTTTCTTTTCGGCTTCTTTCACCGAAGCCACACGCCGTCAACAGCAAATTGAATCGGATCTCATCCTTGCCTGCTCGCGGGATGAGTTTGTTTTGCACTACCAGCCATTTGTCGAGACGATTTCGGGCCGGATCACCGGCGTGGAAGCTTTGCTTCGTTGGCAGCATCCCGAACATGGTCTGCTCCCACCTGGTCAATTCATTCCGGCGCTGGAGAAGCTGGGTCTGATGGTCCAAGTGGGGCGGTGGGTCCTGCGGAGTGCTTGCCTTCAGGCAGTCGATTGGCAGCAGCTCGGTCTGCCCCCAATTCGAATGGCGGTGAACGTGTCTTCGCAACAATTCCGCGAGGGCAATCTCCTCGGCGACGTCCAGGCGGCCTTAAATCAGAGCAAATTGGACGCGAAATTGCTGGAACTCGAAGTGACGGAGAGCCAGGTACTGGATGACTCCGATTCGATTTTGAATACCCTGAGGCATATCAAGCAGCTTGGCGCGAGTCTCGCCATCGATGACTTTGGCACGGGCTGGTCTTCGCTCTCCTATCTCAGGCGCTTCCCCTTCGATCGGTTGAAGATCGATCGTTCCTTTGTGCGCGATATCGGCTCGCAGAAAACAGCCGACGCGATGTTGAAGAGTGTGCTCGGTCTGGCGAAGACTCTGGGAATCGCTTGCGTCGCTGAGGGTGTCGAGACGCGCAAGCAATATGACTATCTAAGGGCGCAGGGTTGTACTGAGATGCAGGGCTTCTATTACAGCCGTCCTCTCGCAGCGGTTGAAGCCACCGCGCTCCTCCGCGCCAGGAAGCTTGATCCGCAAAGCGGCTCAGCAGGCTGGCAGGACGCAGGCAATGAGGAGATACCCGCTGCTCTTCAATCGGAGGCGTTCATTGCCCAGCCGGATCGAGACAGGGGCTGGCTCCAGTAACTCGCCGACGCCAGGCTGGCATCGGTGCACCCTGAGGCTTGGGGGAGCAGCCTAGGTTGGATCGCCGCGAATCCGGAAGATGCCTGTTAGGCCACTCGACAGCATGATCGCCTGTCGCGCCCTTGTGCCCGGTTGCGGCTCGGCTCGATCAGTCAGTCACCGGCGCCGCGCCGGCACCGCCCACGCGGAAGACGCGCGGCACGCGGTCGGCAGGCTTGGGGAGGGCAGGGAACCCGGCGTGCGGCTCGGCCTGATACCAGAAAGCCGTTGAGTAGAAATTGTCGGATCGATGGTTCGCGTGGCCGTGCTCGATGGTGACGCGAATCGATTTCTCGAAGGTGATGGGGCTCTCGGTGTGCCAGCGGAATAAGCAATAGCGGCCGCCGATACGCTCCGGGTCGACGATGTAGGGCGCGCCCTGGTGCATGTTGGCGAAGGCGTTTCCGCCAAAGTCCCATGCGCCGTTGTAGTAGTCTTCGGTGCCGGTGCCGTTGATGGTGGGCGCGGTATCGCCATCGATGAAGATCATGTCGTCGCCTTCGCCGAACCACTGATCCTGATTCTGCAGGACAGAGTGAGTGACTCCGACGAAGTGACCGCGGCCTGCGGCTTCGAGAAAAACGTAATTGCCTTCGCCGTTGAGATTCTTTTTGCCATTGATGTCGGGTGCGTATTCGTTGGTCCAGTTGTCGGTCCAGCCCTTGCAGGGCGCAGCCTGCCGGTATTGCGCGTGGAAGCGGCCGAGGTTGTCGGGTAGCTGCGGCAGGGTGACGTAATCGACGGCGAAGTAAAGATCGTCGGTGCGGATGGTGCCCTCGTTGGTGACGACGAGGCGGGCGGCGTTTGCAAACGGCATTTTGAAGTAGGCGTTCAGCGCCTTCATGGGCGCGACCGCAACCAGCGACGACTGCCAGGTGTAGTACTCGCCGAGGCCGAGACCGAAAAAGTCGCCGATGGGTGTCTCGATCGATGGGGAAGATTCGCCGTCCCACCAGGCACGCAGAACGAGGTTCTTGAGATGCATGGGGTCGGGTGAGTTGATGGTGAACCAGAGATGGGTGACAACGCCGGCGCCCGCGATGTCGAGGAGTGTGGCGGATTTGCCGGGATCGACGGCGACGGCATCGCCATTGCCGCCGGTGCGATCCCAACTGGACGAGCGGCGGGTCTTGTAGTCGCGCAGGCGCGCAGGTGCGAAGAGCTCCTCGCTCTTCTGTCCACCTTCGGCAGGAGCGGTTTGTGCCGAAGCGCTGCCACTGCCGATGCCGAGGGCCGCGGCCCCTGCGATAGAGGCCATGCTGCCGAGCAGGCGGCGGCGAGCGGGAAGGTTCTGATTGATCGGGTTCATCGCTCCTCCGGATGCGAGCAGAGGGGGGAAGGACGGCTCCGCTCGAACGGCCGGATCAGCATAGCAGCCGGAGATGCGGGGCTGAAGCGGCGACTTGATCGAAATTGTCTACGGAGCTGCGACTGGCCGGCTTGAGAGCCAGGCGTCGATCGCGCTCTGCCACTCCGGTCCGGCAGTTTTGTCGATGCTCGTGAAAGCGGCCACGTGCTCGTTCCCCTCGGGCTTCAGAGCTGTTCGCGTATAGACCACGTGCACACGGGTCGACGCCGCATCGATGGGCTCGAAACGAACGTCGATGGCGGTGACGAGCAGGTTATCGATGAAGTAGACGTATTTGAAATGACGGCCTTCGATATCGTGGAGGGCCACGACCCAGATCGCATTGAAAGGCCCGTGCTGAATCGGTGAACACCGCGTCTTCTTCATCATGCGCCGGCTGCGGGTAGATAAAATGCGGATCCCAATGCTTGCCAGCCCACGCGCGCTCTCCTTCCGGACCGAAGAGCGCCGCAGCCTCGGCGTAGGGCGCGCGGACGACGATGTCGAAACTGGACTGAGTTCTCATCAGGGGCTCCTTTGCGGCTTGTCCTCCGGTGGCGGACGCATTCTGAGCGAGGGGCGGCGCGGCGCCGACCGCAAGCGCGGCCAAAAGAAGCAGGGATCTCATCGGCGGCGCTCCTTCAGGTTGTGGCTGTCGGAGGCTTTCAACGTCATGCCGTAGAGAGCGCGAAGCTGTTCGATTTCCTTGAGGGTTTGCGGGCCGAAGGGAGCCTTGCCTTCGAATGCATGGAGGACAATGCCTTCGAGCAGATCGCCCAGGGTCATGTCTTTCAATTCCGCGACGGCTTTGAGGACCTTCAGGAGGCGTTTCTCGATGCGGACGCCGGTTTGAGCGCGCTCGACTTCGATCGGCTGGCGATCGTGTTTTTCAGACGACATATGTACATATATACCAAGGTACCAAGATAATTGCAAACCGGCAAACCACTCGAGTTCAACATCGACCCCGCGGGTCATCGGCTGAAGCGGCCGCGCGGGATGGAGCTTTCGGGCTGTTCGAATGCGATCCTCGCTCTTCTTTCTCTTGGCTGGTCTGGTATAAAGGCTCGAAATCAGGAGTCAGTTATGCCTCGGATCGTACGTGGAGTTGTGTGTCTTGTGTTCGCATCTGCGCCGCTGTTGTTTGCAGCCGACTGCGCAAGTCTCAGAAGCCTGCAGCTTCCAGACACGAAGATCACGGTGGCCGAACCGATCACATCGGGTGTGCTCGCGATTGCCGACGCCGGTGCACCGATGCGCGATCTGCCCGCATTTTGCCGGGTGGCCGGTGAGTTTCATCCCACCAGCGATTCGAAGATTCGTTTCGAGGTGTGGCTTCCCGCGCAAGGATGGAACGGACGCTTGCTGGGCGGCGGGAATGGCGGTTTTGCAGGGTCGATCTACTACGGCCAACTCGCTGGTTATTTGAAACGCGGGTTCGCTGTGGCGGCAACGGATGCCGGCCACCAGGCGGAGGGAACGGATGCGACCTGGGCCTATGGACATCCGGAGAAGGTGAAAGACTTCGGCTGGCGTGCGATCCATGTGACCGCGGAGCGGGCCAAACAGATTCTGAATGCCTACTATGGCAAGCCTGCTGACAAAGCGTACTTCGACGCCTGTTCCGATGGAGGCCGCGAAGCACTGATGGAAGCGCAACGGTTTCCCGAGGACTACGACGGGATTCTTGCCGGTGCGCCGGCGAATGCCTGGTCGACGATGCTGGCGGCTGGTGCGAGCGCGATGCAAAGCCTCTTCGGCGATCCGGCGGCGTACGTTCCCGACCGAAAGCTGCCTGCATTGCAGCGAGCAGCTTTGGCGGCGTGCGATGAGCTCGATGGTGTGAAGGATGGGGTCATCGGCGATCCAGCAAAGTGCCGCTTCGATCCTCAAGTGCTGCTGTGCAAGGGCGAGGATTCGGCGGACTGCTTGACGCAGGCGCAAGTCGATTCGCTCAAAGCGCTGTATGGCGGAATCAAGGACGAGCAGGGCAAGACGATGTTTCCCGGCTATACGATGGGCGATGAGACAAGCTGGAAGGCGTGGATTGTTGGAGAAGATCCGGGATCTTCGCTCTCTTCGCAGTTTGTGCAGAACTACTTTCGGTACATGGTGGCAGACGATCCGAAGATGAATGTGCTCACATCGAAAGTGGGTGAACTGCTACGCGTGTCGCGCGCGAAAGAGGCCGCTAACCTCGATTCGACCGATCCCGATCTGAGCCGGTTTGCAGCGCGCGGGGGCAAACTGATCCTCTATCACGGCTGGAACGATCCTGCGATCTCGCCGGGCAATACGGTTGCGTACTACGAGAGCGTGGAACAGACATTGGGCCAGGAGAAAGCGTCGAACTTCGTTCGGCTGTACATGATTCCAGGGATGGAGCACTGTGGAGGCGGCCCCGGAGCCAGCTCATTTGGGCAATTCGGCCAGGAGACCGTGAAGGGGCCGAAGTACGGGCTCTTCGATTCGCTCGAGAACTGGGTCGAAAAGGGCTCGCCGAATGACGACGTGATCGCGACGAAGTACGCTGCGGGCGCGAATGGATCGATGAAGGCTGCATTCACGCGGCCACTGTGCGCGTACCCGAAGGTCGCCCGGTACAAGGGCTCAGGCGAGACCAGCGACGCGGCGAATTTCGCGTGCGCTGCGCCGTGAGAGCGTGGAGTGTTGAGGGCGGAGCTTGAGTAGGTCGCTGCCGTCGGAACGATGGACGACCAACGCAGTTATCGCAAGCAGAAATCAGGCGACGGATCGCGCGCCGAGATTCAGGAGACTCTTCGCCGATTGAAGCGATCTCTGTATACGATCCCGCCCGGTCGCGCTCGCGCACCACAGCCTGTTATGGTTTTCTTTTGCACCACTAGAAATGACTCCACCTTAGAGCAGAACCGGGGCCGTTGAGTTCCCGAGTTCCGAATGGGCCGCTGTGGTTTGCGGTCTGGAGATTCGGCTCGGGCTTGAGGCTGTCCGGGTGTGCGATGGAACTCTCAGGCATGTGGAAGCGTTGGCGAATCCGGATCATGTTGTTTCTGGCCGTGCTTGGCCCGGGATTTATTACCGCCAATGTCGATAACGATTCGGGTGGGATCTTCACCTACTCGCAGGCCGGCGCGCAATACGGCTACGCGCTCTTGTGGACCATGCTTCCGATCACGATCGCGCTGATCGTGGTGCAGGAGATGTGTGCCCGCATGGGAGTGGTGACGGGCAAAGGTCTGAGCGACCTGATACGCGAGGAGTTCGGGTTGCGCCTCACGTTTGTGCTGATGATCCTGCTGGTGCTGGTGAACTATACCAACGTGGTGACCGAGTTCATTGGGATCGCCGGATCGCTGCATTTGTTCCACGTTTCCAAATTCATCTCGGTGCCGGTGTGCGCGCTGCTGGTGTGGTTCCTGGTGTTTCGGGGCGACTACAAGAGCACGGAGAAGATTTTTCTCGTCGCCTCGCTGGTGTACATCGCATACATCTTTGCCGGAGTGCTTTCGCAGCCGAGCTGGCACGACGCTTTGCTGGCCACGGTGCAGCTGCCGAAGGAAAAGGTCTGGCGGGACAAAGCCTACATCTACATGGCGATCGGGATTGTGGGCACGACGATTGCGCCGTGGATGCAGTTCTATCTGCAATCTTCGGTAGTCGAGAAGGGGATTCGCGTAAAGGACTACGCAGCCTCGCGGCTGGACGTGGTGGTGGGCAGTTTCTTTACCGATATTGTTGCCTGGTTCATCGTGGTGGCCTGCGCGGCCACGCTCTTCGTCCATGGCATGGGCGCGATTCAGGTGGCGAGCGACGCCGCCGAAGCGATGCGCCCGCTCGCCGGAGACTACGCATTCCTTCTGTTTGCGTTCGGGCTGTTCAACGCGTCGCTGTTTGCGGCATCGATTCTGCCGCTCTCTACGGCCTATACCGTGTGCGAGGGCCTGGGGCTCGAGTCAGGCGTAGACAAAACATTTAAGGAAGCGCCCTTCTTCTACTGGCTCTATGCGCTGCTGATCGCAGGCGGCGCGCTAACGGTGCTGATTCTGCCCGACGCGCAGTTAGTGAATGTGGCGATCCTGTCGCAGGTGTTGAACGGTGTCCTGCTGCCGGTGGTGATCATTCTGATGCTGATGCTGATCAATCGCAAAGATCTGATGGGCGACCACAAGAACTCGCGGTTGTGGAACGGGATTGCGTGGAGCACGAGCATCATCGTGATCGGAATGACGATGGTGATGCTGTGGGGACTGATGCCGGGACACTAGAACTGGTTGCATCAATGGCTCCGACGAAAGCTTGAAAACCGCAGGGGTTAAAACCCCTCAGTTTTGGCACGGTTTTCGGCACGACTGAAGTCGTGCCCTGACACAAAGCCATTTATGCGACCACTTCTAGAGATGGTTGCTCAAGGCTGCTCGCCTCAGCAAACGTCATCCGCAGGGCTAAAGCCCGCCGTTTACGCGAGCCCTCGACTGCACGGCTAAAGTCGTGCCCTTTCAAGAGCCGGTTTATGCAACCAGCTCTAGCTACTTCGTCGGGCGAATCAAACGGCGGGGGCCGTACTCGATACTTTCCACTCTTCATCTTCCTGCATGAAACGTTTCGCCTGCTGCTCGCACAATCTTATAGGACAAACTTGTTCGCGCGTCGCGGAAGAGCCTGGCAATCACGATTGGAAAGTAACAGTCGTGCTTTCCGCATGATTGCAAAGCAACGCGGACGCGAGCCGCCTATCTAAATCCAGCTGGAGGAGCTTCGCCATGTCGGGAACCTGGACCATTTTCAACGCCCCCAATACATCAACCGGCGCGTTCAACGCCGACCTGATGATCCTGCTGACAGACGGTTCTGTGCTGATGCACAACGGCTATGTCAGCATTGTCGATACTGCAAATCAGTGGCTTCGCCTTACGCCGGATGCATTCGGCAAATATGAGTCGGGAGCCTGGTCTGCTGAAATCGACATGAAAACCGCCCGTCAATGGTTTGCCTCGGGTATGTTGAAAGACGGCCGCGTGTTCGCGATTGGCGGGGAGCACACGAACGATCCGTCCAGCCCGGAAGATTCCCCCCTCGGCGAAATCTTCGATCCGCAGACGAACGTGTGGACGCCGCTAAGTAAACCGTCGGCTTTCGACTTTGTCAGAGGGGACTGCAATGGCACTGTCCTGAAAGATGGCCGGGTGCTGCTTGGGGGTCCGGCAACCGCGGGTCTGCCGCCGACATGGCCGAAACGCACAGCCATCTGGGATCCGGCAAACAACAGCTGGGTCGAAGCGGGTACGAAGTTCGGCACGGTAGCGAACACGAAGGAAGATCCATTTGAAGAAGAGACCTTCGCTTTACTGCCCAGCGGCGATGTTCTGGTTCCTGCTGTTCGCGATATGCCCAAGGCGCAGAGTTACGTTCCAGAGCAGGACGAGTGGGTAAAGTGCGGGCCCGCTCCCGTAAAGCTTGCCATCGACGAACTTCTGGGCGCCGAAGTCTTCGAGACCGGGCCAACAATCGTTCTCCCCGATGGCAAAGCGTTCTGCATCGGAGGGACCGGCAGAACAGCCATCTTCACGCCTGGGCCCCATGCTACGTCTCATGGTTCCTGGACGAAGGGGCCGGAATTTCCTAACGACACGAGCGCGAGTCCCAACTGGCCACTCCTGACGGCGTTGGACGCTCCTGCATGCCTGCTTCCGAATGGCAGAGTCGTGGTGCTGGCGGGAACCGCAACTCCGGATTCAGGAGACTTCTTCTCGTTGAATCCGGTCTTTCTGGAGTACGATCACTCACACCCATTAAGCCCAATTCCTCTACTCGATGTGCAGCCGCCGGGATTTCCCGCGGCGAACTTTACATGGCAGTCATGCTTGCTGCTGCTGCCGACGGGACAATTGCTGTGCAGTGCGCAAAGCAACGAGCTCTTTCTCTACACACCCGATCCTGCAGCCGGCTCCCCGCACCACTCCTGGCGCCCGGCCGATATCGAAGTTCCGTCTGTTATGCATCCCGGTCACAGCTACACTCTGTCGGGCCTGCAACTCAATGGTCTCTCACAGGCTGTCAGTTACGGAGACGATGCGGGAATGGCAACCAACTATCCCATCGTCCGCCTGCATCACCACAGCGGTCACATAACCTATCTGCGCAGTCACCACTTCTCCACCATGGGCATAGCCACCGGGCGGTCACATCACGATCGCAAGCATTGCACCATCGAGATTCCCTCATCGCTGGTTCCGGGGCATTACGAGCTGGTTGCGATTGCGAACGGCATCTCTTCCGAGCCGATTCGAGTCGATATTGGCTGGTTCCACGAACAAGGTTTTGAGGGAAAGATTGAAAGCCTGGTGTACGACAGCTTCGGCGACTTCGATGCATTTACAGTGAAGGACCAGGCCGGAGAAATCCGCCATTTCGAAAGTCGGGAACCCCATGTAGCGGAACTGACCCGTACCGCGTGGCAGGAACGAACCCGCGTTCGAGTCGTGACCGAGCATCATCACCCTCACCACATGATCTCAATCTCCCTGGTGGTGTAACGACTCAGAAACTCACACGCGGCGCACGGGAGGTTGGATCGATCTATCGTGCGCTGCGCTGAGATACGGTGAGACGGCCGGAATCCGGGCTGCTATCACAGCATCGACACCTATCTGCACTGGCTTGACAACAACGTGAAACTGGCGCCGGAGTGTGTTTAGGGACTGTGGCGATTAGAGCAGCTTGCCGGCGGCGAGGTCTTTGATCATGTCGCGATCGGCTGCGAGGAAGTCGTACCCGGGCAGGTCTTCGAGCTTGACCCACTTGACTTGTTGAAAGATGCGGTTCTCGATTTCGCCGGTGAACTCCTCGACAACGAAGAACTGGAGATCGACTGCCCCGCCGTGACGATAATTGTGCCGAATGTGAGTGACGCGGGCGCCGATCATGGCGGTGATGCCGAGTTCTTCGTCGAGTTCGCGGGCAAGCGCCTGTTCCGGGCTCTCGCCCTGCTCGATCTTGCCGCCCGGGAACTCCCACTGCAGCGCCATCGGCTGGTCGGGACGCCGCTGGCAGATCAGCACTTCGCCGGCCTTGACGATCAGAGCGGCTGCAACAAGACGAAGGGCCGGCTGGGCAGGCCGGGGTTGGGGGTGCGGCTGGCTGTCTCCCACGCTTTCAGTGTAATCGTACTGAGTAGGTTGCTGGTGTGACAGAGTTTGCGGGCAGTTTTCTGCCATGGAGAAAGCCCTGGCTCAGTGCGACTCCGATCGAAGCGCAGCCAGCCTATTCGCCGGCGACCCCGGCCTCGATACCCTCGGCAGCGCTGGGGCGGAAGTAGCCCCACCCGTTTTTTGCTGCCGTTTCCAGAAGAGCTGGCGACGGATTCACGGGAAACGGGTTAGCCGCGATCTCGAGCATGGCGAGATCGTGAATCGAGTTTCCGAAGACGGCGTCGGGGCGGGAGAGCCCGACGCGTTTGAGGGCGACAGCCTTGCCCTCGTCGGTCGGGACATCGACGATGTCGTTGCCGATGATGCCTTTGTTGACGGCAACCTCTGCAGCGAGGACGCGGATATCGGGAATGCCGAGGCCGCGGACACCTTCGCTGACCACCCACTTATTGGTGGAGCTGACGGCCCAGAGCTCGATACCTTTGTTCTTGAGGGTCGCGAGCAGCGCTTCGATTTCAGGGAAGACGCGGGGGCGGACAATCGCGTCGACGTAGCGTGCAGCGGCCGAGCGGAGTTCTGCTTCCTGCAGCCCGGCATACATCTGCACCATCTCGCCGCAGATTTGCAGCTCGGTGACCGCTCCGGCCAGATAGGCGCGGTAGCGTGTGTCGATCCAGTCGGCGGTGGAGCGCGATACCAGCCCCTGTTCGATCGACCACTCCATGAATCCATAGCCGGAGTCGCCGCTCCAGATGGTGCCGTCGCAATCGAAAACCGCAACACGCGGTCTGCTCTGCAGAACCAGCCGCTCCAAGTCGGCGGCGGTCCACTTGCGTATCTGTGTTTGTGTCCCTGTCACGCAATCCTCAATGATGGCAAATAAGCCCTCACTCTATTGTCGTTCAACGGGCGGTGTCTTTGCACGCCGGAGAGGGGGTGGGGGAATCCATCTGTTCAGCAGTATGAGCCGGGACGATGAAAGGCAGATGAAGCGGTTTGTGCTGCTGTGTGAGCGGAAGATGATAGTGGGCAAGGCACATGAGCGGCCTACAATGACATGAGTTTGGGTGGAGTGAGCCTCGAGTGATGAGAACTTCTGCAGGTTGCTTGCGTTTTGGTGTGGTTGTGCTGGCGATTGCGGTACTGAGCCCGGCGGCGGGAAGGGCGCAGTTTTCCGATCCGGCAGCAGCGCCGGCCTCGAGCGCGTTTTCGATTCCACAGGATCACGTGATGCAGCCTGAGGCGCTGAACAAGATGCTGCAAGGCGGCGGGGCAAAGCCTCTTGTGCTTCAGGTGGGATCGCATGTGATGTTCAGCCAGGCGCACATTCGGGGAGCCCAGTATGCAGGTCCGGGCGTGCAGCCTGCGGGACTCCAGGTGCTCGAAAGCAAGGTTGCGGGTTTGCGAAAGAACGCCTTCGTAGTGATCTATTGCGGGTGCTGCCCCTGGAATCGCTGCCCGAATGTAGGGCCGGCTTTTCATCGGCTCGTAGAACTTGGGTTCATAAATGTGAAGGTGCTGTATCTCCCCAACAACTTTGGCGATGACTGGGTCAACAAGGGTTACAGCGTTGAGACAGGTGGGTAGATTTGCGGCGTTCACACTTGCGGGCCTGCTGCTCGGGGCTTGTATTCAGAGCGTCTCGGCTGCGGAGAGCACGCTGTTGCACAAGCCTGCGCCGCAATTTGTACGACAGGATCTCAGCGGCAAGACCGTCAGCCTGCGTGCCTACCGGGGCAAAGTGGTGCTGCTGAGCTTCTGGGCGACGTGGTGCGCGCCGTGCCAACAAGAGCTGCCGCAGTTTGCTGCGTGGCAACATGAATATGGTGGGCTGCAGGTCATCGCGGTCTCGATGGACGACGAACCCGCACCGGTGCGAGCACTGGTACGCAAGCTGGGACTGCAGTTTCCGGTGGTCATGGGAGATGCGGCGCTGGGCAAGCGGTATGGCGGCGTGCTGGGCCTGCCGGTCACATTTCTGATCGCGCGGGACGGGACGGTCGCGGAGCGTTTCGAGGGTGAAGCGCGGCTCGCAGAGATCGAAAATCGAGTCAAAGAGCTGCTCGACGGGCGCTGACGGTCAAGAGTGCGAAAGGCCAATCGCGTTCGCTGATTGTGTCTCTGTTATTACCGCTCTTGATTCCTTGATGAACGTGGTTCGGTAGTTGAGGCAGTGACGCGAAGCAGCCCTCGAAGCCGCCGATAATCGACCATGTGGGCCTGCACAACAATCTCGCGCTGCTCAGGGAATACGAGAACTACCTGCGTGTGGAGAAGGGGCTGCGGCCGCTGACCTGCGAGGCGTATTCGAGCGATTTGAGCACTTTCGCGGAGTTTCTTGAAGATCGACATGCAACACTTTTGACCGCTGTGCAGCAGGATGTGGCGGGGTTTCTGGAGCATCTGCGCACCCACAGCGTCGATTCGCGATCGGCGGCGCGCAAGTTGAGCTGTCTGCGCGGCTTCTATAAATGGCTGTTGTTGGACAGGCGAATTCATCACGATCCCACCGTCAACATCGAATCGCCAAAGGCCTGGAAGGTGCTACCCAAATCGTTGGCCGAAGCCGAAGTCAGCGAAATGCTGGAACGGGCGGCCATGGCGGCATCGCATCCGAAAGCACGAGCGACGGCGCTGCGCGATCGGGCAATTCTGGAGTTGCTCTACGGCGGGGGCCTGCGGGTTTCCGAGGTGACGGGCCTTTCGACCGGCGACCTGATGCTCGATGCCGGCCGCGTGCAGGTGCGAGGCAAGGGCGACAAAGAGCGGATTGTGCCGCTGGGACGCACGGCGATTGAGGCTCTTGAAGTCTATCTGCGCGAGGGGCGGCCAAATCTGGCGAGGATCAGCACAGTGCGCAAGTCTCGGGTCGCAGGCCACGACGGCGCGCGGTTATTTCTCTCCTTGCGCGGGATGCCTCTGACGCGGCAGTGGCTCTGGCGGCTGGTGAAGGCGTTGGATAAATCCGCCAGCCCGCACCGGCTGCGCCACAGTTGCGCAACCCACATGGTGGAGCATGGCGCCGATTTGCGCAGTGTGCAGCAGCTGCTGGGGCACGCGGACATCTCAACGACGCAGGTCTATACCCACCTGGCGCTGGGGCGGCTGAAGGCAGTGCACCGGAAACATCATCCGCGCGCCCACGCGAAGGCGGAAGCCGTGGAGTTGATTCCCGAGTCGCTGCCGGAGACACAGGCGGAAACGAAGCCGCTGCGCGCCAAACTTTTCCTGGTGCATTCGCAGCCGAAGAAGGAGCCCGCATGAGCACGACGTTGGAGACTGCTGTCGAGACGGCTCTCGCATCGCTCGTCGACGAGTATCTGCGCGTGCTGGCGAACGAGCGCGGCTCTTCGGCGCACACGCTGCGGGCCTACCAGCGCGAGCTGCAGCAGTTTGCTGCCTACATGGCCAAGTTCAGGCCGGACAAAGCGACTCCGGATGGGATCGAGCACACCGACATTCGCGCGTATCTGGGAACGCTCTACGATCGAGGATTGTCGAAGGCCTCGGCGGCGCGGGCACTGGCGTCCATCCGGAGCTGGTTCAAGTGGCTGGCGCGCACGGGGCGGGTGGAGCAGAATGTGGCTTCGCTGGTTGCGACACCGAAGCTACCTAAGCATCTGCCGCGTGTGCCGTCGATCGAGCAGATGAACCGCGTTGTCGATTCGGTGAGTGACGAGGCCGCAAGCTGGCCGGCGCGCGATCGCGCGATCTTTGAATTGCTGTATGGATGCGGAATCCGGAATGCCGAGTTGACCGGGATGAATGTGGACGACATTCACTGGGCGAATGAGGCGATTCTGATTCGCGGCAAGGGACAGAAGCAGCGCTATGTGCCGTTGGGCGATGCCGCTGCGGTGGCATTGCGCGCGTATTTAACGGAACGATCGGCACGGCTGGCGGCAAATGGACCGGCAAGGGATACGCCGGCGCTACTGGTGAATCTACGCCTGCGCGGGCTTGGGCTGCCTGGACATGACGCGCGGCTGACGACGCGGAGTGTCGGGCGCATCGTGAAGCGCATTGCCATGCTCAATGGATTGTCGTCGGACGTGCATCCGCACACGCTGCGCCATGCGTTTGGCACGCACTTGCTGGAAGAGGGCGCCGACCTGCGCGCGATTCAGGAACTGCTGGGGCATGAGCGTCTGTCGACGACGCAGCGCTATACGCAGCTGACCAATGCGCAACTGCAGCGTGTGTATGACGACACGCATCCGCGGGCGAAGTAGATTCTTCAGGGACAGAGAACGACACATTCGTTAGGATGAATCCTGGAGAGCAATCGGAAACCATCTCCACAAGGTTGATGCCATGAGACTGCATGTGGCGATATTGATAACCCTGATGATGACGGCGGTTTCGACGCGGATTTCCGCTCAGGAGCAGGGTAAAGCTGGCGCGACCGTGGATCGAATCCTGGCCTACGCGGGAACCTGGAAGGTGGAAACCGAATCGTTCGCAACCCCCTACAGCAAGGTCGGCCGCGAGGAGAGGACCCTGGTGAACGACTGCTGGAAGAGTGGCGCATACCTGGCTTGCCGCCAGATCGTCGACGGCGACCCGAAGGTGCTGCTCGTCTTTACCTGTAGCGGTCGCGACAACACCTGCACGAGTTATCAGATTCCTCCCGATGGTAGTGACGCGCACTCGGGGAAGATGACGATCGATGGCGACACCTGGACGTTTCCGTGGAGCACGACCGAAGGTGACAAGACCACCTGGTTCCGTGTCGTGAACACATGGTCCTCCTCCACCAACATTCAGTACCGCCAGGAGTTCTCAACGGATCATGTTCACTGGACGCCCATGTCAGCAGGACATGAAGTGAAGGCCGGCTGAGTCTTTCGATTGGCAGCTCGCTCTGTGGCTGTGAAGACGGCAGGCCGATTACGCCAGGGTTCGCCTAGTTCAAGATCAGGTGCATGGCCCTGTTCAGCTCGCGGCGAATTCCGATTTCGATCTGTTGTTTGACCGCCGCGTTCAGGATGCGCTTCTTCGTGAGCACGCGCTCCATCGCGTGAATGGGGTCGGAGCCGGTTGGGCTGATCGCGGTGTGCTTCGCGATCAGGCATTCGATCAGCGTCGGTCCGCGGCGGTGGCGGGCGCGAGCGATGGATTCGCTGGCGACGCGGTAAACCGCGAGAACATCGTTGGCATCTACGGCGATGCGCGGGACACCGAAGGCAAGAGCTCCCGGGGCGACGTGCGCGCGGCGCGTTTCCGATGCCAGCCGGACGAGAACGACGGGCAGATTGCCGCGGCCGGCGCGCTGCAGATACTTGCGCCAAAGGTCGGCCTTCATGCGGGTCTCGCAAAATAAGAGCGCGACGGCATTTCCTTTTGCCGTTTTGAGGGCGTTGGCGGCTTCGAGTGCCGCTGAAAACTCCTTTGCCAGCGCCGAGGTCGGGATGTGGCCGCTCCTCGCGTGCGCGCTCTTCGAGGCTGACCCAGCGAACAGGTCTTTCCAGTGAGGGCGGCCCACGAAGGCCGAAGCCAGCTTGCTCTCGGTGGCGAGAAAGGCGTCCTTGTGGCCAAGGTCTGCGGTGATGGCGGCGACTGTGGCTTCGAGCCCCGGCGTGAGCTGCCACGGCTTCGCCAGCCTGCCTTCTGTCTGCGCGGCAAGCAGACGATACTTCACCATCGCGGAGTACAACGCAATCATCTTTTCGCGGGAGATCACAGCGAGCCTCGATTAGGTTGAGTAGTCCGCGTTGATGTGGACGTATTCGTGGGTCAGGTCGGTGGTCCAGAAGACGCATTGGCCGGTGCCTTGATGGAGCTCGAATGCGGATGGAGAACTCGCGCTGCCTGATGTAGGCGTGGGCTGCGGCTTCATCGAATTCGGCTGCCCGGCCGCCGTCGCGGCAGATCGCAAGATCGCCGAAACCGATGTCGATGCGGTCGGGATCGATCTCGGCACCGGAGTAGCCGATGGCGGCAACAAGACGGCCCCAGTTGGGATCGGAGCCGGCCCACGCGGTCTTGACCAGCGGCGAATGCGCGATGGCTTTGGCGACCCGGAGGGCATCGGCATCGGACTTCGCGCCATTAATCTGCAGCTCGACAACGTGGGTGACGCCTTCGCCGTCGGCAACGATCTGCCTGGCGAGCGAGGTGCAAACATAATTCAGCGATCCGGCAAATCCGGGGTCGTCGGCGGTGAGGGTGACGCCGCTCGCGCCGGAAGCCATGAGCAGCACAGTGTCGTTGGTCGAGGTGTCGCCATCGACCGAGATGCGATTGAAGCTGGTCTCAACAGCGTTGCGGAGAAAACGGTCGAGAACTGCGGGTTCGATCGCCGCATCGGTCAGTGATATAGACCAGCATGGTGGCGTGCGGGACCAGCTGCGGATGAATCATGCCCGAGCCTTTGCAGACGCCGGCGATGCGGACTTCTTTGCCATCGACTTCGAAGCGCGCGAAAGCGGTCTTCTCGACCAGATCGGTGGTGATGATGGCCGAGGCCACTTGCTGGAAGTGTTCGGGCTCAGAGCCAAGGCGAGCAGCTAGTTCAGGCAGCGCAGCGACGAGCTTCTCCGCAGGCAGAGGCACGCCGATGATGCCGGTGGAAGAAGGGAAGACCTCTTCGGGCTTGCAGGCGAAGGTCTTGGCTGCAGCAGCGCAGGTGGCGCGCGCGGCGTCGAGGCCGGCCTGGCCTGCGGCACAGTTGGCGTTGCCTGCATTGATGGCGACGACACGAACATGCCCGCCGGTGGCGCGGAGATTCTCTTTGTCGACTTGCAGCGGCGCGGCGCTGACGCGATTGCCGGTAAACATAGCCGCAGCGCTGGCCGGCGCGTCGGCAACGATGAGAGCGAAGTCGGTGCGGCCGCTCTTCTTGAGTCCAGCCTTGGTGGCGCCGAATCGGAAACCTTGAGGAAGATGAAAACGGGAAACGTCGGTCATGAGGTCTGCAGGCCCACCTGACTTTGCCGATGCGGCGCGATCGATGGGTCGAGGGCTGCATTTAATCTAACAAATGTGGAACGCTCATCCGATCACAGCGAAGAAGTCAATCCAAACTTCGATCCCAAACAATTCCTCGAGCTCGAAAACGTCAACGTGGCGCGGGGCGATCGCATCGTCTTGCACGATGTGAACCTGAAGATTCGTGCTGGGGAGCACGTCGCGATTCTGGGGCCGAATGGGTGCGGCAAGTCCACGCTGATTCTGACCATCACGTGCCAGGTTTATCCAATGGTAAAGACGGGGCCAATGGTCCAGACCGGGATGCGGGTGCGCATCTTTGGGCGCGAGCGCTGGGATCTGACGCAGTTGCGTAAGCACTTTGGCGTGGTGGGCACCGACCTGCCCGGCGAGCGCACGGCGGTGACGACGGGACTGGATGCGGTCATCGCTGGGTTCTTTTCAGCGTCCACACTTTGGCCGAATCTGCATGTCACAGAGGAGATGCGGGAGCGGGCAAAGGAAGCACTTGCCCGGATAGAGGCGTCGCATCTGGCCGGGCAACTGGTGGGCGAGATGTCGGCAGGCGAGAAGCGGCGGATCCTGATTGCGCGGGCGCTGGTGCACCGGCCTATGCAATTGTTGTTGGACGAGCCGTCGAATGCCCTGGACCTGGCGGCACAGCGCGAACTGCGCGATACGCTGCGGCGGCTGGCGAGCGAGGGTACGGGGCTGGTGCTGGTAACCCATCATCTGGGCGACATTCTGCCGGAGATCGAGCGGATAATTCTGATGCGCGACGGACGCATCGTGGGCGATGGCCCGCGGGAAGAGCTGCTCACCGAACCAAGGCTGGGCGAGCTGTTTCAGACGCCTGTCAGGATCGGACACGACGAAGAGTGGCTGCACAGCTGGTGAGGACTTCGCGTCCAGGGACTTCGCGTTCAAGGATTTCGCATCCAGCGGGACGCGGGGCTGCGCCCCGCACTTGATGTTGTTGCAACTTGAAACCCGCTCGTCTTCCTTGGGCACGAATGACGACGACCTTCTTCGAGTTCCTCAAAGTCCGCGTGAATCACGCCGAAAGAATCGATTTTCTTTGATGCCTGCCGATTTCCTTGCGTGATACCATTCCGCCATCAGGCCGCAGATGCGGCCCGATCCCCCCGGAGGTTCCCATGAGTCCCTTCTCACGTCGAGAGTTTCTGAAGACAGGTGTAGCTGCTGGCGCTGCGGTTGCCAGCGCCGGTTCGCTGCCGCTGCATGCTGCCAACAAGCGCAGCGCGACCGACCTGGTCACGCTGGGCAAGGCGAATCTGCAAGTGACACGGCTGGCCTTCGGCACAGGCTCGAACAACGGCCATGTGCAGTACGCGCTGGGGCAGACGGAGTTCAGCAAGCTCGTTGCCTATGCCTATGAGCGCGGCATCCGCTTCTTTGAGACGTCGGAGTCGTATATGACGCCGGCCATGCTGGGCGAAGCGCTGAAGCCGTTTCCGCGCGACAGCTATGTGCTGATGAGCAAGGTGACGACCGATGAGGGCGTCGACCCGCGCGAACGGTTCGACGAGATGCGGCGCACGTCGAACACCGAGTATTTCGACATCATGCTGCTGCACTGGCAGCACACCGACAAGTGGGTCTCTGAGACGTCACGCTGGCAGGACGGCATTTTGGCCGAGCAGGAGAGGAAGACGATTCGCACGCGCGGCGCTTCGGTGCATGGACTGCCTGCTCTTCGCCAGATGCCAGGCAACAAGTGGCTGCAGATCGCGATGATCCGCATGAACCACAACGGCACGCGCATGGACGGACCGACCTACGCGGACAACAACAATCCCGACCACAGGGACGAAGTTGTGGCCCACGTGAAGCAGGTGAAGAGCGAGGGCATGGGCGTGATCAGCATGAAGCTGGTGGGCGATGGAACGTTCACACAGCACAACGATCGGCAGGCCGCGATGCGCTTTGCGTTCCAAAATGCCGGCGTGGATTGCGTGACTGTGGGATTCAAGAGCAATCGCGAGATCGACGAAGCCATCGACAATCTGAATCTGGCGCTGGTGTAGGCACGGTGTTGAACAAACGGTTTACCGCCACGCTGCAGAAGAGCCCCGCTAAGGGCGGCTGGACCTATGTGGTGTGGCCTGATTCGGTCAAATTCTTCGGCACGCGCGGCCTCGTCAAGGTGCGAGGCACCATCGAGGGTGTCCCGTTTCAAAGCTCCTTCATGGCGCTCGGCAACGGGACACACAAGCTTCCAGTCAAAGAAGACATTCGCCGCAACATCGGCAAAGGAGCAGGCGATGCCGTGACCGTTGTGCTGGAAGAACGGATCACGGCCGGCCGAAAGTGATCCCCCTGACGGCCTCAGCCTACGCTTGGACCTGCGTTTTTGCCGTGAAGATGGCGAACAGTAGGCATGCCGCAATCAGAATTTCGACAATGACCGGCGCGGCAAAGAAGTAAACGCAGGAATTCAGAGCGAAGACCAGATAGGCCAACGCGAAGACCCACAATATCGGGCGCAGATCGGCCGTATACTTTTTCGCCAGCCCGCCTAGCAGCCAGAAAACAATACCCTCGGCGGTGAGAAAGATGGTGACGCCGAGGCCCATTCCACGGAGGAACTCCCAGTAGCTGCGCGTTACGCCCATCATCTGAAAGTGGTTGGCGCGCATGATCGTGTCAGTCGCGGCGGCGATGCCGGGAGCAGGCTTGCCGAAGACACCGCCAATTGTGTGCAGCACACTATGGATCAGCGTGAGAACAGATGCGCTGCGCAGAAAGATCGTTGGTTTCATCTGTGCCTCCTTTGCCTGAATCGGCGCTACGCGTTCGGTGAACCTGCGAGTAGCGCAGCGCCGCTCCTGCAACTCGGTCCTCGGTTAACTGCCCGCTTCCAGTCTCTGAGCGAAGAGATCCAGAATGCCCTGCCATGCGCCCGGACCGTCGAACAGATCGCGGAGCTGCTCGGCACCTTCGCCATGACGTTCGAGCCTGCTATGGGTGAGCTCGACGAGGGTGGTGCCGGCCGGCTCAGGCGTAAAGCGAATCTCGACTTCGCTGGCCTTGGTCAGGTCCATCGTTACGTCGGCGACCCACTCGGGGCTGTCGTGGCCGGGACCGACGTGCCAGGAGAGGCAGACGCGACGAGGCGGCTCCCACTGCAGCACCGTGCCCCAATCGCAGTGCTCGCCCTTGGCGTTACGCTCGTACCAGCGGCCGCCGACGCGGGGCTCGATGAAGATGGCTTCAAATGGGGTGTTGCCGATGTGGTGGGTCGCCGGCCACCAGGTTTCCATCTGTTCGACGAAGACGCTCCAGGCCCGCTCGATGGGGGCCTTGACGCGCACGCTCTTAAACACTCTTAGATCGAGTTCTGCTGGATTTGCCATGCCTGGCTCCTATCGGCGGTTTTTCCGCTGCGGTTTGAAAGTTGGCGAGGGCTTTGGTCCACATCTGGTCGAAGTGGGCGCGTAAACGCGCGACACCCTCTGGATTGAGTTGGTAGAGGCGGCGCGTTCCGGCGCGTCTGTCGAGCACGAGGCCGGCGTCCTTCAGCACTTTCAGGTGCTGCGAGACGGCGGGACGGCTGACGGGGAGAGTGCGTGCAAGCTCGTTCACGGCCAGCGGTCCTCCAGACAATTTCTGGAAGATGGCCATGCGCGTGGCGTCGCCTAAGGCGTCGAGTCCGGCTTGAAGGTAGGTGTCCATACTTGGTAAGTGAGAGCGAACCGTAAGCTCACACTAACGGTAAGCTACCACGAACCGATGGGAGGATGTCAAGGGGGGAAATGCAGGGGCTGAGAAACGGACTCGTTGGCGGTGGTTTAGCTTGATCGTGAGGGTGCGATGAAGGCGATTGAGCTGGGGAAGAAGGAACGGGAGCAGGCGGTTGCGTCGATCAAGCGGTATTTTGCAGAAGAGCTGCCGGAGCCGATTGGGGATTTGCCGGCGGGGCTGCTGCTGAATTTCTTTCTCGAAGAGATTGGCCCTGCGATCTACAACCAGGCTGTTGGGGATGCGCAGAGCCGGATGGCAACGCGCGTGGCCGATCTGAACGGAGAACTCTACGCCGATGAGTTTCAGTATTGGGCGCGGGTCGATGCGAAGCGGAAGAAGCGGGGATGAGGTGACCGTGGTGAGTCGGGGCTCGACAACGCGGACCGCAGGTCCCTTGACGCGAATCGGCGAGTCGATTTAATTTGTCCTTACACGGGAAAGGAGGATGATCCAGCCTATGAAGATTGATTTACCAAGTAGTCCGGTACGTGAGGTGACTGAGGCCTAGGGCATCGCGCCCGAACCATTTCAAGAATTGCAGCCAGACCGAAGCCGATTGCTCAAAATCCGGCGCGACCATCAGGGAGCGACGGACCTGCGAGAAGCTCAAAATGCCTCGCTCTTTCTTGAAATGCAGAAGACCCCAGAATTGCCCCGGCGGATGAAGGATCCCGGCCGGGTCTCTGGCACTCGCGGAAGCGCGATGGCCTTAGTCCAATCCCAACAGATCACCGGCAGCGGCCTGAGAGATCCTCTCAGGCCGTTGTTGCGTTTGAGGCAGGGACGAAATGCCGAGGGGCGAGAAGTGGGACGGAGTGAGGGAGGCTGCTGATTCTCAGGTTGGAGCCGTCTTTATGAATTCTTTATGGAGCCTTTAGCACTTGTAGTCGGCTCCCGCCCGAGACTTTCCGCATGCTTGCGTTCGGCCTGTTCCTCGTTCGTGCGCTCACGGTGCTTTTCTTTGTAGGCCTGGTGGGATCGGCGGTGGTGGTTCTCATCAGCTTTGCCGAGGATTTTCAGGAACTGTTCTCCCCGGATGAGCCCGCTGAGCCGAAGCGGCCTCCGCCCGCGCAACTGACGCGGTAACTGCCCATCGGGACAGGGCAGCCAGCGACAGCGGCCTGGGAGATGCTCTCAGGCCGTTGCTGTGTTTGGGGCTGCTCGCTCCACCTCACGGACGAAGACCATCTCTACGCCAGCGACGAGAACCAGCCGCTGGGGGCGCGGCTCCGGGGCACACGGCTGGATGCGAAAGGCGCTATCATTGGGCTACCCGGTTTCCCTGCTATGCTTCGCAGTTTGCGAGACCACATGGTCGAACTCGAGATGCGGATTCAGGCTCTTCGCGATAAGCTCACTTTGCCGAATCTGACAGAGGAGGAGCGTGCGCGCACAAACTCGCAAATCCGGGTGGCTGAGCTCGCACTATCCCACTACATGAAAGCCTTCGAACTGGAGCAGAAGATCGCTTAGTCTTTGCTCCCGCGCACTCTGAGCAGGGAACAGGGAGCAGGGACTGCTTCGGGTCTGAGGCTGTGCGCTCTCTCTGAAGGAGGAGCACGGCGCGGGGAAATTCTTTGCAAATCTGCGGCGGGTTCGGCGGACTTCGGTTATTGACTCATCCGCTAATAACGAGGGGGGAAGGAGTGGGGGGTACCTCGGTGGTCTGACCACCGGGCACGTATCTGACAGGTTTGGACTGGGACAGATTGGACCGGCGCAGCCGCCGAGTTATTGCAGAGAGTCGCATGTTTCGATTGTGCGCTTGTGGGGCGTAATTCTACGCAAGCGCCGGTGAAAAACGTGGCGGCACCCTTGCAGCAGCACTTTTGGCGCTGTGGCGGCCCGGGTCTTCTCCAGAGCTATACTTTTCCCATGGTCACTACCGAAGCCGCGTGCTGCCTCATCTCCCAAAAAACCGGCGTCGGGCACCTGACGACTTACACCGGGCGCTTTTTGGAGCCGGTTAAGTGTACGCATTGCGATGCTGAGTACCGCCTTGAATACGCGGGTGGCGAGACGAAACGCATCGACAACTATGAGAGCAGATTGCGGGATAAGGTTCAACGAAGGATAGACGCCGACCATCTCACGAACGGGGTTTCCCTCGTAGGTCACACACCCATCCTCAGTGTGATGGGTCTCGACTGATTGCCAGGAGATCACCGGCAGCGGCCTGAGAGATGCTCTCAGGCCGTTGTTGTTTTTGGGGCAGTTGAGGGGCCAGTCGTGCGCGGAGGGCGTTTCTATTTGGTGCTCAGTCTGTAAGCCACAAAATCGGTGAATGTGTAGTCAGCGGTCTGCTCTGGATTGTCGGGGCACCCGATTTTCACTTCACCCGGCATCACGTTTTTGAAGGCCCCGCCTTCTGTCCAATACGGTGCGAGTCCTTCTGGAACCTCGTGATTCTTCCCGCATAGCTTACAGGCAAGCATCCATCCATCAGGGTTTTCCATGAACTGATGTTCTCACGAAAGTTTGTCAACGCGCTAGGATGACGGTGGACGCTGGCCGGTCGAGTTGGGGTACGATGTGCAAGAGGTCCGGTAAAGTATGTTGCCAACCCAACTCGCGCAACTCGTGATCCCCGCTCTGGTCGCGTTCGCAGTTGTGGCGCTTACGCACTTTTTCACTGTCCGTCGCGAGACAGCAAGTAGGCGGCGTGAGCAGCGCGTAGGGTACTTGGTCGCCGCGTATCGCGGCCTCTCCAAAGCAGACAATCATCCACGTCTGTGGGAAGTCGCAGACGAGTTAGAGCAATCCATCAGCGACATCCAATTATTCGGAACGGCGGAACAAATCCGGCTAGCGCAGCAATTTGGTGATGAGTTGGCCAAGGCGCAAGCAGCAGACCTGGACCCCCTGTTATTTGAGCTGCGCAACAGCCTGAGAAAGGAACTCGGGCAGAGATCGGTTCCGGGCCGCGTGTTGTGGCTGAAAGTCGAACGCAAGAAATAGTTCGCTGACGTTCACACTTTATCCTACAAATCTTACGGCAACGGCCTGAGAGATGCTCTCAGGCCGCTGTTGCGGTTGAAGGCAGGGACCGAGGGGATCGTGCGGGAGAAGACACGGAGACGAGTGAGGGTTCGTGGTTTCCCACGTCTCACCACCCCAACGACGTGGACCGGCTGCTGGGGGCTCCGGCTGTCTGTGAGAGATGAGCGCCGTCCCTACGGGACTCCGTGTGAATTGTTGTTTTCGCCAACCCCACGCTGAAGCGCGGGGCTAAACACCACTGCGCCTACGGCGCGGGCGACAGGCTCAGGGCAGGCTCTCTACCCCAACGACGAAGACCTGTCGTTGGGGCTCCCGGTAAGCGTGCTTCGCTCGGGATGACACGCGCTGGGTAGGGTTCGTGCTTTCCCACGTCTCAGAATCGAGACATGGGGCACCCAGGCAGTGACGGCGAGCAGTCGTGGTCTCCCACGTCTCCAAAACCGGGAGACATGGGGCACCCGGCCGTGGGTGGTTTGAGGGCCGTCGCAGGACCTGGATCAGCGGTGAGGCTGCCCCACCGCAGGTGGCTTACTCGTTGTCGTCGTAGTTGAGGCTTTCGAGGCCCAGATAGACTGCGCCGGCGCCCAGCTCTTCTTCGATGCGGAGAAGCTGGTTGTACTTGGCGATGCGGTCGGTGCGGCTGACCGAGCCGGTCTTGATCTGGCCTACACCGGTGGCCACGGCCAGGTCGGCGATGAAGGTATCTTCCGACTCGCCCGAGCGATGCGACATGACCGAGGTATAGCCGTAGCGGCGGCCGAGCTCGATCGCGTCCAGCGTTTCGGTCACGGTGCCGATCTGGTTCACCTTGATCAGGATTGAGTTGCCCACGCCTTCTTCGATGCCGCGCTGCAGGCGCTTCACATTGGTGACGAAGATGTCGTCGCCGACGAGTTGAATGCGGCTGCCGAGTTTGTCGGTGAGGATCTTCCAGCCTTCCCAATCGTCTTCGGCGAGGCCGTCTTCGAGCGAGACGATGGGATACTGGCGCACCCAGTTGTCGTAGAAGTTGACCATCTCTTCGCTGGACAGCTCGCGCTTGTCGCTCTTCTTGAAGACGTACTTCTTCTTGTCCTTGTCGTAGAACTCGCTCGACGCCGGATCGAGCGCGATGGCGATCTGCTCGCCGGGCTTGTAGCCGGCCGATTCGATGGCTTCGAGGATCAGCTCGATGGCTTCGCTGTTGGATTTGAGCGAAGGAGCAAAACCGCCCTCGTCGCCGACTGCGGTGTTGTAGCCCTTCTTCTTGAGTACACTCTTGAGCGTGTGGAAGGTCTCGGCCGACCAGCGCAGTGCGTCGGAGAAGCGCTCGGCGCCGACGGGCATGATCATGAACTCCTGAAAGTCGACGTTGGAGTCGGCATGCGCGCCGCCGTTGAGGACGTTGAGCATGGGCGTGGGAAGAATGCAGGCGTTGATGCCGCCGAGATAGCGATAGAGAGGAACCTCGAGGGTCTGCGCCACGGCACGCGTGGCGGCCATGGAGACAGCGAGGATCGCATTGGCGCCGAGCTTGCTCTTGTTGGGTGTGCCGTCGAGCGCGATCATGGTGGCATCGATCAGGCGCTGATTGCCTGCGTCCATTCCTTCGAGCTCGGGAGCGATGACGGTTTCAACATTGGCCACCGCCTGCAGAACACCCTTGCCGAGGAAGTGGCTCTTGTCGCCGTCGCGGAGTTCTACAGCTTCATGCTCGCCGGTGGAAGCGCCGGAGGGCACGATGGCGCGGCCCAATGCGCCGCTTTCAAGAATCACGTCTGCTTCCACGGTGGGATTGCCGCGCGAGTCCAGCACTTCGCGCGCGCGAATGGCAACAATCTCGGTCATATCGGTCCTCACAATACGGTGCAGCAGCCGGTCATTCAATTTGGGACGGCGATCCACGGCAAGGACCTCTCCGGCGGCGCTCTGAATTGTGTCCAGAAGCCCTTGCGTGCTCACGAATGCTCCTCCCGTCCTCGGCCAGCAGATTCCAGGGTCGATTCATCCGCACGCGTGCAATCGCCAGGAAAAGGCTCGCTGGCAAGAATTCGGTGGGAAGAACAGTCGCGGAAAATGCTGGAAATACAGCGAGTGTGTCCGTATGAATCTTAGCAAACCAGGGGTTGGCGGGCGGTGTGGCCGCGGTCACAGCAGGGGGCGGTATCGGGGGATCGTCTTCGCTTTGTGCGCGTTGTCTGAGTTGATTCGTGCCGTGCAAGGCACTTGGGCGATGCGCTGTTGCGCTGGCCGGCAACAGGGTGAGTAGCATGGATTGAAGCGGGTCCGGATGGAAGAGTGCGGATCGGCTGAGAACTTTTCGTCGTCGGCAGGGTCTAAACGATAGGGGATGTCCCTGTTCACGAGAAGGAGATTGGGATGAATCGGTCGATTCTCGTTTTCGCATTCGTTGCCGCCACGAGCCCGTTGTTCGGTCAGCAGGCCAGTCAGAATGGCCAGTATCAAGGCACGTCGAATCCTCCTCCGGATGACACGATCATCACCGACACCGATCAAGCTCAGCCGCCGGCGAAGCCTTCTGCGGCGCATCGGCTGACGACACCTCCGGATGCGATGAGGCAGGACTCGACAAACGGAGCGGGGACTGCGGCGCAGCCCGCGACGGCAGCTTCGGAGGCCACGACGGCGAGCGGCGCGGTTGTTCAGCAAAATGCGAGCGCACTGCCCGCAGATCTGACCACCGGGCCGATGACTTCCGATCCGGATGGCGACATTGTGCATCCTGCTCCGCTTGGGCCGGGCGAATTGGGCGAAGGGACGATGATTCGTGTTCGGCTGCTGAACGATCTGTCGAGTGGATTCAGTGAAAAGGGCGAGCCCTTCCGCAGCCGCGTGGCGACCGATGTGCTCTCGGGGAACAATGTGGTGATTCCGGCCGGTTCTGAGATCTCGGGACAAGTTGTTGAAGCTTCGACGGGGCACTTTGCGGGCCGCGGCTCGCTGATGTTGAAGCCCGACACAGTGATCCTGCCGAACGGGCAGAGCTTCCGGCTTCATGCGGTCATCATCGGTGCTCCGGCAACCCACACGCATGTGAACAGCGAGGGAATGATTACGGCCGATTCGCGCAAGTTGCGCGCGGGCATTGAGTACGGCGGTGCAGTGGGCGTTGGCGCTGTGACGGGCGCGTATCTGGGCGGACCTGTGGGCGCGCTGGCAGGCAGCCTGATCGGCGCCGGCCTGGTGACGACACATCTGCTCGTGAGCCATCCGCAGGCGCATCTCGATACCGGCGATGTGCTGATGCTGACGGTGACTGAGCGCGTGCACCTGGATCCCGTGACGACGAACAGCGGCAGCTAGACGACAAGCCGGAACCGTGCGCGGCCGGGAATGGTCGCTGCCGATCACTTCAGAAACTTGAGCTCGACTCGCACTGTCGGAGGCCTCTTCGGCAGCGTCAACGCGCTCTCTGCTGTCTCTGCATTCTCGATCGAGTGCATGGGCTCCGGTTCCATCCAGGTCACACGCCAATGGCCTGCGGTCGCCGGCCTTTCCTTGCTGGGCATATCGTGGACGCTTCCGTCCGCGCGGTAGTAGCGCTGGTGCGCTGTGCGCCCGCCGACATCCCAATTGAGAAACAGGCTCGGCCAGCGGTGATGATGCATGGGCTCTTTGGTCCCAGGAGGCACGGAGACTTCCAGCACGCGCACAAAGGCGTTTTCAAACAGAACGCGATGACTGTTGGGCGCCGCCTGCACGGCGTCGTAACCGTCCGGAAAGCCTGCTGGGTTTTGCCCTGCCAGATGAGCCACGAGGATGAACGATGCGGCGAGGAGCAAGCCCGCAGCGATTCCGCCGGCAAGGCGTCGGTGCGACTTGGAGAGGCGACTGATCCGATTCATACCTCGTACTCTAGTCGAGTCTTGGGGGTGTCGCCAGGGTCACTTCCAGTCCTATGGCTCCTGACCCGCACTGGCGCCAATTCCGTAGTTGCTTCCGGAGGCGTAACGAGTGCGGCGCTTGCCCTGCTACACTCCCACTTGCGTCGGATCGGAGAGCGCCATGGCCGATATCACGAAAGTCGGAATCGTCGGCGCCGGGGCCATGGGCTCCGGCATCGCCCACGTCTTTGCCCGCTCCGGATTTCAGGTTGTGCTGTGCGATGTGGACCAGCGCTTTCTGGATCGGGCGCTCGCGCAGATTCGCGCTAATCTTGGCCGCGAAGCCGCGAAGGGCAAGATTGCCGAGTCCGATATCGAACCCGCCCTCGCTCGCATTAAGCCGACCATCACGCGCGAAGCTCTGGCTGAGGCCGAGATTGCCATCGAAGCTGCACCGGAGCGCTTCGATCTGAAGGCTGAGATCTTCCGTTCTCTCGATACGATTCTGCCGGAGAACGCAATCCTCGCCAGCAACACCTCGTCGATCTCTATCACCAAACTTGGGGCGGTCACGGGGCGTCCCGCGCAGGTCATCGGGATGCACTTCTTCAATCCCGTGCCGGTGATGGCCCTGGTGGAAGTTGTGCGCGGCCTTGCAACCAGCGACTCGACCTACGCCACCGTGCATGAGCTTGCGGTGCTTGTCGGCAAGACTCCGGTCGAGGTTGGGGATGCACCGGGATTCGTGTCGAACCGCGTGCTGATGCCGTTGATTAACGAAGCAGCGTTTGCGGTGATGGAAGGCGTCGCTACACCGGAGGCCATCGATCAGGTCTTCAAGCTGGGAATGGCGCATCCTATGGGGCCGCTTACGTTGGCCGACTTTATCGGGATCGATGTTTGCGTCGACATTTTGCGCGTGCTGCAGGAAGGCTTCGGCGATCCGAAGTATCGCCCCTGCCCGCTGCTGGTGCGGATGGTGGATGCCGGTTGGCTGGGGCGGAAGGCGGGGCGGGGGTTCTTCACGTACGAGAAGTAAGGCCCTGACCAAGGACAGGTTTGAGTCAAAATGTACGGGATAAGCAGCTTTATTTACAGCCAGATATAGAAGTCCTTACTTGAAGTAAGGAATTACGCTATAATTGTGGACGAGGGCGCTTCCCATGACCACCGCAGCGGTTACTTCCAAAGGACAGATCACCATCCCCATCGAGGTGAGAGTCAAGCTTGGCATCAAGCCTGGGGATCGGGTTCGCTTCGTTGAGAATGAAAAGGGAGAAATTGTCCTCAAGCCGAAGACTGGCTCGATCATGGACCTGAGAGGCATCGTCAAGTGGAAGGGCAAGCCCGTGACCATCGATGAAATGAACGAGACGATTGCACAAGGTTGGGCCGGACAGCTGACATTCGATGATTAGCCGGACGCGATGATCGGCATCGACACAAATATTCTGGCGCGTTTCCTTGCTCAAGATGATGCGGAGCAGAGCAAGCGCACGGACTCTCTGCTGCAGACGCTGTCACCGCAAGATCCAGGATTCGTCTCGCTCGTTTCGCTCATTGAATTGGCGTGGGTGATGCGAAGCCGCTATCGCGTTTCTAAATCAGAACTCATTCAAAGCTTCGAGCGGTTGTTAAATTCGCCTGAGCTTGTGATCGAAAGCCAGCCGGCAGTTGCGCAGGCGATTGAGCGTTTTCGTGCAGCAAAGGCGGATTTTGCCGATTGTCTTATCGAGCGCAGCGGCCACGTAGCCGGTTGCCGGCATACGGTCACATTCGACGTAAATGCCGCAAAGACTTCAGGGATGAAGCTACTTTAACGCGGAGCATTTTCTAGGCATCAAGGCCAGCATGCCCTCGAGATCCTGCCGGTTGAGAGCCCGGACAAATGCATTCGTCACAGATTCCGGCGTGTTGGCAGCATTTTCCATTGGCCGCGACTCCTCTCCGGATTGTATGCATGAGCTGAGCCATGAAGGGAACCGGAACCGCCAGCGCTGCGTATTTTTAAGCAATCGTTCGTTTTTCCGGATTTTGGCTGCAGTCCAATCGCTGCTGAAACGAGTCGAACCGTCATGCAGTCCTTCTCCGACACGCTCGGCCAGGTTTTCCGCGCGATCGCGGCCAATAAGCTGCGCAGCTTCCTGACGATGTTTGGCATTGCGTGGGGCGTGGGATCGCTGTTGGTGCTGGTCGGGCTCGGCGAGGGCTTTCGGTCCGGCCAGCGCCGCAATCTCTCCAATATCGGCAACGACCTCATCATGATGTGGAACGGGACCATTCCGGCGGTCGCCAACCAGCACACCGGAATGCGTCCCTACGAGTTGACGATGGGCGACGCGGTGGCCGTGAGCCATCTGCCCGAGGTCCGCGCGGCCACCGTCGAGCTCAGCCGCTCCGATCTCTACGAGGTAAGCCAGTGGAGCAACACCTCGAGCCATGTGGTGGGGACGATGCCCAACTACGCCGGAGTCCGCTTCATTCCCATGGCAACCGGGCGCTTTCTCGACGATGCCGATCTGGTGCAGAGACGCCGCGTGGTGGTTCTCGGCTCGAAGGCGGCCAATATTCTCTTCAACGGGCGGCCTATGGTCGGCGAGACCATCACCGTCAACGGGACGGCGTTTACGGTGGTCGGGGTCGGTGGAGAAGATCAGTCGCGGCAATAACGACTGGCAGGACCAGAGAGTCTACGTACCGGTCACCACCATGCAGGAGCTGTTTCCGCTGAAGGGCGACAACATTCCCGAGGATGCATTGACGTCGATTCAGTATCAGCCGACCAGCAGAGGCGACGCCACGGCTGCGCTTGCTGCTGTGCATCGTGTGATCGGCGAGCGCCACGGATTCGACCCCTCGCTCACGGATGCGTTCCAGGAGTGGGACACGATTGAAGAGATGAAGATGATCGGCGCCATCTTCACCGCCATGGACATCTTTCTCGGCGGCGTGGGGATCGTGACTCTGGGGCTGGGCGCTGTCGGTATTGTCAACATCATGCTGGTCTCGGTGACCGAGCGGACCCGCGAAATCGGCCTGCTGAAAGCGCTGGGCGCAACCAAGAGCAGCATCCTGTCGCAGTTCTTCTGGGAGGGGCTGCTGCTCACCGGACTCAGCGGGCTGATTGGGATTGTGCTGTCTGCAGGCTTCATGGGACTGCTGCAATACGCGCTCACCGACAAGATGCCGGGATGGGATCCGCCGCGGCTGGTGCCCTGGTCGGCAGCGCTGGCGCTGGGAGCACTTGTACTCTCCGGCGTGGCAGCGGGGCTTTATCCGGCAAGCAAGGCAGCGCAAATGGATCCGATTGAAGCATTGCGGCGCGAAGCGTAGAGACAGCTATTAGCCGCTAGCTTCTAGCTGCTAGCTTTTCTGTGCTGAATTGCGAGCCTCTGCTCATGGGAACGACCGGGACGGTGAAGTGCCGGGATCGAATTTGGCTTTTGGCTAGAAGCTAGAGGCTAGTAGCTAGGAGCTGTACCTTATGTTGCGAGATATCTGGGGCCAGGCCTGGGAAGCGATGCTCTACAACCGGCGGCGCACGGCCATCACCATGATCGGCATGGCCTGGGGCATCGCCACCGTCGTGCTTCTGTTGGCCTACGGCGCCGGGTTCACGCGCGCCATCGAGGCCATCTTCGCCCAGTGGGGCACGAACATCATCGGCGTGTTCCCGGGGCGCACCAGCGAGCAGGCAGGCGGCGAGAAATCCGGTGTTCAGGTTCGGTTCACCGAGGACGACGTCGACCGCATCTCGAACTCGGTGCCGGGAATCATCCACATCTCCGAGCAGGTGCAGAAAGACGTGCCCGTACAGAACGACCTGCACACCTACACCTGGACGGTCAACGGCGTGCGGCCGGTCTTTCAGGACATCTGGAAGCTGGATGTCGATCAGGGACGCTTCTTCAACGGCGCGGAAGACGAGCAACGCGCCCATGTCTGCGTGATCGGGTCGGAAGCGAAGACCAAGCTCTTCTCCGGCGCATGGGCAGTGGGCGAGAGCATTCGCCTCAACGGCGTACTCTTCACCATCGTCGGCGTCCTCGCGCCCAAAATGCAGGAAGGCGAACAGAGCGATCGCAATCGCCAAGTCTACGTCCCCTTCAGCACCATGAGCGACATCAAGGACACCAAGTATCTCGATGGCATCTGGTTCAACTACACCGGCGACTATCTGCTGGCGGAGAAGAATATGCGCGCGACGCTGGGGGCGACGCACCACTTCAGGCCCTCGGATCACAACGCCATCTATGTCGCCAATCTTCTGACCCAGTTGCATCAGTTCACGATTCTGTCGGTCGCGCTGCAGGTGCTGCTCTCGCTGGTTGGCGCGCTGACGCTGGGCATCGCCGGCATCGGCCTGATGAACATCATGCTGGTTGCGGTGCAGCAGCGCACGCGCGAGATCGGCGTGGAAAAGGCGCTGGGCGCGCGAAAGAGACATATCCTGCTGCAGTTTTTGGCTGAGGCATTCGTCATCACCACCGTCGGTGGAATGGCCGGGATACTTCTCGCCTATCTCGTTTCCATGATGATCGGGCGGATCACGTTCTACAGCGCCATGGCGCAGCACGCCGAGGCCGCGGACATCTATCTCAGGATCTCGCCCGTGTCGGTCATTGTGGCCACTGTGATTCTGGCCATCACCGGTCTGGTCAGCGGCATGATCCCCGCCATCCGGGCTGCGAACCTCGATCCGATCGAGGCGCTGCGGTACGAGTGAAGCAGTCGCCAGTGGTAAGCAGCCAGTAGTCAGTGACGCGCTTCGCGGCCGAGGTCACGGCTTGCAACTGACGACTTGCTGCTTGCGACTGCCCTTTTACGCCGGCGGCAGGGTATCCACCACCGGCACTCCGGCGGGCGGCGTGAAATGGAATGAGCTCTCGGGAAGCGCGAGATTGAGCTGTTCGTCCGTGAAGGTGAAGCGTGTTACAGCTCCATCGACTTCTTCGATCTCAAAGCCTTGAATGGCCCCGCTCTTCGGCGCGATTGTTAGAGTCACCCGGCGCACGCGGTTCTCCTGGCCCTTCGGCTGGCCGGTGAGCACGTAGTCTCCGTGCACGCCTGTGGTCAGTTGCAATCCGGTCAGTTCCTTTTCGAGCTGCGTGTGACCGAGCAGAAAGCGCAGCGGTGAGCGAAAATCGTCGAGCTGTTTTGCCGAGATGCGCTGGACCTGTGCCGAGCCTGGAGCATAAAACCAGGCGAATTTCCCGTCGATGAGGAAGATTTTCCCAGCCGGTGCGGTGTAGTCCCAGCGCATGCGGCCGGGCTTGAGCAGCGAGAGAGTGCCGCTCTCGGTGCGCGTCATGCCAAGGCCTTCGTAGCTCTCGGTGAAGTTGGCGCGGAGGGAGTGCAGCTTGTTGTAGTGGCTGTCGACCAGTTGTGCAACGGTGTGCACATCGGGTGCGGTTTGGGCGCGAAGGTCCGCGGAGGTCTGAGCGAATACCCCGATCAGAACGATCGCACCCAGTGCGAAGAGTGATTCGCTTCGCCGCGTCTGGCGTCCGCGCACACGGCGATTGCGCCGAGCCTGATCCCTAATCGCTGATCCCTGTTCCCTGGTTTTTCTCATTGCACCATCTGGGTGCAATTGGTGCCGCCGGCCGGATCGGCTTTGACGGAGCCGCCCGCTTCGAGGCAGAAGCCGCGATCTCCGGTGCGGCCCACTGTTGCCGGAACTGCGGTCAGCGTGTAGCCGGTGACGCGCTCAGAGTTGTTGGCGGTCGACTTGGTGCAGTTTGTGATGTTAAAGATGTAGCCCGACTTGATGCCCGTGGTGAGTTCGCCATTGATCATCTGGGCGCCGGTGGGGCTTGGCGCACCTGCACTGGGGTCGCCGCCGAGTGCGGTCAGAGAGCAGGCGAACCCGTTGGCCGGATAGTCGGAGTTGTACATCGATTCGGCTTGATCGAGCGTCTGCAGCGATTTGACCGCGGAGAGCTCGTTGGCGTGCTTGCGAATCTTGCCTGCCGTCGGGATCGCCACCAGCATGAGGATGAGGATGATGGAGATGACGATGAGCAGCTCCATCAGAGTGAAGCCGTTTTTCTTTCGATCTGGGCACGCAGAACCGTCTGCCTGTTGATCCGCGTACGCGCGGCGCTGCCTGCCAAAAAGAGGGAACTTGCCGTTCATAAGAATCCGAAGCCTCATCCTGCGGGCCGGCACGCCGGTCCATCCGACAAAATGCTACAACGTATGGACGCAGAAGGGAAATGGAGCGCTCAAGAAGCAGCCGTCAGCTTCTAGCCGTTAGCTCCTAGCTCACACGCGGCCGAAAACTCCTGTGGGTCGTGAGCTGGCTTGGCTCGTTGAGAGAAGATCCAGCCGGAAGTCCACAGCTAGAAGCTAAAGGCTAGCTGATGACTGTATTCAGCACACCAACTGCTTGCGCGTCAGCTTGATTCCGTCGAGCCGCCCCAGAAGGGTGACGGCGATCCGATTGGGGTCGAAGAGCCGCTGCGCCATGGCCTGCACCGCGTCGGCCTGCACGGCATCGATGCGCGCCGTGATCTCTTCCACGGTAAAGAACTGCTGGAAGTACATCTCTTGCCGCGCCAGGTTCGCCATGCGCGAGTTCGAGCTCTCGAGGCCCATCAGGATGTTGCCCTTGAGCTGGTCTTTTGCGCGCTTCAGTTCTTCCTCACCCAGCGCCGTCTCTTTCAGTGCGCGCAACTCCGCCATGATCAAGTCGACAACTTCCAGCGCTTTGCCCACCGAAGTGCCGGCGTAGATGCACAGCGTGCCCGTGTCGCGATAGGGATTGAGATCGGAATAGATCGAATACACCATGCCGCGCTCTTCGCGGATGGTCTGGAATAGCCGCGAACTCATGCCGCCGCCGAGGACCGTGTTGAGAATCAGCGTGACATAACGGTTCTCATCGGTAATCGCCGGCGCCGGTACGCCGAGGCAGATCTGCACCTGCTCCAGCGCCTTTTTGTTTTTCAGAATGATGCGCGCGCTGGCTTCGGGCGCATGCTCTTCAGGAACGGCTTTGCCCAACGGCAGTGCTGCGAACTTTTCGGTTACCGCGCTCACAAAGGCGTCGTGCTCCAGATTGCCCGCCGCGGAGAAGATCATGTTGCCACCGAGAAAACGTCCGGTGTGATAGTCGAAGAGCTTGTTCTGATCCAGACGGCCCACGGTGGTTGTCGTGCCCAGGATCGGCTTTCCCAGCGGGTGGTCTTTCCAGAAATTCTGCGTGAACAGCTCATGGACGAGCACGTCGGGATTGTCTTCGTCGATCTTGATCTCTTCCAGGATCACGCCACGCTCGCGCTCGATGTCGCCCGCGGCGAACGTCGGGTTCAGCACCAGGTCGGCCAGCACGTCCAAGGCAATCGGCACATGCTCGGCCAGCGATTTCACGTTGAAGCAGATCGTTTCTTTGCCGGTAAAGGCGTCGAGGTTGCCGCCGATCGAATCCATCTCGCGGGCAATGTGTTGGGCCGAGCGGGAACGCGTTCCCTTGAAAACCATGTGTTCGACGAAATGAGAGATGCCGTTGGTCTCGGCCGGCTCGCACCGCGAGCCCGATTTGATCCACACACCCATCGCCACCGAGCGCAGGTGCTCCATCCGTTCGGTCAGAACGATCAGCCCGTTGGGCAATACCGTGCGTCGTAAATTGCGTTCGTTGATCATGGTCTTCTGTTTCAGACTTGGCAGCTGCCAGCCGACTTGCGAGCGCGACAGGATACTTCTTTGGATTCTTGGATACTGGAAAAAGAACCGATACAAGCGAGTCAGGTTTGCCGGGGGCTGCATGGGAGGGAAGAAATGCTCTATGCTGGGCCCAGCCGTGAGCGCGCCTTCAGATCGACTTCTTCAATTAGACACCAACCCCCCTGCAGGGGGAAGCGGGGCGAAACTCTTCGGTTTGGAGGCCCAGGCACTGGGTGAACTGGTGGTGCGGCTGGGCGAGCCAGCATGGCGGGGACGGCAGCTGGCCGAAGCAATGTACCGTCAGAGGGTTACGGAGCTGGACCAGGTTACGACGCTGCCCAAGGCGCTCCGGGAGCGGCTGTCAGCCGAGGGCTGGGCAATTGGCAGGCCCAAAATGGCACAGAACTTTGTCTCGGATGATGGGACAGAGCGTTACCTGGTGGAATGCACTGGACCGGTTGGGTCGGGACCTGCAGAAGTTCAAACCGTCGAAGCCGTCTGGATGCCCGAGGGGGATGAGGGCGAAAGCGGCGACGGCAGTGAGGCAGGGGACTCCGAAAGCGGCGAGGCCCGCAGCGACCGCCGGCGCTGGAATCGTGCCACCATCTGTGTTTCGAGCCAGATCGGTTGCGCCGTCAATTGCCAATTCTGTCTGACAGCCAAACTCGGCTTGCAGCGCAATCTCACGGCGGGTGAGATCGCGGGGCAGGTGGTTGCGGTTCTCGACCGGCACGGCGTGGAGATCGGCAAAGATCGCGTGAACCTCGTGTTCATGGGCATGGGAGAACCCTTTCTCAACTACGAGCCGTGGATGGCTGCGGTGCGCTTGCTGGTGCATGAAGTGGGCATCAGCCCGCAGCGCATGACCGTGTCGACGTCGGGCATCGTGCCGGGCATCGAACGGTTCGCACAAGAACCTCCGGAGGTGCGGCCAAAGCTGGCCGTCAGCCTGAACGCTCCGAATGACACGGTTCGCAGCGAGATCATGCCCATCAATCGGAAGTGGCCCATCGAAGCCGTTGTCGATGCGGTTCGTCTGGTGCGCCTGCGCCCGCGCGAACGCGTCACCTTTGAATATGTCCTGTTGGGCGGTGTGACCGATCGGGCCGAACATGCTAGCGAAGTTGCTCGGGTCGTTCGCCGCAGTGGCCTGCCGGCTAAGGTGAATCTGATCGCATGGAATCCTGGGCCCGGCGTTCCCTACGCGATGCCTTCGTCCGACGCTGTTGAGCGCTTCCGGGAAACCCTGGGTGCGGGAGGCGTGCCGGTCTATGTCCGTAGGCCGCGGGGAAGAGACATCTACGCTGCGTGCGGGCAGTTGAAGAGAACGGTGGAAGGCTGAGGAATCAGCAGGTGAGAACTGGTTAGGGAAGAAGGGTGCCCCGTATCGTGGGCTTGTTGTGTTTCACGCCGCCCGGTCTACCACTTCCAGCACCGTGCCCTCCACCTTTTGCAGGTGCGCCACGAGCTCGAAGAGGTTCTTCGCCTGCGGATTTCCGGTCGGGCCCAACATGCGCATGAGCGCCTTCGGGGAGCGTCCCAGGTCCGCCCCCAGCTTCACAAATCCGATGGTGCCATTGATGTATTTGCGGAGTACCGACTTTCCGGTCTCGACATCGCCAGCGATCATGCAACTGAGGGCTTCGCGGAGCAGTGCACGGCGGAAGCGGACGCTCCCTTGAAGGCGCGATTTGATCGTCTCATTGAATTCCTTTGTAAGAGCCATTCTGGCTCTCGTTTCGCTTTCGATCACAAGCGTGATGGTACCACAAGCGTTACTATTCGATTGCGAGAGGCCCGCGGCTTTGCCGGATGGCAGTAGAAGTTTGACATGTTCGGTTGTGGCTCCCGGGTTGTGTTTTTTCACTCTTCTCGAGAAAACATGAGAGGGATGAGCGCCGTCCCTACGGGACTCGGTGTGAATTGTTGTTTTCGCGCACCCCACGCTGAAGCGCGGGGCTAAACACCACTGCGCCTACGGCGCGGGCGACGGGCTGCAGCCGGCATGAAGCTTCTGCACAGGCCCCCGGAACCAAGCCTCTACGCCGGCCCCTTCAGGGACCACGAACCATAAGCCTCCGGCTATGCCGGAAGGTGCTTTGGGTTTAAAAGGAGGATGCAGGGAAGAGAGCAGGCAGGGACGGATTGCCCCAAAAACAAATGCAGCCAGCGACCCGAAGGCTACTGGCTGCAAAGTTGCTTAGGCAGATCTGGGGGAACGGGGAGGGCTGCTCAGGGCACATCCCACACCCACTCAGATGCAAACCGTCAAGAAAGGTTGTCCCCGCTCTTTCATCGTGCCGGAAGACTTCCACGAAGGATCTCGGGCTCGGGAGTGCCCCCGGTTCGTCTCAGGGAAGAACGCGATTCTGGAATGGTTAGACCCGGTGGCGGGTCGCGTGGCCCAGCGCGAGCAAATCGGCCGTCACGCGGTTCGCGTTGTGCCGGACCACGCTTTCCTCAATGGCAAACTCTCCGACGATGCAGTGCACGCCAAGCGACTCAATCCGGTCGATGTCCGCCTTGATCGGCGAAGCATTCTCCTTCGCGTAGCGTGCCAGGGTATCCGCGGAGAAGGGCGCGGTATTGACGATGGCATAGTCGAAGATCGGCGCCCGGGTGTGCTCGTAGATGCGCTCGATGTGCTCCGAAGCCGTCAGGCCCAGGCTCTCGTTGGCCTGGGTCATCAGGTTGCAGATATAAACGCGCGTACCCCGTGCCGAGGCCAGTGCGGTGGGAATACCCTGCACCAGCAGATTGGTGATGAGCGACGTGTAGAGAGAGCCGGGGCCAACCGTGATCAGATCGGCACGCTCAATGGCATCGATCGTTTCGGGCAAGGCAGCGGCGTCCGGTGGATCGAGCGTCAGCTCCGCGATGCGCTTGCGGCTGGCCGTGATCTTGGTTTCTCCACGGACCTCGGAGCCATCGTCCATCCGCGCCACGACTGTCGCATTGGCTGTGGTTGCGGGATAGATCCGGCCACGGGTAGCGAGAATCTTCGATGCCAGCTGGATGGCGTGGGCAAAGTCGCCGGTCAGCTCGGTTAATGCGACCACGAAGAGGTTGCCGAAGCTGTGTCCGCCCAACCCATTGCCCCCGCGAAAGCGATGCGAGAAAAGCTGCACCAGCAGGTCTTCTTCTTCGCTCAGCGCAACCATGCAGTTGCGCAGGTCGCCGGGGGGCAGCATGTTGAAGTCTTTGCGCAGGCGTCCCGAAGAGCCGCCATCGTCGGTCACCGTCACCACCGCCGAAAGGTCCGCGATCTGCGAAGGTTCGGCGCTGGCCAGGCCGGGTACGCTCACATGCCGTCGCAGCCCGCGCAGCAGGGTAGAAAGCCCTGTGCCACCACCCATCGCCACCACGCGCAAAGGTCGCATCGCCGTTTGAGATGCGCTCGAAGAGAGCTGGGATGGTTGCGGGTTCTGTAGGTCAGTCTTTAAAGACGGCACAAAGCTCACAAACTAATTACGGAATCTCAGGATACAGCAGCTCCGTGAAGCGCGGATCGTCCACCATATTCTGGAAGTCATTGTCCGACCTTGCCTGCAAGCGGTTCTTGGGATTCAGCTCGATTGCTTTGGCCAGGTTGTCCAGGCATCCCTGTGTCCGGCCAGTAATGGAATCGAGCAATGCCAGGCCGTAGAAGGCGTAGTCGGCTTTGGGAAAATCGGCGATGATCCCGCGGAACTGATCCCCCGCCTCCTCGAAGTAGCCGCCGTTCAACTGCGACACAGCGTAGTCGTACCGCTCTTCGGGAGTGATGAAGGCAAGGCCGGCTTTGGCGATCTGGCGGTGGCAGGTTTGCACATACATGCGGCAGCGCTCGGCAATCTCGGGTGTCGCCGTGGACATCAGCTTCTCAAGCGCTGTGAGGGCCTTGTCGTATTTACCCTGCTGCACCAGCTGCACGGCCGACTGATATTGCTGCAGTGAGGCAGAAGTCGGCGCGGAGGAGCTGCCGGATTTGGCTGTCGGAGAGGGAGTCTTTTTGCGGCTTCCCGCGGATCTGGCTTCTTGCGTCATCATTCTTCAGTCATGGGCGCGGTTTTCCTGGCGAACCGGGCCTGGCGAAATCCTCTCGCTGCCCCCACGCCAAAAATGCGTCACTAGAGCCATCTTTATACCCACTCGACGCCGGAACGTCAAATTTCGGGCCGAGGCCAGCGGCATCAGTCGTCGCTGCCGCAGGCGCTTTTTCGATAGATGGCGGGATTGAGCGAGGGGTCGTTATACATCTTGAGCTGCCGGTAAAGCTTGAACCGGCGCCTCCCCTCAAGGGTCTCGCGCCACAACGCGTCCAGGCAGGCAGCCAGGTCTCCGCGCTGTTCCCCCAAAATCTTCAGCCGGTCCCGATTTCGTTCACTGTGGCCTTCGGGAGCCTCTGCCCGTTCCGATTCTTCGCGCGTGTGGTAGATCTTGAGCGCCTGAATGGAGAGCCGATCGATCATCAGTCCCGGCGACTCGGAGTGCAAAGGAGCCTCGGGCTCGGGCAGGCCGCGCCCAGCGAGCCACTCCATCAGCGTTCGGTCGAGGTCCTCGGCGAGGTCGTTGCGCAGCTGGTTGGTTGCGTCGATGCGCCGCTTTATGTCGGCCAGAGCCGCGTCGGTTGCGCCGGGAGTGCGGGCTTCATCCTCGATATGCCAGAGATCGAAGTTGGCCCGGTGCTGTCGCGCGACGCGGACCAGAAATCCCGATCCCGCATGAGAGGACGGATGCTCTTGTCCTGGAGCCGCCACAAGGCCCCCTTTGCCGTCGTCCAGGTGCCACGCGCTGGTCAGTTTGTCCTGCAGATCGACAATGGCGGCGGCTGAGAGCATCGACGAATCCCTTTCACGCGGCGATCAACTGCAAGCCGCAGCGTCTATGGTAGAACTATCGGTGCACGCGCACCAACGTTGGGGACGCCATGCCGGAAACTCCGCAGCGATTCCTTTGCATTGCCAGCTATGAGAAAGGGCAGGACTTCTTACGCCAGTGCGCCGAGCTGGGCGTGCGTCCCACCCTGTTGACGGTCGAAAAACTGCGCCATGCCGACTGGCCCTACGAAGCCATCGAAGACGTGGCGGCGGTTCGGGACGAAGCCAGCCGCGAGCAAATCCTGAACACCGTTTCCTGGATGGCGCGGGGCCGCCGCTTCGATCGGGTCATAGCTCTGGACGAATTCGATCAGGAAACTGCTGCGCTCATCCGCGAACACATGCGCCTGCCGGGCATGAATCTGAGCACGGCCAACTGCTATCGCGACAAGCTGGCCATGCGGACCACCGCCAATCGCATGGGCTTTCTGGTTCCCGAGTTCTGCGGGGTCTTCAACTACGACGCTCTGCGCGCCTACATGGCCCACGTGCAGCCGCCCTGGCTGCTCAAGCCCCGTGCCGAGGCCTCGGCGCTGGGCATCCGCAAAATAGAGGAGCCGGAGCGGCTGTGGCGCACACTCGATGAGCTGGGTGACGAGCAGAGCCGCTTCCTGTTGGAGCAGTTCGTTCCCGGCGACATCTTTCACGTCGACTCCATCGTGAGCGAGTCGAAGGTTGTCTTCTCCGTTGCCCATCAGTACGGCCGGCCTCCGATGCAGGTGATGCATGAGGGCGGCGTCTTCACTACTCGTACCGTCGATCGCAAGAGTGAGGACTGGCACAAACTGACCGACCTGAATGCCAAACTTGCGCCCGCGCTGGGCATGGTCCGCGGCGTCACCCACGCCGAATACATTCGCGCTCACGCCGACGGCCGCGTGTACTTTCTCGAGATCGCCGCCCGGGTCGGTGGCGCCTTTATCGCCGATCTGGTCGAGACCGCGACCGGCATCAATCTCTGGCGCGAGTGGGCCCGGCTCGAAGTGGCTGCTCTGCGGGGTGAGCGCTACGTTTGTCCGGCGGCGCGATCGGACTATGCGGGCAGCGTCCTCTGTCTCGCCAAAACGGCGGAGCCTGATACCTCGAGCTTCGACGCGCCCGAGATCGTCTACCGCATGAAGAAGCATCACCACGCGGGATTGATCGTTCGTTCGCCGCGCGCCGGCCGGGTGAGGGAACTGCTCGAGCAGTACAGTGTGCAGTTCGCAGAAAAGTTTCTGGCCAGTATGCCTCCGCCGCCCAAGCCGACCGCATAACGACCCGCACCTGCACCCGGGATGATTTGTCCCTCTCGGCGAGGCGTGGCCGATCCGGAAGGGACCCGGTTTTTGGTGCTACTACTGGCATGGTCCGCCGCCTCAGCCCCTCGGGGGGTGTAGAGGTAAGCAGAGGAGGTGTTCCATGGAGATTCGCACGATCGGCATCGATTTAGGGAAGACTGTCTTTCACCTTGTTGGCGTCAACGCACGCGGTGAAGTTGTAGTTCGCAAGAAGTGCTCACGGACTCAACTGCTGCGCTTTACATCGAACCTCCGCGAGTGCCTGATCGGGATGGAGGCCTGCGGAGGATCTCATTTTCTGGGCCGCGCTCTGCGGGAACAGGGGCACGATGTGCGTCTGATGCCGGCACAGTATGTGAAGCCGTACGTGAAGACGAACAAGAACGACTACATCGACGCCGAAGCGTGTTCCGAGGCTGTAACCCGGCCCACGATGCGGTTTGTTCCGATCAAGTCTGATGACCAGCTCGACCTGCAGTCGCTGCACCGGGTACGCGAGCGGTGGGTGGTGCGCCGCACCGCGGTGATCAACCAGATGCGCGGATTGCTGCTGGAGCGCGGAATCACCATCCGCAAGGGGCGCCAGCATATTGAAGCGGCTCTACCCGGTATCCTGGAAGACCCCGACAACAAGCTGTCGGGCGCATTGCGTGTACTGCTGACACAACTGCGGTTGGAGATGCAGTATCTGCACGGGCAGATCGAGGAATCCGACAAGCTGATCGTGCGCATCTGCGGCGAACTTGAACCATGCAGGCGCCTGGTCGCTATCCCCGGCATCGGTCCGATCACTGCCACGGCTACAGTCGCGGCTATCGGCAACGGGGCTGCCTTCAAGAAGGGTCGCGGATTCGCAGCCTGGCTGGGGGATGGTTCCGGGCGAGCACTCCACCGGAGGCAAGCAAAAGCTGACTGGTACCAGCAGGCGCGGGAACAAATACCTGCGAAAGCTCTTCGTGCAGGGAGCCCATTCGGTGCTGCTGCAGAGAACCAAACAAACTTCGGCTCTGAGTACGTGGCTGGCCAATCTGGCATCACGCAAGCGCCCTCAGGTGGCGACAGTGGCGCTAGCCAACAAGATGGCGCGCATGGCCTGGGTGGTTTTGTACAAAGGAGAAGCCTATCGGCCGCCGCAATTACCACAAACAGTTGCAGCCTGATGGCCTGCAAATGACGCCTGGCGCAAGCGCCAGGCTTGGAAATCGCTGACGCGATTCCCACATCTGCAGTCCAACGGCGGCTGATCGGAGTTTTGAGATTCCTGCCAGGTTTGCTGGCGAACCATGAGATGGCAAAAACGGTCGATCCCGGCGCTCCCGAAACCTGTACTCGGAAGATGCCTCCAAAGGCAGCGTTACTAAAAAGGACGAGGGCGCAGCGCATTCCATTCAGGCCAGGAGATCGCTACTCCAACAAAGGCCGGACACATTCGCGCAGACCAATTCTGTCATCCTCATTCTTCGCTTGCAAAACGGCGGCGGACCATACATTCCGGGTAGGGAGTAAACCGACCGGAGGCGTTGGCGTTGGGTGTCGGAGAGAAGACGTTCCGTCTCTACTCATGTTTGTCACAGCCCGTTACCGGCTTAGTACAAGGCGACATCCTGGGTCGATTCAGTAATCACAGCTTCTCCTTGACTCTGGTCGCTCAATCGACGGGGTCCCTTGTTCAGATAGGTCCTAGCGTTGAAAGAGAGCACCGCCTCGTCGAGCGGCCGTCCGGTGACAAGGCAAATGTCGTGCCAACCGTTCGATTTCCCCGTCAGTACGGAGATCGGAGGCAGAACCGCCGGCATTTTCGCAATCACCTTGAACGAATCGCCCTCAGGCACCAGAATCAATATCGTACAGCCGCCTGAGCCGCACCATGCAGAACCGGTTAGGTAGACAACGGCGTCACGCTTTCCATCACCCTGCAGATCAACGAATGCGGCAGAGTATCTCGTCGTCCTCGTTTCATCGGTGGGTGCCCCGACATAGTTCCGAAGAGACCTGCTCAGAGCCTCATCCTTGGCGAAACCTGGCTGATGTTGTTGAGAAGCACACCGAGTTGCTGGGCACATGAGGAGAGGGGCTGCGCAAATTGCGACTATCGCCAACTGGGCAGCAGTAGAGTACCTTGTCATAAAATCTCGACGCTAGCGCACTGTACGATTTTAGCGTGAACCGCTTGGCGAGTTGACCTCTCGGTCCGAGTGGTAGCAAAATCCTCCCGTAACCAGAAATGGCGCAACTCCCGTTTGACTGTTTTCCTGAACGGTTGCCTTTGGCTCAAGATGACGGGGAGCCAATTGCACGCGGTCACACCGCTCGTCGAAATTCGACAAAGTGTTGAGCGAACTGAGCGCAAACAATAAGAGTCACAATCAAGGTGGGGAGAATCCAGAGCAAGACCACGGTCATGTTCGGAAACTCTGTAGAAAGCTGATGAAACACCTGGGAGGAATTGAGAAGCCACGTCTGAAGGCGAGCAAAAGCGATCGCACATGGAATGACGATGACGACAAATGCCACCTGGCAGACGATGAAACCTGAAGTCGCCATCGTAAGTTCTGCGCCGCAATGTCTGCAGATGAAAACTTTGCTTGCGGGTGACCGGAACATATTCTGCAAGAAGATCGCAGGGCGGATCGAATCGAAAAGTACAGAGACCTCGTGTTGGCACGATGGGCATCCTGCCATGTTTCCCTCCCGCGAAGATCAATTATGGAACGGTTCCGCGACTTTGAGCCGCCTTGGGTCCCTTGTGGCGGATGAGAAAGTAACAAACCATGGCGAAGATTCGTCAAAGGTCGTGTTAGAGGTCGACCTGAACATGCCGTAGAGCCCGCAAAACGCACCTGAGCCGCCAGTTGCACCGTCAGCGCGGTGTAATCGCGGGCCGCAGTGAGCGGAATCGAGCCGGCGTCGATCTTCTATGATTCAACAAGCTCTCGGCGGGTTTTGGCCCCACCGGAACTAACTCTTTTCTTGAGCTGCTTTCTGGTTGGCTGGGTGTTCAAAAGCGCTGGTCGTTGAACAGTCGGCGTGTGCCATCAGTCCATGGATGTATCTTGTTCTTCTTTGAGGCGGAATTCGATTGACTTGAGAGCGACGGCGATTCCACCAAAGATGAGTGCAATCGACATGGCGTCGATCGCTCCGATGAATTTCTCGCCGCGAACGAAGATGCCGGATAGGCGCATGCCGATCAAGATGACCGAGCCGGTGAGCGTCATCAGAATCGCCATAGAACTGCACAACAACAGGAGAATGCTTGGCGCGGATCTCGTCGAGACGGTCATTCTGAGGCCTCGGGGATTGGAGTGCCTTCGGCGGCAGCTTTCCGCAGTTACTATCGGCAGATGGAGGGTAGCCGTTCAGCGGCTAACAGAAGATTTTTACAGGCCACTCATTACTTCTTCTCGTGCGAAGCGAGGAGGATCTGCATTTCGTATTCTCGGGCCGTGATCCAGGCTCCGGAAGCGTCGATCACCCAAAACATGGGTGCCCTGGCCCCTGTCCTGAGCAGGGTAGTTTATTAAGTGGGCCGCTGCTGTGCTTCGCCAGCGTGAGCGGTTGCCCTCAAGGAGGAGACACTGATGTCGAGAGCAGCAAAGGTGTTCATCCGATGCGCCGTCGTTCTGGCGATCGCAGGAATTGTGGACGGCGTTTTGGGACCCCAGTTGTCGTTCGCGCAGGCCTTGTCGCCGCAGGCCTTGGCCGACGCGCGCACCGCGTGCGCCTCTGACGTGCAGAAGCTGTGTGCCGGGGTTCCATCGGGCGGAGGACGGATCATCGCTTGTCTCAAACAGCACCAAGCGGAAGTCTCGGACGGCTGCAAGCAGGTCATCGTCAAAGCCATGCGAGGATCCGGGGGTGACGCTAGTCCCGGAACTGTCGCCCCGGCCACGCCCTCTCTGCCAGAGGCGAGCGCGCCCGCGCCGTCGACGCCCGCCCCTCAAGCGCCCCCGCCAATCTCTGCCAAACATGCTGCCGTCTCCGGCAGTGCCGCTCCGGGCTCTTACCTGATTCTGAAGAAGGCGCAGATCATGGTGAATGACCCTGACTACGATAAGACGCCATCCCCAGCAATTGAAATGTTGATTCCCAGCACCTGGGACTTCAAGGGTGCGGTCCATATGTTCGCCGGTAAGACAGGCTGTTTCAGCGAAGGTTTTTCAGTATTTTGGGAAGCCACGAGCACAGACTCCGTCACCAAATTCCAAGGGATTCCCAACTACGCCTGGCAATACTCCGACGATCCGGGGGAGTTGCACAAGCTCACCGATCCTAACCGGCGGACGCACACCGGGAATAAGACGAACGATCTTTGCCCTGTGTCGAAACCGTTGAACGCAGAGCAATATTTCCGCCAGTTCGTGCTGAGCGACTTGAAACCCGCGATGACCGTAGTCTCGGTCGAGCCGTTCCCCGTCCTCGAACAGATCGTGCGCCAACGCAATGGGCTGCCGCCAGCCGACGCCAGCAACGGCGGCGCGCGCGTCGACGCGATCCGGGTACGGCTCGCGTTTCAAAAAGACGACAAGCCGATGGAACTCTGGTACTCCGTGGCGCTCGTGACCCAGACCTATCGCGTCGGTCAAGGATTTCTCTACGATCTCCACGCCGTCGGCCAAGTCGCGTTGGGTGCGCCGAAGGGCGAGCTCGATGCCAACGACAAGCTGTTCAAGGTGGTGATCAGTTCCATTCAACCCCTGCCTCGCTATACAGCCTTTACGAACAAGTGGATTGCCAGTTACTACCAAACACAAGCCAATAAAGAGGCCGCCATGGACAGGATCCAGGCCGACCTGGACAACTTCATCACCCAGACGTACTTGCACATGAGCGCCAATGCCCAGAGGGTCTCGGATATTGGCTTTCACGCCACGGACCAGAACCTTCGGGATGTGCAGACCTACCGCGATCCCTCGACGGGGCGCACGTTTGAACTGAGCAACCAGTACGGCCACGCCTGGCTCAATGGCGCCAATCAGTATGTGATGAGCGATGACCCTAACTTCAATCCGAACTCGGCGCTTTCGGGAAGCTGGAATGAACTGCAGCCCGTAGAGCCCTAACGAGACTCACCGGCCGTTACGGATCGTCGCGCTCTTTTCGAGCAGGGAAATCAACTCTGGGAGTAGGAAGTACCAGCGTGTCACTCGTTTGAAACTGTGAAATCCGGGAAGAGTGTCTGCTAAATTCAACAGATTCAAAGCCGCTGTTTTCACAGTCCCACAGTTCCACAGTTTCTGGTAAACAACGCGAGAGGGATTTTTAGGAGCTGCATTCTGGACACGATTGACTGGCTGCTCGATTCGGACCCCGGCCTCCGCTGGCAAGTGTTGCGCGATCTCACCGATGCTTCGCAAGCTGGGATCGCAGCCGAACGCGCCCGCGTTGCACATGAAGGCCTTGGCGCCGCAATTCTCGCTTGCCAGGAATCGGACGGCTCGTGGCGTCGGGCCGATGCTCGCATCTGGTTGACGACGCTCTTCACGTTGCTCCACTTGCGCGCAACTGGTGTCGACCCTGCAGAGCCTGCCGTCGATGCGGCGATGGCGCGCCTGGAGGCTGGCTTGCGGTGGAACGACGTGGGAGGCCGCTGGGAGTTGCGTGCTCCGGAGACCGGTGGCAACACCTTTTTTGAAGGCGAGGAGGAGCCTTGCATCAACGGAGGTGCGCTTGCCATTGGCGCGTACTTCGGGCGTCCCACGGAGCGCCTGGCGCGCCTTCTGCTCGGCGAACAACTCGAAGACGGCGGATGGAACTGCGAAGCGCCGAAGAGCACGCGCTCCTCGTTCCACACCACGATCTGCGTGCTGGAGGGGCTGCTCGAATATGAGCGCGCTGTGGGACCCGCGGATCCGCTTGCTCCGCAGATCGCGTCGGCCCGCCGCCGAGCCGAAGAGTATCTTCTCGAACGCAGCCTCTTCCGCCGGCTCTCTACGGGCGAGGTCGTGAATCCGGAGTTCCTGGAACTCGCCTTCCCGCCGCGTTATCGCTACGACATTCTCCGTGCGCTCGACTACTTCCGGTGTTCTGGCGTCCGGCCAGACGCGCGCATGAGCGAAGCGATCCATCTGATCGAGAGCAAGCGGCAGAGCCGACGGTCGATGGCTGCTCGAACGCTCCTACGACGAGGGACTCGCAGTTCCCCTCGGTGAATCGGTGGGCGAGGCGAGCCGTTGGAACACGCTCCGCGCGCTGCGGGTGCTCCGTTGGTACGAACAGGCACAGCGCGACTAAACGATCACTGGAGGCCTTTCCATGCCCAAGAAGACGACGACACCTGCGCCGAAGCCGTTCCCGCCTGGAGTGGCGAAGCCCGCTGTACGTGCGCTCGCCGCCGCCGGATACACCACGCTTGACCAACTCACCAAAGCACGCGAAAGGGATCTCGCCACGTTGCACGGCATGGGGCCCAAAGCGCTGGCGATTCTGAAGGCAGCCCTCGAGGAAAAAGGAAAGTCGTTTCAGTCGTGAGGCAGCTGCCTCAAAACCGATTTCCGCCGATCTGTCTCTGATCGATCAGGCACGCCCTTTACAATGTCGCCTGGAGCAGGCCCGGAGCAAATATGGACAAGAAAGGTCAGTACCCGCACCGGCGCTGGAATCCGCTGCGGCAATCGTGGGTGATGGTGTCGCCGCATCGCACGCAACGACCCTGGCAGGGCGAGGTCGGGCAAACTGCAGCGCGTTCCGGCGCGGCCTTCGATCCGGAGTGCTATTTGTGCCCCGGCAACAAGCGCGCAGGCGGAGCCGTGAACCCGGCGTACGATTCCGTTTTCAGTTTTGTAAACGATTACGCGGCGCTTTTGCCGGACCCACCTTCGGATGCTGCATCGCCGGACTCATCATTGCTTGTCGCCGAGCCCGCACGCGGCCTCTGCAAGGTTCTCTGCTTCCATCCCGATCACAGTCTGACCCTCGCGCGCATGACCCAGCCCGAGATTCGGCGCGTCGTCGATGCGTGGACCAGTGAGTTCGCCGAACTCTCCGCCCTCGACTGGATCAAGTACGTGCAAATCTTCGAGAATCGCGGCGCCATGATGGGCGCGAGCAATCCGCATCCGCACTGCCAGATCTGGTCGACGGGATTCGTCCCCGATGAGCCTGCTGCCGAAATGAAAGCCCAGCGCGAACATCTCCAGCGCACCGGGCACTGTCTGCTCTGCGACTATCTCGCTGCGGAACAATCCGCGGGCGAACGCATTGTCTTCGAGAACGACGACTTCGCTGTTCTCGTTCCCTGGTGGGCTGTCTGGCCGTTCGAGGTGCTGCTGGTCAGCAAGAGACATCTGGGCGCGATGCCGGAGTTGCGCGGCGAAGAGCGCGATGCGCTGGCCGACGCATTGAAGCGCATCACCACACGCTACGACAATCTCTTCGAGACCAGCTTCCCCTACACCATGGGCTTCCATCAGAACCCCACGGACAACGCAGAGCATCCGGAAGGTCACTTCCACGCGCACTTCTATCCGCCACTGCTTCGGTCGGCCACGGTGCGCAAGTTCATGGTCGGCTTTGAAATGCTGGGCATGCCGCAGCGCGACATCACGCCGGAGATCGCTGCGGATCGTCTGCGCGCGTGTTCGGAGATACATTTCTGGCCGCGCGACGAAGAGCGACGTCCCTGAGTCAGGGCTGAAGCCTTGACCTGCCAGCACAGGGGAGGGGGTATTCGCGCCCAAGCAGAGCCAGGACGAAGGAGCACCCGAAGACAGGTTCGCATTCGATTGACGGAAGTGAGACCGAAGTCTGATCGGGCCGCCCTAGCAGAGCTAAACGGGTCACCCGAACTTCGCTTACAATTGCCCGCATGATCGGCAACTTCATCGGCGTGTTCTTTTTCCTTCTCGCGATCGCCGGTATGATCGCCGGCACGATCTTCTGGATCTTCATGATCGTCGAGTGCGCCACCAAAGAGGCTGACACGGGCAATACCAAGATCGTCTGGATCATCATCGTCGTTTTCACGCATATCATTGGGGCACTGCTCTACTACTTCGTGCGCCGTCCGGAACGGCAGAGGGAATGGCGCCATCGACTTGCTGTGAGACGCGCTTCTGAGGCGCACCTCCAGTCGCGCGGCTGACGGCCGAAGATCCCATGCTTGCCGCATTCAGATGTCACGATTCTTATGAGAACTCGGCGCCAGGGCTGTTGAATAAGGAATAGCTTCCGGGTTGGTCCGTATCCGGCCGCGGTCTACTCTTTCGTTCTTGAGTAGCGATCATAAAATTCGAGGATCATGGACTATGACAGATTGGTTCGCGCGCCCCGTCCTGCACGTCAAGGACGTCGAAGCTTCGCTCCGTTTCTACGTGGATCGGCTCGGTTTCACGAGCCCCTGGCGCTACGACGAAGACGGCAGAGCGCAGGCCGCACAGGTCGACAGGCAGGGCTGCGCGCTGATCCTCGCCGATCATTGGCCGGAGAAGATTGGCAAAGGGCTGATGTTCATTTCTCTGAACGCCGAGCCGGAGGCGCAGGTTGCCGCCCTGGATGCACTGCGTGCAGAACTCGTAGCCAAGGGCGCTCCGGTCAAGGAGGGTAAGTGGGGCTACCGGCTTCTGGTGGTCGACGATCTCGACGGCAATCAGCTCTTCTTCAACTATCCGCGCGAGACGGCATCCGGCACGATTGATCGATCTGCTGAGTCTTGAGTTGCAGGCAGATGGCCGTCTACTCGAAGTGATTGGCTTGACGATCGGCACGATTGCCTAGTCCGACGCCTACGCCGGCTTCCGCACGCGAATATGCAGAAACAAAGGCGCGACCCGCGTATCAGCGACGGTGGGCTCCGCGGCCGCTTGCGCGACGCTTGCCGTCGGCTCGCCGAGCTTCTCGACGATGAGTCCTGCCGCGCAGATCAGGTCGACCCAACTGCTCAGCGTGCGATGGAACATTGGCGTGCGAAACGGCTTCACGCGCTGGCGCTCCTGCGCGGGCAGGTTGGTGAAGGTCCACTCGTTCACTACGCCATTGGTCGACTCAAAATAACGGCCCACCTCGATATGCTGCACGCGGCCGCGCGCATCGCGCACTACCCGCCGGTAGGGCGGCGCAAAACAGGGATGAAGGATCGAGAACTGAAAGAATCCGCCCGGCCGCAGCACGCGCGCAGCTTCTTTCAAGGCTAGCCCGTGATCGGGCATGTCCATCAGCGACATGAATGCGGTGGCAAAATCGAATGTCTCGCTCGCGAAGGGAAGATCCTGGCCGTTGGCTACCTGATAGTGAATTCCCAGCGGCGCTGCATCTTCGCGCGCTTTGGCATGGCGGATGAAGGTAGGCGCCACATCGATGGCCTGCATCTCCGCGCCCAGGCGCACCAGCTTGCGCGTGTTGGCTCCCTCGCCGCAGCCGATGTCCAGGCCGCAAAGCCCGCGCAGGTCGGGCAGCAGGGCCAGAAACGCAGGCGTGTTCTGGGCGTCGCGGTAGACGTCGTAGCCGGCACGCACGAAGCGCGTCCAGTTTTCCGCATTGGCTTCCCAGAACTGGGCGACCTCGGCCGACTTCATGATCTTCTTCCTACGGACTTTGGATGCCGTTGAGGGGGCGTTGCGCAAAGAGAAGGCCAAGGCGCAAAGCAAAGAGGCCAGGGAGGAACAGCGGTTCTGAGCGTGGTGAGCTCGCTGGGATTCGAACCCAGGACCCACGCCTTAAAAGGGCGTTGCTCTACCACCTGAGCTACGAGCTCGTACGACCGCTTTCTTCAAGTTATCACAGCATTTGCTGTGCGTTCTGCGGGGTGTTGCGAGGCAGATTTGTTGAAAATTGGCGCTGGCTGGATTGATATTTCCGAGATCGATTCGCATAAAACTTAATTTTATTGATTATTACTCTTGCAATTATTGAGATTTGCCATTAAAGTGGGTCTCGTACTCAAGAAATGAGGCGTGAAGGGCATGGCGAACGACCCAAAATCAGCTTCCGACTGGCAGGACGTTCTCAGGCTCGCTCAGGGGTCTGCCCTGGTCGTCGAGCGCGTCCGCATCCCGGACAAGCAGATCGCCATCGAGGGCGCTTTCACGCTGCCTGAACTGGTTCGGCTCAGCCTCGAAGACCAGGTCTTCATCACCGCTTTTTTGCGTTCCCATGGCTCGATCAAGGAGATGGAGCAGATCTTCGGCGTCAGCTATCCGACCATCAAGGCACGCCTCAACCGCATCGCCGGGCAGCTCGAATTCGTCGACAACAACCCATCGCCCTCGCGCGCCGAGGTCCTTGAGAGGCTGAAGAACGGCGAGATCACGGCCGCCGATGCCATCCGCGAACTGGAGGCTCTCAAATGACTCCAAATATCGCTATCGTCCACGTCGAGAATCCGCACTGGCGCAGTATTCACCTTTGGTTGCCGCTGTTCCTGTTGTGGATTCCGGCGATCCTCCTGGCGCCGTTCGCCCTGTTGGTCGTGTTTGTGGCTTGCTTTGTCTGGCGCGTCAGCTTCTGGCAGGCAGTCGCGACTTTCTGGAATCTTCTCTGCAGCCTTCCCGGCACCGATGTGCGCGTCTGTGCCGAAGGAAAGCGCATCACGGTTCGGATTCTGTGAGGACCGCCATGAACAACGATCGTCGTGCCATTTTGTCCTTGATTGCCATGGGCCGCATCACCCCGCGCGAAGCCGAGCGACTGCTCGCCGCTTGGCCGAGTGGAGAAGACGCGCTGGTGCCGCTGGCTCTCTTGCTCGCATTGGCCTGGGTTGCCCTTCCTCATGTGAGCGCGTGGTTTGCAGGAATCGCGCACACGCTGGCTGGCCTGCTGCCGATTGCTCGCCACACGGTGGCATGTGCCGCACATTGGTTTGGAGGATTGTTATGAACGAGAATCGCCGTCAGATCCTTGAAATGCTGGCTGCAGGAAAAATCACCGCGGACGAAGCGGAGCGTTTGCTTGCCGCTCTTGAACCGGACAGCAGCGCCTCGCCCCGTACACACACGGGCAGTGCCCCGGCAGGGAACAACGCGAACGGCGCCGAGGCCAGGGCGCGCGCCAAATACCTGCGCGTGCAGGTCGAGGCCGACGAATCCGCGACCGGCCTGAAGGGCCAGACGATTGTCAACGTGCGTGTGCCGATGCAACTGCTGCGTGCGGGTGTGCGGCTTGCGGGACTTATTCCCAAACAGGCGCACGATCAGCTCGACGAGGCGTTCAACAAGCATGGCGTGCCCATCACGCTGTCGCAGATCAAGCCGGAGAATCTCGAAGAGCTGATCGATCACCTCGAAGATTTGACCGTCGATGTCGACGGCAAAGACGGAAACACCACGAAGGTGCGCGTCTTCTGCGAATAGAAGCCAGAGCCTAGCGCTCGTTCGGACAACAGCAAAAGCAAGAGCAAATCGTGTGCGGCGGAACCCGCTGCGCGCACAGGGGCGGTCTGCGCCCGGAAAAGGAGAAAAGCGATGACGACGACAACGATGAGGAAGCCGCACGCCGATAGGCCGATTGAAGGTTTGATGGCGAAGTGGTATGCGAACAACACCGGCGAGATGATGAAGGAGTATGTCGATCTTGCGCGGAGGATCGCCGGCGAGCTGCCGAAGGGGAGCAGTGTGCTCGAAGTGGCGCCGGGGCCTGGCTACTTTTGCATTGAGCTGGCCAAGCTGGGGCCGTATGCGATTACAGGGATGGACCTGAGCCGGACGTTTGTGAAGATGGCGACCGAGAAAGCGGCTGCTGCGGGCGTCCATGCACGCTTCGTGGAGGGGTCGGCGTCGAATATGCCGTTTCCGAAAGAGAGCTTCGATTTCCTGCTCTGCCGCGCTGCCTTTAAGAACTTTGCCCAGCCGGTGGCTGCACTGCAGGAGATGTGTCGCGTGCTGAAGCCGGGAGGGCGAGGGCTGCTGATCGATCTAAGCAGGGACGCGCGGCCCGACGATGTGAGTCACGCTGTAGACAAGATGGAGTTGTCGCCGGTCAACCGGTTTCTGACCAAGATGGCATTCAAGACGATGCTGATCCGGAGCGCCTATACACGCGCGGAGTTTGAGCAGATGCTTGCGCAGACAGAGTTCGCGCACGTGGACATCGTCGAAGACGGGATGGGCTTCGAGATCGCGATGCGGAAGCAGTAGCACTTACACCTTGCGCAGCGGCTTGTGCATCGGCACGACCTGCACAGTGACATCGCGAATCTCCGAGAGGAACTTGTTCAGCACCGAGCCGCGCAGAAGAATGTCGAAGCGCGAACGCACCGGCTGACCGAAGATGACGTGCGAGATGCTCTCCTGCTGCGCAAACCGGATCAGGGCATCGGAGACGTTCTTGTCGTGGAGTACCACCACTTGTGCGCCCAGATCCCGGGCCATGCGCTGATACTCCTCGATCCGCTGAAATGCCTCCGGATCGCCGTGACCCTTGTCGTCTTCGGGACGCGCGACGTAGACGGCGTACCAGTTGGTCGCGAGCCTGCCGGCAACGCGTGAGCCGACGCGAATAAGCCGCTCCGTCCCAGGGCGCGTGCTCAGGCAGACCATGACCTTGTCGGGGACCGGCGCCTGCTCCAGCCCTTGGGTGCGGCGGTAATCGGAGGCGCGCGTGCTCACCTGCTCGGCGGTGGCGCGCAGCGAGAGCTCGCGCAGCAGGTTGAGATTGCCTTTGCGGAAAAAGTTGGCCAGCGACTGTTCGACCTTTTCCGGCGCGTAGATCTTGCCCTCGCGCAGCCGCGATCGCAGCTCTTCGACCGTGAGGTCGACGTTGATGACCTCGTCGGCGCGCTTGAGGAAGCTGTCGGGCACGGTCTCGCGAATCACCGTGTTCGCCGACCGATTCACCGCATCGTTCAGCGTCTCGATATGCTGGATGTTCACCGCCGTCATCACATTGATGCCGGCATCGAGCAGCTCCAGAACGTCTTCGTAGCGCTTACGATTCTTGCTGCCGGGGACATTGGTGTGCGCCAGTTCGTCCACGATTACCGTGTCGGGATGACGGGCGACGATGGCATCGATGTCCATCTCTTTCAGATCGACGCCGCGATAGGGAATCACCTTGAGGGGAACGATCTCGAGATCGCGAATCTGCTCGGCTGTCTCTTTGCGTCCGTGCGTTTCGACCAGACCAATAACCACATCGACGCCTTGCTTCCGCTTGAGCAGTGCGTCGTTCAGCATGTGATAGGTTTTGCCGACGCCCGGAGCTGCCCCGAGGTAGATGCGTAGCTTGGCTGGTTCCTGCTGCCGTTCGAGCTGGATCTCTGCCATCGTCAGGGCCTGCTAACACTACTGGGGTGAACGGCGTTGCAGTTGAAGACTCGATCAGACGAGGCCGAGCCCGATGGCAGTTGCGGGACCACGGTAGAGGGCGAGAACAAAGTATGGTCGAGTCTTCGAGGCAACCCGAAGGGACGGGGCCGGTTCTTCCCATTTCGTTGTCGCGCGTCTCTCCAGTAGGCCACTACAGTTCGCTCCTTACTCCGTGAACTGGAAAGAACCGGCTCCCGTCGCCGCCATCCCAGTAGTGTTAGCAGGCCCTACCCCACCTCGACCGGATGCTGCACGGTCTCAACCACGGCCACGGGTAGCGTGAATCGAAAGGTAGTGCCGTGTCCCAGCCGGCTCTCCACGGCGATCTGTCCACCGAGCGATTCTACGAGGCGCCGCACCAAGGCAAGTCCGAGCCCAGTCCCACTGTCGGAGCCGGCATTGAAGCGATCGAAGAGCGTTCCGAGGCGGTCGGCTTCGATCCCGCGTCCCGAATCGCGCACCGTGAACTGCACGAAGTTCTTGATCTCCTCGGCTGCGAGCAGAATCTCGCCGTCCTGGGGTGTGTAGCGAATGGCATTGGACATCAGGTTGTCGAAGATGGATCGAACGGCACGTTTGTCCGCCTGCACATAGGAGAGATCGGCGAAGGCCTTGACCTCGACGCGAATGTGCTTCTCCGAAGCCTCCTCGCACACGCGATCGCGCGCCTCGTTCAGAAGGGGCAAAGGGCGTAGCCGGTCGGGATGCAACTCGCGCTTTCCGCTTTCGAGCTCGGCGACGCCGATCAGATCGGTCATCAGGTCGTTGAGCTTTTCCGATTCGCTGCTTGCCGCAGCGACAAGTTCGGTCTGCAATGGCTCCAGCTGCCCACCGTAGCCCTGCGCCAGCGCGTAGAGTCCACGGCGCAGGCGCAGCAGGGGATCGCGGAGCTTGCGGCTGGCGACGGCGATGAACTGGGTCTTGAAGCGGTCCGTATCCTGCAGGCTGGTGACGTCTTCGAGTGTGGTCACGGTCCCCAGCAGCCGCCCTTCGGAGTCGCGCATGGGCGTGGTGCGCAGCCGATAGCTGCGCTCCTGGTTGCCGATGCGCATCGGCAGCAAGGAGGCTTCTCCTTCCACAGCGACGGCTTTTTGCATCGCCACGGCGTCGCGAATGGCGCTCAGAATCTTCTCGCCTCCCGGCGTCGTCGAAAGCGCCATTCTATCTGTTGCCGCCTCGCCCAGAATCTCCGCTGCTGCCTGATTGACCTTGAGCACATGCCCCTTGCCGTCGGTCACGATGATGGGTTCGAAGATGGACTGCAGAACGGCATCCGACAGCTGAAACTCCATCTGTTTGCGGCCGGCCTCGCTGTCGCGCAAATCGCGTAGGCGCACCGCAATCCGATTGAGCTCGCTGGCGATCACGCCGAAGTCGTCCCGGCTGTTCCAATCCACGCGATGTTCGAGATTGCCCTGGGCGATCATCTTGATGTCGCGAGCCAGACGGTGAATAGGGTACAGAACGAGGCCAATCGTGGCCGCGCCGATCGCGAGCGAAATGGCCGCAAGCACAACACCAAGAGACCACGCGCCACCCGCCGTCAACGCGGGGCGCGCTGCAATCACGAGACCGGCTGTACAGGCGGCGAGGAGAAGGCAGCCGAGAATCAAGCGCTGGCTAAGATTCAGCATCGACCGGGCTCCAGGGCCGGGGAGTGTTGCTGCATTCATTCTGGGGGAAAGACCCTCCCCGCGCAAAATCCGATGTGGATCGGATCAATTGCCGATGGGAGGATTGGGAGATTGGGAATCAGGGATCTGACACACGGATAGGGAATCGTTGTGCCAGCGGCACGCAAGCCCTGCAGGAGCAGGATAGGAGACGAGCGCCCAATTCACGCCGAAATCGGATCGGAGCCGCTCGAAGTCCGCCAGCTTGAAATGTGGCCATCCAGCCTGAGCGTCGACCTGGCGCTCCCAGTCGGGGCCCAGCTCGGGAACCTGTGTGACCACTGCGGTGTCCTTGATCGCATCGGCCATCTGGCTGCGTTCGGCGAGTGCCCGGAAGCTGTGGTAGTCCTCGCCAGGCGCCGCAAGGTAGTTTGGATCCATGACGAAATACGCGTCCACGGGCGTATTGATCCGGATCCACGCGAAAGCCTGCAGCCACGGGTTGCTGGTACTTACACCGGGGAGTTCAAGGTGGGCGCTGCCCGCGAAGAGTGCGCGCTGGGTGGCGAACATGCCGACATTGATAATGACGAGATAGGCCGCCCACCGCCAGATCGACGCGCGGACCACGTACTTCGCCAGCAGACATCCTCCAACCAATGTCATGAAGAAGTAGATGAGGTGCAGGTAACGCATCGGCTGCATCGGTGTAATGCGGACCAGACTGGGCGAGGCCAGAATCACCATCGCGGAAATCTGCTGGAACACGCCGTACGCGAAGACGGCCATTGCGAACCGTGCCAGCTTGGTTGCGCCGCGTTTTTCCGCAAAACGGCTAAGAAGCCAGAACAGCAGCAGGGGAGCCAGCGCACCCAGCCACTCATACCAAGTCCAGCGATAGAGAAAGACATACGACCGCGTTTCCAGTGCCTTATGCCAAATCGGGGTGGGTCGTTCAAAGATCCATCCCAGAGGAACTGCCGCAGCCAGGGAGTCGCGCAGAGAGCGGAGCCACACCTGAACCGGTTCGAGCGTGGCCATGGTGAGGAAGACGCAGAATGAAATGCCCAGGACCGCCATGATGGGATGCAACACCACACCGAGGAGCAGCAGCGGGACCGCCTGCCAATGTTTGTCGCTCAGGATGCGCGAGACCGCCAGCAGGATGATGCCGGTGGAGACATTGCGGGGATGCAAGTGCTGATCGGCGAGATAGAGTGCGGTGCCGGCCACCGGCAAGGTGAGCATCGCGGCAACCATTGCAACGCCCCCCCATCGCACCAGCTCATCGGCAAAGAGGCAGCGGGCGATGCTCCAGCAGGCATACAGCAACAGTGCGATTGTGCAGAATTGCAGCAAGAACTCTGCGGTTGAGACCGGGATATGGGTGAGGCGAATCGAATCGGCGACCCACTTGTCGAAAAGAGTTGCTTGCAGCTGAACTCGGAAGAACTCGGCATCGTGCGGGTAGAGCGACGGATTCAGATCGCTTTTGATGGCGGACAAATACACGCCATCGTCCTCAATCCCCGGGTGGTACCCCATCACCAGGATGGCGAGGCTGGAGAAGGCAAAAAGAAGCCAGAAGGTGCGTTTGCGAAAAATCTCCAAATGAACTCCCGTTCTACGCCCAGGTATTGCTCGTGCCGAGCTGTGAGTCTGCAATCCGAGTGCGGCGAGGGCGGGGAGTGAAGAGAGCGTACCCTACGCTTGAACTGGCGACCTTCTCCGCTCACCTGCAGGACCAACTTGGGTAACCGCGCGGTAACCTGAGTGAACGGCTTGAATGGCTTTCAGCAAACTATAATCCGGATTGTAGTTGCCGAGGCCCATGTTCTGTGGATTTCGTGGCGCGAAAAGGGCATTCGATTGTTGATTCGACTGCCTTTTCCGAACCTCATTGTTGAGACGAGTTTCTCTCGTTTTGGGTTTAGCCCCGGCGAACTTTATTTGGGATGGATGCACTAAAGGTCATCACATGAAGCTTCAAACCATGCGGGCGGTCGATTATTGGATCGGAGTGCCGCTGTGCTTTCTGGGGACGGTCCTCATCCGCATGCTGGGGGCACGGAAAGGTCCCGAGAAGCCGCGGCGCGTTCTGTTCATCGAGCTTTCGGAGATGGGCTCGACCGTGATTGCCAATCCTGCCCTGGAAAAGGCCAAGCGGGATCTGGGCGCCGAGATCTTCTTCCTGATCTTCGAGCGCAACGTCGATTGCCTGCGGCTGCTGCCCACCGTTCCTGAGTCCAACATCGTCACCATCCGCGAAACCAGCCTTTGGGCGCTGGCCATCGACACGCTTCGTTTCCTCAGTTGGGTGCGCAAAGCCAATATCGACACAGTGGTCGACATGGAGCTGTTCTCGCGCTACTCCGGCTTGCTCACCGGCCTCTCTGGAGCACGCCGCCGCGTCGGCTTTCATCGTTTCCACGCCGAGGGTCTCTATCGCGGGGAGATGCTGACGCATCGCGTGAACTACAACGGCCATATTCACATGGCAAAGAACTTCGTCTGCATGATCAACGCGCTGCTTGCCCCAGCGCCCGAGGTCCCTTACTCAAAGACTTTTGTTTCGGACGACGAGATTCGCGTTCCGCTCCAGCCTGTCACCGAAGAAGATAAGGAATTTATCCGGGGCCTGATTCGTCAGGTCTATCCCGACTACCGGCCGGACTTTCATCGCGTGGTACTGATCAATCCGAACAGCTCCGAGTTGCTGCCGCAGCGCCGCTGGGATCGGGAAAACTACAACCAGCTCGCCGCGATGATCGCCAACGAATGGGACGATGTGCTGGTGCTGATTACCGGCTCGAAGGCGGAGCGTGAAGAAGCCCAGCGCATGCAGGAGAAGGTCAATCACCCACGCTTCCGCAGCTTTGCGGGGATGCATAACCTCAAAGCCATCATTGCGCTCTATAACATTGCCGAGGTACTGGTTTCAAATGATAGCGGCCCGGCGCACTTCTCGGCCATCACGCCGATCCGGTCGATCGTTCTGTTTGGACCGGAGACGCCGAAGCTCTACGGCAGCCTTGGGAACTCCGAGGCCATCTGGGCGGCGCTCTCCTGCTCTCCCTGCGTGACGGCGGCCAACCAGAAGAACTCCGCCTGCAACGATGCGGTGTGCATGAAGCTCATCACGCCCGAGCGCGTGCTCGAGTCGGTGCGGGGCGTGCTGAACGGAACGTTGGGCAGAAAGCAAGCAAGCGTGCAGGCTCTTGGAACAACCGCATAAATCCTGATCGGGGCGGCCCTTTCTGCCCCGAAAGTTGCACGGCCCTGCCGGAATCAAGGCATGCGGATCATCCAGTGCCGCGGATACACTACAGCAATCCAGATGTTAGACGTTGCAGACAAGGCGCAGCCCAGGTGGCTGAGGCTGAACTGGCGTTCTCTCTCCTTTGAGTCCGTTGCCAGCCACTCGGCGAAGTACCGCCCGGACATCGACGGCCTGCGTGCGCTCGCGGTTCTGGCAGTGGTCTTCTATCATGCGGGATTCAGTCCTTTTCGCGGCGGATTCGTCGGAGTCGACATCTTCTATGTGATCTCCGGCTACCTCATCACATCGTTGCTGGCGAAGGATCTACTGCAAGGTAAGTTCTCGATCGTCTCTTTTTACGAACGCAGAATGAGGCGCATTTTTCCGGCGCTTTCAGGGGAGCACCGCATGTTCCATCGACGACGGCGCAATGATTGTAGTCAAAGCTCGACCACCAGGTACTGAACCCGATATAGACAGTTTGAATATCCGCCTGCTGGGCTCTCTGCATCGCAAACCTGGCAAACTCGTCGCAGTGATGACTCCAGTGGATCTCAATTCGCCTTCTCTCCGAGAAGAGATTCGAGCGGTAGCGCTCCAGACAGGCGCGGACACCTTCGATCCAACAGAATCGCTATGTCCCGGACAGCGATGTCTGATCGAGAGGAACGGGGTTTCGCTTTACAGGGATAGAGATCATCTCACACGTACCGGAGTGCCCCTCCTCAAGAACGAGCTGAAGGACGTTCTGACGCGTCCGCCGGCGCATCAAGCAGGTTCGACTTAAATCGCAGGCAGGATCGTTCGCAGCAGAAGAAATCCCGCTACGCCGGCAAAGAAGACCAGCGCCATGCGAATGCCGGGTTCGCGATTGACCTCGGGTACCAGGTCGCTCGCGCCGACATAGAGCGCGACGCCTGCGCTCACCGGAAGTCCTACCTGCGTCCATCGTGGCGCCAGTTCGATTACAAGCACGCCTACGAGTGTGGCTGCTGCCAGCACCACGGCGGAATAGAAAGCGGCCGTCCGGCTGCGCCCGCTGGCCAGCATCACGCTGGCCATGGTGAAGCCCTCCGGAGCCTTGTGCAGGAAGATGGCCAGAAAGATCAGCCATCCCAGCGCATTGCTCAGGACGAAGCCCGAACCGATTGCCACTCCATCGAACAGCGCATGGACGCTGAGCCCGGCTAGCACCGAGTAGCCGGTATGGTGGGAGACGAACTCGTGGTGGTGCGTCTCTTCGCCGTAGTGAAAATGCGCGTTGATGGTGTGCTCGAGCAGGTGCACCGCGCAGTAGCCGCCCATGATCAGGATCGGCGCGAGCGTAGGGCTCAGCCGCAGGCTCTCAGGGGTCATTTCGAGCAGGGCAGTGGCCATCAGGAACCCGGCGCCCAGTGCGACAAAGTAGCGCAGATAGCGTTCGACGCCACGCGCGCGAACCAGCACCAGCCCGCCGGCTACATCGGCCAGCGCGGCAAGAATGCCGAGAAGAATCGAAAGCTTGAGCATCAGAGCGATTCCAGAATAAGTGTGCCCTATTGTGTCTGTGCCAGGTCGACGACTCCTTTAGGTCGCGTCGAGTGGGAATTAACGGCTTCGAAGGATAGAGATTCTGAAAATCGCTCTAGCCGCTGTGCCGGATGTGCACCACGTCTCCATCCTGAACCACGTACTCTTTGCCTTCAAGGCGCAGGGTGCCTTTGGCGCGCGCTGCAGCCTCGCTGCCAGCGGAGAGCAGGTTGTCCCAGCGGATGGTTTCGGCGCGGATGAAGTGGTGTTCGAGATCGGAGTGAATCGCGCCGGCGGCCTGCGGAGCTTTCGAGCCGGAGGGCACGGTCCACGCGCGGCACTCGTCTTCGCCGGCGGTGAAGAAGCTGATCAGGCCCAGCAGCTCGTAGCTTTTGCGGATCAGCCGAACCAGCCCGCTCTCATGCAGGCCATAGCTCGACAGAAATTCTTCGGCCTCGGCTTCGTCCATGTCGGCCAATTCGGCTTCAACTTTGCCGCAGATGGCCGTGGCTCCAGCATTGGGACGGTGGGCAACTTCGGTGAGTTTGAAGCGCTCGACAGCGGCATCGAGATCGTTGCCGAGCGTGGTGCTCTCGCCAATGTTGATGGCATATAAAACAGGCTTTTGCGACAGAAACATGAAGCCCTTGATGAGCTTCTTTTCTTCCGGCGTCATATCGAGTTCACGCAGCGGCTGTTCCTTCTCCAGCGCCTCTTTGGACCGGATCAGTAGAGCCTGTTCCCGCTCCAGCTCGCCTGTACGGCCTTTCTTCAGGTCCTTCTCGACGCGCTCCAGACGCTTTTCCACTTGAGTGAGGTCGCTGATCATCAGGTCGAATTCCACGTTTTTCACGTCGCGCAGCGGGTCGATTGGGCCGACGTGCGGAATGGAATCGTCCTCAAAGGCACGCAGGACATGAATGAGCGCGTCAACGTTCCGCAGGCTGGTCAGAAAGGCGGTTTCCTTGAGCGCCTCCTGCCCGATGGCGGCGACGTCGACGTATTCGACCGACGCGTAGGTGGTCTTCTTGGGGGAGTAGAGGGCCGAGAGCTTGTCGAGGCGATCGTCGGGAACGCGGGCCACACCGATATGCGCCTCCCGTGGGTTCGAGTAGCCGCGATCTTCCAGTTTGGCCTTGGTCAGGATTTTGAACAGAGAGGTCTTGCCCACTTGAGGCAGGCCGATAATGCCAGTCTTCATTTGTCTTCCGTCGGTCCCTCAACAGGATGAACAGCGCGCGTGAGGACCTCTTCGATGATACAAGACAGCGCGCCTTTGGCCGCTCTCCGCGAGAGCTGAAACCGGGGGCCTTCCCGCTGGCTTTGATCACCGATCTCTGACGCCTGTCTCTCACGCCACCTGCGTGCTTCCGTTCGTCGACGGCTTCTGTGCGTAGCGCAGAATGATGAGCCCTGACGTGAGGGGGCGTGTCTCGAGCAGTTGCAGCTGCTGACGCGGCAGGTCGCGCCCGAAGAGAGTTGCGCCGCGGCCGAGAATTGTCGGCGCGAGCGCGATGCGGAGTTCGTCGAAGAGTTGTGCCTTGATCAGCGTGGCCGACAGCGCACCGCTGCCGAAGACGAGGATGTCTCGTTCAATCTCGTTCTTCAGCTTCGAGACCTCGTCGGCGGTTCCGCCGCGCAAGATGCGGGTGTTTTGCCAGTCCACTTCCCTCAGGGTGCGGGAGACAACCGCCTTGGGAAGGTTGTTCATGAAGTCAGCGACTTCTCCGGTTGCATTTTTCCAGTAGGCGGCCATCCCGTCGTAGGTGGTACGGCCAAAGAGCAACATGCCGGCGGAGCGCAGCTGATCGAGAGAGAATTTCTCGAGCTCCTTGTCCCAGACTTGGTTATGCCATTCGAGGTCCCACTTCGATCCACCTTCGAAGTAGCCATCGAGGCTGATCAGGTTCCACTCAATCAGACGGCCCATGGTCGAGCTCCTTCTGGGGTTCTGATGCGTTAGGTCAGGCGCGAGTCGACTCGGCGCGGGCCAGGAAGACGACGCCCGCGATGCCGAGAAGCAGCAAGACGGTCTCGACGTGCTCGCTGCGGTTGTGCAGCTTGTTGAAGTGAGCGGTGTTTGGATCGCCGGGAGTTAACGTGTCGATCGCGCCGCCGGCAGCCATACGATCGCGCTCCATGGCTGGAATGATGACGTATTGAGAATAGACCGTGCAGGCCAGCATGAGCACGATCAAAATCATCGGCGCCAGCACAGAGCGGGGCTTGTAGATATTCCAGGCGGGCGCCAAAGCCAGCAAGGCCAGGGCCACGAGGCCTGAAACAAGGCCGATGCCATGGAGGATGCGCAGGAGCGCGCCGACGATGGTTCCCGCGACGTGGGTGTCGGCCTGCAGGGTCCCAAAGGTGACGGCGGCAACCACGGGGAAGAAAATCTCGGCTCCCAGCCAGACGATCAGAGCCAGATAGAGCAAAGTACGGAGCAGAGTTTTCATGCGGAAAGGATACTAGAGGACTGGCCCGTCCAGGCAGAGGCTTCGCGTGCGAAAGCGGGGCTTCTTCGTGCGGCCGAAACCGCCTTACTTGCGTGTGCCGTGTTTGCGAAGAAAAGCGTGCTGCAAAGGCGACCGCTCCGGACTGATTCGGCGTGCGGATTCGAGCGGGCTTAGTTCGGGTTCGTGCTTTCCCACCCTAGACTTGGCTCTTCTTCGGAGACCCGAGTCTAGAATGGGGCACCCAGATTCATGCGGATTGTTGGATCGCGAAAAACAATCTGCTACGAGTTGCGCTTGAGCGCGCGTTTCAGGACCACTTCCAGCGCTGGCTTGACCTCAGCGTATTCCTCGGCGGTGATCGTGCCGGAGATCTTCTCGCTTTCGAGTGTGAACAGCTCCTCTTTGAGAGCATTGAGCAGCGCGGCGTTCTTGCCGGCCGGAGTTGCAGGGGCAGGGGCCGTTGCGAACGTCGGTGGGGCGGACGACACATGTCCTGCGAATGCCGGGGTGGGCACGGTGGCTGGATGGGGCGCTCCATGGGCGGCGTAGGCTGGTGCGGCGCCCGGAACTCCGGCGGGTTTGCGGAGCAGGAAGGCTGCAGCCGCGGCGAGCAGGAGAGCCAGGCCGCCCAGGATCCACCACTTGTATTTGGAGAGCGGGTCGGGTGTATTGATGGGTTCGCCGATGCCGCCGCCGGGACCGCTGGGCGTAGCAGCTGCGCCGCCATTTTCGCCCTGCGCGGCCCCGTTTCCCTGGGCTTCGCGGGGCATGGAGCCGGTACCGGAGACGGTGAATGCCAGTTCCTTGCCCGGGGTCACATTCTTGGCGACGAAGGTCTGGATGCCCGGGTCCTGCTGGATGGGCTGAAAGTCGGGGCTGGCGTCGGCGAAAGTCATGCTCTTGGGCAGCAGAATGCCGACGCTCTGCGTGTGCAGCGATTCATTGGGGTGGAAAGTGAATTTGCCGCCGGAGTAGGGAAGGGCGTACTCAATTTGAAAGAGCGTGTCTTTTTCGCCCTCGTCGGGCTGAATGGGAAAGTCGAAGGCGTAGTGTCCCTTCGCGCCTGTGGGGTCGAGCTTGACGCTGGTGGGCAGGCCAGTGGGGCGTTGGGCGGCGACACCCGCGATTGTGGCTTCGGAAGGGATCACGACTTCGAAGCTGCGATGCGTCCACTGCGTGCGCGGCGGCGAGCTGGTGTTGTGCACGAAGTAACGTTCAGTGACGTGGAGCTGGCCATTGTCGGCTTCGAACTCGTAGACGTCGGCTTCGATGGAGACGCCGTCGACTTTGGGGGCAACATCGTAAACGGGGATGTCGCCGGGTGCACCACCCTGCGGCGCCGCGATGAAATAGGGCGCGCCCTGGTGGACGACGCGGATGAGATACGGACCGGCGCCGGGCTCGTTGAGGGTGTAGGAGCCGCTGGCATTGGTGGTGGCCTTGGAGACTTCGCCCATGCCGGCCTGGACGTCGACGAGAACGACCGTGTCGCCGGAGACGGGTTTACCGGTGGTTTTGTCGGTGACGGTTCCAGTGACGGAGGCGGCGTGGGCAACGGCGGCGCCAAAAAGAAGGGCGGCCGCGGAAGAAAGAAGACGGGATGCGTTCATGATGTGTGTTTGGTCCTATCGAGGGTTCGTTCGAAAAGCAACCGCAGGTCCTTCGACTCCCGTCGCTTCGCTCCGGTCGCTCAGGATGACAGCCCATTTGGGGCACCCAGGTTCGTGCTTATGCAGCTTCACAAATACTCACTGGGGTTCATGCGTGCTGCTGCTGGAGGAATTCGATTTCGGCCATCAGCTCCGCGGCTTCGTTTTCGAGTAAGGCCCGCTGCGCGACGAAGTCCTCTTCCGGATATTTGCCGGCGCGGTATTCAAAGTTCAGGTCGCGCAAGTTTTCGTAGAGCTGGTCTTTCCGCTCCAGCAGGTATTCAAGGCGTGTCTTCTCATGCTGGCTGGCAAAGACGTTGTCGGGCCAGAAGGTGTAGATGCCGAGGACAAGGGCGAGCAGTGCACCGGCGATCAATCCCTGAGTTTCGGTCATAAACCGGATGCCTCCGTTTCGCGGCGAATCTTATCGCGCAGGGCGTTCATGACGGGGTCAGCGGGCTGCACGGCAGCTGCGGCTGTACGGCCGACGGACCAGTGGCGGACGAGCAGGATGGTTCCGAGCAACGCGGACGCGAAGACGGCGATCGGGGCGATCCAGGCAACCAGACTGAAGCCGTGCGTGGGTGGCGCTGCCAGAACAGTGATGCCGTATTTGGCGGCGAAGCTGGAGAGGATCTGCTGGTCGGTGGCGCCGGAGGCAATGGCGGCGCTGAGCTCGTTCAGCATCGGACCGGAGGAGGGGCAGCCGACATGGTTGCACTCGCCGAGGAGCTGGGCGCAGCCGCAGGTACACATGAGGCGATGGTTCAGATTGTTGTAACGCGAGCCGGCGTCAGTAGCGCCGACGGAGAAGCAGACGGCGAGGGCGAGAAATGCTGCTTGGGCTGTTTTGATCGCGAGGGTCAAGCGAGGGTTCGTTGCTTTCCCACGTCTCAAAAGCGAGACATGGGGCAACCATTTCAGAGCCGATTGAAGCAGCGCAAAACGAGGGTCCTTCGGCTTGTCCGCTCCGCGGACTTCGCTCAGGATGACAGGCGCTTTTGGCGATGTTGCCATCAGTCGCCTCCCTTGAATGCAGGCTCAGTCGGGATTGCGGCGGCCGCAGGAGCGCGCAGCGCGGCCGTTGCCGGAGTCATGCTTGGCACGAGCGCGATGAAAGTGCCCCAGACGATGAGTGCGACGCCGGCCCAAATCCAGCTGACAAGGGGATTCAAGAACGCTTTAATGATGGGCTGGCTCGTGTCCGGATTTGTGCCTTCGTAGACCACGTAGAGATCCCAGCCCGGCACGGAGTGGATGGCGACCATGGTCTGCGGCTGCTGGCTGGCCAGGTAGACGCGCTTCTCCGGCGTCATCTGGAAGAGCTTTTTGCCATCGCGGTAGACGTCGAGCTGCGCGTATTCGGAGTTGTAATTGGCATTCGAGTCCTGGGTGAAGCCGACGTTCTTGAGGGTGTAGGGGCCGATGGGCAGCGTTTGATTCAGGGCCAGCTCGCGTTCTTCGCTGCGATTGAAGGCTGCGCCGCAGAGTCCCACGACGACGATGACGACGCCGATGTGGATGATGTATCCGCCATAGCGGCGCGTATTGCGGCGCGTGAGCAGCCAGATTCCGGAGAAGAGATTGCGGCGGGTTTGCCTGGCGATGACCGCGCCGCCGCGCAGGAACTCTGAAAGGATCGCAGCGAAGACGGCGGCCGCGAGCGAGAAGCCGACGAGGGCATAGAAGTTGCCGGAGCTGAATTCGCCGTTCTTCCAGGGCGAAGCGCCGACGGCGATGCAGACGATGGCCGTGGCCCACAGCGCAATGGTGGGGACAATGAAGTTGCGGCGGATGGAGCGGAACGATGTGGCGCGCCAGGGAAGCAGCGGGCCCACGCCGGTAAGAAAGAGCAGGAAGAGCCCGATGGGGATGGCCACGCGGTTATAGAAAGGCGGGCCGACGGTGACCTTGCTGCCCTGCACATATTCGCTCAGGATCGGGAACAACGTGCCCCAGAGGATGACGAAACAGGCAGCGAGCAGGACCAGATTGTTGAACAGGAAGCTGGACTCGCGGCTCACGAGCGATTCGAGATGCTGTTCGCCCTTGAGGTGGCCACGCTGCAGCACATAGGTAAAGATGCAGACCGCCAGCACGATCAGCATGAAGATGTAGAACCAGTCGCCGATGGACGATTGCGCGAAGGCGTGTACGGAGCTGACCAGGCCGGCGCGTGTAAGCAGCGTGCCCAGCAGCGTGAGCAGGAAAGTGGAGAAGATGAGCCAGACATTCCAGCTCTTCATCATGCCTTTGCGCTCCTGCATCATGACGGAGTGCAGAAAGGCGGTGCCGGTGAGCCAGGGCATGAAGCTCGCGTTCTCGACCGGGTCCCATCCCCAGTAGCCGCCCCAGCCGAGCACGGCGTAGGCCCAGTGCATGCCGAGGAAGATGCCGCAGGTGAGGAAGAGCCAGGTAACGAGGGTCCAGACGCGCGTGATCCTGATCCATTTTTCGCCGGGGTAGCGCATCATGAGCGCGCCGAGGGCGAAGCAGAAGGGGACGGTGAATCCCACGTAGCCGAGATAGAGCATCGGCGGATGGATGACCATCTCGGGATATTGGAGAAGCGGATTGAGACCGTTGCCGTCTTCGGGGATGGCGCCTTTCAGGAGCGAGAACGGTGGTGCGGCGAAGTTGACGACGGAGAGAAAGAAGACCTGTACGGCGGCAAGAATCGTTCCTGCGTAGGCGTAAAGTTTGACGTCGGTTTTATGAGTCAGTCGAAGAACAAAGCCGAAGGCGGCGAGCAGCCATGCCCAGAGAAGCAGGGAGCCTTCCTGGCCGCTCCACAGCGCTGCGAATTTGTAGGGGCCGGGCAGGGCGCGGTTGGAGTGTTCGAGGATGTAGGTGATGGAGAAGTCGTTGGTGAAGACGGAGTAGACGAGCGCGAACGCGGCGGCGGAAACGGCGATGAAGCCAGCGATTCCGGCACGACGTGCAGTGTCGGCGAGGCGCTCGGGCGCGACCGCGGTGGGCTGCCCCGTCGCAATGAGTCGTAAGGCGATTGCGCCGGCGAGCAGATTGTAGGCGGCCAGAGCCAGCGCGATAAGAAGAGCCAAACTGCCGAGGGTTGCCATGAGTTCTCCGACCTTATTCTCGCACCCGCTCTCGCATGGGGGATACGGGGCGAGATTGGCTGAGGCAGATTAGGAAACGCTGTCGCCGGAGAAATTGGCCCGAGTCGGCGCGACCAACAGGGAGCGGCGGCCTTGCACAATCTCAAGACGGATACAGATTCCTAATCTGCCTTGAACAAGCCTATTGTCTTCTTATGATAGGCCCCTGGCGTGTGATTTATCTCACACCTTTGGACGGGGAACCACCTGCGGTGGGGCCGACTGCGCTTCGCGGCACCTGCGGTGCGGCCAACTGCCGCTTCGCGCCAGACCACCTGCGGTGCGGCCAACTGCCGCTTCGCGCCAGACCACCTGCGGTGGGGCCAACAGCGCTTCGCGCCAGACCACCTGCGGTGGGGCCGACTGCGCTTCGCGCCGGAGTTTCACTGGGGCGGGAGAGGGGTGGGTCAGGAGGGAGAGGAACGCGCGTCGCACTTCGATGACGTACGGATGAACGGCATTCGGCCATTTCAGAGGCTCATCGTTTTGGGATAAGACGACGGCGACGGCCGATGCGAGGCGAAACCAAGGCGAATCGCCCCCCCCCCAGGGGGTAGGGTCGGTGGCTTCCTAAGGGAGAGGAATTGTCATTGTCAGGCGTCGGACCGGCCGAGCACGGCCTTTTTCGTGTGGGATGTGGGCATTTTGGATCTGTTTTCATTCTGCGCCAAGGGCGGGAAATTATCTGCAAATGGCGTTGCGCGAATCGGCAGTTTGTTCGAAGCAGATTCCCTTCGGCGTCGCTGAGGATGACACGCGGCGGAGATGGTGTGTTGCATTGCCAGGTCTCAGGAGGGAGCTCTGGGGCACTTCGGCCTTGAGGGATAGAATTCACGCATGCCGACGTTGTGGGTGGAAGATGGCTTTCGGTTCTTCTTTTACTCAAATGAGGGATCGCCGCGCGAACCGGTCCACGTCCATGTTGAGAAGGGCGGCGCAGAGGCCAAGTTCTGGCTGCTGCCGGAAGTGAGGGTGGCCTACAATGATGGTTACGATGCTCGTGTGCTGCGCCGTTTGATGGCGATGGTGGAAGCGGACCGGGCGCGTATTGAGAGGGCGTGGGATGAGTTCTTCGGTTAGCGCGAAATCGGTTCGATTCGATGCGGATTCGATGTGGGTCGAGTTGATCGATGGGCGGACCCTCGGAGTTCCTCTCGCTTGGTTTCCTCGCTTGCTGCGCGCCGCCCCCGAGCAACTGGCACAGGTTCGGCTCACCAGCCGTGGGCTGCACTGGGATGCACTCGACGAGGATGTCTCGGTGGCAGGATTGCTGGCTGGGCTAGGGGATTTGCGGGCCGATACGAGCTTTGCGGCGTAAGGGGCGGTCTCAAGAGCGAGACCTGGGGCCCCCGGCACGGTCGGATGGGGCGCGCGGCGCCGTCCCTACGGGACTCGCGTGTTTCTCGGGGCTGTGTTCCCCACGTTGAAACGCGGGCTAACGAACACTGCGCCTACGGCGCGGGGAAGTGGCCAGTTCAGGTTCGTTGCTTTCACCCATGCGCGATAAAGCCGTACATGGATGCGGGCACCCGGGGCACTTGCACATGGGGACGCGGAACGACTGTTGTCATTGTTCCCAATTTTCGCGGAGGGCACCCGTGGGCCTTGACGTCTTCATTAAATTGAAGAATGTCTCTAAAGTCTCTTCTTCGAGGCTCTCCGAGACTACGATGAGCCTCTCCCGCGACGCGTGTGCGCAAAGCGCGTGCAACTCGGCCGGTAACGGCCCGAGATAGAGCCGAAACTGGATCCCGGGGATCGTGAAACCAAATAGTTCAAAGCCCGGTGCCTCCCCTTCGAAGGGGACCAACGCGACAGGGAGAGGATTCTCATTAGGCCAGACGGCGACCGTAACCGCAATGTCCTTCGGAAATGGACCTCCCAACAGAAATTGCCGTATCTCCTCTTCATGCTTGCCCAGCTTGATCGAGTCGGTTTTGCCATCAAGGTAGTTCCACCGATGCACTGCGCTTCGCCAAAATACGCTTAGCGCAAAATAGACCAACGCGTCCATATCGATCGCGGCGATCGCCGCGCCGGAGAACAAGGTGAACCCCTCGATACGCGCGATAGGCGTCGCTTTCCTCAGTATCTGCTGTAGAGCGAAGCCGGTGGAGCGTGCCATATGCGCCAGCACCCAAGACTCGCCGAGCCTATTGAATAGCCCCTCGCAGGAACTGCACAGGATATAGTCCTTCAATTGCCGTGAGGAACTCATCGAGACTCGTTTGGTAACTAGCACCGGATTTGGGTTCGTATTTCCTGGCGTACGCAGTTCGGCGAAAAGCGCCGTTGGCAGGAAATGGCTGTCCTGCAGAGCCCCTTCCGAAAGGCATAGCCTGCATGTCCCGACCTGCATAAGATGGATGGCTCCTTGTCTCAGCCGAACAAAAACTCCTTCGACCGAAGTTCCTTGATGGAGTCGCGGAGACGCGCGGCTTTTTCGAATTCGAACTTCTTGGCGGCTTCGCGCATTTCGGTTTCGAGCTTGGCGATGTAGGCATCGACTTCGGACTGGGAGGCGAAGTCGGGCAGGGCCTGCGGTTTCCTCTTCGACGATGTCGCCGTATTCGGAGCGCAGGATCTGCGCGAGGCCCATGTCCATTGTGTTGATGATCGATTGCGGCGTAATGCCGTGCTCCTCGTTGTAGGCGGTCTGGACGGTGCGGCGGCGATCGGTTTCGCCGATGGCCTGCTTCATGGAGTCGGTCATGCGGTCGGCGTAGAGGATGGCGCGGCCTTCGACGTGACGCGCGGCGCGGCCCATGGTCTGGATCAGCGAGCCGGTGGAGCGGAGGAAGCCTTCCTTGTCGGCGTCGAGGATGGCGACGAGCGAGACTTCAGGCAGGTCGAGGCCTTCGCGCAGCAGGTTGATGCCGATCAACACGTCGTATTCGCCTTTGCGCAGGCCGGCGAGAAGTTTGACGCGCTCGAGGGTTTCGATCTCGGAGTGCATGTAGCGGCAGCGCACGCCGACCTCGGTGTAGTAGCCGGCGAGGTCTTCGGCCATGCGCTTGGTGAGGGTGGTGACGAGGACGCGCTCGTTCTTCTTGGCGCGGTCGCGGATCTCGGCGAGAAGGTCGTCGATCTGGCCTTTGACGGGGCGAATCTCAACCTGCGGATCGACGAGGCCAGTGGGGCGGATGACCTGCTCGACGACGACGCCTGCGGAGCGCGTGAGCTCGTAGGGGCCGGGCGTGGCGGAGACGTAGATGGTCTGGTGGACGCGGTTCTCGAACTCCTCGAATTTGAGCGGGCGATTGTCGACGCGCCGAGGGCAGGCGGAAGCCGTAGTCGACGAGATTCTGCTTGCGGCTGCGATCGCCGAACCACATGCCGTGGACCTGGGGAATGGTGGCGTGGCTCTCGTCGACGAAGACAAGGAAGTCGCGCGGGAAGTAGTCGAGCAGCGTGGGCGGCGGCTCGCCGGGCAGACGGCCGGAGAAGTGGCGCGAGTAGTTCTCGATGCCGTGGCAGTAGCCCATGGACTTGATCATCTCGAGATCGAAGCGGGTGCGCTGATGGATGCGCTGGGCCTCGACCATGCGGCCTTCGGCTTCGAGCTTGGGCACCCACTCGTTGAGCTCGGCAAGGATGGAATCGATGGCCTGCGGATTTGCGCTCGGGCTGGACGACGTAATGCGATTTGGGGTAGATGGGCAGGCGCGAGTACTTCTGCTTGACGGTGCCGAAGAGGGGATCGATTTGCGCGAGGGATTCGATCTCGTCGCCGAAGAGCTCGATGCGATAGGCGGACTCGTCGTAGGTGGGGAAGACTTCGATGACGTCGCCTCTCACTCGAAAGGTCCCGCGGCGGAAGTCGACGTCGTTGCGCTCGTAGAGGATTTCGACGAGGCGGCGGGTGATGTCTTTGCGGCTGATCTTCTGGCCTTTTTCGAGCAGCAGCAACATGCCGTAGTAGGCCTCAGGCGACCCGAGGCCGTAGATGCAGGAGACGGAGCTGACGATGATGGCGTCGCGGCGTTCGAAGAGGAGCGGGTGGCGGAGAGGCGGAGCTTGTCGAGCTCCTCATTGATGGTGGCTTCTTTTTCGATGTAGAGGTCGCCGGCGGGGATGTAGGCCTCGGGCTGGTAGTAGTCGTAGTAGCTGACGAAGTACTCGACGGCGTTGCGAGGGGAAGAACTGCTTGAACTCGTGGTAGAGCTGGGCGGCGAGGGTTTTGTTGTGGGCGAGGATCAGCGCGGGGCGGTTGGACTGCTCGATGACCTTGGCCATGGTGAAGGTTTTGCCGGAGCCGGTGACGCCGAGCAGGACCTGATGCTGTTCGCCGGCGGCGAGGCCGGTCATGAGCTCTTCAATGGCGCGGGGCTGGTCGCCACGGGGTTTGTAGGAGGTGACGAGCTGGAAGTCCACGTGGGGATTCTAGCAGAAGAGCGAAGAGATGGCGAAAGCGGCAGTTGTCGGTGATCAGTTGTCAGTGGTAGTACTCCCAACTGAAGATGGCGCCGACGGTCTTGCCTGGTTTGCAGATGCGGTGAGTCCCACCCAAGAGCACCCCAACGACGAAGACCTATCGTTGGGGACCCCGGGGACCACGCGATGGGAAACCTTGAACGATGTGTGATCGCCGCGGCTTAGGCAGGCGCGCTGTGGCCCTTGCAGTGCAGGACGCCGAGGAATTTCTGGAATGGGCCGACGGCGTCGGTGTACTGGACGGCGAGGACGCGCGTGAGCTGGTGCAAGTGGGTGAGGTCGTGAACGGTCCAGGCGGAGAGAAGCTCAGCGAGTTTCGTTGAGCCGAGGGCCGGATGCTGGCCGCGTTTCTGCAGATCGGAAGCACCGAGATTCCAGGAGCGCAGTTCGACGAGCGATGCAGAGCGGGCGCTTGCAAATTCGTCGAGCAGCGCATCGAGCGATTTGGCTCCGGGCTCGGTGACGTGGCCGAAGCGCTTGAACGGGGGGAAGGGCTGGCTCTCGCCGTGTTCGAGGATGTGGCGGGCGCGCGGCATCCAGTTGACGTGCTCGGTGTAGAGATAGTGGGCGACGATGTCGACGGGAGTCCAGGTCTTTTCGCCTTCGTTGGCGGAGAGCCATGCATCGGGCAGGCCGCGCAGAAGGGCATCGAGCGCGGCAGGTGTGCGGGCGAGAAGAGCGGTCGAGTTTTCGAGATCGAATTCCATGGTGAAGAACCCGCCGGCGACTGCATTGCAATTCATCCAAGCAGAGCCTGGATGGAGCGCACACAGCCGATGCAAGCGATCTTACATTGGTTCCGCGGAGCGGTGCGAAGACTACGACTCCTTCATTACAGCGCGGTCATTTTGTAATTCACTCGAAATTCAATGAGGGCGCGAGGGGCGGCTGCTAGCTTCCAGCGTGGAGGAAACCATGCTGAAAATCACTCCCCTTGTCGCTTCTCTGGCAGTCTGTTTTGCAAGCTCTGCCATCGCCCAGGACTTTGACAACGATTGGCATCACAGCGAGGTCAAGCATGTCTTGCTGATCAGCATTGACGGCATGCACGCGGTGGACTTTCTGAATTGCGCCAACGGCATTGCAGGCGCGAACGGAGGCAAACCGTACTGCCCGAATCTTGCCGCGCTGGCGACGACGGGTGTGAATTATGTAGGCGCGAGCACGTCAAAGCCATCGGACTCTTTTCCCGGACTGATGACAATCGTGACGGGCGCGACGCCGCGGCTGATGGGCGTCTATTACGACGTTGCGTACGATCGCTCGCTGGATGGACCCGCGGTGGAGACGGGCAATAACAACGGTCCCGGAACCTGCACGGCGAATATGGCGCCGACGGGCTTTACGACGGAATACGAAGAGGGCATCGACAAGAACCAGCAGCTGCTGAACGGCGGAGCACCGAGTGCGGCGCTGACGGACGGCGGCATCGCCTCGCTGGATTCGACCAAGATGGATCGCGATCCGGCCAATGGCTGCGCGCCCGTATTTCCGTGGCAGTTCGTGCGGACCAACAGCATCTTCGGTGTGATTCACAAGGCAGGCGGCTACACCGCGTGGTCTGACAAGCATCCGGCGTACGCTTCGGTAGCCGGGCAGGATGGCCCGAGCGTGCTGGACGATTTCTATGGGCCCGAAATCAATTCCAATGTTGTGAATCTGCCCAGTGTGACGACACCGGATGGTCTGGATTGCGGGACGGTACCGGACACGGGCGCCGACCTGACGGCGTGGACGAACAGCTTCAAGAACATCAAGTGCTACGACACGCTGAAGGTGAACGCAATCCTGAGCGAGATCGAAGGGTGGAATCACCTGCACACCTCGAAGACAAAGACGCCGACCATCTATGGGATGAACTTCCAGGCGGTCAGTGTGGGCGAGAAGCTGATTGAAGGGAACACCAACGGCGGCTATCTGGATGCAGCGGGTACGCCGACGGCGACGCTTCTGAGTGAGATCGAGTTTGCGGACGATGCCATTGGCGAGATGGTGAACAAGATCAAGGACCGCGGGCAGTATGAGTCGACCCTGATCATCGTCACGGCGAAGCACGGGCAGTCACCGATCGATCCGAATCTCTACGATGCGGTGCCGGGGAAGACGAGCAACGGTTCATCGCCGGCGACGATCATCTCCACGAATCTGGGAACAATTCCGATGTCGGAAGACCCGAACAACGGAAACGGGATCGGTCCGACGGAGGACGACGTTTCGTTGATTTGGTTGAAGAACACGTCGGACACTCTGCCTGCAGTTCAATTGCTCGAGCAACCGGCGAACAGAGTTGCCGCAGGGATCGGCCAGATCTTCTATGGACCTTCGGTTGCGCTGAACTACGATGTTGCCGGCCTGCCGCCCAACGATCCGCGGACACCGGACATCATCGTGACGCCGAACGTGGGTGTGACGTACACCGGAAGCGCGTCAAAACTGATGGAACATGGCGGTTTCGCGCATGACGATACGAACGTGATGCTACTTTTGTCGAACCCGGCATTGCGGCCGCACACGGTTTACAGCAGCGTGGGAACGATCCAAGTGGCCCCAACGATTCTCAAGGCGCTGGGTCTCGATCCCAGGGCACTGGATGGCGTACGGGTAGAGGGGACAGGCGTCCTTCCGGATGTGAATCTCAACATCCAGTGAGGCCTTGCCCGATCGGAAAAACCTCAGTTGTGCGTGACGCCCAGGTCTGCTTCGACAGGCCTGGGCATTGTCGTTTTGGCGTTTGCGTCCTTGCCGAGCGTGCCGTCACTTCAGCATCGAGAGGACATTGGCGTGGATCGATGGACTTGCGGCTGTTCCCGTGATGGTGAGCGGGATGCCTTTGTTGGTGTTGGTGGGTGCAGGCTTGGCGTTGGGATGGAGAAAACCGCCGACGATGCCGGAGACGGCGTTCATGGCTTGATTGGTGACCGCTCCGACCGCGTTGTTGGAACTCAAGGTGGCGACCATCTTGAAGTCGAGTGCTTCGGAGGATGAGACGGAGCCGCTGCCGGTTGCGGAACCGATCTGAGGCAGGTTGCCATAGATGTCGCTGAACTCCGTGGTCTGCGGAGTGGAGTTCACCTTTGTGCGGAGGATTTGGATCTGGGTGCCTCCACCGCTCTTGAAGAGATTGAGGCCTTGAATCTTGGAGCCGATATCGAAGCCCTGGAGTGTTGTGTTGTCGACTTCGATGGGGCCAGCGACGGTGAGGGCGTCGACGGGGCCGCTCGCGGCAAGGTTGGCGGTGAGCGTGCCTCCGGCGAGCTTAGAACCGGTAGGCAGTTTCACGCCGAAGGTAGGCAGCAACTCTTCGACCTGATCGATGGGAAGACTGGGCGCGGAGAGGCGCAGGTCGAGCAGGGCCGTCTTGGGCGTGAGGCGATAGGTGCCCGTGATGCGTCCGGCAACGGCTCCGGCGTGAATCGAGATATTGGAGATTTTGCCGGTCTCCGCGCCGAGATCGTCGGTGATCTCGTAATCGATGTTGACCGGATGAGGAGCAGGAGCGCCGGTGCGGGACAGCTTGAGGCCATCGGCCTCGATCTTGCCGCGACTGATGAGCGAAGTTCCGTCGGAGACGAGATCGGAGTTGATATCGACCTTCATGGCGATGCCGGCTGCAGGGTCGAGAACGCCTGAGGCGACGGGATCGAAGCCTTTAAGCTGCAGCTTTGCCTGGAATGGTGTGTCGGCAGCGTTCTTTTGCGAGAGCGGGCCGGCGTTGCCGGTGAGGTCGAATGACCCGGAGGCTGGCAGTGTCGCCGAGAGCTGGAAGGGGAAGCTCTTGAGGAATGAGAACTGCTGGACGGCGAGGTTGATGCCGGAGTAGACGAAGGGCTTGCGCACGGCGGGAATCGACGAAACCGAGGCGCTTCCGTTCTTAATGTCGAGTTCGCCGACGCTGAGGTCGGGGAGCGCGCTGACCTGTTGCGGCGACTGGCTCGCGGAAGCGGCTGCGCCGCCGATGCTGGAGAAGTTCCAACGGCCATTTTCACCGTGGAGCAGGTTGATTGAGGGGGTATCGATGATGAGCTTGGTGATGCGGACCTGGCGATGCTGGATGAGAGGCATGACCTCAACGCCGATTTGCAGCGACTTGGCTTCGAGGAACGGCGTGGTGCTGAAGGCCGGATCGTCGGCGATGGAGATGTTTTCTGCGTCGAGGCTGCCTTTGAGCAGGGAGAAGGACAGATGGCCGAGCGTGATCGGCCGGCCAAGAGCGCGAGCGAGCTGTGTCTCGATGGTGGGGCGGAAGTCGTCGGCGTTGACAAGGAAGGGAACTGCGACGAGGGCGAGGACAAAGACGGCGATAAGTCCGAGGACGATCTTGACCCAGTGTTTGCGCATGCGAGCCTCCTGACGAGCGTGGTAGGTCGATGGCATTGTATCGCCTTGGACAGAGATCAGAGATCAGGCTTCAGGCGTCAGGGAAATGGGAACAGAAAGAAAGCCCATCCTTGAAGCGAAGACGTTCAAGAATGGGCTCATCGAAGAGGGAGAACTACCAAGGGAGGGGTTCGCCTTGATGGAAGTAGCCGCCGGTGGGGCCATCGGCGGGAAGGGTCGCCAGTGCGGCGCTGGTTTTGCCACCTTCGCTGAGCTCCATCGGCGCCGAATCGCCACCCATATCGGTTTTGACCCAGCCGGGATGCGCGGAGTTGACCTTGATATTGGTATCGCGCAGTTCGTAGGCCAGATGTACGGTGAAGGCATTCAGCGCAGTCTTGGATGCGTCATACGCGAACGATTTGGCGTGGTAGATCGGCGATTTGGGATCGGCGTGCAGATTGAGCGATCCGAGAATGCTGGACAGGTTGACGATGCGGCCCGCGGGGCTCTTCTTGATCAGGGGCAGCAGAGTAGTGGTCAGCGCCACCTGGGAAAAGAAGTTGGTCTCGAAGACCTTGTGCAGCAGGTCGAGGGGAACGTCTGCTGCGCGATGTTCGGGGCCTGTGCCGGGGAATTTGCCGCCCGCGATGCCGGCGTTGTTCACCAGGATGTCGAGGCGACCGTACTTCGAGTTGAAGTACTCGTAGGCAGCTTTGTGGTCGGCCGGTTTGGTGATGTCGAATTTGAGGACGTCGGCGTCGACGCCTGCGGCGCGCAGTTTGGCGACAGCTTCTTCGCCCTGTTTGAGTTCGCGCGAGCCAATGACAACTTTTGTGTCGGGAGCCTTCAGATCGAGTGCGGTCTGAAAGCCGAGGCCACGATTTCCACCAGTAATGAAAGCGATTTTTTGAGGCATCCTGTGATTCTCCTGTCGAGCAATGGATTCAGAAGGGTCGCGAAAGGCTGCAGGAAAATGTGACAATTGACACAGGAGTGAACGCAACAGAATAGGATTTGAGCAAAACCGAACAGAAATTTGCCGCTGGAGTACATAAGGTCGTATTGTTCGACCAAGGTCAAACCTTAAATGCGCTCTTCCCATTCCCCAGAAGAGGATGCAGCCAGCGCGGCCGAAGTGGAACGGGCCGAGTTCGCTCAATCCGCGTTGGAGAATCTGTTCGATGCTTCTCCCGACGCGATTTTCGTCACCGACGCCACCGGGGTGATTCGGGGTGCAAATCCGCGTGCCGCGGAGCTCTTCGGTTACACGCAGGTTGAGCTGTTTGGCCAGCCCATCGAGAATCTTGTTCCGGCACGGTTTCGCGGCGGACATCCGCGCCATCGCGAGAACTACCACGCACATCCGCGGGCCCGCCAGATGGGGGCGGCGCTGAATCTCTTCGGGCTTCGCAAAGACGGTACCGAATTCCCGGTCGACATCATGCTGAAGCCGATGGAGACGCCCTCCGGGCCGGTGGTGCTGAGCTTTGTGCGCGACACGACCGAACAGCACCTGGCGCAGCAGGCTTTGCGACGCGCAGACCTGCAATTGCGCTCACTGCTGGAGAGCGTGAGCGATCATGCCATCTACCTGCTGGACAAGGATGGGAACGTTGCGACGTGGAATCCAGGCGCGGAGAAGATTAAAGGCTATGTTGCAGACGAGATTCTAGGCAGCCACTTTTCGCGCTTCTTTACGCATGAGGATGTGGAGCGGGGTAAGCCGGGCGAGCTGATGCGCATGGCGGCAGAACGAGGACGCGTCGAGCAGGAAGGCTGGCGGGTGCGTAAAGACGGCTCGCGATTCTGGGCCGATGGCGTGCTCACTGCGATTCGAGACACCACCGGCGAGTTGATCGGGTACGCCAAAGTGACCCGCGACTTTACGGATCGGAAGCGTGCGGAAGAAGCGGTAATGCTGCAGTTGAGCGGCGCGCTGCTGGCCAATATGGATGTGCGGAAGATGCTGGAAGCGTTCTCGGCGAGCCTGCAGGACGTGATTCCACACGACGCGGCCACGCTTGGGCTATGTGACCCGTCGACGGGCAGACTGATCGTTCAATTCCTGGGTTCCGATGGGGGGGAGATACGGAGGGGCGATGTGCGCCTTCCGTTGGACGGCTCGCCAGGGGGAGAGGCGTTCCGCAAAGGACAACCGGTGATTCTCTCCCGGATGCAGGATTCCCGGTTTGCGAAGGAGTCGGTGCGGCACCTGACGGAGCTTGGGATGCAATCGGGATGCTGGGTTCCGTTGCTGAACCGCGGCGAGGCGATTGGGGCACTGATGGTGGCGAGCCGGAGGGAGGAAGCGTTTGGCCCGGCGCAGGCACAGATGTTGACCGAAGTAGGCAGTCACATGGCAATGGCCGTCAGCACGGCGATGGCCTACCGGCAGATTGCGGAGCTGCGCGACAAACTGAGCCAGGAGAAGCAGTACCTGGAAGAGGAGATCAATCTCGAGAATCGATTCGAGGACATTGTCGGCGAAAGCGCGGGACTGAAGCAGGTGCTGAAGCAGATTGAAACGGTGGCGCCGACCGATGCGACGGTGCTGATCCAGGGCGAGACGGGGACAGGGAAGGAACTGCTGGCACGCGCAATCCATAGGCTCAGCAATCGCAGCGAGCGGACCTTCATCAAGCTGAACTGTGCGGCTATTCCAGCGGGACTGCTGGAGAGCGAGTTGTTCGGGCACGAGAAAGGCGCGTTCACGGGGGCGATTGCGCGCAAAGTGGGGCGGCTGGAGCTGGCGCATGAGGGGACGCTGTTTCTAGATGAGGTAGGCGAAATGCCGCTCGATCTGCAGCCCAAGCTGTTGCGCGCCCTGCAAGAGCGCGAGATCGAGCGCCTGGGCGGGACCCGGCCAATCTCGGTGAATGTGCGGCTGATCGCAGCGACGAATCGCGACCTGGCGACAATGGTGGCGGAGAAGCAATTTCGCAGCGACCTGTTTTATCGGTTAAAGGTGTTTCCGATTTTCGCGCCGCCGTTGCGCGAGCGGGAGAGCGACATTCCGATCCTGGTGCGGCATTTTGTGGCGACACACAGCCGACGCATGGGCAAGACCATCGACAAGATTCCCGAAGAGGCGATGCGGGCGCTGACGCGGTGGAGTTGGCCGGGCAATATCCGCGAGCTGGAGAATCTGCTGGAGCGCGCCGTGATTCTGACTCGTGGGCAGGTGTTATATGTGCCGCTGGCGGAGCTGGAAATGCCCGACGAACGTGGCTGCCGACACCGAGAGTGCGACGCTGCACGAGGCGGAGCGCGAACATATTCTGCGTGTGTTGCGTGAGACCAAGGGACAGGTGGGCGGCGACGATGGCGCAGCGGCGCGGCTGGGCCTGAAGCGGACCACTCTGAACTCGAAGATCAAGAAGCTCGGTATCGAGCGAAGTGACTATATCTAGTCTCGGAGACGATATTTCGTCTTCGTCCCGTCGTCACTTGCTGCTGATCAGATCTGTTCTCATTCCTCCTGCCATCGAATAACTCCCTTCCTTTGATAGATGAAGAGCGACGGCAGAGAGTGGCCAGCAGTTTGGCACGGCAGTTGCCATATACAGGGCATGCTACGGATCACAGTTCAGGAATCCGAGGACGCGGTCAAGGTGGTGCTGGAAGGGCGCGTGGCGGGGCCGTGGGTCGGTGAGTTGAACCGAGCCTGGGTGGAAACGGCTCCGCGCATCGGATCGAAGAAAGTATCGATCGACCTGAAAAATGTGACCTACGCAGATGCTGCCGGCAAACGCGCTCTGAAGAGCATTTTCTCCGAATCAGACGCCGAGCTCGTTGCCAGCTCAATGGAGATTCAGGATTTGGCTGAGGAAGTTTTGCGGAAATAACTTGCGGGAAAAGCGTTACCCAGGAGGTTGGGAGATGCAGGCGATTCACGATGCGATTCAGAGTGTGGGCCAGATGTGGTTTCCTGGCGAGTTCTTCAAGAAGTTCTCACCGGCCGCGTTGAAGGATCTGGGGTCGATCTCTGCGCCGTCCTCCTATCCTGCTAACTACGCCTTGTTCTCAGAGAAGGAAGAGGTTCGTGGAATCTACATCGTTCTTGAGGGCGAGGTGAAGTTGTCGATCAACTCGAACGACGGACGACGCCTGAGCCTGCGCATCGTGCGTAAGGGCGAGATTCTAGGATTGACATCGGCCCTGTCGGGTCAGCCCTACGAGGTGACGGCCGAGACGTTGTATCCAGCGAAGCTGTATCCGATCGGAAGACGCGAGTTTCTCGGTTTCGTGATGCGGCACCCCGAGGTGTATCAGGTGTTCAGCGAAGAGCTGACGCGCGAATTCACGATGGCGTGCGAGCAACTGCGCACGGTGGGATTGTCGTCTTCCGCGCCCGAGAAGCTGGCACGGCTGTTGCTCGAATGGAGCGAAAACGGCCAGGCAGGCGAGAGCGGCACCAAGGTCAGATTCTCCATGACACATGAAGAAATCGGCGAGTTCATCGGGGCTTCGCGCGAAACGGTGACGCGGACGTTGAGCACGTTTAAGAGCCGCCACCTGGTGTCGTTTCACGGTTGCATGCTTACCATACCCAGCAAAACAGCGCTGGCAAATTACGCAGGTTGCTGACTCCTCATACCTGTCATCCGCAAGAACGTAATTCATATCTATAACCGAGCACGATGCGTAAGGAGACCGCGGCGACCAACCAGGCGCCGCGGTTTTGTTTTGAGTGGTGCGGGTCTCGGACTTCGGACTCTCGGACTGGCGCGATTCTCCAACGAGCGGGCAGTGTGCACCACGGTAGAATGGCAGGCAACATTCGTGGAGGCATCATGCGCAAGTTTCTCCTGTCCGTCGTCGCACTCGTGTTTACGCTTTCCGCCGCTTCGCCTCTGTGGGCACAGGGCGCGCCGCCGCAGGGTGGCGCCGATCAGCCCTACACGGTGGAGTACTACTACAAGGTGCAGTGGGGCCACCAGCAGGAGTTTCTCGATCTCTTCCTGAAGAATCACTATCCACTGCTGAAGCGAATTGTGGCGACGGGGCGGATGCTCTCCGTGAAGATCGACGCGCCTGCGTATCACACCACGGAAGACGGGCGCTGGGATTATCGCGTGACGATCCGGTTCAAGAACTCAACGGTGGCGACGACGTCGAATCCGGATGAAGAGGCGATCATTAAAGAACTGTGGCCGGATCAGGAGAAGTACAAGAAGGAAGAGCAGCGACGGTTTGAGATTCTTGCCGGCGCACTGGGATCTGCCGGTCACGGAGATCACGCCGAGACAGTAGCAAGTCGACAGTAGCCAGTCGTCAGTAGCAGTGCGGCTGTAGTTAGGCACAAGTTGCCCGGCGCGAACTGGCACTTACAGCTTGCTACTGACGACTTGCTGCCTGTCACTTGTCGCGGTGCCGCCAGCGATAGACGAGATCTTCGGCGGCGGCAGGCCAGTTTTCATAGTCAAAGTGAAAGCCGGCATCGAGGAGGCGCGTGGGGATAACGCGGCGACTCTTGAGCACGAGCTCGGTTTCGGTGCGCATCACGAGAGCGCCGAGGGCGAGCAGGGGTGAGGGAAGAGGCAGGCCGTTGGGCATGTCCCAGGCCTCGCGCAGGATCGCCATGAATTCGCGGTTGGGGAGCGGGTTGGGCGAGGCGAGATTCACGGGACCGTCCAGATCGTCGCGGTCGATGAGGAATTCGACGGCGCGGGCGAAATCCGTGTCGTGAATCCACGAGATAAACTGACGGCCGTTGCCCTGTTGGCCACCGAAACTGGCGCGGACCAGATTCGAAAAAATGGTGAAGGCATTGCCGGCGAGAGGAGCGAAGACGATCGCCGTGCGCAAGGCGACTTTGCGGGTACGCGGCGTAGGAGTCTCGAAGAAGGCGGACTCCCAATCCTTGGCGACGCGGATGGAGAAGTTCCAGGTATCCGGCGCGCGTCGCGTTTTCGAGATCAGCTCGTTGCCGCCGAACTCACCGGTCGCCTCGTCCATCGGCCGGTCGAGGGCGTGGCGATAGAGGGTGGCTGTCGAAGCGTTGAGCCAGACCTTGGGTGGATCGGCAAGATTCAGGATCACCTGGTTGAGCAGGCGTGTGGTATCGATGCGCGAACGATAGATGGCCTCGCGATTGGCGGCGTGATAGCGGCAGTTCACACTGCGCCCGGCGAGATTGATACAGACATCCGCGCCTTCGAGATGCTCAGTCCAGGAGCCGAGGTTGATGCCGTCCCAATGGACTGTGAGCCAGGGAGCGGTATAGGGGCCGCGCGTGAGGACAGTGACGTGGTGCCCGCGTTCCTGAAAATGACGCGCAAGAATCTGGCCCAGCTGGCCGCTGCCGCCAGGGATGACGATGCGGAGACGGCGCTGTGGATCAGAGGGCTGGGCGAGCACTCCTCCAGCCTACTGCGCGCGAGCTATCAGTGGGGTGCGCGGGGGAGCTAGACCGCGGGCGGTGGTGGCGGGGGAGGCGGATAGTAGCCGGCCTCGTAGTACATTCGGCGGCGGTGATTGCGGACGGCGCTGACGATGAGCGTGACGATGCCGCCCAGAATCATGAGGGGAATCCAGAGAACCCATGCCGGCTGCATGACCCGGTTGCCGCCGATGGAGGCGGAGTCGGCGGTGCGCACGCTGCCAAACATGGCGACGACGTCGTTGCCAATGGTGGCGTTTTCGCCCAGATTGACGTTGCCGAAGAAGTCGACGACATCGTGCGTAATGCTGGCATCGGGATCGAGGTGAATGTTGCCGAAGAAGACGACAACGTCGTGATCGGAATGCTTCGCGATGTGAACGTTGCCGAAAAACACCACAACATCGTGATCGATGGGTCCCTGAGCGTCTACGCCGCAGAAGAAGCAGACGGCGTCGTGCACGGACTCATTGGGACCGACCACAATCTTGCTGCCAAACTGCACGGCATCCCGGTCGGCATGGGCAGGCGTGGCGGCTAAAACGAGAGCAGCGAGGAGCGAACAGCTGGCAAGGATCGATCGCAGGTTCATAGCATCTCTCCCGGCAAGTACGAGAAGGGCTGGAAAAAAGTTCCCGGCAGACCGCAGGGGCCTATCCGGATCGTCTGCCAGTGTACGCCTGATGCAGGCGGTGCGATGCGGTTGCAGGTCAGGCGGGTGGGAGCACGGGCAAGGATAGGGTCTTGCGGACCCAGTGAGGATCGGCAGGCAGCTTTAGCGAGGCTCGGCGGTCGTTTGCGGGTGCCGAAGGGCATCGGTCCAGTTGGCGGGCGAGTCGACGAGGATGTCGGGAGGAATCGCTTCCAGGCTGCCGGGAGCGAGGCCAAAGGTGCAGCCGATGGACCAGGCCCCGGCATTGCGGGCGGTCTGCACGTCGACCTGGCTGTCGCCAATCATGACTGTCTCTTCAGGACGTGCGTTGGCTTCGCGCATGATCGCGAGGAGGCCCTCCGGATCGGGTTTCTTGGTCGCGAAGCTGTTGCCGCCGTAGATGCTCAGGAAATAAGGGGCAAGGCCGAGAGCTTCGCAGATGGCCTGCGCGGGCCGGACCGGCTTGTTGGTGAGGACTGCCATGGCGCGCGGCGTGGCTTCGGGGTGCTCGTGCATGGTGCGCAGGGCGGCGAGCGCCTCAAGAACACCGTCGTAGGCGTAGGTATAGTCCAGTTTGTGCTCGCGGTAGTAGTCGAGGAAATAGGCGTAGCCCTTGGCGAGCGTCTCTTCGTCGGGCTCAACACCGTCGTCGGCAGCGAAGGCGCGGCGGACCAGGAGCAGGGCGCCATTGCCGATGTAGCCGGCGATGGTGGTGTCGGGGAGTTCAGGCCGTCCGAATTGGGTGAGGGTGGCGTTGACGCTGTTGCAGAGATCCTGTGCGGAGTCGATCAGGGTGCCGTCGAGGTCGAAGACAAGGAGTTTGATGGATTCGACGGGGATCGGGCGGAAGACACGAACCATACGTCCAGTGTAGAAAACAGGAGGAAGTGAAGCAGTGAACGGAGAAGCAGTGAAGATCGGTGCTCGATCCAACATGAGCGCTAGAGCGGAGTGGACCAGCTCAGAGGACTGGTCCAAACGACTGCTACTCCCGGAAAGAAGTAGTTTCGATTTGATCCGTCAAATCGGCCCGACTTCAGGCAGCAATTCTTGAAAGCTCCTGCCGGAGCCGCAAGGGCAGAGATCCTCGCGACCAAGTTTTTCGACGAGATCCTTTTCGCCCCGAACGAATCGGAGGCCGCGTTTTACATGGGTTTCGGAGGGGTAACCTTTGCGGCGCTTACTGGTGCGCTCGAAAGCAGGAGAGTTCTTCGAAGTTGTCGTAGCGCATAGCGATTCTCCTGTGAGTGGAATGATCTGAGCATACCAAATTTGGGGCGCATTGGAGCGCCCGGCGCATCAGGAGTAGCGAGTGCCGTCGATTTCGACGGTGTCGCACCAGCGGCAGAAGCGAATGCTGCGGCGGGAGGCGAGCGAGGAGTAGTCGGGTTGGGCCCAGAGATGGAATCCGAGGAGGCAGCCGAGATTGCGCAGGGTTCCAGATTCGTGAGTGCGATGCGGCCAGAACCGTTGCAGGTAGCGGGCGAGTTCAGCGTCAGGGGATTCAGCGACGAATTCGGGGTTCTTGTCGGACATGGATCTGGCCACACTCTCTGCCGTTCGTGCCGCGCGTGCCTTCGGCGACAGCTTGGGGCGATAGGCTTAGTTGGTTAGACACCGCGGGCGCGAAGAATGTTCACGAATTTGAAGGCGTGGGCGATCAAAGGAGCGATTTGCGGGGATCCGGAGGCAGGGTACTCGTAAAATATCCGGATCCCTACTACTTCTTGCGGAGCGGCGGAGAGACGAGGCGTCAGTTTCTCCGGTACATGGTCCAATTCTCCGTCGATTCGACTTCGTGGAAGTTGGTGTGCAGGTAGGCTCCGTACAGATTCATGAGAGTGTCAGCGGTTACAAAGCCGAATCCCTCAGAACGGTCCGTTAGGCGGGGGACCATCACCACAGATGCATCGCCGAGGAATTCGCTCGGCTTTGGAGGCCGCTTTGTGTCGAACGTGACATGCAAGTCCCAGAAGACCGTTTTGTCGTGGGCTGGCGGAATCCCGAGGGCAAAGGAGAAGGGATTCGCAAAGTCGATCGTGGTAATGCGGTCGCCGGGCTGCAGGCGCCTTTTTAATAGATCGATTCCATCATTGATCTTTGCCGGGAAGTCACGCGAGGGCCAATAAGTCGTGATGTGATTGGTTCCGGTCGGGACACGAAAGTCTCTTAGGGATACCGAGTGGAACTGTTGCGACGCAGGCAATGAGGGACCTCGGGCAAGATCCCACGCGACTGTGTAGGCATACGAGATGAGGTCACCGGCGACAATCGAGCCGAACAAAAGCGGAAACATCAGCAGCAATGCTCCCGAGTATGCGAGGCGTGCTGAAGAGTTGTATCCGGCGATGGCTTTCGCATTGCGGGACCGAAACAGCTCAAGAGAAACGACGGCGGCAGCAAAATACATTGGATCGTCCAGGCCTGCGCCTTGCGACGCATTTCCCGACTCGATGAAAAGAGTCGCCCCAACGATGCACGCAGCCACAAGCCAGAGCCGGACCATCGAAGAGTCCGTCGCTCCCGAGCGCTCGTGGGCCCAGGCCAGCAGGAGGAGAGAAAAGATCAGAAGGTACATCCACAGTGCATTGTGCGCAATGCTCTGGGAGAGCAGAGTTGTGCGCATGGTGGGAGACTGCACACCGACAGCGTAGACGAGATCTCTTAGATAGCGGATCAGACTGATGTGAAAGACGGCGAACATGGCAGCACAAACGACCGCGAAGGCCGCCGCCATAGCCAAGTGCCATTTCCGCGAATTAGGGACCAAGAAAGCCGAAGCCGCGATTAACCCAACTGCGGCAACGAAGTAAGTGACCTTGGTATAGAGCAGCAGGCCAAGAAGCTGGCCCGCGAATGTCCCCTGAAGATAGTCGGATCGCCGGACCGCTGCCCGGGGCTTCAGGAAGAGACAGAGACATAGAGGTAAGAGCAGTACATAGCTCTCGCGGTTATAGATCATCGCGTAACTTGTGTCTCGCATGGTGTATCCGGGAGGTCTGGGTGAAAGAATATAAAGGCCTGAGAGAAATACAAATAGGAAGGCAATCGCCCACGGAAGGCGATCCTTTGCAATTCGCCACGTCAAAGGGAGCAGAAGGGTTGCAAACAGAACAATTCCATAAGTAATGGAGCTGGTCGATGGAGGCGCAACCTTCATCCCAAATGCAATGAGGAGATCCGTGAGTGGCCCGAGGGGGTTATAGAAATCGGTGTGCGGGACCTGGCCATGTACGATGCGCCAGGCTCCATCCAAAAGGATGGTGACACCCCAAGGGCCGGTGATAGGCGGAGCGCCTAGAGCACACTCGAGAAGTGCAATGGAAGCGAAGGTGGCTAACAAGGCAATGCCGACCCAACGGTAACCGATAAGTGACTCCGAAGAGATCATCTTGGAAAACTTTTCGGTTATCGAATGAACGAGCGACTCGCGTTCGCGAGTAGGCAGGAGTGTTGCTGGGAAGACAGCCACTTTTGTACTCCATGTGCTAAGTTAGTATTGATTTTCGGCGATTGTATCATGCAAGATTTTCGCTCGTGATACCACATTAGTGTGTAAAAGTCGGCTATTGATCCAAAGTTATACGGAGTGATTCCCGATGGGTGACTCTTTAGTTGTAGAAGAACCCGCCGAGCCGAACTTACGCATTCGTTTTGATAGCGGTTGTCCTCAATTGTCCAAGATTTCCACATGCTCGCTGAGTTCAACTGCGCGGAGATCTCACAAATACCGTGGTCGAGGCAATGGAAACTGGAAGAGGGGATTCTCGTCGATTGAATCGCCCGAACCATCGTCCGAGCAGCTGTGCAGCAGTTCAGGGGCAAGACGGATTGTGTGTAGAAGGAATGGCCAGAAACGCGATGCTGGCGGGTGCGAGCGAGACCTGGCCGGCCGGTTGCGGGACGCCGCCGAGGAGAGGCAAGTCTCCTGCGGACGTGAGAGTGAGCTCAGCGCCGTTGAGTTGCACGGTCGAGGACAGCAGATCGGCCGAGCTCAGGGTATAGCGCGCGGACTTAGTCGTAAGGGTCAGCTCGTGAGAACTTGCTTTGTCGGCGTTGATGGCGAGGAGGTCACGCCACCCGGCTTGCCGCGCATGCAGTGCGCGAAGACATAGAGATCGGGCGACGGCGATTGGCCTGCGTCGAGAACTTTGGTTCCCATCAGACGACGCCAAAGAACAGCCGCCCAGTAGTTCGGTCGCGGCTGCAGCGTCGACTCGTCGATGAGAGCGTAGTCGCTGGCGTCGAGGGTGTTGTGCATGACTGCCTGCACACCTTTTCTGGCAAGCGAGCCGAGCTGGTAGAGATAGCGGAAGGAATCGATAAAACTGGCAGCCCAGGGATCGCCGCCGCAGGCTGTCTCGCCGGTCTCGGTGAGCCAAATTGGTTTGCCAGGCGTGAAGCGATCGCGGAGCGCCGCATAGAACGCTTCATCGCGATCGGTGCGGGTGAGCCAATCCTGGGAGAGGGCTTTTTCCGGGGACGTGCCGGCAACCGCAGCGGCAGGGCCTATCGCACAGCGTTTGGATACTCCGCCGTAGAAGTGGTAGGAGAATGCATCGAGGCCCGGGCCTTCATCCTGCAGGATGTCTTCCGTTTTGAGGATCTTCATGCCGGGCATTTGCGCGAGCACACCCGATTCGCCCACCCCACCCGGTCCGAGGATCGTCATCTCGGGCGCAGCCTTCTTGATGTAGGCGTGGAAGGCGCGAAAATCGCGGGCGTAGGCGGCTGCGTCGTAGCCCTTGGGCGCTCCACCCATGGAGGCGAAAGTAGGCTCGTTGAACATCTCGGCAGCAGCGATACTGCCGCCAATACTGCGTGTGTAGTTGAGAACCTTGTCTGCTTCCGTAGGAGTCCACACGCCATTTTCGTCGCGCACACCTGGGCTGATGGCGAAGGAGGTGACAAGTTTGGCGTCGACGGCTTGAGCGAAATCGACGACGCCGCGCCACTGGGCACGGGTCAGGACGCCATTGAATCCCGCGGGAGGCTTTGCTGGAGCAGGGTCATCGGAATCCTGAAAGAAGGTTGAGTTTGCCCAGGTTCCGCTGACCCGCATATACGCCGGACCGAGTGCGGCGGCGAGCTTGCGCAGGCGGGGATTGGCGAGATCGATGGGGGCGCGATAGCGGTAGAGCGAAGCGGGCATGCCGCCGGGCGTGGGTTGCGCAGTGTCGGCTGGCGCAGTCGAAGCCTGTTTGTAAGGCGCCCAGAAGCGGCCACCGGTGATCTCAATCATCTCGACGTTGTAGGACTGGAAGCGCTCGTCGACTGTACCTAGAGCGGGCAGCTTGCCAGGTTGAATGCGGAGGGTGGAGTCCTGGGCGCGACACACGAGGGCGAGGCCGGCAGCAGTGGAGAGGGCAAGAAAGAAGCAGGCGGTTCTTTTGAAAGGCATCGATTAATCGCTCCGCAAAGGATCGAGACAACCACACCACTCTAGTTGTTGTGGAGGAGATTGGAAAGCCGGCGAGGCTTCGAGGGCCGAGCGGAGACAGAGGGGAAGGAGTAGGGGAAGGAGTGGGGGAAGGAAAAAGGCAGGCGAGACCCTCCCAGAAGACCTAAAGGTCTCGCCTGAGGAACAAACCGTTGGGACCGCTGACCGGACGGCCCGCTCGACCTAGTTGATGCGAATGTCGCCGGAACCGGTTTCGGCGCGTAGTGTGGGACCTCCGCCGTGAACCTTTCCGGTCATGTGGTGATGATCGAAGGATCCCTGGACGACCATCTCGGCTTCGGAGTGAATGCTGCCCGAACCCGTGGAAGCGTCGAGCGTGAAGCCGGCGTCCCCAGGCCAGAGTTCGATGTTGCCCGAACCCGTTTCAAGCTTCGAGTCCATCGAAGGGATGCCGTGAAACTTGATGTCGCCCGAGCCGGTGTGAGCGCGCAGCCCGCCGTGAATGTCGCGGAGGTCGATGTTGCCGGAGCCGGTCTCGGCTTTCACGTCGCCTTCGCCGGTCTGTTCGGCGACGATGTCGCCAGAGCCGGTGTTCGCGGAGAAGCCGCCGTGCAGGCCAGTAGCGTGAATATTGCCCGAGCCTGTGGAGAGTTTGGCATTCTCACCGACGCTTTCCACCGTGACGTCTCCTGAACCGGACCCCGCGGTGAGAAGCGATGAGGCAGGAGCCTGAATCTCGTAATCGATGCTGATGTTGTGCCAGCTCTCGTGGCGGTTGCCGATGCTGACGATATTGCCGGTCTGCTCAATCGGCGGATTGGCCGCGATTTCGTGCACGCGCTGCTCGTCGCCGCCGTCCCAGTGATTGGAGTGAACCTTGCCGAAGATGTGGATCTGGTTGTCTGTGCCACGGGTGATGTGAATGTTTCCGGAGCCGGTGTTGACGGACAGTTCGACGTGGCCGCTGACGGAGAGGTTGCGCTCAAATGTCGCCTCGGCAGCGAACGCCGGAAGAGCGGCTGCCATGAGGACTGCTGTTGCTGCTGCAAAGAGATGCTTCATGGTGTTCCTCGATGTTGAAAGACGGTTCACAGTTCGAGTTCACTGTTGGCAGTTGTTGGTCATCGGTCGCACTGCGATGCTACGTGAAGTAGCACTCGGCGTGCCAAAGAGCGTTTTTTCTAACTTCAACCAATTCAGCTATCCGCGCGATTCCTCGATGCAAGCATCCGGTGGGCCTTGTTCGTTTCCGAACACTTCTGTGCGTGGGCGAACGGTGACGTGGCCCTACTCCTGCAGAACAACCTGATCGCCTTCTTTCAAGCCACTGACAAGTTCGGTCACTGAACCGTTGGACAGGCCGATCTTGACCGGGAGCTTGCGGAAGCCGTCCTTCTGATTCCGGTCTGGCACGTTGACGTAGGCGTTTTTCTGGTTGTCGTAAGTGACCGCGTTCTCCGGCACGGTCAGGACGTTCTTGTGCTCATCCAGAAGAATCTCGGCGTTGGCGGTCATGTTGGCCTTCAGCTCGCCGCCGGGGTTGTCGATGCTGACGCGCACCTCGAAGGTCGTCACGTTGTCTTTCTCCACGCCGAGAGGAGCGATCTTGGTGACTTTGCCATTGAAGATGCGATCGCGAAAGCTTTCGACCTTGATGCGTGCGGGTTGGCCCATATACACGTGGGCGATGTCGGCTTCATCGACTTTGCCTTGCACATAGACCTGATTGACGTCGCCTTCCGTCATGACTAAGGTCGCGGTCGATCCGAGGACAAGGATGGAGCTGACGGCATCGCCGATCTCGACGTCGCGGGAGAGGATGACGCCATCCATGGGCGCAATGATGGTGGTGTAACTGAGCTGTTCTTCGAGCTGTTTGAGGCTGGCCTGGCTTTGCAGAACCTGGGCGCGGGCCTGTTTCAGCTTGGCGGAGTCGACGCCGATTTGCGCCTTGGCGGCATCGCGCTTGTTGAGCGCGGCGAGGTAGTCGCGGTCGGCATCGTCGAGCGCCTGCCGGCTCACGATCCCTTCTTTCTGCATCTGCAGATTGCGATCGAGCGTGGCTTTGTACATCGGGAGGTCGGGAGCCGCGGCATTCACGCGGTCCTGCTCGATGTTGGCCTCAAAGGTGCCGACGTTGGCCTCGGCAGCGGCGAGCTGAGCGCGCTGCGCGTCGACCTGGGCCACGATCTCCTGTTGATCGAGTTGGGCCAGTTCCTGGCCTTTATGGACACGATTATTGATGTCGGCATAGAGCTTCTCGACGATGCCGGAAGCCTTCGATTTGACCTCGACTTTGGTGATGGGCTGAATCTTCCCGGTGGCCACGACGGACTTGGCGACATCGCCCCGTTGCACTTTGGCGATGCGGTTGGGGTCGATCTGCGTGCCTCGGACGAGACGCGCCGCCATGATGCCGAGCACGACCACCACCAGCAAGCCGGCGGACCCGATCCAGATCCAGATTCGTTTGCCCTTTTTTGCAACAGCCACGAGAGCCTCCCAGCGCTGGCGGATGGGTGAGTGAACGATGAAGCCGGCCTACGGCAGGGATAAGAAGGACCATAGGTCAGACGGTTGCGGCTCCCGGCTGTCACCCAAGGGACCGGACGGGGGAACGAGTTCGGTGAACCGTTCCACCTTCATTACGCATTGAGCCGGCGGTTGGTTCCGCGCCCGAAGGGCTGAGGGAGCGGGTCACTTTCGACCGATGCCTGGGCTTAGGCGCAAAGGGTGGCGATGCTATCCTCACAGGCGAGATGCACGGTCTGCCGCTGCTGCAATTCGTCGCCGTGGCCATGCTGATTCTGGTGAATGCGTTCTTTGTGGCCGCAGAATTTGCCATGGTCAGCGTGCGCGACACGCGGATCCAGCAGATGGTGATGGCGGGAGTTCCGGGAGCGCGGGCGGTCCGCCGCCTGCAACTCGACCTGGACGAATTCCTGCCGGCGGTACAACTGGGGGTTACGCTCTGCTCGCTGGCGCTGGGCTGGATCGGCGAACCCCTGGCGGCGAGCATTTTTCTGGGCTGGCTCCAGGTGCTGCCGACGATTCCTGTCCACGCACTCTTCTACGCTCACCTGGGCGCGGTTGCGCTCAGCTTTGCGTGCATCACCTACTTTCAGGTCCTGGTGGGTGAACTGGTGCCGAAGTCGCTGGCGCTGCGACGGGCCGAGGCCCTGGCGGTCGCGGTTGCGCCCACCATGATTCTGTTTATGGCCGTAGCGCGGCCTGCGGTCCGATTTTTGCGCAACTCGGCAGCGCTGGTGTTGCGCGGCTTCGATGTGCCGCTAACGGAACGCTCGGCGGTTCATTCGCCTGAGGAACTCAAGCTGATTGCCACGGCGGCGCGCCGCATGGGGGTTCTCCCCAAGTTTCAGGAGACGATCATCCATCGTGCGCTGGAGCTGAACGACGTGCCGGTTCGCGAGATCATGACGCCCCGACAGAGAATTTTCTCGCTACCTTCGGACATGCTCGTCGAGGAGGCCAGCGCGAAGGTGATCGAAGCCATGCATTCGCGGGTGCCAGTCTATGACGAAACGCGCGGCCCGGAACATATTGTGGGGGTTGTGTACTCCAAGGACCTGGCGAGGCTGATTTATTTCCGGCCTTCCGGACAGAGGCAGGCGATGCGGGCGCCGACGGCCGACCGTGGAGGGCAGCCCTTTGTTGAGTTGCGCGTGAGCCAGGTGATGCACGACGTTCTGGTTGTTCCGGAGACCAAGACGGTGCTCGATCTGATTCGCGATTTTCAGCAGCGCCGCCGGCAAATGGCGATCGTTGTCGATGAGTACGGCTCGACGGTTGGGGTGGTGACTGCCGAGGACTCGATCGAGCAATTGACGGGGGAACTGGAGGACGAGTTCGACGACCCGGCGCGCCCGGTCCTGACCACGGCGAGTGGGGCTTTGCTGTTGGATGGCGGCGCCAACCTGCGCGATCTGGAGACGCAGATGCAGTGGAGTCTTCCGCGCGAAGGGCGGAGTGGAGACCCTGGCCGGATTCATCTTGACTCGTTTAGGCAAGATTCCGAGAGGCGGGGAGACGGTGGAGTTTGGCGGTCGCCGGCTTACGGTCGTAGAGATGGAGGGCCGCCGGATCAGCAAAGTCCGTGTGGAACCTGCGGAAACCAGGCCGCAGACGGCTTCTTCGGCGACCTGATTGTGGCAGAAGCTTCGGGAGCGATGCAGTTCGATCCAGTCGAGGTGACCAGGGTTACCTTTGTGCGCAAATCCTTGGATTACTTCAGATAACGCCAGAATAGACCGTGCTAATCTACGCCCCTAGAGCAAGGATTGGAGATCGGGTGGCATGAGACAGGATGTATATCGCGTCGCATACGATGAGGCGCATGCGGAACTTCTCGAAATCTCGAAGAGGTTCGACGACTTGCGGCAGCGGAAAGAATCCCTTGAATCGGTTGTAGCAGCACTCAGTCCTATGCTCGGCGTGCCGCTTCCCGCGCAGTCACATCAAGGGGCGAGCGATCCAGCCATTTCCGTCGCTCAAGAAGCTGCGGAACCAGTGGGTTACACCTTCGACCAGGTTCAGAATTCTCAGCCCGAGGAATCCATTACCGATCCGTTCCAGCAGCGAGTGAGGAACGCTCTCAAATTCAGCAGCAACAACAACGGCCACGACCATAAAGGTCTGCAGCCGGCTGTGTAAATCCGTAGAACGGTGGAAGGCTATACTAACGATTCTCCTGGCAATTGCGTCGCGTGATTGAGCCTCATGGAGTGGAGATGAGGCGATCAGGTCTTCGGTAAATGCCTGATTATTCATTACTTTTGTACTTTATTGGCCATTACTTTCAGCGTGGATTTTCGGACCTTTCGTGCTAGTCTACGCCCCTGGAGTAACCACATGACACAAGAGACCTACCGTTTTGCTTATGAGGAAGCGAACGCAGAACTCCGCGAGATTCTCGGGCAGTTCAAGGCGTTGGAGGCCCGCAAGGAGCAGATGGAGCAGGTAGTCGAGGCCTTGAAGGTGGTACTGTCACGGGAGAGTTCGATCGATTCCGCAGCTGGATCGGAGCAGGTTCCGTTCCTGGTGCCTCAGAGCGCCGAACAGCAACAGCCAGTGGAACTCGCGGCAGAGCCCGCTGAGGCAGAGCCAGCCTTTGCGGAACTGTCGTCCGATCCTTTTCAACGGCGGATCGACATGGCTTTGCGGCACGGGCTTGGGACCAAGGAGTCACGGGTTCAGCCGCGCGGGCTGAACGGCTTGTTGTCGCGCGCCTAAGCATCGAGGGCGCAGGAAGGGCGGCCGGATCGATGTCGTTCCGGCTGAGTGCGTAGCGCGGGCCCCTGGGCAAGCAAACGGGCCTACGACGGCAAACTATTGGAGGAAGAATGAACAAAGAGGTTTATCGTTTCGCATTCGATGAAGCAAACGCCGAGTTGACTGCGATCATGGGAGAATTCGAGCAACTGCGGATGCGAAAAGAGCGGGTCGAGAAGGTCGTCGAAGCGCTTAAGCCCCTGGCTGGTATGGACGGACAGCCGGCTGAGAATCGCAACTCAGAGTCGCCCTCTTACTCCTACTAAGATCCCTTCGGTGTTCCGGGTGCGGCGTCTGCCTCGATGCTGCCCCGGGATTACCCGCGCCCACTCGTCTCCAGAAAGTTCAAACGAGCCCGATCGCTACCCAAGCATCGGGCTTTTGCACATAAGCTCCCTCCGAATCCAGGAAAGCCTTCAGAACTCCGAACAAGACGATCCCTGCAACTGAGCCTGCACGCATAGCCGCGATGCGACGGATTATTTTGCTGAAATGAGCCGCGCTGAGAGCCGTTCCGGACCGAAGGGTTCGCGCGAACACCAGAGGGGTGCCCCATTGGGTCGAGCGTGATTTCGCAAACTCGAGACCAGGTGTGACGGAACACATCCCAGACGATCCAAATATAGAGCCGGTTGAATTGCCTTCCAAAGTGATGACAGATCTGCGTTTGGGCGATCCCACGGTGTTGCCGAAGCTCTGTGGAAAAATGGAAGAAACAAACCATGTGGTTACCCGACGCATCCATCGTTACGCAGCTTTTGTGACTATTTATTCCGGATTTGCTCGTAGCGGGGGATGAAAATGAAGATGTTGGTCTTGCACAGTTGTTGCCAGAACGTGCTTTTGATTTCCCACGGTTTGACTGCGTGTTTGACGACGCGCCTGGAGCGAGCATGAGACAAGAGGTTTATCGCGTTGCCTACGATGAAGCGAGCGCGGAGTTGAGTGAGATTTTGGGGAAGTACGAGCAAATCCGCCTGAGAAAAGATCGTGTGGAGAAGGTGATCGAGGCTCTGAAGCCGCTGGTCGCGGAACTGGCGGCAGCCGAGCGTAGCGCGGCCCCGGAGCGGAAGCCCCTCCCGATCGAGGTTCAGGTTCATGCTCCCGCGGAACCAGTGCAATCGAATGCACCGAGCCCGATTCCGTATCCAGTGCAACAGGCGCCGAGCGATCCGTTCGCGCGGCGGATGGAAATCGGGCAGGGTAGCTCCGCCAAAGATGTGAGTGAATATAGCCGCCTGTTTAATACCGGCGTGTCGCGCGGAAACTAGCGAGACCGAACAGCAGTTGGGCGCGCTCTCTCTCCGACAGGAGCTGAGACTGCGCCCTTCGTGTTTCTGAGGCATGACACCGCGATGTATGGCGAAGGCGAGCGATGAAGCAGATTGATCTTGAGCTGGTCTGGACTCGGGCGTCCGATGGTGGATGCGATTTCGATTCGCGACTTACGCGCAGCGCAAATCGACGATCTTGGCGACCGGCTCTGTTCCAGAATTCAAATCGAGCCAACCGATGGTGACCGGCAGATCGAAGCGCCGCGGACCGCAGGAGCCGGGGTTGAAATAGAGCACGCCCTTCTTGTGCGCGATCGAGGGCCGGTGCGAGTGGCCGTAGAGGACGACGGAGAACTTCGCGGCGGCAGGATCGAGATGCAGTGTTCCTATGTCATGCAGCAGATAAATGTAGTGCCCCTCGAAGAGGAGAACATCTGTCTCCGGCAAGCGGCTGCAGGGGCCACTGCGATCGATGTTGCCGCGCACGGCGTGGACGGGTGCAATCTTCTCGAGTTTCTTAAGAATGGAGGCATCGCCGACATCGCCCAGATGCAGGATGTGCTCGGCACCCTCGAGAGCGGGCAACACTTCGGGACGCAGAAGTCCGTGCGTATCGCTGAGGACGCCGATCTTCATCAGCTGAAACTGAGAACTCGTGACCAGAGACCCTTGTGCGGTTTGCTGCGCGATTTGTGTTCCAGGAAGGGATCTTCGACTTGGCGGAGGTTTCCAGGGTCTTTGGGATCCTCCAACGCGATGCAGTAGAGATCGGTCCAGTTGCGCTGCCAGCGCCATCCGCGGCCCGCGCCGATTGCGTTGCGTTCGATATGAGCCGCAGCATGGTCTGCGGAGAGAGCCGCGCCACAAAGGACGCAACGGGGAGAGGCGCCGGAGCGGAAATGACCGCCACAGCGGCATTCATCGAGGAATGCTTCCCACTCGGGATCGATCACCTGGTGCGGTGTGGAAGGCGGCGGCAACTTCACCAGATGGCTGTTGGAATAACTGAATGTGGCGAGGGTCCCGCAGGCATCGCAATAGGCATACGAGAAGTCGCCGAACCCCGCGTGCAGCAGGGTATAGCGAAAGATGCGGGTGCAGTGCTCGCAGTCGCCCTTGTGCAGCGCAAACATGCACTCATCATAGCCCGGTTTCCGGCCGCGTACGAGGGTCGAGGTGATCGCGGAGAGCATCGCCGAGGCAGTTGAATATCCCAAGACAACCTCCGTGACAGTTGCGGCCAGGAGGGGAATGCCGAGAACGAACGAAGCTGCTTGTGTTTTGGTAACCTTGTGAAAGGTATTTGGCCGGCGCTAGTCTGAGTTTGCTCCCAACACGACCCTTCCTTCAAAAGCTGAAGTAGCGCAAGAGGGCTGAAACAGGGTGCCCGAAAACTGCGATAAGGAACTATCCCTGGTTAACGAAGGACACACTGCAACAAACTGGCGCCTCGCGGTCGCAGCCTATACTGAACCGCGTGTGCTGCAGGTGCTCGCACTGGGATTTGCCAGTGGCTTGCCCTTCCTTCTGACGTACTCCACTCTTTCAGCGTGGCTTTCGACCGTTGGTGTGCGGCGCGCAGCGATCGGCACCTTCGCTTTGGTTGCCACGCCTTACGCATTCAAGTTTCTGTGGGCGCCTCTGATCGATCGCGTACCTCCGCCATTGCCGTTGGGACGACGGCGGGGTTGGGGTATCACGATCCAGATCCTTCTGATCGGCGCAATTCTCGGCCTGGGATTGTGCAATCCAAAGCACAACCTGCCTTTGATGGCCGCCTTTGCCGTACTTGTCGCGTTTCTATCGGCCAGCCAGGATATCGTGATCGAAGCGTGGCGGGTGGAGAGCCTGAGCAGGGATCAGCAGGCTCCCGGAGCAGCCATGGATCAGTCCGGCTACCGGATCGCCATGCTGGTTTCCGGGGCAGGCGGCTTGCTCATCGCAGCATACGCAGGTTGGTTCGCGGCATATGCCACAATGGCTGCGCTGGTCGGTGTGGGAATACTGGCGTTTTTGTTAGGTCCCGAACCGAAGGTGTTCGCGGAAACTTCATATGCCGCGGGATCGGGATGGCAAGCGATTCGCCACGCGTTTGCCTCCGCCGTGATCGGTCCCTTTCGCGATTTCATGCGTCGGCCGCTCTGGCCGGTTATCCTGCTCTCCATTTTCGGATACAAGCTGGGTGAGGCGATGGCGGGCGTGATGTCAACGCCACTCTATATATCGTTGGGGTTTTCGCTCCCTGAGATTGCTGCCGCTTCGAAAGTGTTCGGATTCTTCTCGATTGTGGCAGGGGTTCTCTTGGGTGGTGTGGTGACGACCAGGTACGGAATCCTTCGGTCGCTGATTTTGTGCGGTATTTTGCAGTCGATCGGGAACCTGTTTTTTGTTCTGCAGGCGGTTGGTGGACATCGGATTGGCTACCTTGCTTTATGCGTCACCGCCGAGAATCTCACGGGTGGAATGGCCGGGACGGCGCTGGTGACCTATCTTTCGAGTCTGTGCTCGCCCGCTTTTACGGCGACTCAGTACGCGCTTCTCGGCTCGCTTGCTCAGCTTGGCCGCGCCGTCGTGGCCTCCTCGGGAGGAGTTTTGTCAGAGAAGATCGGCTGGGTCCGGTTCTTCCTGTTTACCAGCGTCATCGGATTGCCAGTCCTGCTTCTTTTCCTTTGGACCAAACCCCTCGACGATTTCAGGAAGAACCAACTCAAGCCAGCGATTGAAAGCGCAGATGGCGGGTTGGAAGATCCGACCCCGCCGTAGCTCCGGAACCGGTCTATCGTGGAATGAGGTATGCGAACGATGAGGCAGGGCAGATTTGTTTTATGGTACGGGGTTTTGTGTTTGGGATTCTGGAGCACACTGCACGCTGCTCATGGTCAAGCGCCTGCCGGACAGGTTGTTCCGCAAGCAGCGCAGCAGCTGCTGGTGCTGGCGAATCAGACGCGGGCCAATGCCGGCGTGGGCGCTCTGCAGTGGGATGATGCGCTCGCCGCTGCAGCCCGCGACCATTGCCTGCGCATGGCGGCCGAAGGGCAGATTGCGCACCGCTATGGAGGCGAAGACGATCTCTCCACACGCGCCGGAAAGGCTGGAGCGCACTTCGATCTGATTGAAGAGAACGTCGCCGTGGGTCCAAACGCCGCGGAGATTCACGATGAATGGATGCATTCGCCTGGGCATCGAGCGAACCTGCTCAACGGGGAAGTGAACCGAGTGGGCATTGCCGTCGTCGCAGCGCGGGGCGTGTTCTATGCGACGGCCGATTATGCCCGCGGAGTGCAGGCGCTGACGCAGGATCAAGTCGAAGCGCGTGTGGCGGCCCTCGTGCAGGTGAGCGGAGTGACGATTCTGTCGAATCATGCCCAGGCACGGGCCGCTTGCGGCGGAAATGGGCCTCTGCAAGTCGGACAGGGGCAGCTGCCGCCCGGATTCATGATGAAGTGGCAGGATTCCGATTTGAAGGAATTGCCCAAGCCGTTGACGGAGAAGCTGGCTTCGGGGCAATACCATCGGGCGGCGATTGGAAGTTGTCCGGCGCAGGATGTGGAAGGCCAATTCACTGCGTATCGCGTCGCGGTGCTGCTGTACTGAGGTCCAACGCGTTCAGCCGAAATCCCGATGCTCTTTCCAAACCTCGGCCCAGGGCTTGCGCGGAGGACCGCAGACGAAGATGTCGGGGTGGTGCTGACTCTCCTCGTTGCGAACGCCTTCGGAGTTTCCGTTGTGGCCGGCCCAGCGACAGCCGGTGAAGATCTCGTCTGCTTGTGCTCGCGTGATCCCGAGGGCGATGATCGTGGTCGGCGGAGTTGTGGGATAGCCGCGCAGCCATTCGGAGTTGGTGGTGCCGATCGGCTCGGGAAGGCGATAGGCCGGGCCGAGGATCTCGATCGCTCCGTACTCGCCGTAGTTGCCGGTGGTGATGCCGAGATGCGCCTGCTGATCCGGGGGCAGGGAATCGCGAATGCCCGCGACCGTGCGCACGAGATCGTTCCAGCCGAACTCTTCGCGCAGATCTTCGCTATGGCTGAGCGCGAAATCACGGAGCGGACCGGTCGGCGCGATCGGCACCCAACCGGCAACGAAATAGGCTCCAGCAACGAGTAATCCTTGAAACAAGACTATTTCGACTGTGACGCGCGCCCAGCGCGGCAAGCTGCGCACCCAGCGCTCGCCGACGACCGCGCCCATAGCGATGAGCATGGGATATGCAGCGCAGAGGTAGTAGAAGCGGCCCTTGGCGAGCCAGAGAATTGCCAAGGGGACAAGGTACATCCAGGCAATCATGCGGTAGCGCGGCTTGCGCAGGAATGCGACCAGACCTGCGAGCCACAGCGGCGCAGCCCAAAGGTTGGCGCAGGCGAGAAACTGGCCCTTGAGAAATCCCTCAGCGCGGCCCTCGGCAACATCGCGTGCGTGGATGTGCTGCAAGAACGTGTAGGAGATGAAGTCGTGGCGGACTAGCCAGAGAAAGTTTGGCGAGAAGATCAGGAGGGCGAGGGCGATTCCTGCCCAGAACCAGGCTGATTTAAGAAAGCGGCGCGCTGGTGTGAGGACGACGCCCGTGAGAATTCCGGCGATGTAAAAAACGATGGAGTATTTCGTGAGAAGACCCAGGCCGACGGCCGCGCCGATCGCCAGCCACCAGCGAGGATTTTCGGATTTGAGCAGGCGGATGACGAACCAGGCGATCAGGACCCACCACAGCATTTCGAACGATGTGTATTGAAACTCGGTGGCCTCAAAAATCGGCAGGGGAGAGAGCGCGACGGCCAGCGCTGCCGTAACCTGAGCAAGACGGCTGCCGCCGAGGTCGTGCGCCATGAGGCCGCTGACGAGGACGATCGTTGCCTGCGCGAGAACAGAGAAGAGGCGCAGACCGACGAGCGAAAGGCCGAAGAGGCCGAGGCTGACGTGCTCGACGAATGGGGTGAAAGGTGGGTATGCCACGAAGCCCCAATCCATGTGCCGTGCGTCGGAGAGAAACTGCAGCTCGTCGCGATGGAAGCCGTAGCGGCCGTTGGTGAGAATGTGCGCGAACGCAACTGCCGCGGCGATGAGGAGAAGGGGAACGAGATCCGCACGTGCAGAGGTCGATTGTGGCGCCGCTGGACTTTCGTTTTCGAGCGCGATCGACGGCATCGGTTCCTCGATCCTCGTTACGTCTGTTGCAACTCCGCGGTTCCCCAATCGGCCCAATTGATTTGGGGGACGCGCACCGAGGCCATGCCGGCTGCCGTTGCCGCCTCGATGCCGAGTTCTGTGTCTTCGAAGACAAGGCAGGCTGCAGGCTCGACGTTGAGCCGTTGGGCGCCCAACAGGAATGCGTCGGGCGCCGGCTTGCCGTGCGTGTAGTCCTCGGCGCAGACCAGTGTATCGAATTTGTCCATGAGCCCGAGAGCCGTGAGCGATCCAACCACCGAATCGCGCCGGCTGCCGGAGACGACACCCAGGGGAATGCGTCCGTACTGCTTCTCCACCTGCTCGAGCACGGGTGGGATGGCCTTGAGTTCCGGCAACTGTGCGAGGTAGAGAGCCTCTTTGCGGGCAGCCACGGCATCGACCGGCATGTGGAGCCCGTGCATCGCGTTCAAATCGGCGATGATTTTGCGGACAGGCTTGCCGCCCCAGGAATAAAAAAGTTCCTCAGGGTAGTCGCAGTTCCATTCGGCCAACGCTCGCTTCCATGCTTTGTAGTGGAGAGGCATCGAGTCGGCAACGGTGCCGTCGCAATCGAAGAGATAGGCGCGAAATTCGCCGACAGGAATTTCCAGTTCTATCCGCAAAAGGACTCCTTGAGCTCAGAGAAGAATTTGTAGCGAATGAGGCGGTGTGGCCGCTTCGAGACTGCATTTAACTCTGCGCAAAAGTTCAGTGAGCTGTAGCCGCAGCTTCCGGCTGTGGCGCCGATCGTCCGCCTTCACCGGGCTTCGTGGGCTCCATCCGCAGAGCGTTGTTGAAGCGGTTGAAGTAGTTGAAGAGGCCTGATTGCGCACAGCAGTTCGACAATCTCACCTTCGGAGTAGAAACTGCGCAGCTCCGCGAACTGCTCGTCGGTAACGGCGTGAGCATCGCGCGTTACGGTCTCGGCGAGACGTAGTGCGGCCTTCTCGGCGGGCGTGAAGTCTTCGCGTTGAGACCAGTCGGCCAGATGGGCGAGCTGATCGTCGGACCACCCCAACCCGCGCGCGAGGACGGTGTGGCTGGCGAGGCAGTAGGGCGTCTCGTTGACCTGGCTGGTGCGAACGATGATGAGCTCTTTGAGCTTGGTGGACACGGTGCCCGTGTTCAAAACTGCACCGAAGTGAGCCTGCATCGTGGCGAAGATTTCGGGCCGGTGGGCCATCACGCGGAACATGTTGGGGACGTTGCCGCGGTGGGCGAAAACCTTGTCGAAGAGTGTTTGCAGGTCGGGTGTGACCTCGCTGTGATCGAGACGGGAAATCCGGGACATGCGCGGCCTCCGCGGCGGACTGTTCTCATGGTAAACCGAGCGTCTGTCGGCACCGCGGTGTTTTGACGCCAAGATGCTGATCTGTTAAGTTGTTAGAGGACAATTCTGCGCCAGACACTCCTCAGTAGCTCAATGGCAGAGCATTCGGCTGTTAACCGAAGGGTTGTAGGTTCGAGTCCTACCTGAGGAGCCAAATCTCCTGTAAAATCAATTATCTAGAGATAGAAGATAGATTCAGTTCGATACTCATCGAGCTTCGCCAAATTACGCCGAATTCAATCATCTAGCTGAGCTAAAGATTCGTGCGAGCTGTTGGGGAACCGCTTTGCTTACTTCAATCATTTTGGACATCAGGTTTTCATTATTCGCAGCTAATGAGGATCTTGCCCCAAGGGTTGTAAGCAAGCGACGACGTTGAGGGCAACCTCACTCGCGCGATGCCGATGCGGGAGTAATTTCCTTTTGCCACCAAACGCGGGAAGAGATAGAGCTCTCCATCCGGACCACGAGCGGCTGCAGGATTAAGAACGCCTTCGACTTCGTTGGGATTGCCGGGCTCCAGTTCCATCACCATCCGAAGCAGCCGAAGCTGAAGGGCCTCCATCAATCCACCTCAAAAGATCGCGCCTGTTGATCGTCACCAAGGCAAGCGATGATCGCTTCGATAACTCGCTTGGTTTCCTTAGGGCCTTTAACGGGAATTGAAATGACTCCGGCCTCTTCGGCCGGGTAGTCGTTTCCCCCTGGGAACAAGGCGTCCCCAACATAAATCATCTCTTGCACCGAGATCCCGAGAACGTCGCGCAGCTTCTTAATGCCGTATGCCTTGTCAATGCCAGGCTTGGTAACGTCGATGGATGTCGCGCCGCCGAGACGGACTGAAAACTCGGGGATGAGCGTGTCGAGAATTGCCTTGATCTTCTTCCGCTTGGCAAAATCTGCGTCCCACTTCTCTTTTTCTTCCAGCGGGGCCTGCTGGCCCAGCGACGAGTAAGTTATCTGGCTTCCCCTGTCTTCAATGGTTTCTCCCCAGGTCTTTTCGACAGCGAAGCCAGCGGTCTCCACGGCTTTGGTTAGGGAGCTGACGATCTTCTCCTTTTCGCCCGCCGTGAAGTCTTCCGCATAGAGCCTTTTCCATTCGCCGGCGTACTGGAAGAATTGTGTTCCGCAGGTAGGCAGAATAGACAGCCTTGTCAGGCGTTCATCTTGCGGAAGATGAGAGAGCACTTGCTTTTCAAACTGGAGCCATGCACCGCCGGAGATGACGGCAACCCTGGCGACGCTGAGCAAGTCGTGCAGCAGTGAGGCCATTTCGGGATCGAGGGATGATTTACTTGGCGCGAGGGTTCCGTCCAGGTCGAACACAATTAGCTTTTTCATTCGTCTCCAACTCTCAATCTCTGCGAAGTCGTGTTCGAGCGTCACGCGAAGAGCGTCTTTGCACATTACCGAATCGCCTTTATTGAGGAATCGCAACCTCAAGCAGGGTCACTTCTCCGTTAGGTCGGGAAGTACACTCTCCTACGGCTGCCTATGAAAGGTAGGCGCTGCCCTTGTGCTTAGAAATAAAACTTAGCCGTGCTTCACCCCGCCTAAACTGTCTTTGTTCGAGTTGGCCAGCGAGCGCGCCTTACGGCAACCGGTGCCCGTGTGGCACCCATGCCAGGTCGCCGCTCATCACATAAACGGCAAGCGCCGTTGCCATAAGAAGCGCGCCTAACCAGAAACGCCAGTCACGATGCATCCGCCTCCAGTAGGGACCAGGACCGGGCTCACCCTTGTCGCCGCTGTTTCCTTCATGATTGTGCTTGCTTCCCGTCATCTCTTCTCCATCTCCGCCGTATATCAGCCCTGAGGGCGGCCGGCTGCAATCTGCGTGGTGATACAAAGCTCGCTGCTTCGGATTCGCGGCAAATATCAGCGTTGCCAAAGAATCTGTCCCGCCTCCAAAGGAACAGAGACATTTGCGTGATGCGGAATGATCCGCGCCGTGTAGTCGCTTGAGGCCCGAGTTGCGGAAACCCGAGCCGAATACGTGAGCATTCCTTGCGAATCAGCGCTAGGTTCCGAAGCCTCCATAGATTCGATAGCAGGTTTATCCCCGTGAACCGAGTTCGCGTAGAGTTCTACCCTTATTTGATCGGGCTTGAGAGTGCCCAGAGAAACCTCGATTTGAAAGAAATGCTGGCCGTCATGAGTCTCGACCCGCACCGCGCCAAAGCCTAACGCATTCCAATGCCGATCTAACTCCTGCCGCCAATGGAGCACGCCCAACCCCTGTTTACTGTCTTCGGCCGCTCGTTGCTGATAATTTGAGGAGGCAGGCAGATAGTGATTCTCGGTGTACTCCCGGATCGCACGGGTAGCGGAAAACTCTGGAGTGAGCCGCGCCATGCTCTCGCGGATGCGCCCCAGCCACTTGGACGGCATATTTGCCTCATCCCGCTCGTAGAACTCAGGTACTACCTCATGTTCGAGCAGGGCATAGAGATCTTCTGCCTCGCGGGAGTCCCATGCCGGATCGTCGCCATGTTCCTGTCCGTCCCCAATAGCCCAGCCAACGTCCGGCGAGTAGGCTTCCGCCCACCAGCCATCCAATTCGGAGAGGTTTAAGCCGCCGTTGACGAGGACCTTCATTCCGCTCGTCCCGCATGCTTCCCACGGCCGCCGAGGCGTGTTGATCCAAAGGTCGATGCCCTGGACCAGTTCCTGAGCCAGCAACATGTCGTAATCGTTGAGAAAAACAACGCGGCCCTGGACCTCTGGACGTTTGATGAAGTCCTTCCATTGTTTGATCAGCATCTGCCCAGGCATGTCCTGCGGATGAGCTTTGCCGGCGAGGATCAACTGGACAGGGCGCCGGGGATCGGTGAGAAGGCGAATCAGCCTCTCAGGATCGCGCAATAGCAGATTGGGACGCTTGTACGTGGCAAAGCGCCGGGCGAATCCAATCGTGAGCACATTCACGTCAAAAATGCTGCTCGCATCCAACGTTCCTCGACCTTCCGCGGCGAGCTGAGACGCGTAGCGCTGACGCATACGACCGATCAACATCTTTCGGCCCGTCGTGCGCAATTGCCACAACTCCGCATTCGTGAGCTGACGTATATCGTCTTCGGTTGGACGATCGCCGCGCCAACGCTTCTCGCCACAAGCTGAGGTCCAGAGCTCATCTGCCGCTGCTGAATCCCACGTTGGCACATGAATTCCATTGGTAACTGAGCCGATTGGAACTTCTTCCCGTGGCCATCGCGGAAAGAGGGGCCCGAAGATTTGCCGGCTCACCTGTCCATGCAGCTTGCTCACGCCATTAATTTGGCCGCTGGCACGGAGTGCAAGATACGCCATGTTGAAGGGCTCTGAAGCGTCTCTCTCGTTCTGCCGGCCCATCGCGAGCAGATCTTCTACCGGAATGGCGAGTTCATCCAGAGCATAATGGCTGAGATATTGGCGAATTAGGTCGGGATCAAAGCGGTCGAATCCGGCGCTGACCGCAGTGTGCGTAGTGAACAGGTTTCCAGCGCGGGTAACATTCAGAGCAACATCGAACGGTTGCTTCGAGTCCTCCATATAGGACCGAGCTCGTTCCAGCGTGGCAAACGCCGCATGGCCTTCATTGAGGTGACATACCTCGGGCCGCAAACCTAACGCTCGCAGCAAACGCCAGCCACCGATCCCAAGAACGATTTCCTGCTTCAGGCGCATCTCTGCGTCGCCGCCGTAGAGTTCGCTGGTTATGCCGCGGTGAGCCGCGGTGTTGGAAAAATCGTTGGTGTCCAGCAGGTACAGCTTTGTTCGCCCAACGGAAACCTCCCAACAACGGAGCCAGATCTTGCCTTCCGGCAGTTGGATCTGCAACCGTAACCACTCACCGTTCGGCTGCCGCAGTGGGCGAATGGGCAACTGACCGGGATCGTTGACCGGATAGAGTGCCTGCTGGCGTCCTTCGGAATCAAAGTCCTGGCGGAAATATCCCTGGCCGTAGAGCAAGCCGACCCCGACGACCGGAACACCCAGGTCGCTGGCTGCTTTCAATTGGTCGCCTGCTACGTTACCGAGGCCGCCGGAGTAGATGGGCAGTGCCTCGCTCAACATGAATTCCATGCTGAAGTAGGCGATCGACTTCAGCGCGGCATTCGGACGCTTGTTCTGAAACCATGCGTCCGCACTGTACGATTCCCGATTGTGATTTAGCAGCGAATCGAGACGCTGGCGAAACTCCGGGGCGCTCAGTGCGGCTTTGATCTCTTCTTTGGAAACCGTCCGCAAGATGACCCAGGGATTCTGGGTCGCGGCCCAAAGCTCTTTGTTGAGTTGTTCCCATAGTTCGTCTGCTGCATGATTCCACGACCAGTGCAGATTGAGCGCTAACTCAACCAGTGCATCGAATCCATCTATCTTTGACCAATCGAAAGGTGCTTTCGGATCATTCAATGTATCTCCCTGTCTTGCGGAGTTCAGGAAGCGGAGAGTGCCTTCGCCAATGCCCTTCTGGCGATAGCCCACCTCCACTTCAATTTCAGCAGCCCGCGGTTTAGCTGTCAGTGAACATGGCCTTTTGAGGATGTCCCTTGGCCAATGGTGCAGGCGCGGCCGAATCGCTAAAGTCCGCCGTCCACTGCCAGTTCCTGATCTCCGGCATATCCTCAAGGTGTTCGCGAATATAGTCGTGATGTTCGTTTAGCTTCTTGCCGAACATCTGGATCGCGCTGGCAGCCTGCACGCGAAGCCGTGGAATGTGCTTCAGCGCGTCCAATGCAAGATGGTACCGGCTCATCTCGTTCAGAACGACCATGTCGAATGGGGTAGTGGTTGTTCCCTTGTCCATATAGCCATGCACATGGAAGCGGCCCTCATTGGCGCGGCCATGAACCAGCGTATGAATGAGCCACCGATTGTTGTGGAACGCGAAAATCACCGGCGCCTTTTCGGTGAAGAGCGCATTGAAGGACATCTCGTCCATGCCGTGCGGATGTTTGTCTGGATACATCAGGGTCATCAGGTCAACTACATTAACAACCCGCACCTTGATCCCAGGGACATGTTTCTGCAGAAGCCACGATGTTGCGCAGATTTCGATCGTTGGCACGTCGCCGGCACAGGCCAGAACGACATCCGGTTCTCCGCCCTCGTCGTTGGTAGCAAACTTCCAGGTCGATGCGCCGCGCGAACAATGCTCCAGAGCTTCATCCATGTTCAGCCACTGCAGTTGCGGCTGCTTTCCGCAAGTGACGATATTCACGTAGTTGCGGCTCCGCAGGCAATGATCGAAGACACTCAGAAGGCAGTTGCTGTCCGGCGGATAGTAGACACGAATCGTGTCGCTTCTGCGCGCCAGAGCATTGTCCACAAAACCAGTGGCCTGGTGGCTGAATCCGTTGTGATCGTTCCGCCAGACATGGCTTGTGAGCAAAACATTCAAAGACGCTATCGGCTTGCGCCACGGATGCTCACGGCATTGCTCAAGCCACTTGGCATGCTGCGTCAGCATGGAATCGACCACTTGTGCGAATGCTTCATAAGACGACCACATCCCGTGCCGCCCGGTAAGCAGGTAGCCTTCCAGCCATCCCTCGCACAGATGTTCGCTCAATACCTCCAACACACGGCCATCCGGGCCGAGTTCGTCATCGATCGAGATAAGCTCTGCCATCGAGCAGCGTTTTGTGGCCTCGAAGATGGAGTTCAGCCGATTGGAGTTTGTTTCATCGGGACAAAACATGCGAAAGTTCGTCAGATTCATCCTGAAAATGTCGCGGAAAAAATCTCCGAGCTTGCGCGGGGCCTCGGCCAGAACCTGCCCCGGTCCGGGGATCTCGAGTGCATAATCGGTGAAATCTGGCAGAGCCAGCGTAATCAACGATCGCCCGCCATTCACATGGGGACTGCCGCCCATGCGCCTGTTGCCGCGAGGCGCGAGCACCGCCAATTCTTCAATGAACTTGCCATTCGTATCGAAGAGTTCCTGGGGCTTGTAGCTTCTCATCCAAGCTTCAAGAACCTTGAGATGCTCGGGATTCTCGCGAACGGTCGCAAGTGGAACCTGGTGTGCGCGGAAGGTGCCCTCGATTGGGATTCCATCCACTTCCTTGGGGCAAGTCCATCCCTTGGGCGTGCGCAGGATGATCATGGGCCAGACGGGCTGCTTCTTGAATCCGTTCTTGCGCGCTTCCTGTTGAATCGACCGAATCTCGGCGTAGCAATCGTCCATCGCCTGAGCCAGAAGTTGATGAACAGCCTCCGGATCGTCGCCCTCGACGAAGTAAGGCTTGTACCCACGGCCGGTGTACAGAGCCTCCAGATCCGCGTCGCTCGTGCGTCCCTGTGCAGTCGGACCCGATATCTTGTAGCCATTGAGATGCAGAATCGGAAGGACCGCACCATCCCGCGCAGGGTTAAGAAAGTTAACCGACTTCCAGCTTCCCTCAAGTGGACAGGTCTCGGATTCCCCGTCACCGATGACACAGGCAACAATCAGGTCGGGATTGTCGAAGGCCGCACCGAACGCGTGAACCAGTGAGTATCCGAGCTCTCCACCCTCATGCATGGAGTTCGGCACGTGCGGGCCGCAATGGCTGGGCACTCCGCCGGGCGTAGAGAATTTGCGGAACATGAGCCGCAAGCCGTCTTCATTGGCCGTGATCTCGGGATGGACCTCGGTATACGAGCCTTCCAGATAGGAGCAGGCATTCAGCGACGGGCCACCATGTCCCGGCCCTGAGATATAGATGATGTCCGCATCATGTTTTTTGATGAGGCGGTTCAGATGGATGTAAATGAGGTTTTGTCCCGGCGAAGTTCCCCAGTGACCGAGCAGCCTCGGTTTAATCTGTTCCGCTTTGAGTGGCTCGCGAAGCAGCGGGTTTTCGAACAGGTAGATCTGCCCAATGCAGAGATAGTTCGCTGCACGCCAGTAGCGATTCATCCTGTCAAGCATCACAGGCGAAAGCGGACCTTTAGGGACCGGCGCATGTGTCTCCGTATTTCCATTTGCGGCAATCGCGGTAGACAAAGCGACATCGAAGATAAACGCTGAAGGCTTCGCAGCGTGGTCAGTGCTTAAAGGGATCTCGGTGGTAGCCATATCGTTGTTCCTTTTCTAGTGCTCCGGGGCAAGTAGTGCGGCGGCGGTTTGAGAGGCCGATTTTTCCGGATGCGCATACCAATGCCGTATGAGGTCATTTCGCCAACAGCTTCTTAATCGCGTGCAGTTCGAGACGGCGCTTCGCAGTGGTCTTGGGATACGCCATCTTGAGTCCTCCAAGCGCATCAAGGACGATTTGGGAGACGATCAGTCGTGCATTCTCCTTATCGTCGGCGGGAACGACGTACCACGGCGCATGGTGAGTGCTTGTCGAATGGAGGCAATCTTCGTAGGCGCTCACATAGCTCTTCCAACATTTCCGCTCGTGAATATCGGCGGTGCTGAACTTCCAGTTCTTGTCCGGCTCATCGATGCGCGCCAGGAATCTCTTTCGTTGCTCCTTGTAAGACAGGTGCAGAAATATCTTGATGATCTGTGTGCCGTTTCGATGGAGGTGTTTCTCCAGATCGCGAATGGAGTCGTACCTTTTGGACCAGATGTCCTTCTCGTCACGCAACTCGTCGGGCAATCCCTGTCCGCGCAAAAGCTCCGGATGAACGCGAACAACGAGCACTTCTTCGTAATAGGAACGATTGAATATGCCGATTCGACCGCGCTCCGGAAGACGGCATGTGGTGCGCCATAGAAAATCATGTTCGAGTTCCTCGGCACTCGGCTGCTTGAAGCTGAACACCTCGCAGCCTTCCGGATTTACTCCGGACATGACGTGCCGGATGGCGCCATCCTTCCCGGCGCCATCCATTCCCTGAAAGATCAAAAGCAACGCATGTCGATTGGAGGCGTAGTGAAGATTCTGCAGTGAACTCAGCTTCTCCATGTGCCGCTGTAGAAGCTCCTTGTACTCATCTTTCGACTTATAGTAAGGGTCGACAACCGTCGGCCACTTGCCGAGGTTGACTTTCTTACCCGGCGGCACTCGATAGCTTTTCGAATCGATCGTCATTTCTGTCTATCCCTTCGAAGTCACACGACTTCTACGCGATCTTTTTCTTGGTCGCCGCGTTATCGCGTATCTCGCGCTCCGCTTCAAGCCAGTCCTGGTCCTGCTGACTCTCGCCATGGACTCGCTGTTGATAAAGCTCGTAGGCGCGGGCTGCGATCTCGGAAGTGCGATCGACAGGTTTACGAGAGAGCAGTGCAGGCTTCGCTGGATCGAAGATACGGTAAGCGAGCAGCTTTACACGGTCATTGATGAGGGCCCAGATCAGAGCGTAGGCCCACACGAATCCTGCCCACTTCCAGCCGAGCGGGGCCATGAACAAGCCATAGACCGCAATCAGTGTCGCAATGGTCTGCGTTCCGAGCACCGCTATCCAGAGAATCCGAGCGGGGCGAATGGACCAGAAGGGACCTCGCGTACGCGTGAGGAAGATGGTCAGATGTCCGGCTATCGAAAGCTTCAGGTACATCAATGTCTGGATGTGCAAGCGGTCCAAGTGGAAGACTCGCTCGCCGAGATAGAACAGAAGAAACGCAGCGGCAACCCCGATGACTCCGAGCACTGTGGAGATCGAAAGCACAAGCCGCATATTCCAGGACTCGGGCTTGTTTTTATAGAGGACGTTGTCGTAAGCAATGGACAGAATCGCTCCATCGTTGAGCAGCGCCAGCATCACGATCATGACTGCGGTGAGAGGATAAAAGTTGAACACCAGGATGGCGAGCGTCATGAAGAACAGCACACGTAGCGTCTCGGCAATGCGGTAAATCGCATAGCTGTTCATCCGCTGGAAGATGCGGCGGCTCTCCTTGATTGCATCGATGATTACCGACAAGCCCGACGTGAGCAGTACGATCGATGCGGCTGCCCGTGCGGCGTCTGTAGCGCCCGAAACGGCGATTCCACAATCGGCCTTTTTGAGCGCTGGTGCGTCGTTGACGCCATCGCCGGTCATGCCCACGATGTGGCCGCGCCGTTGAAGAATATCGACAATGTGGTACTTGTGCTCGGGAAATACCTGCGCGAATCCGTCGGCCGTTTCGATGGCTTCTTCAGTTTGCGTTGACTCTTGCTTCTTCGTGTCGCCCAGAGCGCCGGCATCCAGAATGTTGGTCCCCAATCCAAGTTGTTT
>CAVZVM010000006.1:0-400660 GCA_963778705.1 uncultured Acidobacteriaceae bacterium
CCGGACGTTACAAACCAAGCAACAACGACCCTTCCGCCATAGGTGACCACCGTTCGCCGATCTCCGCTCCCCCTTTGCAGAACATTTCCCCCGAAACGCGCACACTGTCTTTAGACCATCGGAGACCCGTGTGCCCGAACCAACCCGCAATCCGCCCGCCCATTCCAATCCCGCCGTCACCGGCTGCAATCGGACCGGCAAACAAGCGCGAACCACAGCCAAGGCGAGTCTGCGCGGCATCGCCTTGCCCATCGAAGAACATTCCCTCCCTCAAAAATGGAAATTGAATTTACCCCCCCCGGGGGGGTCGATTCACCCTCTCTTCGCCTTCTTCATAGAATGCGCAAAGTGCAGGCTGCTCCCTCATTACGAATGCGCTGTTTTGCCGCGAAGCGGCAGTTAGCCCCACCGCAGGTGGTTGGCCCCACCGCAGGTGGTTGGCCGTTCCAAAAAAGAAAGAACTGTGCAAATCCCGTCCCGCAATTACTACTGCCCGCACATTCGTCATTAACAGACGATTAATTTATTGAGAATGCCACGTAAAAAGATGTAGGATTCTCCATTCGCTCGTGCAAGGGAGTCCTATGAAGGCCGGTTTCCTCTCCACATCGCTCACACTTGCCTGCCTCGCGCTGACAGCGCCCGCATCGCCGGGCGCGCAACATGCGCAGCAGTCGACTCTCGTAACCGCACATCAAGACAACAACACCCCACCGTCGAGCGCCCCGAATATTGACGCAGTGACAAAACTCGCCGCGTCCGGAGATCCCGTCGCGCAGAACAATCTCGGCTTCTACTACGCCGCCGGCAAAGGCGTTCCGCAAAGCTATCGGCAAGCCCTCAAGTGGCTCACTGCGGCAGCTTCCACAGGCTTTGCTCCCGCCGAGGTCAATCTCGCCGTTCTCTATGAAAAGGGATGGTCCGGCAAGGTCGATCTCGAGCGCGCGATGCACTGGTATCTCGCCGCCGCCGAGCACGGCAGCGCTGCCGCCCAATGCAAACTCGGCAACTTCTACCACTCCGCGCACGGCGTCCCACGCGATGATGCAGCCGCGGCAGAGTGGTATCGCAAGGCCGCCGAACAGGGAAATGCGGCCGCGGAAAACAACCTCGGGGCCATGTACCACCACGGCTTCGGCGTCGCTCAGGACTATGCCCAGGCGCTCGATTGGTACAGGAAAGCTGCGGCACAGGGCCTCGCCGAAGCGGCCAGCAATATGGGCGTGATGTACGAGGACGGCCTCGGCGTCGAGAAAGACTATGCGCAAGCGGTTGCCTGGTACCGCGACGCGGCGATGCACGGGGCAAGCCGCGGTCAGTTCAACCTCGCCAACATGTATTCCTTCGGCCGCGGCGTCCCCCTCGACTACATCACTGCCTATATGTGGTTCAGCCGGGCCGCATCCGCCGGCGATTCACTCGCCGCCCGCAGTCTCAAGAGTCTCGCGACCGTGATGACCCCCCATCAGAAAGAGCAGGCTCAGGAGCGCCTCGCCGAAGGACAAACCGCCAGTCTCTCGGAGACCGAGCCGCATCCCTTCGACTCCGATCCAATGAACCAAAAGTAAAGTCCGCCGTCGCAGGATAATCATCCGCGCGCAGCTACGACGCCGCTTCAAATACACAACCGAGCGCCTCCCCTAGGGAGCGCAGGAAGATAGCCCAGGGTGAAACCCTGGGACCAGAGTCCGTCAAGACATTGCCGTCCCGTAGGGCCGGCAGGAACGCCCTGCTTCAATCCGCGCAAGACTGGGTACTCATCCTGCGCTTTGTGCAGTTCTTCGCCGCTCCAGATCGCCAATTGCGGTGTCATCCTGAGAACCCGCGAGCTTGGGGCCCGGAAACGATGCGATCGTTTCCGGGGTAAGCGGGGCGAAGGATCCGCTGTTCGCGCCTGTCCCAGAGCGATTCGGGGCTACACCCAAGCCGCAGTACAATTCCCTCGATGCCCGACACTGTCCCCCTCACCCGCCGCAACTTCCTCCGCGGCGCCGCCGCAACATCTCTCGCTCTCGCCGGCCCGAACATTGCCATCGCCGCGCCCGCCCCGCTCCGTGGCCGATTCCTCACCCACATCTCCGTCGTCCGTGTAAACCAGATCGAAGTCACGCCCACCCGCAACATCGGCCAAGACGAAGCCCCCGACAATCGCCCCGAACGCATTCGATCCCGCCGTGACGCCTTCGCCCGTGGCTGCCCGAACGGAAAAATGACCTGGGCCATCAGTTGGCTCGCGCTCAAAGACGACCGCAAGGAATATCAGGAAGCCCGCAAACTCCTCGCCTCCTACCACGACCACTATGGCGACGAGATCACCTTCATCCCCGGCGGCTACTTCGCTCCCATGTACAACACGCGCGAAGACATCCGCCGCACAATCAACGACGCGCTCCAGATGATTGCCGGCATCGTCGGCTCCGGCTATCGTCCCCAATCGCTGATCGCCGGTTTCATGGACGCCGAAAACCAGCGCCTCCTCGTCGCCGACCAGGGCATCCACGTCTGCCAGGGCCAGATCTGGAGCCAGCACGCCATCGACAACGGCGATGGCGACGGTGGCATCTGCTATCCCTACTACCCAAGCCGCGAGCACTACCTCAAGCCCGCGCAGGGCCCCGCCGACTTCATCGACTGCGTCTGCCTCGATGGCTGGACCTGCGACTTTCTCACCGCCCGCCGCGACGGCTTCCAGGGCGGATTCAACAGCCGCATGGGCGTCGGTCCCATCGAAACCGTCGGCAACCTCGGCGTCGAAGCCGGCCGCCGCGAGATGATGGCCACCACTGCGATGCACTTCGATCGCGGTCACGACCTCAATGGCTTCGGCTGGGTCACCGCGATCTGGGAGACATCCATCGGCCACGACGACGATCTCGCCTGGTGGCTTCAGGCCGTACGCGAGCGCTGGCCCGACACGCAGGTCACCACCGAAGGCGCATTCGGCCTCAAGTGGCGCGACCACAACCCGAACAACGACCAGCTCAACTACCGCTTCGATGCGCGCGGCACCGGCGCTCCCGGCTCAGACAAAGAACTCGAAATCGAGTGGTTCATGAATCGCGAGTTTCGCCTCGCCCTGCTCCACGACTGGACCAAAAACACTCCGCCCCTGGCCATCGACTTCACCCGCTACGACCTCAAAGCCGAAGAGCCTCACACTCTTCAGCGCGAATGGAGCCTCATGAACGTACTCAACCAGAAAGGCACCCGCCCCCAGGACAAACCCATCCGCCTCAGCCAGCTCAGCCCGTCCGACCAGCACCTTATTTACTCTCGCTACCCGGAACTGAAAGCCCGCGCCTGAATCTTCGCAAGCAGCGCACTTACAGCACCAGCTGCCAGTACCCAACGTCGATCCACCTGCCCAACTTCCAGCCCACCTCGCTGAAGTGCGCTACCTTGTTCAATCCGAACTTCTCGAGCAGTGCGACACTCGCCGGGTTCGGTAGCGAAACGCCCCCGATCACGCAATGAAACTTCCGGTTGCGGAGCTCGGTCAAGAGTGCCCCGAATAGAACCGAACCCGTTCCCTTCCCGACCACCGATGGCGCCAGATAGATGGTCGATTCCACGGAATGACGATATGCCGCCCGCTCTCTCCACCGGCGCCCATAGCTGTAACCCTCCACTCTGCCCTCTTCTTCCCACACCAACCAGGGATAGACCTTCGTCGTCTCCTCGATTCTGCGGCGCATCTCCTCCGGCGCAAGAGGAACTTCCTCAAAGGTCGCGTACGAGTGCTGAATGTAGTGGTTGTAGATCTCACAAATTGACGAAGCATCGTCGAGGTTAACGCTGCGAAGCACAAGACCTCCTGGTAAGCCGGGTGAGTATTCCCGCACGTTTGGCTGGTCTTCGTTCGTGGGGTGGCCTTACAACTCCGTCGACTGGCTCGCCGCCAACACCTTCGCCTTCGCGATAAACTCCGCCAGCGGCATCGAACTCTGCTCCGTCTTGCCGCGCGTCCGCACATTCACCGCGCCCGCAGCCTCTTCCTTGTCGCCAAACACCAGAATGTACGGCGTCTTCTGCAGCGCAAAGTCGCGGATCTTCGCATTCATCTTCTCGTTGCGGTTATCCACTTCCACGCGCAGCCCAGCAGCCTTCAGCTCTGCTTCCACCTTCGCCGCATAGGCCGTGTGCTTCTCGCTGATAGGTACCAGCCCCGCCTGCACCGGCGCCAGCCACAGCGGAAACGCCCCCGCATAGTGCTCGATGAGCACGCCGAAGAATCGTTCCACCGATCCAAACAGCGCGCGATGCACCATCACCGGCTGATGCCGCCCGCCATCTTCGCCCACATACTCCAGCTCGAACCGCGCCGGCAGATTGAAATCGAACTGCACCGTCGACAGCTGCCACAGCCGCCCCAGCACATCCACCAGCTTCACATCGATCTTCGGACCGTAGAATGCCGCCTCGCCCGGAATCGTCTTGTACGGAATGCCTTTCGCTTGGAGCACCTTTTCGAGCGATCGTGTTGCGAATTCCCAATTCTCGTCTGAACCCACATAATGCGCGCGATCCTTTGGGTCCCAGGTTGATAGCTCCACCTTGAACTCCGAGAACCCGAACGTCTTCAGCACCGCCTCGGCAAAATCGATGCACGCCGCCACTTCGCTCTCAATCTGGCTCGGCATGCAGAAGATATGTGCATCGTCCTGCGTAAATCCGCGCACCCGCAACAACCCATGCATCGTCCCCGAGCGCTCGTAACGATACACGTTCCCCAGCTCCGCATAGCGCGCCGGCAAATCGCGATAGCTCTTCGGCGAATTCTTGTAAATCAGGATGTGCCCCGGGCAGTTCATCGGCTTCAGCCGGTACTCGGCATCGTCCAGTTCCATGGGCGTATACATATTGCCCGCGTAGAATCCCTCGTGCCCGCTGATCCGCCATAGGTCGCGACGCATCACATGCGGCGTATACACCAGCTGATACCCGCGCCGCAGGCACTCCTCCCTCATCCAGTCTTCCATCACCTTGCGAATGATGCCGCCCTTCGGATGCCAGAAGATCAGCCCCGCGCCGGCCAGTTCCTGAATCGAGAACAAGTCGAGTTGCTTGCCCAGCACGCGATGGTCGCGTTTCGCCGCCTCTTCCAGCTTGGCGAAATACTCGTCCATCTCCTTCTTTGAGAAGAACGCCGTCCCATAGATCCGTTGCAGCTGCGGATTCTTTTCATCGCCCAGCCAATACGCCCCCGCAACCTTCGTCACCTTCACTGCCTTCACACGCCCCGTCGAAGGCACGTGCGGCCCGCGGCAAAAGTCCACAAACTTGCCGTTGCGATAGAAACTCACCTGCGATCCCGCCTCCGTGAACTTCGTCACGAAGTGCGTCTTCATGAAGTCGCCGTCCTTCTCGAACTCCGCAAGCGCCTGCTCGCGTGGCTCATACGTGCGCTCGAACTTCTCATCGCGCGCCACAACCTCCGCCATCTTCTTCTCGATGGCCTCCAGGTCCTCCGGCGTGAACGGCTTCTCCCGATAAAAGTCGTAGAAGAACCCCGCGTCCGTCGCCGGCCCATGCCCCAGCTTCGTCTCCGGAAACAGCTCCAGCACCGCCGTCGCCAGCACGTGTGCCGCCGAATGACGCACCACCTTCAGCGTCTCCGGATCGCTCTCCTTCAGCAACTCCAGCTTGGCGTCCGCCATCAGCGGCGTCGACAAATCGACCAGCCGCGGTCCCGCGGCGCTCTCCGCCGCATACATCGCAACCGCCGAATCGCCTTCGGCCTCGCCCTCCGGCTTGCCCTGGCCCGACGCTCCATCCGCGGTCTTCAGTGCATTTGCAGTCAGCGGCGTCAGCCGCGCCACAACCGACGCAGCCGCAAGTCGCGGCGAAATCGAGTTCGCAATCTCAAGGGGCGTCGTGCCCTGCGGCACTTCCTTCACCGACCCGTCCGGCAGATGGATAGCTATGTTTTGCGTGCTCATGGTTTTCTCTAGGCTCAATCTTCATGCGCCAGGCGCACAAAGCAGTCAACCTCTCAGGATATACCGGCTCCGGTTGCGCTCCCTCGCCAGGACCCACAAAGCATACGACTTGCCATCTGCGGGATCGGGCGTCTACCCTGTCTCCATGCATCGATGTCGCTGACACCCGCTCTGGTGATGGCCCGATGCCCGCAGTGCGCCTAGCCGCGCACATCCGTTCCCGCCCCCGTTCCACATTGGCCCCTCCCCGCGATGGCAACTCCGTGAGGGCTGTTCCTGAATAAAAGGAGAAATCATGGCGCGTATCGCCGCAAATGTCACTGAACTGATTGGGCACACTCCCTTGGTGCGCCTCAACCGCGTCTCGGCGGGACTCCCTGGCACCGTCGTGGTCAAACTCGAAAGCCAAAATCCGCTCGCCAGCGTAAAAGACCGCATCGGTTTCGCGATGATCGACGACGCCGAGAAAACCGGCCGTATCAAGCCCGGCCAGACCGTTCTCATCGAACCCACCAGCGGCAACACCGGCATTGCTCTCGCCTTCGTGGCCGCCGTCAAGGGCTACAAGCTCATCCTCACCATGCCCGAAACCATGAGCCTCGAGCGCCGCGTCCTCCTCAAAGCCTTCGGCGCTGAAATCGTGCTCACCCCCGGCCCAAGCGGCATGAAGGGCGCCATCGCCAAGGCCAACGAAATCCTCGCCAACACCCCCAACGGCGTCATCCTCCAGCAGTTCGACAACCCGGCCAATCCCGCCGTTCATCTCGCCACCACCGGTCCCGAAATCTGGGACGACACCGACGGACAGGTCGACTTCCTCATCTCCGGCGTCGGCACCGGCGGCACCATCACTGGCGTCTCTCAATTCATCAAGCCGCGCAAGCCCAGCTTCAAAGCCATCGCCGTCGAACCCACCGACAGCCCGGTTCTCAGCGGCGGCAAGCCCGGTCCGCACAAGATCCAAGGCATCGGCGCCGGTTTCGTCCCCAGCATCCTCGACACCAAGCTCATCGACGAAGTCATTCAGGTGACCAACGACGAGTCGGTGGCGATGGCCCGCCGTCTGCCTCTCGAAGAGGGTCTCTTCGTCGGCATCAGCTCCGGCGCCGCCGTCGTCGCTGCACTCAAAGTCGCCGCGCGCCCCGAGAACGCCGGCAAACTGATCGTCGCCGTTCTACCCAGCTTCGGCGAGCGCTATCTGTCCAGCGTGCTCTTCGACTCGTTGCGTCAGGAAGCCCTTGCACTCCCCACACAGCCCGTTACGCTGTAAAAGCAGTTCCCAGTTCTCAGTTCTCAGTTTGCTTCAATGTTCGTCGTTCACAGTCCCATCATTCCGTAGCAGGAACATAGCTCCCGGAGGGAGCGCAGGAAAATAGCCCAGGGTGAAGCGAAGCGAAACCCTGGGACCGCAGAGTCAAGGATGAGTCGCCGTCCCGTAGGGCCGGCAGGAGGACGCCGCTCACGGATTTACTCGCAATTCGACCAGGGAAACGCAGGATACGAAGCCCTCGTATCTCAGCGTCAACCGTGCCGAAAAAAGCAAGAAGAGTCGGAGTTTCAGCTGCGCTGTTCGTGGCGCGGCACTTAAGCTAACGGCTGAGAGCTGAAAGCTGCCTTATGGAATTCTTCTCACGCATGCGCGAAGACATCCGCTCCGTCCTGGAGCGCGATCCCGCTGCGCGCTCGTGGCTTGAAGTCTTCCTCTGCTACCCCGGCCTCTGGGCGGTGTGGTTCCATCGCATCAGCCACACGCTCTGGCGCGCCAACCTGCGTCTCCCCGCGCGCTTTCTCTCTCAAATCGCCCGCTTCTTCACCGGCGTCGACATCCATCCCGGCGCACTGCTCGGCCGCCGCCTCTTCATCGACCACGCCACCGGCGTCGTCATCGGCGAAACCGCCATCGTCGGCAGCGACGTCACCCTCTATCAAGGCGTCACCCTGGGCGGAACCGGCAAGGGCCACGGCAAACGTCACCCCACCATCTGCGATCGCGTCTTCGTCGGCAACAACGCCAACATCCTCGGCAACATCACCGTCGGTGAAAACTCACGCGTCGGCGCGGGCTCCGTCGTACTCGACAACGTGCCCCCCAATTCCACCGTAGTCGGCGTCCCCGCCCACATCGTCTATCGTGCCGGGCAACGCGTACTCATTACCGACCCGCACGACATCAAAGACCCGCTCTCCGATGCCCTGATTGCCCTGTCCGCCCGCGTCGAGCAGCTGGAATGCCGGCTCGGCGCGCAGCCATGCGAAGAACCTGCCCCCTTCGCCACCGAAGAAGCCGACCGCACCGCCTACCGCGACGAACTCGCAAAGCTTAGCGAATACGTCTCCATGGGCGAAGGCATCTGAGTCCATCCGACGGCGAGTATCATCGAGGCTCCCCAGAGATTCACCAAGGCCGCCGCACCGTAGGCCTTGCAGTTACACAGAACAAGAGCGGATCGCGCCTCGTCGAGGGCCTTCCTATTCCCTATTCCCTGTTTTATTCCCCCCGCAGCGCCTTCATCGGCTCCACCGACGCCGCACGCACCGCTGGCAACGTCGACGCAGCCACCGCCAGCAGCAGGACTCCGATTGCCGCCACCGTCAGCACCATCGGATCAAACGGACTCACTCCGAACAGCAGAGACCGCAGCAATCCCGAAGCCGCAAGTGCACCACCCAGTCCCAGCACACATCCCACGACCGCCAGCTTCGCGCCCGACTCCAACACCAGGCGCATAATCGCGGACCGTTGCGATCCCAGCGCCATCCGAATCGCCATCTCCTGCACCCGCGACGCCACCGAGAATGCAATCACGCTGTAAATCCCCAGCACCGCCAGCAGCACGGCGGCAAATGCGAAGCTCGAAATCAGCACCGTGTTGAATCGCCGCGGAGCCTCAGACAGTGAAACCGCCTGCTCCATCGTCTGCACCTGCGTCAGCGGCAGCAACGGATCGATGGCTCGCACCGTCCGTCGCAGCGCATTCTCCATCGCCTCCGGCGGCAGGGTCGACCGCAGCACAATGTAGCCGCCATTGCCGTTCAGATCGGTTGCAGGATTCGCGAGCGCCCCGATGTCTTCCTCCGTCTGTGCGATCGGAACGTAGTACTGCTCCTTCGCTGGACCGTCGGGTGAAGCAAGCGCCACATTCGCCACCACACCCACAACCGTCATCCACGGAGTCTGCATCTCAGCCGTCCCGATCCGAATCCGCTTTCCGATCGCGTCCTGCCCCGGCCAGTAGTGCTGCGCCAGCTTCTGGTTCACAATCAGCACCAGCTGCTTGCCTGCTCGGTCGTCGTTGGTGAACAGCCTTCCGTGCAGCAACGGAATCCCCAGAGCCTTGAACGGCTCCCCAATCACATACGAAACAGTCGCCAGGTTCATGTCCGCACCCTTGGGCGCTGTGTAGCCGTCGACCACGAACGTCTGGTTGTTATTCACGCCGCCCGCTGGAATCGCGGTGGTCACACCGGCGCCCGTCGCGCCCGGCAGCTCGTTCAATCTCCGCAGCAACTCGCGATTGAACGTGTCCACCTGCTCCTGCTTCGTGTATTGCTTCTGCGGCAACGAATACGACGCCATCGTGACGTGCTCCGGACGGTACCCCAGATCCACGTCCCGCATCTTCTCAAAGCTCCGCAACAGCAGCCCTGAAGCCGACAGCAGAATCATCGCCACGGCAATCTCCGCCACCACCAGCGTCGAACGCAGGCGCGCATGTCCGCCCCCCGCCGTTCCGCTGCGGCCGCCTTCCTTCAAATGCGCATTCACATTGGTCCGCAGCGCGGCAAACGCCGGAGCCAGTCCGCACACCAACCCAGTCACCACTGCGAGCAGCAGCGCAAACCCAATCACTGCCCAGTTCAGCTCGATCTCGTTGATCCTCGGCAGGCTCTCCGGCAACAGGCTCTTCCCCACGCGCAGTGCAACGGCCGCCGTCACCAGCCCGAGCACGCCTCCCGCCACACTCAGCACCAGGCTCTCCAGCATTGTCTGCCGCAGAATCGCCGCAGTGTGTGCGCCGAGCGCCAGCCGCACCGCAACCTCACGCTGCCTCCGGATTGCCCGTACCAGCATCAACCCTGCAAGATTGGCGCAGGCGATCAGCAGCACCACGGCCACTGCCAAAAACAACGTCCGCAGCAGCGGACGCGCCTGTTCAATCGTCTCCTCCTGCTGCGGCCGCACCAGCGCACTGATGTGCAGGTTCGCCATCATCGCCGGATAGCCCCGCATAATCTCCTGCGCCACGCGCTCCGCATCCGCCTGTGCCTGCTTGGGAGAAACACCCGGCTTGAGCCGGCCGATCATCTGGTAGCTCCAGTTCGCGGCAGAGGGTGGAGAAAGCTCCTGCTCGCTGAAGCTCATCGGCACCCATAACTCCTGCCGGTTCAGCTGCCCCGTCACCAGCGGAAACTCGAAGTTCCGCGGCATCACCCCGATCACCACATACGGCTTGCGATCGAGCAGGATCTTCGTGCCCAGAATCTGCGGATCGGCATGAAAGCGGTTCACCCAGGTCGCATAGCTCAGCACCGTCACCTGCGCCTTCTGCTCGTCCTCATCGGCCGTAAACACGCGGCCCAGCTGCGGCGCCACACCCAGTGCCGGAAACACCCCCGCCGTCAGGCGAGCAGCATTCACCTGCGCCGGCTCGCCGTTCCCCGAGAGCTCGTACCCCGAATACTGATAGCCGCCCAGTGCCGTGAAGGACTTTGTCTCGCGCGTATACGCCCGGATGTCCGGCACCGTCACCCCGGCTTCGCATTTGCCTCCAAGATTGACGCCCTGCAAACAATCAGCGAGCACCATCAACCGGTCTGGGTCCGGAAACGGCAGCGGCCGAAGCAGCACACCTTCCACGATCGAAAAAATGGCCGTAGTCGCCCCGATGCCAAAGGCCAGCATGAACACAGCCGTCAGCGTGAATCCAAGAGAGTTGCGCAGCTGCCGAAGAACGAATCTTAGATCGAAAAGAAGCTCCCGCATAACTGGCCTCACAGACACGTAGGGATAAGGTTGTTCTAGTGTGTTACCTCTGAAATACACAACATAAGCAAAGGTGTCATTCTGAGCGAACGGGGCCCCGAACGCCCTTCATGGGGTCCCCAGGAAGCGATCTTTGCTTCTTGGGGCAGAGTTCGGGGGTGGTGAGCCCAAGAATCTGCTTTTTCACCATTCTGCATTCCGTCAAGAACTTCTGGGACTCCACACTAGCACTTGGTGCGCCAAAACGGCACTTCAGGTTCAGCCGTTCTTTCACCGCGATAGCGTCCGCGTTCTCAGCGTTGGCTGTTCAAAAGCGCACAAACACCTAAATGCCATGTCCGCAAATGAACACTGGCCGTACGGGTTCATCTCCGGACGTGCCCATCAAGCAACGCGGGAGCTCCGGGGTTCCCATGGACAGGTTTTCGTCCATGGGGTGCTGCTACAGTGGACTTCTATTGGAGAGGCTTGGCTTTTTGCTCGGTCATCGCGCATCGCTGCTGATGCTCCTCGTACTTGCGCAGGCCGCCCCAGCCGCGCCCCGCGTCCAGCCCGTTCCCGTCCCTCCTGAACTGCGTTCCACTGCCTTCACCGTCACCGTCAATGGCGAACCGGTCGACGTCGCCCACGCCGCCGCCAGTTACGACTTCGCGTCCTTCGACATCACCGGCCCCGTCGAAGTCGCCATCACCGCCACCGCCGATGGCTTCTGGGATCGCGGCGTCGACATCCAGCCCTGGCGTCTCGGCCTACGCGCCCAGCGCGACGGACAGACCATTCGCTTCAAGCTCCAGGGTCCGGCCAAGCTCTCTATCTCCCGCCCACGCGACTTCCTCAATCATGCTGCGATGCTCTTCCTCTTCGCCGGCTCGCCCCCGCCCCCCATTCCACGTGTCCCGTATCTCCACTACTACCAGCCCGGCGTCTACCACCAAAGCCTCAACCCCAAGAGCGGCGACACGTACTACCTCGCCCCCGGCGCATACTTCTACGGCAGCCTCAACCTCTTCAACGTTCATGATGTAAAGATCCTCGGCCGCGGCGCCATCGTCTACGACGGCCCCCAGGACCCCGCCAGCGACGAAGGCTGGATGCAGAAACCCGACTGGCACTGCATCGGCGCCAGCAACGCCCAAAATATCCAGGTCACCGGCCTCACCTGCGTCATCCGCTCCCGCACCTGGTCCATCCAGATGAAAGACTCCGACGGCTTCCTCTATGACGACCTCCGCGTCATGGGCGGCAACCCCGGCAACGCCAATCAGGACGGCATGGATTGGATCGGCTCCGGCGACGGCCTCGTCCGCAACTCCTTCTTCCGTGCCTCCGACGATGTCATCGCCCTCATGGGCAACTGGGACGGCTACACCGACGCCGACATGCTCCGCCCCGGCAAGGATGTCCATGACATCACGATCGAGAACAGCGAGCTCTCGACCTCCATCTCCAATATCGTGCGCGCCGGATGGCCCCAGAAAATCTTCAACTCCCGCAACTTCACCCTCCGCGACTCCGATATTCTCCACGCCGGCATCGGCGCCTGCGGTCAGTCCTTCGGCCTGCTTGGCATGTGGGCCTCTAACGGTGCGCGCGGCGACCACTCCAACTACACCTTCGAGAATCTCTTCCTCGACGACTGGTACTCACTCCTTCAGATGGAACAGGAGCAGCCCGCCATCCACGGCTTCACCTTCCACAACATCTGGGCACTCGATCAGCCTCCGCTCATCGGCTCTTCCATTGCCGGCCAGGTCAGCGGCGTCACTCTCGACAATGTGAAGTACGGCCAGCAGCGCGTCGAGACCAGCGCCGACGTTCCCGTCTCTGTCACCGATGGCGCTGCGCCCGTTGCTTTCCCCGCGCCTACCGACCCCGTCGCAGCTTTCGCGGTCGAGCCTCCCTTTCTCGCACCCGGCGATCAGGCGACCTTCACCGCCGATGAAATCCCCCACGCGCACTACACCTGGCTCTTCGGTGACGGCACAACTGCCCGCGGTCGCCGCGTCACCCACAAATTCCCCGACGCCCTCGGCACCGCTCTGGACGATGTCAACGGTGCGGGCCGCTTTCGCGTCCTCCTCCACGTCGAGACCGGCGATCAGAAACAAGACTGGTCCGCTCAGGGCATCGTCGTCGTCGCCAAGTGGCATGATCCGGCACCCACGACCGGCCCCAACGTACCAGGCCTCAATTGGCGTCTCTATCCCGGCACCTGGACTGAACTCCCCGACCTCACCAAAGAAACCGCCCTCTTTGAGGGCGAATCCCCGAACCTCCTCGCCGACGCCCACGGCTTCACCCGCTACGCGGTCGCTTGGGATGGTTCCCTCGACATCCCCGTCGATGGCGGCTACACCTTCCACCTCCTCGCCCGTGACGGCGCCCGAGTTGTCATCGACGGCATCCAGGTCGCCAAAACCGGCCCGCCCTTCGCCCAGGTCTGCGGCGCACCCGGCAACGCCATGCGCTACGACCGCGGCTCCCTCGGCCTTCGCGCCGGCCTCCACTCCATCCACATCGAAAGCCTCCACTCCGTCAGTCAGGGCACACCGCGCCTGTTGTGGGAAGGCCCCGGCCTCCCTCCCACCGACATCCCCAACGCCGCATTTCTCCATCCCCGCGCCGTCGTGACTCCGTAGCCCTCCACGTCATCTCTTGCGGGGTAACCCGCGCGAAGACTCTGCTTGTTCCCGAATCCCTAGTCCCTACCCTCTTGCCTGTCGTCCTCTCGCCTCCAACTCCCACCACATTGTCATCCTGAGCTTCGGCGCGCTTGGGGCCCTGCAAACGATGCAATCGTTTGCGGGGTAAGCCGAGCGAAGGATCTGCTTCTCGCATTTGCCAATCCCTATTCCCTATTGTTCCCCGCTCCCCGTTTCCCGCCTGTCGTCCTCTCGTCTCCAACTCCCACCACATTGTCATCCTGAGTTTCGGCAAGCTTGGGGCCCCGCAAACGACGTCGTCGTTTGTGGGGTAAGCCGAACGAAGGATCTGCTTCTCGCGTTTGCCAATCCCTATTCCCTATTGTTCCCCGCTCCCCGTTTCCCGCCTGTCGTCCGCTCGTCTCCAACTCCCACCACATTGTCATCCTGAGTTTCGGCAAGCTTGGGGCCCCGCAAACGACGTCGTCGTTTGCGGGGTAAGCCGAACGAAGGATCTGCTTCTCGCGTTTGCCATTCCCTGTTCCCTCCCATTCGTCACACTTACCTTGCTACCCCTAGCCTTCTAGGCCTAGTCTTCTCTGTACCAAGATTGCTAGGGGTATGAATGCCGAAAACCGACCTCCAGGGAACACTCGACCTCCTCGTCCTCAAAACGCTCGCCCACAATGGCGCTCTCCACGGCTACGGCATCGTCCAGCACATTCAGAGTGCCTCCAACGAGTTGTTGAGTATCGAAGAAGGCTCGCTCTACCCCGCCCTCCATCGCATGGAGCAAAACAGCTGGATCGACGCCGAATGGGCGCTGACCGACACCAATCGCCGCGCCAAGTACTACAAGCTCACCGCAAAAGGCCGAAAGCAGCTCCAGCAGGCCGAAGAGAGCTTCGATCAGCTCGTCAAGGGCGTCCGCGCCGTGCTGCGCTACGCCTGAAAGGAATGCCATGTCCCTCGTCCGCAGATTCCGGAATCTGTTCCAGCGCGAAAACATCAACCGCGAAATTGACGCCGAGCTCCAGGCCCACATCGACCTGCGCACCGAAGAGAACATAGCGCACGGCATGTCGCCCGAGGAAGGAAGACGCGAAGCCCTCGTCCGCTTCGGCAACCCCACCTCCACGCGCGAACGCGTCACTGCCGCCGATACGACCCTCGGCCTCGAACGCCTCTGGGCCGACCTGCACTACGCGTGCCGTCAACTGATCAAGTCTCCTGGCTTCTCCGTCACGGCAATCCTCTCCATCGCCATCGGCATCGGCGCCAATACCGCCATCTTCAGCAGCATGGACGCCGTCGTCCTTCGCCCGCTTGCCGTTCCCGCGATGGACCGCGTCCTCACCGTTGCCGAACATCAGGAGCAGAGCGGCGACAACAACGTCGCCCTTGCCAACTACAAAGATTGGGTTGGTCAAAACCGCTCCTTTGAAGAACTCTCAGTCCGTAAAGAAGCGTCAATGACCCTCACCGGCGCCGGCAACGCCGCGCACGTTCAAGTGGCAATCGCTGCCGCCAGCTTCTTCAGCGTTCTGCGCGTTCAGCCTTTGCTCGGCCGCCTCTTCGGCGACGACGAATGCGCTGGCGGCCGCGATGCCGTCGCTGTTCTGAATTACGGATTCTGGCAGCGCAACTTCGCCGGCGATCCCTCTGTCCTCGGCCGCAAAATCGAGCTCGACCAGCGTACCTACACCATCATCGGCGTCCTTCCGAAATCGGTGCAGTACCCCTCCGAAGCCGACGCCTTTCTGCCCTTCGCCCCCACACCCCAACAACTCGCCAATCGCGCAGACCACGACTATTTCGTCGAAGCCCGTCTCCGCGATGGCGTCACTGTCCAGCAGGCCCAAGCCGACCTTCGCGCCATCGCCACGCGGCTTGCAGACATTTACCCCACAACCAATCGCGGCTGGACCATCCACGCCGAGCCTTTGCTCGATGGCATCAACGGTGACTACACGCCTCTCTACTACCGCCTGATCATGGGCGCCACACTCTTCGTCCTGCTCATCGTCTGCGCCAACGTCGCAAACCTCCAGTTCGCACGCGGCATCGGGCGTCGTACTGAAATCGCCATGCGCACCGCTCTCGGCGCGACCCGAAGCCGCATCCTGCGCCAGCTCCTGACTGAAAACCTCCTTCTCGGCCTCATCGGTGCTGGCGGTGGGCTCCTGTTCGGTTGGCTCTACCTGCGCAGCACCCTTGTCTTCATGCCTGAGCGCGTCGCGCGCCACATGTCCGGCTGGTCCAACATCTCGCTCAACGGACGCGCCTTCGCACTCTCCATGGTTCTCGCCCTCGTCGCCGGACTCGTCTCCGGCTTCGCTCCGGCTCTTGAAGCACTGCGCATCAATCTCTCCGATCAGCTCAAGGCCGGTTCGCGTTCCACCATCGGCCCCGGCCGCCGCCGCTGGCTCCGCAACATCTTCGCCGTCGCGCAGATCTCGCTCGCTGTCGCTCTTGTCATCGGCGCCGCTCTCATGTCCAAAGGCATGTTATGGCAGTTTCATCTGCCCGACATGTACCAGCCCAACAAAGTCCTCACCTTCAATCTCGCTCTGCCCGACAAACAGTACGACACCCCGCAAAAGCAAGCCGCCTGGTACGCCGATAGCCTTGCCAAGCTCCGCGCGCTTCCCGGGGTCACCCACGCCGTCATCACCAATGCCCTGCCCTATAGCGACTATGGCTGGAATCGGGAATTCCAGATCGAAAGTCGTCCGGCTATGCTCGGCCGCGATCAGAATGCGCTGAACGTGGTCGTCAGCCCCGACTACTTCTCCGCCTTCCACATTGCCCTGCTAAACGGCCGCTCCTTCACCCCCGGCGATTCATTGCAGTCCACACCCGTCGCTATCGTCAGCCGCCGCTTCGTCGCGCAGTACTTTCCCGGCCAGAACCCCATCGGCCATCGCATCCACATGGGGCGCATCGACAGCAAGGATCCGCACAGCCCCTGGCTCACCATCGTCGGCGTCGCTGACGAAGCCCAATACACCCTGTGGGATCAGAACCCGCACGCGGTCGTCTACGTGAGCTCGGCCCAGCTTCCCTCGCCCACCACAAGCTATGCCGTGCTGACCAACGGCGATCCCCTCGCCCTTGCCGAACCCGCGCGGAAAGCTCTCGCTTCCATCGATCCCTCCCTGCCTCTCGATTCGGTGCTCACCTATCGCGGCATGCTCAACGACAACCTCATCGGCCTCATGTACGCCTCCGGCATGATCGCCTTCGATGCCCTCATCGCTCTCTTCCTGGCGTCGATCGGCATCTTCGGCGTCATGGCCAACGTCGTCGGCGAACAGACGCGCGAAATCGGCGTGCGCCTCGCCATGGGTGCCCGGCGCGAAGATGTTCTGCGCATGATCCTCGCCCGCGCCTCACGACTCACCGGCATCGGTCTCGGCACAGGCCTTCTGCTCGCCTTCCTGCTCGCCCGCATGGTCGCCAACCTGCTGCGGGGTGTCCGCCCCGACGACCCGCTGGTCTTCACCGGCATTGCGGTCGCGATCGCTCTCATCGCCCTCGCCTCCAGTTGGATCCCCGCGCGCCGTGCTTCCCGCGTCGACCCGCTACAGGCCCTGCGTTCCGAGTAGCACGTGATTAGGCAGAGATCCGCCACCCAGCGTCACCGTCCTTGCCCTGCGCGCCGCTGCAGCCGCATCCCTCATCCCGGCGCCGCGCGCCGCCCACACCGACCCCGTCAAAGTCCTGCGCGACGAATGACACCTCAGTTAGTGGTTCGTAGTTCAGAGTTCGCAATGCCTCTACGTTAGCCGCGGTTCTCAGCTTGCAATCTGGCTCTTCGTTGTAGTTCTCAGTTCTTCGCACCAAACAAAAGAACCCACTTCGCGTGGGTCCCCGATCGAAGGAACGAACTCTTGCCTTTGCTTTGTTGTTCCCCAATCCCTAATCGCTACTGCTCGATTCCTTGATTGATCCTCCCTGTCGCCTCTTCCCTCCATCTCCCAACGCCTTGTCATCCTGAGATTCGGCACGCTTGGGGCCCCGCAAACGATGCAATCGTTTGTGGGGTAAGCCGAGCGAAGGATCTGCTGTTTCTGTTGCTCTGGGTTTTGCTCTTGCTGTTGCTGTGAACTGCCTTTTCACACCGGCAGCGGATTCCGCTCCGGAAAGTTCCTCTGGTGCCAGTAGGGATACGCCGGAATCACCGCGCTTGCCTTGTCCAGCTTGGCCACCTGTTCCGCCGTCAGATTCCATCCCTCCGCGCCCAGGTTCTGCTTCAACTGCTCCTCATTGCGTGCGCCCAAAATGATCGACGACACCGTCGGCCGCTGCAGCAGCCAGTTCAGCGCAATCTGCGGCACCGTCTTGCCGACCTCTTTGCCAATTTCATCCAGCGCGTCCACCACGTTATAGAGATACTCGTCCGTCATCACCGGCCCACCCTCAGCCGCCTTGTGCAATCGGCTCACCTCCGGCAGCGGCTGCCCGCGCCGAATCTTCCCTGTCAGCCGTCCCCACCCCAGCGGACTCCACACCAGCGCCCCAACCTTCTCTTCAATCCCCAGCGGCATCAGCTCCCACTCGTAGTCGCGCCCGATCAGCGAGTAGTACACCTGGTGCGCCACGAACCGCGTCCACCCGTACCGATCCGCGACCGCCAGCGACTTCATCAAATGCCAGCCCGAAAAATTCGACGCCGCAATGTACCGCACCTTGCCTTCGCGCACAAATGTGTTCAGCGTGTCCTGCACCTCATAGATAGGTGTCAGCGCATCGAACGCGTGCATGTGGTAGATGTCCACATGATCTGTCCCCAGCCGTTTCAGGCTTGCTTCGAGCGCCTCGCGCAGGTGATACCGCGACGTCCCGCGATCGTTCGGCCCCTCCCCCATCGGGAAGTACGCCTTCGTCGAGATCAGCACCTTCGCACGCTTCGCGCCCAGCGCCTTGCCTAGAATCTCCTCCGACGCCCCATTCGAGTACCCGTCCGCGGTATCGAACAGGTTCACGCCCGCATCGATGCACGCATCGACGAGCCGCGTCGCCTCGGCAACATCCGAATTGCCCCACGCTCTGAAAAACTCATTGCCGCCGCCAAACGTCGCAGCGCCAAAACTCAGCACAGAAACCTTGAGGCCCGAGCCTCCCAACAGTCTGTATTCCATCTTCCATGGATGCCACGAAATGCCGCTCGATGCAAGTGTTCGGCTCTTGCAGCGCATTCCAGGCAAGCGCAGGATCAAGCTTCCCCATCCAGAGCATCGCTCTCGGTTGGAGGCTCAGCTACGTCCGGCTTGTCAGGGAGAAGAAAAGGGTTGCTTCGGAACACTGGGCTGCATCGAGCCGAAACCCAACAGCCCGCTCTCTGGCCTTACCGTCCCGTCACGTCGAACGTGCCCTTACCGCGAAGAAGCTTGCGATTGATATCCGGCCAGAACTCCCGTGCCATAAACGACACCGCATCGATCCCGACGTCCAGCCCCCATTCCTTGCCCACGTTCGCCATGCTTCGCTCGCGCGACGGATAGTACAAGGTCGATATGCCCGACGACGCTCCGGCTCCCACCACTTCGCTGATATTCAATCTCTCATTGCCCGCATCGGTCCGTGTAATCACGGCGCGGCTTAACGCATACCCCGTGCGTTTCACGAACCCGCCCCGTCCCAGCGTGTAGAAGCGCGTGTCCTCGCGCGTTACAACCGGCATGATGAACTCGACCATGTAGTTCTCACTCGTCTGGTCCACTGCCGAATGCCAGAAATAACGCCCATACCCCGCAGCGCCCTGGTGAAACTCGGGATCGGCATTCGTCGCCATCGAGTACGCCGCGATCACACCCGGCAGCAGGATCGACGAGTAGTCGAACGAATCCTGCGTCGCATCCATGAATTTGTCTTTGATCGATTGCCGCGGCAGCTTCTCATCCGTGCTCACCGCACGAAAATTCGGAATGATGCCCAGAATGCGCTTGGTCTGCGGCAGTCGCTGCTCATCGCCCAACGTTGAACTCGTGCCCGACGAACTCGTATTGGCCGAACTCGTCGCCTTCGCCGGTTGCGGCGCATCGGGTGGCGTCGCCTGCAGGCTGCTCGACGAAGAGGAATCCTGCGCGAACCCAGCCGTCGCCGCTGTCATCAATAAAAGAAAAATCGCGCTAGCCGGAATGAACGTACAGAAGGACCAGGGGAAGCGGCGCAGACCTCGCGGGGGAAAGGCCTCCCTGGGGGAACAGGTATGCGGTCTCATGCTCCATTAGACCAAATTCCAGGCCCGACGATTCGCGCAATCGGCTCAGCATGAACGAACTTTCACTGCTTTGCCAGGGTTTGCGTCCCGCCGTTCGCGGGCGCAGGGCTCGTCTCCGGCTTCAGGTTCAACCCAAAATCCAGCGGGTCGCCCAGCACCGCACGATAGTAGTCTTCCGTCGGCGAGGGGTTATAGACCTTCCAATCGGGCCCCGTGTGCGCATACTTGCCCCACCGCGGATTGCTCTTGTCCGGCGGCCCAAACTCCGTAAACGTAAACGTGTGCCACGGCCATACCCGCACATACTGCACAAACACTTGCGGCATCCCATCCTTTTCGCCCGTCACCACGCCATAGATCCGCGCCAGAGCCAGCGGTGGAAACATCGTCGGATCGATCTTCACATCGGCAACAAAATCGCCGCCGCCGCTCTGCGCCACCACCATGATCCGGCAATCCGTCGATCCGTCGAAAAACTTGTGCTCCACCAGCAGCTTCACATCCCCGCTCGCGTCCGCCGGTGAGATCCCCCGCACAATCCCAAACCACCCGATGTATTTGTTCGTCTTTCCATGAATGCTGTAAGGATCGGCCGCCGATCCGTTCACCGCTTCCCCGGAACTCAGGTTCTTGAAATAGATCTTCTCGCGGCCGTTGGGCACGTACTGGCACGTTCCGCTCGCATCCGACAGGTTCAGCGGCTGAATATCGATCGGGGTCTGCGCCGTCGCGGCTGAAGTCAGGGCGCCGGCAACGAGCAACGCACGGAACCACATAGATAGGCCTTCTTGGAGGGACGGACTTCGAGACTGCTCGAAATTCTACGTTTCCGCCAGAAAGCCTGTACAGAAAGCTCTTGAGGTCCAAGCCCCTTAGGTAATGCCCCAAACGGGTCAGCCCCGGCGCAGGTGCTGGCCAAACCCGCCTACTTCAGCCCTTTCGCTGTCCCCAATCCACCTATCGTCTTTCGAATGAAAATGATAGCGTCTTTCTCCAGACCAACCCACTGACCCTCGGTGCCCCATCCCGCGGGGTCCCCACAGACAGGTCTTCGTCTGTGGGGTGGTCCAGGCTCCGCTTGGGTGGGAAGGCAACAGACCTTCCCAGCCCTTGTCCTCCTTCCATAAAAAGAGGCCGGATGCCCCATCCTTGCGCAGCATGATCGCGCAAGGGTGGGAAACCGACGATCCTCAACCAGCCTCGTTCAAATCTCCAAGAACCCAGACCGCGCCCGTTCGACCGAGTCCTTTCCCGCCCCGCCGTTTGCGGATAATTTCCCCTCTTTGGCGCATGATGAATGTATGGGCGAGAGAGACTGCATCCGCGTTCAATCTGTCAGGCACAATCTGTCAAACTGTGCCCGGTCCGTATCGGGGGGGCACACCCCCTACCCCCCCACCGATGTCGATTTTCCCGTAAAGATTTGCGAAGAATTTCGCACTCTTGGGCGTGCGCCTTCCCCGACGTTCCGGGCGGGCACCTACCCCCTGGGGGGGTCCAATTCACCGTCTCTTCGCCTTTGGACAAGGGCTTGCCTGGGACCAACGTCAAATCGCGACGCGCCGAACACCCGGCAAACCGCACATCTAAAATAGAAAGGTCATGACCACCCTCAAAGCCGTGCGGGGCACGCGCGACCTGCTTCCGCCTGAGATCTTTGTTTGGCAGCGCATCGAGGCCACCGCCCGCGCCGTCTTCGCCCGCTACAACTTCGGCGAAATCCGCACCCCCATTTTTGAGGACACCGGCCTCTTCGCCCGCGGCGTCGGCGAAGAAACCGACATCGTCTCCAAAGAGATGTACACCTGGGAAGACCGCGCCCGGGCCCAGTCCGAAAAGTCCCAGTCCCTCACCCTGCGCCCCGAAAACACCGCCGGCGTGGTCCGCGCCTACATCGAACACAAGCTCGGCGAAACCGGCCAGCTCCAAAAGCTCTACTACATCGGCCCGCAGTTCCGCCGCGAGCGCCCCCAGAAAGGCCGCTACCGCCAGTTCTCCCAGATCGGCGCCGAGGTCATCGGCCCGCCCTCTGCCGGCAGCGAATCGCCCCTCCGCGACGCCGAAGTCCTTGAAATGCTCGCCACCTTCCTCGACGAGCTCGGCATCGCCGGCTGGACCCTCGAAATCAACTCAGTCGGGTCTTCTGCCGACCGCGCCCGTTACAACGAAGTCCTCCGCGCCGCGCTCGTCCCGGTCGCTCCGCAGATGTGTGCCGACTGCCAGCGCCGCGCCGTCACCAATCCCCTGCGAGTCTTAGATTGCAAGGTCCCCGAAGACCAGCCCATCATCGACGCTTTGCCGAAGATTGTTGATTCTCTCGACCAAGAGTCAAAAACCCACTTCGCCGCCGTTCTTGCCGCCCTCGACGCCGCCGGCGTTCCCTACACCCGCAATCATCGCCTCGTCCGCGGCCTCGACTACTACACCCGCACCACCTTCGAGTTCACCCACGGCGGCCTCGGCGCCCAAAACGCTCTGCTCGGCGGCGGCCGCTACGACGGGCTCTCCGAAGCCATCGGCGGACCGAGAGCCCCCGGCATCGGCTTCGCGATGGGCGAAGATCGCCTCGCCTTAACATTGCAGGCTCTCAACCAAGGGTCTGCCCCACCGCAGGTGGCGCAGGTGGTGGATGCGTTTATTGCTCCACTCTGCGATGCCAAAAATGAGGAAGGCCTCACCCGCATCAATGCCGCGGCCCTCGCTCTTGCCCGTGAGCTCCGGCGCGCCGGCCTCAGCATCGAACTCGGCGACGGCTCCTTCCGTCTCAAAAAGTCCTTCGAGGCCGCGGACAAGACCGCCCGCCGCATCGTGATCATGGGCGAAGACGAGCTCGCATCCGGCATCCTGACAGTGAAGACGTTCTCCACCGGCGTACAAACAAAAGTTCCACGCGCTGAGCTCGCGCATCTCCTCGCCCAGCCCGCCCTGTAACATCTCGTGCTACACTCGGGGCGTGATCAAATCCTTCCGGCATCGGGGGATAGAGCGGTTTTTTCTAACGGGCTCAAAGGCAGGAATCCAGCCGAAGCACGAGCGTCGGCTCCGCCTGCAACTCACCACGCTGAACCTCGCCCGCGTCCCCGAGGATATGAACCGAGCCGGCTGGGGATGGCACCCGCTCAAGGGCGCTCTGGCCGGCCATTGGACGGTTACAGTGAATGGCAACTGGCGTTTGACCTTCGCGTTCGAAGGCGAAGACGCGATTCTGGTCGATTACCAGGACTACCACTAAGGAGTATCGAGAATGGCGACGATGCACAACCCCGCAAGCCCCGGCGAATTGCTGCGTGAGTTTTTGGGTAGCCACTCGATCACTGAGTTGGCGGTGCACACCGGTGTCTCGCGCGCCACCGTATCGCGCATTCTGAACGGGCGCACCACCGTCACCGTCGATTTGAGCATTCGTCTGGGCGAAGCGCTGGGCCTCTCCACGGATTTCTTCAGCCGCGCGCAATTGCAATACGACCACTGGATCGAGTCGCAGAAGAGAAGGCCGAAAATCAAGCCGCTCGCAGCGTAGTTTTCGTTCCCGCCAGATCGAGAGAACCGGATTTCCCCAGCTCGAGTGCGCGAACCCTCCCATTTACACTGAAAGTGGTCATGCCCCTCGATTTTCTCGGTACCCTCGAACGCACCCACATGTGCGGCACGCTTCGCGCCGCTGACGCAGGCCAACCCGTCGTCCTCATGGGCTGGGTCAATCGCCGCCGCGACCACGGCAACCTCATCTTCCTCGACGTCCGCGACCGCTCCGGCATCGCTCAGGTCGTCCTCGATAAAGAGCTCACCCCCGACGGCCACCTCAAAGGCGAACAAGTCCGCCCCGAATACGTCGTCGCTGCCGTCGGCAAGGTCAGCCTCCGCGACCAGGACGCCATCAATCCCAAAATGCCCACCGGCGAAATCGAAATCGAGGCCACCGAGCTCCGCATCCTCAACGACACGCGCCTGGCTCCCTTCTCGCCCTCTGAAGAAGCCATCCAGAACGAGGAAGTCCGCCTCAAATATCGCTACATCGATCTCCGCCGAGCCGAGATGCAGCGCAACTTCTGGCTTCGCCATGAGATCACCCACGCCATCCGCGAGAGCCTCTCGGGCCAGGGATTTTTGGAAATAGAAACGCCCGTCCTCAACAAGTCCACACCCGAAGGCGCGCGCGATTTCCTCGTTCCCAGCCGTGTCCATCCCGGCGAGTTTTACGCGCTCCCGCAGTCGCCGCAAATCTTCAAGCAGATCCTCATGATCTCCGGCTTCGACCGCTACTTCCAGGTCGCCCGCTGCTTCCGCGACGAAGATCAGCGCGCCGATCGCCAGCTCGAGTTCACCCAGATCGATTTGGAGATGTCCTTCCCGCGCCGCGACCACGTCTTCGGTGTCGTCGAAAAATTCTGCGCCGCTGCCTGGGCCGCTGGCGGCATCACCCTGCCCACGCCTTTTCCGCGCATCACCTACGACGACGCCATGCGCCAGTACGGCTCCGACAAACCCGACCTGCGCCTCCCCGGCCTCACCGACGTCCGTTCTGCTTTTTCAGACGACGATCTTGCCAAGCTCCTGATCGACCCCGCGCTGCCCGTCGTCGCCCTGCGCATCCCCAATGTCGGCGAACTCAGCCGCAAAGAGCGCGAAGACAACCATCCGACCTTTGATTCCAAGAAAGGCGCCAAGTTCATCGACGACTTCAAGCGCCTCGCCAAAGGCTTCCCACAGGCCGTCGACAGAATCCGCGAGCTCACTGGCGCAGCCGAGGCCGACTTCGTCATCGTCGTCGCCGGCGACCCCGCGCACCACATCAAGGCCAGCGATACCAAATTCCCCGGCCGTCTCTCCGAGCGCGAGATTAACGTCTACGCTGCTGCAGGCAACTTCCGCACCGAACTCGCCAAGAAGTATGCCGACAAGCACGGCGCCTTCCGCATCACCGACGAAGCCGTCCAAACCGCCGATCCGAAGAGTGGAAAAAAGCTCGACGGCTCCGCCGCATTCCACCCTATCTGGATCGTCGACTTCCCCATGTTCGAGTTCGATCTCGGCAGCGGCAAGTGGATGCCCGCCCATCATCCCTTCACCGCTCCATACGAAGCCGACATGGCCAACCTCGTCAGCGATCCGGCCTCGGTCCGCGCCGACTGTTACGACCTGGCGATGAATGGATTGGAACTTGGCTCCGGCTCCATCCGCATCCATCGCAAAGATGTTCAGCAGCAGATTTTCGCGTCTCTCGGCATCAGTGAAGAGGAAGCCAGACAGCGCTTCGGCTTCTTCCTCGACGCTCTCGAGTACGGCACGCCTCCGCACGGCGGCATCGCCCTCGGCCTCGATCGCATCGTCATGCTTCTGGCCGGCGCACCCAGCTTGCGCGAAGTGATTGCGTTCCCAAAAACCGCCAAGGCCATCGACCTCATGGCCGATGCCCCTACCTCGGTCACCGAGCAGCAACTCAAAGAGCTCCACATCCGCGTCGTCCACAAAAGCTAATAAGCTCCTCCGCGCCCGCTGCATCCAACCCGCACGAAAAAGGGTGCCCCAAGTCTCGATTCTCAGACCTGGGAAAGCAACGAATCAACGCATGCCGACGCGGAGGGAGCCGAGGCCTTTAAGCCTCGGAAAAGTCGGCAACAAAATGGGCCTTTAGGCCCGGATTCATGTTTCAATCAGCACAACCCCGGGTGCCCCATTCTAGCCGCGTCTTTGCGGCTAGGGTGGGAAAGCACGAACCCATCTAACCCCCAGCCACATCCGCGTCGTCCACAAAGGCTCAGGGCCTCGCGTCCAGCGAAACGCCTGGGTCTCGAAGCCGAGACCCCATGCACGCTCGTTGTCCCGGAAATTCTCCCTCCCAAATTCACATCTCTCTTTGCCGATTGTGAGTAAATGGGGCTGGCTCAGGAGGATTTAGATGTTCACATCCATCGGTCAACAAGAGATTCAAAACGCTTTGGAGCGAGAGAGGGGTGAAGGCAAGGACGCTGCGCTAGATACGTTTAAACAGCCCGGCAAGGAATTCCCTGCGGGATTCGCGGAGTTTTCGGTGGTTCTCAAAAAAGATTCACTGGAAAAGCGTCTCTATCTGCACGTTTTTCCAACGTTTGAAACAAGATATAGCCCGATTGATCTTCCCCTCGAATTTGAGAATCAGATTCGGAGAGAAATCAACGACTTCTGGAATTCACCTGATCAAGAATCAGAGAGAGTAATCAAGATCTCTTAGAAAGAGACCCTACACCCGATCCAGCTCCGCAAACATCTCGCTCAGCACCACGCGAATCGGCGTCCCCGGCACGCTGAACTCTCCATCCTGCACCAGGTGCAGTCCCGTGCGATCCGCCGTCCAGGCCTTCCGCGTCTCGGGATCGATCACCCAGACATGCTCCACGCCGAATTCGACATAGTCGTCGATCTTCGTCTGCATCCGGCTCAGCCGATCCTCCGGCGACAGAATCTCGATCGCAATCCACTGAGGGTGCGTGATGATCTGCTCTCGCGCAGCATCCGCGCGCAACACCGAAACGTCCGGGCAGCGGAACCGCGTCCGCTTCACCTGCGTGCGCACATCTGTCACCGCCAGCACACCCCATTCGGCCCGGTTCTTCATGAACAGATAGACCAGCACTGTCTGCAGAAGCCCATGATCGAATTCGCCCGCGTTTCGTTCCTCGACCCGTCCGTCCACGTAGTCGCAGTCGGGCTCGTAGACGGTCCTCAGATACTCTCCGACCGTCACCAAAGGCTCGTCGATGGGCAGCGTGGCCATGCCCCCAGTATGCTCCTGCTGCCTCGGGAAACCAACCCCGCTAGCAGACGCACCGCACCCAACGGTGCTCCCCGCCGGCCCTACCGCCCCCATAGCGCAACCCTTTCCTTCGGCGTACTCTTCTTGCGGGAGAGCCCGGCCGACCCGCCGTGCTTTTCTCTCCGAGGGCCCGCCATGAAATCTCTCACCGCCGTCGCTCTGCTCCTCGCGCTCAGCTCCGCGTCGCTCCCCGCGCAAAAGCACTCCAAGAAAAACTCCGCGCCCTCCGCCGCCTTCAACAACGCGCGCTACGTCTACGTGCGCGCCGAGGACGGAGACATCACCCGTCCCAATCTCTTCCCTGAAGATCGCGAGGCTATTGGCGACGTCATGGACGGTATCCGCGACTGGAAGCGCTACGTCCTCGTCACCACCCCAGGCGACGCCGACTTGATCTTCGTCGTCCGCAAAGGCCGTCTCGCCTCCGTCCAGGGAACCGCGGGCGGCTCGCTCGGCTCCTCTGTTCCGCGCGTCTCAACCGGCAGCCGCAATCCCTCTTCGGTGCAGGATCCGGCCACCGACGATATCGGCGCCCGTGCCGAAGTCGGGCCACCCGATGACATGCTCCGCGTCTTTCTGCCCAACGGCGACGGAAAGCGGGAGACTCCGATCTGGACCGGCCGGCAAGACGATGGCCTCGAACCGCCCACGGTCCCTCTGCTCCGGCAACTCCGCATCGCCGTCGATCAGGCCTACCCGGTCAATCCGCCCACCCCGCCGAAAAAACCGTGATACCTGCCCCCACGGGCATGGATCCCGGCCCAGGGCCGCGAGGCCCACATCTGATCCGGTTGCCCCTACCGCACGTCTGTAAGTCTCGGGAGGAAGCAGCGCGCGTAGGCGTGCTCTTCAGTCTCCCGTCGTCTCCGCCAACTGGTCCTGCTCTTTGATCGCCTCACAGTCGATCGAAAGGCATGCACCCAGCTCCGCAAAGTCCTTGTCCCACTTCGGCCGCTCATCGTCGGCCAGCGCCGTCAGCGCATAGTTCGAGCTGCGCAGAATTTCGTACCACATGTTCTGCGCCTGCCACAGGTTCAAATCGAAGGGCATCTCCGCCAGCCGCCGCGCCAAGGCCAGCGCGCGGTCCAGCATCTCCAGCGAACCGGCCGAAAGTTGCAGCTCCACCATCGCCCGCTTCATGCGCTGGTCTGCAATGTAGCTCAGCGTCACCTTCTCCAGCGGCACCTGGTCGGCCTTCGCCAGATGCAGCAGCGAACGCAACGCAGCCAGATCGATGGGCTCGCTCTCCAGGGCGCGCCGTAGTCCGGCATTGATCGCAAAGCTCGCCGCCAACGACAGCGCCGGCGGCTTCGGCAGTCCGGCCTGCGACAGAAAGTGCAGCAGGCTCGCGTGGTCCTCGTAGATGCTCGTCAGCGAGCTCTCGATATCCCACAGCGTCGTATTCAGAATCAGCTGCATGATGCGCCGTTGTTCGTCGGTGAAAAGCGAAGTCAGCGAATAGTCCACGTGCCCGTAATGCCGGTCGATCATCCGGATCACCTCCGGAAAATCTGCCTTCAGTACGTGATCCGAAGCTTGCACGGCGAAATCCTCAAACGCCTTTGCGTCGCTCTCCGCGTATGGCTTCACTGCAGCTGTAATATTCTGATCGCCGAAGTGCAGCACCGCAAAGCTGAACGTCTCCTGCTCCCCCGTGATTGCGCTGGCCACATGCGCCCGCCCCAGCGCCAGTTTCCCGCGCCCCGACGTGTACACGTCATACGAGATTCGCTTCACCCGGAAACAAAAAAGATCCATCTCCTCGCCAAACGACGAGAACACACTGCTGATCGCAAAGTGCGCGGTCACTTGCTCCAGGCCCACTTCCATCGTCTTGATCTTGTCCCTGTAGATGCGCGCACCGTCACCCGCCTCGGGCACATTCGACTTTGCCTCGGCCAGCCGCGCCATAAACGCGCTCTCCAGTGTCGCCGCCTTCTCGCCGAACAGATCGTTCGCCAGTTGCAGTACCCGCGCCGCATACGCGATCACCTGCACCGTCTCGATCCCGGAAATGTCGTCGAAGAACCAGCCGCAGCTCGTGTACATCAACTGCGCGTGCCGCTGCATCTCCATCAGTTCCAGACCGCGAATCCGCTCCTCCGCCGTGAGCCCGTGACTCTGCTGCTCCGCGAAGAATCGATCTACCGCCTCCTCCGTGCGGTATAAGATCACGTGAATATACTCGTCGCGCGCCTTCCATACGTCCTTGAAGATCTTCTTGCCTTCTTCCTCGGTCAGCGGAGCGATCGCATCGCGTAGTTCGTCCAGTCCCTGGCGCAGTGGACCGCGCCACTTCTGGTTCCATCCCGCTTTGCCCCCATTGCACCCACAGTCCGACCGCCACCGTTCCACCCCATGCACGCAGCTCCACGATGTGTCGTCCACAATCTCGCACTCGTACTCCGGTGGAAACTGCGCCAGAAACTGCCCGTAGTTCGTCAGCTTCACCGTCTTGTCTTGCTCCAGCAGCCGCAGCGCATACGCCAGCGCCATCTCGCCGTGCTTGTGGTGGTGCCCATACGACTCCCCATCCGTCGCCACATGCACCAGTTGCGCGTGTGTGCTGTCGCTCTCCTTAAAACCTGCTTTCAAGCGCGCCACATAGTTCTCGCCCGAGTTGAGCAGTCCCTCAAATGCAATCGCACGCGATGCCGGTCCGTTATAAAAGAAAACCGCCAACGACTTCCCTGACTTGAAACGCACCTGATAAGGCCGCGTCGTATCCACCGATGCATTCGCCGTATCCGTCCACGCGGCCGTCGCAGTCGCCTCGGCAACTTCCCCAGCGCCTGAATGCTTGAGAAGATCACTCACACCGGAAGTGCTTAGCGGACGTACCCGCTTGCACTGGTGCGGTGCCAACAGCGTGAATCGAATTCCGCAGTCCGCCAGCAGTTCCAATGTCTCGGTATCCGCTGCCGTCTCGGCCAGCCACATTCCATCCGGCGGCGCCCCGAAGTGATACCGGTAATCGGCGATGCCCCACTTGATCTGCGTGATGCGATCGCGCCGGCTCGCCAGCGGCATAATGATGTGGTTGTAAACCTGCGCCAGCGCCGAACTGTGCCCCTTATAGCTGCGCCTGCTCCTGCGCTCTCCGTCCACAATCATGCGATGCGTCCGCGGCGCATAATCCCTCAGCCAGCTCAGCAGAGTCGGCCCGAAATTAAAGCTCATCCGCGCATAGTTATTGATAATCCGCGTAATCTGATTCTTGGCGTTCTGGATCCTCGCTGCACCATTGGGTGCGTAGCATTCCGCGGCGATCCGCTCGTTCCAGTCATGATAAGGAGTAGCCGAATCCTGCGTCTCCACCGTCTCCAGCCACGGGTTCTCGCGCGGCGGCTGATAAAAGTGCCCATGAATGCAAATGAAGCGCTTCGTCGAGGCCATCGAATATCCTTGTTTGGCAGGGGACTGCCGGATTCTCTATTCTAGGCCCGGCAGCAGCTCGTCCGCTCTACGCCCCGGACGCTATACACCTGCGCGAAGACTCGAGAAGTGGTTGCATAAATGGCTTTGTGTCAGAGCACGACTTCAGTCGTGCCGAAAACTGTGCCAAAACTAAGAGGTTTTAACCCCTGTGGTTTTCCAGCTTTCGTCGGGGCCATTTATACAACCAGTTCTCCGAATTGCGAACGCCGACCACTCTCCCTAATCCCTGTCCTTCGCCAGATCGCATGCCCGCCAAAGATACCAGCTCGCCACTGACCGGAATGGCGCCCACTTCCGGCCCCGCCGAAACAGAACATCTGCTTTCGGGAGATCCTTCGCCTCCACCGGTTTCAACTTCGGCAGTTTCAGGAACGTCAGCGCATATCCCTTGCGTATTCCGTAGTCCGTCACCGGCAGCACATCCGGCCGTCCGAGCCGAAAGATCAGCAGCATCTCCACTGTCCACGGCCCGATGCCGCGCACTTCCGTCAGCCGCTCCACAATATCCGCATCCGGCATCTTCCGGATCGCCGCATTGGATGGCACCGTCCCATCCAGCGTCTTCGCGGCGAGATCCTTCATCGCTTTGATCTTGTTCCCCGAAACTCCGCATCCCCGCAGCCGCTCATCCGGCACATCGATCAAGAGCTGCGGCGTCGGATCACCCCCAAAATACTCGCGCACGCGCCGATGAATCGTCGCCGCCGCCTTCCCATGCAATTGCTGATACACAATCGCCTCCAGCAGCGACTCAAACGGCGACGGCGAAGCGTCCAGCCGCATCGTGAATGCGCCCACGCGCTCAATCAGCGCTCCGAGCTTCGGGTCATTCTTCTTGAGATGTGCGATGGCCTCGTCAGGGTCAAACGGCAGCTTTCTCCGGGTCCGGCTCTCATGCGCCATAGGCGACTAGTCTAAATTAGCCCTCGGCTCGTGCACCGCAGCGCCAGATTCGGACGTGTTCAACTTAACTCCCGCACCCATCACATAGGCCCACAAGTAAAACATCCCCATCGCCAGCAGGATCAACGGCACGGGCCTGTACATCAGGACCATCGGCACCTTCTTAAGCCATCCCGCGTGCAACCAGTCCGGCTGCCCAACTGCCCGCCCTATAACCACCAAAGGAATATCGCCCGTGATAAAGACCCCCACGCTCGTCAGGACCAGACCTAGCTTTCCCATTGCTCCGCCTCTCGCCCAGAGCAGTGCACACGCAGGCACTGTCAAAATCAGAAGTTTTGTGTCCGTCGTCCGGTGATATGTGATGAGCAGCGTAAAGGGTACGATCGCCGCCAGCGCGAGATATGCTCCCGCCTTTGAATGCTCCGCGCGAAACGTAACGAAAGCCCACACCGCCAGAAACGGCGCACAGAAGAGATAAGTGAACGGGTTATAGAATCGCGGATCGTCCCGAAACACCGCCGCAATCGACTGCAGATTACACACCATCCCGGGAAACACGGCCATGCTGAAGTTCCGAAACGCATTCGTCGGACCGCCAAGGATCCCAGGATCGTTCGCGCCACCATGCGCCGCATAGATTGCCATCAATTGCCGCAGCTCGGCATACCAGTGCGGTGCAACCTGCCACACCCACAAGAGCGACCCGATTCCCACCACAACATCCACCGCCAGAGCCTGCGCCGCGCGCGCTCGATATCTTCCGCCCGCAACTAGGAAGTAGAGCCAGACCAGTCCCCCATCGTGTGGCTTCATCGCCAGGCTCGTTGCGAAAAAAAGAACTCCCGCCCACGCCCATCGCTCTTCAATCCAGCACCAGGCCGCGATCGTACACAGACCCACCGCAAATCCAGCCGCGTTTCCACCGCTCAAGATGATCTCGCTGTTCGCCAGCAGGAACCCGATGAGGCAGCCGGCTACCAGCGGCGCATCCTTCTCAGCGCGCCGCCACATCAGCAGTGCCGCCACAAAGAGAATGATCGCCGTCAGCGCCGTCCAAATTGCCTGTGCGGTCGCCCAGGGCAACAAAGCAAACGGCACGGTGAATGGATAGATCGTCGGCAGATAATTCAGCAGCGTCAGAGTATAGAGCGCCCACCCCGGGTACAACCGCGCATCGCCCGTCGCAATGTAGTACGCCCTCACCTCCCCAGGATTGAAGGGGTCGTGATGATGGATGAGACACGCTGCTCCCTCATACAGTGCTCTGAAGTCCAGACCCCCAAGCGGCTTGGCATGAGACAGAGACCATCCCCACGAAACCAGGATTACCGCGCCCGCTCCGATCAGCGCGAAACCCACCCATCGCCTTCCGCTCACTGGCCGATCCTCAACGCTCGCCCCATTTCACCTGCACCGCCAGTATAGGGACCGATCGATGTCATCTTGGCTGCATCGAACACCTCGCATCCAGAAAGGAACTGCGACTCGCCGCCAACCCCCTGACACACTGAAGTAACCTTCCCCTTTCCATCGCTCTCTTCCGGGTCTTCGAAAGGTTACCTTCGACTATTGGCGTGCGCCTCCCAGTTCCTATTTTGCAAATAATGGTCAACTTACATCGTGCTACCATGACTTAAAAATTCGTTCCTAAATCATTCCTCCTCTTGTGAACCCTTATGCGCTTGACCCGAAGTGCCCATAGCGGCATAGTCTCTGTCTGGCTTGTTTTGGCCTTGTGTGTCTTTGCTCGGCCTGCATACGCCTATGCGGATCCGGGTGCAGGTCTCTTGCTGATGCAGATCGTGGGTTCCACTTTTTTGGGATTTGCCCTCCTTGTGCGGAAGCGAATTGGAGATTTCGTTGCTCGATTCTTCAAGCACAAGGAGCAATCGCCAACAGACGTCGCTCCCTGAGAATCTCTCCGTGCTGATCGATGCCCCGACCTTTCGTGACCCGCAGGGAAGGCTCTTCTCGGATGGCGATCGTGTTCTCCGCGAAGTTTACCCTCACCATGCAATAAATGTGCTTTCCTGGATTCAATCGCCACTCGCTCAGGAGTGGATGAAGACACGCCGCCTTGTCCCCACCGCAGTCGTCGCCTCTCTTCCCGATAACCCGTTGTTACTCGAGCACGAGCGTATCTTCTTCCCCTCCTACCCGTGGGAATGGACGCCCGGTCAATGGCTGAGCGCGGGTCTACTTACTCTTGACTTATGCGGCGAAGCCCTCGCCGCCGGCTACATTCTCAAAGATGCCACTCCGTTGAATATCCTGTTCTCGGGAGCACAACCTATCTTCGTAGACGTCCTCTCTTTCGATCAAAGAGACCCGAAGAGTCCATTATGGATGGCTTACGCGCAATTCGTGCGCACCTTCTTGCTTCCTCTCGCCGCGCATGTCTATCTTGGATGGCCCCTCTCCGCCTCGCAGCAGCGGCGCGATGGCTACGAGCCTGCTGACCTGGCGCCCTGGCTATCCCTCGCCCAGCAGTGGTGCGACCCGCTTCGCTCCCTGGTCACACTCCCAATGCTCCTTGAGCGCAATTCCCGTCTCAAACAAGTCCGCCCCAGTGGGCCAAGGCAGCAGGTTTCTGCCGACCTTGCCACGGCAGTAGTGCGCAGCACTCTGCGCGCAGCGCGCAAGCGATTGCTCTCCCTCAAACCTTCCGCTCGCGCTTCGCGATGGAGCAACTATGCCGATACCGCGGCACATTACAAGTCGCAAGAACAAACGGCCAAACAAGATTTCGTTCGACGCGCCCTCGCAGAAATAAAGCCCGTGCACGTTCTCGATGTCGGCGCCAATACCGGCATTTATTCACGCATTGCCGCCTCGTGTGGAGCCGACGTGGTCGCATGGGACAGCGATGTCCAGGCATCCGACCTCAACTGGAACAAGGCTCACAGCGCCGGATTATCCATCCTGCCGCTCATCGTGGACTTTGCGCGACCCACGCCGGCCGTCGGATGGAGGAACGAGGAATGCCCCAGCCTCCTTTCTCGCGCGCAGGGCCGATTCGACTGCGTCCTGATGCTCGGCGTTCTGCACCACCTTCTCGTATCCGACCAGATTCCTCTTCCCGCCCTCCTCGATCAACTCGCTGAGATCACCTCGCGCTGGGCAATCCTCGAGTGGATTCCCAAAGAAGATCCAAAGTTCGAGCAACTCAGCCGAGGACGCGATGAGCTCTATGCTCACCTCGACGAAGACTACTTCGTCCGTTCGCTCTCGAAGAGATTCGCTGTCCGCAGTTGCGAGCGCCTGGCCAACGGGAGAACCCTCCGGCTCGTCGAGAAGGTTCCATGAAGATAAAAGCACGCTGGGCCTTTGAGGCGGCCGGTGCCGGCCTCCTCGTCTCCTTGCCGTACTATGTGCAACTCCTCTATCCCAGCAAGATCGCGCTTTACCATCACCACCTTCATCAAGCCAATCTGATCTTCGGCATCCTGATCGCCCTCCTCGCCGTCATCCTCCTGGCCTTCGCCTTCATCGTCTACCTGCAGAACCGTTTTCCTCCTCTGCCCCGCACGATCTTCGCAGCCGCAATCAGTGGAGCCGTCTTCCTGCGTGGCGTTGATCTCGTCTTGTTTTTCCTCGTGGAGTGGCAGACCAATCACTATGTGGAAAATGGGGGGATCACGCCCGGCGTCCCTCATTTAGCCGACGCGAATCGCCTGTTCTCCAACCCGTTTTTCCGCATTGCCGTATCCGTCATGTTTGGCCTGTTCGCAGTGTGGCGGCCACAAATGAGTCGTTTCTTCATCGGGAGAATCCGCAACATCCTGGCCGCCACCGCCCTCTGTCTGTTGTGGCTGATCCCGGAGTTGATCCGCCTGACCCTGGCACCGGATCTACCTGCAACCTCCGATCTCTCCATCGTGCAGGCCCAGCAGGCACACGTCCAGAAACGCATTGTTTGGATCCTCTTCGACGAACTGTCCTACAACCTCGTCTTCGACCATTCGCCCCAGGGAACGGATTATCCAAACCTTCGGTCCCTGCGCTCCAAAAGCACTTCCTTCTCACAGATCGCACCTGTCGGTTTCTTGACCGACCGCATCATTCCTTCTCTGCTAGCAGGAAAAGATATCCACGATATCGTCAGCAATTCCCAAGGCATGCTCTTTTACGTTGACCCTGCGCAGCATTCCCTGCAGGCTCTCGATCCCGATCGGACGTTGTTCGGACTGGCCCATTCCAATGGCTGGAGTCCGGGGATTGTGGGTTGGTACAACCCCTATTGCCGAATCTTTCGTTCGGAATTGACAGCATGCTGGTGGGGCCCAGGCGCACAGGCGCGGATTCCCGCAGAAGTGATGGGAGCATCCGACGATCGCTCGGCCTTTGCCAACGCCATGGTTTTGATTCCCGCGTTCCTCTTCAATCCTGGAGCAGACAAGTCGGAAATGATCGGCCCGAGACACGGAAACTTTCTGGAGTTGATGGCACGCGCACACCATCTCATTCAAGATCGCAGCGTCCATTTCGTCTTTCTGCATATACCGGTTCCTCATCCGCCGGGATTCTATGACCGAAGAACCCACAAGTTCTGCGAGTGCGGAAATTACCTGGACAACCTGGCGCTGGCCGATGACGCCTTGGCTACTCTCATGCACGACGTCGATCAGACTCCCGAAAAGGACCAGACCACGGTGATCGTTTCTTCCGATCACTCCTGGAGAGTACCCCTGTGGAGAGGTTTGGACGGTTGGACGCCGGAAGAGGAGGCCGTCTCGAAGGGTCTCTTCGATGAGAGGCCTGTCTTCCTTGTTCATTTGCCCGGTCAAACCGCGGCTTCCGAAGTCTCCTCCCCTACCCCGGAGTTGCTCGAGCACGATATCGTCGCTGCGATGCTGCAGGACAAGCTCCAAACTCCCCAGGACCTGCTGGCCTTGGTTCAAGCCCGGTCATACGGGAACGACGACGCCAGCTCCGCGCGACACTAGCCGCTCGCATCTCCCCCCGTCCTAGTACCATCGTCTCCAGGAACCTCAGGAGTGCTCTCCATGAAAATGCGCCCCGGCTCGCAGACCGGCTTCCTCCTCTGTGGCAAAGAATGGATCGACGGTGAGGCTCTCGAAGTCCGCTCACCGTGGGACAACGGCCTCGTCGGCCGCGTCACCGTCGCCACACGTGCCGATGCTCGCCAGGCCGTCAATCATACCGTCGCCAGCCTGCGCCGCACCCGCGCCCTTCCTCGTTGGAAACGCCGCGAAATCCTCGAAGACATCGCCGCTGCACTCGTGGATCAAAAAGACCGTTTCGCTCAGCTCATCGTCGCCGAAGCTGGCAAGCCCCTGCGTCTGGCCCGCGCTGAAGTCGACCGCGCCGTCCTCACCTTCAAAACCGCCTCCGAAGAAGCCGTTCGTCTCGGCGGCGAATCCATCCCTCTCGACCTCACCGAAGGCAACGAAAACCGCTGGGGATTGGTCCAGCGCTTTCCCGTCGGCCCCGTCCTTGCCATCACGCCCTTTAACTTCCCCCTCAACCTCGTCGCGCACAAAGTTGCACCGGCCCTCGCCGCCGGCTGCCCCATCGTCCTCAAGCCCGCGCCGCAAACTCCCTTCACTGCGCTGGCCCTCGGCGAACTCATCCTCAAAGCCGGCTGGCCCGAAGAAGCTCTCGCCATCCTCACCCTCTCCAACGCCGACACCGCCTGGCTCGCCGAAAAAGAAGACCGCATCAAACTGGTCAGCTTTACCGGCTCCGCTAAAGTCGGCTGGGAGATCAAGGCCCACTCCGGCCGTAAACGCGTCCTCCTCGAGCTCGGCGGCAATGCAGCCCTCATCGTCCACGGCGACTGGCCCGATCTCGACGACGCTGCCCTCCGCACCGCTCACGCCGCCTTCGGCTTCGCTGGACAATCCTGCATCAGCGTGCAGCGCGTCTTTGTCGAGCGCCGCATCTTCCAATCGTTCCTCTGGAAACTCGTCGACATCGCCGCCAAGCTCGTTCCCGGCAACCCCGCCGACGAAGCCACTGAAGTCGGTCCCCTCGTCCGCCTCACTGAAGCCGAACGCATTGAATCCTGGATCAAAGAAGCTGTCGACGGCGGCGCCAAGCTCGTCGCAGGCGGCGAGCGCAAAGGCTCTCTCATCGCACCCGCAGTCCTCACCGCCACGCAGCCCGGCATGAAGATCCGCGACGAAGAACTCTTCGGTCCGGTCGCCCTCGTCGAGCCCTACGACGACTTCGAGCAGGCCCTCGCCGACGTCAACCACTCCCGCTATGGGCTCCAGGCCGGTCTGCTCACACGGGATGCCGGCCGCATCCTCACCGCCTATCGCGAACTCGAAGTGGGCACGCTCATCGTCGGTGACACACCCAGCTGGCGTCTCGACCCCATGCCCTACGGTGGCGTTAAAGACTCCGGCCTAGGCCGCGAAGGCATCCGCTCCGCCATCCAGGAAATGACCGAACCCCGCATGCTCGTCCTGTCCGGCTTAAGCTAGTGGAGGGAGCAGAGGCCTTTAGGCCTCTGAATCGGCGCGAGCGAAGAAGGGGCTTCAGCCCCGGAATCCTTGCCTTCCGCAACGGACCGCCTCTATTCCCCACCCGCCATGCAACAATAATCTCCGCATGGACCTCGGCCTCCAAGACAAACTCATCGTCGTCACCGGCGGCGGCGCAGGCATCGGCGCTGGCATCACGCGCGCCTGCCTCGAAGAAGGAGCACGTGTCGTCGTCCTCGGCCGCCGCTCCCAAAACGTGCAAGCCTTCCTCGCCGAAATGGAAGCCGCCCACGCCCAATGCAGCTTTGTTGAAGCCCACCTCGAGGACCTCGCACGCTGCCAATCCGCCATCGCCGAAATCCTCGATCGGCACGGCGACATCTACGCCCTCGTCAACAACGCCGGCGTCAACGACGGCGTGGGCCTCGAGCACGGTTCCGTCGATGCCTTCGTACAAAGCCTCAACAAAAACCTGATCCACTATTACGCGCTCGCTCACTACGCTTTGCCCGCACTCAAACGCACCCAGGGCGCCATCGTCAACATCAGCTCCAAGGTCGCGCTCACCGGCCAGGGCAATACCTCCGGTTACGCCGCCAGCAAAGGAGCACAGCTCGCCCTCACCCGCGAGTGGGCTGCCGAGCTCCTCGCACACAACATCCGCGTCAATGCCGTCCTGCCCGCCGAAGTCATGACGCCCCTCTACCGCCGCTGGCTCGACACCCTCGGCGACCCCGACGCACAGCTCAAGCGCATCACCGACAAAATTCCTCTCGGCCATCGCATGACGTTGTCGTCCGAAATCGCTGCGGCCACTGTCTTCCTGCTCTCCCCCACGCAGTCCGCACACACCACCGGCCAGCACCTCATCGTTGACGGCGGCTACGTCCACCTCGACCGTGCCCTCACTTAGCCGGGATCGACGCAGGAATGTCACACCTGCGCTCTGACTTATTTTTGTGTTGGGATTCGTGCCGCATCTTTCGCCGTTGCCATCCGGATCGCTAGCGCATGGCTCCGCAGGCTCCCCACCACAGGCGCAGTCTCAGCTCCGCCGTTCCGCTCCGCGTAGTCGGCCATCTCCATCATGGTGCCTGCGCCGCGATACATCTCGCGCCTGCCTTGCGCACTCCGCGCGCGCCTTTCGATCGCTTCGCTGGTGAAGCTCTTATCCAGATCCGCCGCAACTTCTGCACTCCTCGCAGCCTTCCCTAACCCAGGTCGCAGCTTCTCTACAATCGCGCCCCACGATCGCAGGTTGCGCCGGTGCAGCTCAACCCTCCGCGCAACAAGGTAAGCAAACACCAGGACAAAAAACGCGAATTGGGCCCATGAGAAGAGAATCGCGGCGCCTCATGCTTCGAACTCGGCAACGAGAGTGAACGCACTCTTCACCTCTACGCAGCCTATGCGAATCTCTGCGCCCGAACAATGCTACTTCCGAGCCAACTTCCAACCGGCAAGGGGATTGCAATATGCCCCTTCTGCGGCATTCAGGATGCGGAGTCTCCAGTATTCATGCGGGTTCTAGGCTCTTTATTGACTAACTAACAAATATATATATGTAAAGGAATAACTACACCCTCGTGCACTCCGCACCGGCCCGAGTATCGGACGCGGAAAGATCGGCTTCGGCCCAAGACGGCCATCCAAGATTCCCTGCGCATGGACAACTGCTGCCGTTCGTCACATTCCTGTGGCATCCCCACAGGCCCGGCGATACACTCCTGTGTTGACGCCACAGGAGTCCGCTCGCATGTCACCCAAGCTCGACCTCCTCCAGGGAACCCTCGATCTCATGGTCCTCAAAACCCTCGCCGCCATGGGATCGCTCCACGGCTACGGCATCGCGCGCCGCATTGAGCAAGTCAGCGGCAATCAAGTCCTCCTCAACCAAGGCACCATCTACGCGTCTCTCGTTCGTCTGGAGCAATCCGGCCTCATCTCCTCCGCCTGGGGAGTCTCCAGCAACAATCGCAAAGCCAGGTTCTACTCCATCACCAAGTCCGGCCGCCGCCGGCTCGCCACCGAAGCCCACGACTGGGAGCGTCTCACCGGCGTCATGGATCGCGTGCTTGCAATGAACAAGGGAGAGGAGCCCGCATGAGCGGCCTTTTGCGTTCTATCGGCCGCCTTCGTGCCTTCCTGTTTCGTCGTCAACGCGATGCCGACCTCGATGCCGAGCTCGCGTCCCACATCGACTTTGCAATCGAAGAAGGCATTCAAAGGGGTCTGCCCCACGCAGTGGCGCGCCGTCAGGCCATGATTCGCTTCGGCGGCATCCAGCAAGCACGTGAACATCACCGGGAGGCACGCGGTTTTATGAGTCTCGACATTCTTCTCCAGGACCTCAAATACACTCTACGCACCCTCAGTCGCGACCCCGGCTTCACCACCGTCGCCGTCCTCATCCTCGCCCTCGCCATCGGTGCCAACATCGCCGTCTTCAGCGTCGTCAACACCCTCATGCTGCGCCCGCTCCCCTTTCCCAACGCCCAGCAGCTCCTCTGGATCGCTCCCCCGCCCACCAAATGCGGACTCTCCTGCGCGACATACTCCACCGACGCTTATGACGAATTCCGCGTCGGCAGCCGCTCCTATCAAGACGTCACCGGCTACTTCCCTTACTCCAGCCCCGACAACCTCAGCCTTAAGCTCGGCAGCACTCCCATCACCGCCACCAGTCTCGATGTCATCGCCAACTTCTTTCAGGTCCTCGGCGTGCAACCCTCCATGGGCCGCACCTTCACCTCCGATGACGCACGCAACGGCGCAGCTCCTGTCATTCTCCTCAGTGACGCGTGGTGGCGCCGCCAGTTCAACGCCGATCCCAACATCGTCGGCAAGACATACGACATAAACGGCCATCAAACCACCGTCATCGGCGTGCTTCCCGCGTCCTTCGACTTCGGGGCTATCTTCGCTCCCGGCACCAAAGTCGACGCCATCACCCCTCTCAATCTCTATGGCCCGCCGCGCGACTGGGGCAACATCGTCACCATGCTCGGCCGCCTCAAGCCCGGCGTCTCCCTCGCACAGGCCCGCGAAGATGCCGACCGCGTAGCACCCTCCTTGTGCTGGAACAACAAGTATCCGCAGTCCTGCGGCTCCTATGCCAAGCATGGCGTTGAAGACGGCATCGTTCCCGTCCCGCTCAAGGACTACATCGGCGGCAAACTCCGCAAGTCGCTCATCGTTCTCTGGTCCGCAGTCGGCGCCATCCTCCTCATCGCCTGCGTCAATCTCTCCAACCTCCTGCTCGCCCGCTCCGCCACCCGCTCCAAAGAATTCGCCATGCGCGGCGCTCTCGGCGCCAGCCGCGCCCGCATCGTGCGCCAGTTGCTCACCGAAAGTCTCGTCCTCTCCGGCGCAGGCGCAGTCTTCGGCCTCCTGCTCGCTCTCACCCTCGTGCAATGGCTCGCCCATCAGGGCGCAATCGCACTCCCCCTCCTCAGCACGCTCCACATCGACGGCGATGCACTCGCATGGACCGTCCTCATCGCCTCCGCGTCCGCTATTCTTTTCGGCCTCGTCCCCGGCCTGCGCATGGCGGGCGGTAATCTTCACGAGACCCTCAAGGACACAAGTGCCGGTTCAGGCCAGAGCCGCAAACACGAACGCACCCGCTCCGTTCTCGTCGTAACGGAAGTCGCTCTGGCGTGTATGCTCCTCGTCGGCGCCGGCCTGCTCCTGCGCAGCTTCATGCACGTCCTCGACGTCGACCTCGGCTTCCAGCCCGAGCGCGCTGCCGCCGTCAAAGTCGCATACGACGATAACGTCCCAGGAGACAAAACCGGCGACCTCACCACACAGAAACGCACCGCAATCTTCCAGCAGATTCTTAGCCGCGTCAGCGCCATCCCCGGCGTCGAAGGCGCCGGCATCTCCGACTACCTTCCGCTCACGCAGAATCGTTCCTGGGGACTGCCCTTGCCCAGAGGCATCAAGCGCCCCGAAGGCATCAGCGGACCGCTTGTCTATGTCGTCACGCCTGGCTACTTCAACTCCATGGGCATGCGGCTTCGCGGTCGTGACTTCGTCTGGTCCGACGGCCCGCACAACCAGAGCGTCGTCGTCATCAACCAGTCCTACGCGCGCTTCCTCGCCTCCTACGCTCACTGGCCCAACAACGACCCAGTCGGACAAGCCATCACCAACGATCCCAAAAGTGATCCGAAAAACGATCTTGACGTGATCGGCGTCGTCGACGACGTGCACGAAGAGAATACCGACGGCGAAGTCGGCTGGCAGATCTACTACCCGGTCACGCAAGCCAGCCCCACCGGCGCCGAGCTCGTCGTCCGTACTACTCTGCCGCCGGCGACGCTCGCCACCAGCGTGCTGCGCACACTGCGCGATCTCAACCCCCAACAACCCCTCGCCGAGTTCCGCCCTATCCAGTCCCTCGTCGACCACGCCAACTCGCCGCGCCGCTTCTTCATGCTCCTCGTCGGCGCCTTCGCCGGTCTCGGTCTGCTGCTCGCTGCTCTGGGCATCTACGGCGTCATCTCCTACTCCGTCACCCGCCAGACCTCCGAGATCGGCATTCGCATGGCCCTCGGCGCCACAGCGGGTATCGTGCAGCGCCAGATTCTCGTCAGCACTCTTCGTCTCACTCTGGTCGGTGTCGTGATTGGCGCCATGGCATCGCTCGCCACAGCCAGGCTCATCGCCTCGCTGCTCTTCGCCACCTCGCCGTGGGATAGCGTGACCTACATTGTCATGGCCATCGCATTGATTGGGGTCGCTGCGCTTTCCGGCTACATCCCTGCGCGCCGCGCTTCACGTATCAACCCGCTCGTCGCATTGCGCGCGAGCTAAGCGCCACCAAAAAGCAAAGTGGGGCGGTGTCTGCGTCCGCCCCACTTCAGCTTTCCACCACTATCGTCTAGTTATAAATAATTCACGATCTGCCGTAGCGCATCGTCCGCATCTACCGGCACCAACCTCTTCAACGGATCCGAACCGCCTTCGCTGTTGACCGGCAGCAGTCCCAGGCTCTGCAGCAATTCGACACTGGGCTCGTCCTTCGAGCTCAGCGCCTGAAGCTCCGGCCTGCGATAGGTGTCCCAGTCGTGTGTCAGGTGCATCCACAGGTTCTCCGGCGTCGAGTCGTCGCTGGCGATGATCACCATCTTCAGCACCCGGATATCCTGCTCCGTCAGCCGTACAGCAGGCGACCCGTTGCGCAGCTCGCGCGCCAGCACCGGCAACCGGCGCTCAAAGCTCGCCTTCACGTTGGTCCAGATCGCGTAGCCAAGCCACGTCGGCGGTGTCTTCGGATTCGGCAGCACCAGCCTGTGTAGTTCTCCCACCAGCAGCGGGATCCCCGCGGTCAGCCGAAACATATCGAGCACCTGTGGCTCCGCCAGCTCGATCTTGAACACGTCGCCAAACCACGAGCGAATCTGCTCGATCGACAGCCGTCGAATCGAAGCAATCGCGTCTTCGTTGCCATCCGCACGCTGCGCGAGGGTCCACCGCAACAAATCGGCGCCGCCGGTAAACAGCTGCAGTGCGCTCTCCGCGTGAATCGCCCGCTCCGCGTCCTCCGGGCTCACCGGCAGCAAATCCGAACTGCCCTTATAGCCCAATAGGGCCCGAATACCGCACGTATCGTGCAGCACTGGATTCTGGTCGCTCGGCAAAAGCCACTGCGAGATACCAAACAGCGCTCGCACGCTCCTGTGTCCCTTCGGATCCGCCTTCGCGGCTTCAACGTGCTTCTTCAGCGCGTCAAGCTCGCTCTCGTCGAAAAAAGATGGCTTCAGCCCCTTCTTGCCCGAACTCTTCCTCCCGGTTGCCGCTGGCTTCGGCGCAGCTTCCTCGGTCGCAATCGCGCCAGCCTCTTCCTTCGCCTCTTCCACGCTGGCTTCTTCCGTGTGGGATGGAGCCTCGGCTGCCGGTGCTTCAGTCGCGCCCGAGTCTGCAATCTCCGGAATCGCTTCGGTCCTGATCTCCGGCACCGCGCTCACGATGTGTTCGGCAACTGAAACCGAGCCATCTTTCCACATCTCGATCTCGAGCTGGCTCACAAACTCATCGACCCGCGGTAAGGTGCTCTTCAGCCGCGCCAGACCCGGATCGTCCGAGCCGTCCTCCAGGTTGCACGCCCAGTTCAGCCACTCTTCCACTGCAGGCCCAGGCAGCTCCTCCAGATGCGGCATCGCCGAAACTTCCATCAACTCCGCGACCGCCGCGTCGCGCTGCCGCAACCGTTCCTGTCTGGTCCGCTCGCGCCGATGCTCCACCGTTCCTGCTACCAGCAGTTGCGCCAGATCCAGATACCGTTTGCGCTTCCCTGCAACTTCATCCAGGCGATCCACCAGCGCACGTAGTTCGGTGGTCGTCTTCCAGCTCGTTCCGCTGTCTTCCGATAGAATCGCGTCGCGCAGATTCTGGCATGTGTCCAACAGCTGCGTCAGATCGGCAATCGCCTCTTCGCGATCGACCCTCTGCCCCGCCTCGAGCAAATCGATCTTCTCGCGCCAGCGCTGTGCCTGATCCCTCAGGCAGTCAAATGTATCGGAGACAATGCTGCGTCTGCATTTGGTTTCTTCAAATGCGCCCACGTTGTTGCTCCTTCCCCCTGAAGGAAGTAGTGTTATGCGGTAATCCTACCCCGATGCCGATGGGGTTCCCCTTTCAGTAATGGCCCCCGTCTCACACGCAGGTCACATTACGTTGGTCGCGTGACCTTCAAGATCAGACATCGCGTACCCTAAGTTTTGTGCTTGTCGCAGTGAGAGAGATGAAGCGAATCTGGCACCAGCACCCGAACGACAAAAAAAGCGCAGAAGGCATTCGCCCCGCGCTCGTTGTTCGACCCATGTTCTCGGTTCCCTGTTTTCTAATCCCTATTCCCTATTCCCTGTCTTGCTTACATCGCCGCCACAAACTGTGGCAGCTCCGTTAGCGCATGGATCCGCAGCAGCTCAGCCATCCGCGCCGCCATGCCGGTATACACCGATGCTGCGCGAAAGGCCTGGATCCGTACGCTCTCGTTCGCCTGTTGCAGCTGGCACTGCACCAGCGCCGCCATCACGCAAAACCGAATCTGTGCCGCACTGCACCGCAGGGTTTCAAGTATCTCTGCATCCACACCCTCATGGCGCGCCGCAAACTCCGCCATCTCCATCATCACCCGCGCGTTGCTGTAGATGGACCACAAGCCGCGCAGCCCGCCGAGCCGATCCCACGTCTCCTCCGGCCCCGCCGTCAATCCCTCTCTCCAAAGGAACTGTGTGCTCAGTTCGCGGCCATTGCAGTCCTTGAGCCGCCCGATCAGCGACTCCCACGATTGCCCCCTGCGCCGCTCGAGACTCGTCCTCCGCCACCCCAGGTAGAGGGCCATACCAGACAGCAATGGGAGATAGAGCGGTGAAGAGAGCATCGCACCCAAGCTATCGGCCACTCACCCCGCGATTTTTCTGCTCGTGGCCGCGACGACAAAATGAAAGTAATAACCCGCATGGGTCATTGCCTGTTCCAGAACCGCCCTTGGATGGCTCTTGGAGATGCCATCCCCTAACCGCTAGACAGGGGTCGGCGAGAGCTCCGTGGAGTTGAACTTGCTGATGGATTGCTTGTGCGCCGGAACAAGCTTCAGTGTCAGAACAGTAATATCGTCCTCCTGCCCGAACTCCTGCGCCGCCGATGCAATCGACTCCGCCGGCCCCGATGCAATCGCCGCCGCCCGCTCAAAACCATATAGTTCGCCGTCTTTCCTGCGTGCTTCAATCACCCCGTCGGTCATCAGCGTCAATTGCTCTTCTATTTCCAACCGAAACTCTGTCTCGGGATAGGTCGCATCCGCTGCCAGTCCGAGCGGCAAGCCGCTTTCAACTGCCAGCTCCTTGTTGCCGAGGTAGGGCGCGAGATGTCCGGCGTTGGCAGCGGTCACACGGCCATCCGACGCGATCCGCAGGACCAGGCACGTGGTGAAGCCGCCCTGGCTGCGTGCCAACATGCGCACATTCATCGCTGCCAGAATATCGCCCGGGCTATCGGTAAAGTGCGCGAGCGTTCGGACGGTGCCCACCAGCAGGCTGACCGTCATGGCCGCAGGCATCCCTTTGCCGCTGACGTCGCCTATGATGACCAGCACCCCTCCTTCTTTCCGCGGCATGATCTGAAAGAAATCCCCGCCCACCTGCTGCGCCGGACGATAATCGCTGGCCAGCTGGAAGCCGGCCATCGTAGGCAGCGCTTCGGGGATCAGCACTTGTTGCACCTGCCGCGCCTGCTCGATCTCCAGCCGCCACAGTTCTCGTTCGCGCTGGCCGCGCACGAAACGCCGCATCAGCAGCACCGAGACAATGGCCAGCATCAAAAGAATCGCAAAATGGCCGGCGCTGATCGTCAAGCCGAGAATGCGTACGATCGTCGGAACATGAACGATCGTGAGTTCCTCCTGATACGACCAAAAGATCGTCAGGAGAATGGGCGCCAAAGCGAGCCAGCCGTCGGCCGGCCGCTTGCGCATGCCACGATACGTCACCCACAACAGAAGCCCTCCCAGCAGCAGTTTCAGAACAACCGTCAGCGGCACCAGCCAGCTTGACGCGTTCACCGGAATCCAACTTCCGTAGAGCGGTGGCCGCACCATCGCCGTTCCAAGAATCAGAAGGACGACCAGGACTCCGGCAATGCGCACAATGCGGCGCATGTTCTCCAGATCGAACCAATAGGCCCAAAACAGCGCCCAAAGCCCCAACGACAACGGATGGAGCACAACATCCAGGACCACTATCTCAAACACCATCGACACAAGCGTCGAATAATAGCCTGTCATCACCGTGGCTCTGGACAAAAAGTCTGCCGTGCACGCGGCGCCCAGCCACAGATAAGCCCGTTCATGCCGGTCGAACCACATGAGCGTGAAACCCAGAAGCGCCGCGAGAAAAAGAAACGTCGCGCTCAGCAGGTTGCCCACCTGGGTCCGGTTCACTGCGTCCCACTCCAGACGAAGCATCGCTTCCACTGCAGAAGATTCTCCCAGCAGCGGAGGCCCATGCAGACCCCCGACATCCGGAGAGGTGAGCCAGGTGCTCGTGTCCATCCAGAAGCGGATTGCAATCGTCACGACACCGTTGCGCACATCGGGCGGCAGTGGAAACGAGCGCGGTTCCGAATTGTAAAAAAGCACCTTCCTGGCTGTGAATCGTCCAAATTCACCAATTTCGCGCCCATTGACAAAGACTTGGTAGGCATCGTCGAAGTTGAGAGGCATGACGAGAGCCAGCGAAGAACCCGTTCCGCCTGCGTCTTCGTCCTGCACACGGACCCGCAAGCGATACCAGGCGTACCCCGTCAGATTCGGATACCCGTGCGATGTCCAGCCGGAGACAAATCCTCCTGAACCCGTCGTGGGATCGTACGAGTTCTCCGGCGGAGTAACGTCCAACGTTCCCCAGCTCGAGTCATCCAGATCCGGTCGCGACCAATTCGCGTCATCGCCCGGGTGGAACTTCCACGGCCCCGTCAACACCACCACCGAATTGCCGATCCGCGCCGGGAAGGGCGCATCCGCCGCGTGACCCACCGCAAGACTGATCAGGACAAAGACAAGCACGCGAACTGCAGGCGCACACCAGCACGCCACGCGACAAGTCCAGCGGATGGACATTCAGCGCCTCCAAAACGGGCCGGGGGAAGCGAGGGAGATCCCGTGGGAAACAGCATACCCACCGTAAGTTCGGAAGAGAACCGAATTCTTGACTCGATGAGCCCACCACCAACGGAAACAAGAAAGGGCCTCTCATTCGAGAAGCCCTCTTCTTGCTACCTGTAACGGACAACTGGTCTTCCTACTCCACCGCCAGCTCCGCATGCAATCCCGCCGTCGAGTCCTCGCCCGCCCATACATCGAACTTGCCCGGCTCCACGACCCACGCCTTCGTCTGCGGACTCCAGAACTCCAGCTCATCCTTGCCCAGCGTGAATTTCAACGTCTCCGTCTCACCCGGCCCAAGCGCTACCCGCTTGAAGCCCTTCAGCTCCCGCACCGGCCGCGACGCTGACCCGGCCCGCTGATGGATGTACACCTGCGCCACCGCATCGCCAGCCACCGTGCCTGTATTAGTCACGTCCACCGCAACCTCGGTCGCATCGCCCGCCTTCATGCTCTTGCTGCTCAGCCGCAGATGGTCGAACCTGAACGTCGTATAGCTCAATCCATAGCCAAACGGATACAGCGGCTTGCTGTTCATGTCCCAATACCGCGACGTGAAACCCGGCCGGTCTTCCGGCTCGTGCGTCAGGTTGTGGTTATAGTAGAGCGGCTCGGCGCCCGCAACCCGTGGCCAGCTCACCGGCAGCTTCCCGCCCGGGTTCACATCGCCGAACAGCACATCGGCCACTGCATCGCCGCCTTCCGTGCCGGGATACCACGCCTCCAGAATCGCCGGTACATGCTCCGACGCCCAGCGAATATCCAGCGGCCTCCCGTTCTCCAGCACCAGCACCACCGGCTTGCCTGTTGCAGCCACTGCTTCCAGCATCTGCTCCTGGATTCCTGGCAGATCCAGTGTTGCGCGCGATGCTGCTTCGCTGCTCATGCTTGACGTCTCACCCAGCACCGCGACCACAACATCCGCATCCGCGGCCGCAGCCTTTGCCTTCGCAATCCAATCGGCTGTCTCTTCGGGAGTCGGCGGCGGAATCGGCTTCCTTCCCGCCATCAGGTCCAACAGTCCTGGATAAATCCGCGACGGCTCCGGACCCGCCACCAGCGTTACCTCCGCATCCGGCCCCAGCTTGTTCTTGATCCCCGCCAGCACCGTTACCGGATGGCTCTTTCTGCCTCCGCCAAACAATCCCTCCACCGTCCAGCCGCCTTCGATGTCTGCGATCGAATCCGCCAGAGGCCCAATCACCGCCACCTTCCTCACGGTCTTCTTCAGCGGCAGCGTCCCATTCTCGTTCTTCAGCAGCACCATCGAACGGCCCGCCAGCTTCCGCTCCAGCACCAGACCCTCCGGCCGGTTCAGCGTCGGTTCCACCTTCGACTCATCCACATAGGGATGATCGAACAACCCCAGTTCGTACTTCTCCTCCAGAATCGGAAGCACCAGCGCATCGATCTGCGCCTCGCTGATCTTGCCTTCCTTCACGACCTTGGCCAGGTTCTTCACATAGGTCAGGCTGGCCATATCCATATTCAGTCCCGCGTTGGCTGCCTTGTAGGCAGCATCCTCGGGATCGCGTGCATACCCGTGCGTCACCAGGCTGGCCACCGCAAACGCATCCGACAACACAAAGCCCTTAAACCCCCAGTCGTTGCGCAGCACGTCCGTCAACAGCCACTTGTTGCCGCTCGCCGGCACGTCGTTCAAGTCCATGTAGGCGCTCATCACGCTGCCTGCACCCGCCTCCACCGCCGCGTGGAACGGCTTCAAATACACATTCCGCATCAACTCTTCGGGAACGTAGGACGAGTCGTAGTCGCGTCCTCCCTCCGCCGCCCCGTAGCCCGCATAGTGCTTCACGCACACCATCGCGCTGTCCGGCCCAAGCGTGTCTCCCTGGAAACCCCTCACCTGGGCCCGCGCCATTGCCGCTCCTAAATAAGGATCTTCCCCCGCGCCTTCCACGATCCGGCCCCACCGCGCATCCCGCGCAATGTCCACCATCGGCGTGAAGATCAACTGGATCCCAGCCGCCCGTGCGTCCCGCCCTGCCAGGTGCTGCGCCTGCTCTTCCACGCTCGGGTCCCACGACGACGCCATTGCCAGCGGCACCGGAAACACCGTCCGGTATCCATGGATCACGTCGAACCCAAACATGATCGGAATGTGCAGCCGCGACTTGTCCACTGCGATGTGTTGCAGCCGGTTGATCTCCTTCACGTCGATGAGCCACAGGATCGATCCGACTTTCCCCTGCGCGATCAGGTCGTCCGGCTTCTCGTTGCCCAACATCGGCATTTGCACACCCGACGACTCATTCATCTGGCCGATCTTCTCGTCCAGAGTCATCTGCTTGAGCAAAGACTCCGCCTTCTTGTGCGCCTCCTCGTGCGAAATGGTTTGCGCATTCAAGCTGCCGGAAAACATCGCCAGGGCGCAGCAAGGCAAAAGGAGCGCTTTCAATCCAGACGTCCACATACTTTCGGGCCTCTCTTTTTAAACCGCAACGGATTCTCTTCCGCAAGATCGTCGATCAGGATAGTCGACCTGTCTCCATCCAGTCAGGTATCCCAATCTAAAGAATTGTTAAGGGGTGGCATGTCCGCAGATCGATCCTGGAAGGCAGTGCAGCCGTCCCAGCACACCAAAAAAAGCGCCCCCCGGTAAGTCCCGCCTGGATGAGTCCAGGTCTGGCGAACCGGAGGGGCGAGGAGCCGCAATCACAAGAAAACGCGCTCTCAGATCTCCTCCACCGGTTCAGACTTGCGTCTTCCGCAGAGGCACACTGCCAGCACATTTTCTGGACCGACGGAAACTATAGGGATGTCGCCTCCTCTTCAATAGGTTTGATCGGGTACCATCCGCATCTCTCTTGCCCTAAATAAGTAATGCAAACGAGTTAAAGGTCCATAGACAAAACGAATTACCGGGACGTATGATACGCAATGCGGACGAGTTCAGGCCTCCCCGGGCTTGGGACCTTCCCACTGTAAATCGAAGCCGGCTTGATAGATACGACTGAGCCCATCCGGCCGCCTGCCGTCTTCAGCTTTCTTGATTCAGTCCTGCTTTTTGCCCAGCTCGACTCGGACAAAACAGCTCTGGTCGATGTTTTTCTGCCCCCAAGGGCATTTTGAGCCGATTCAGGGAGTACCACATGCCGGTGGCGCCCAAGTCCACACAGGAGCTGGAACAATCCACGTTCGCCTACGATCCCGCCGCCGTGCGGGCCCAGCTCGAACGCCTCCTCGTCCATCCTCTCTTCGCCAACAGTAAACGCTATCCGGCTCTACTCGCCTACGTCATCGAGCAAACCCTGCTGGGCAACGCTTCTGAACTGAAAGAGCGCAGCATCGGTATCGAAGTCTTCGGCCGCTCCCCCAGCTACGACGCCAACGCCGACCCCATCGTCCGCATCACCGCAGGCGAAGTCCGGAAGCGCCTCTCGCAGTATTACTACGACGCCTCACACGAGGGCGAACTCGTCGTCGAACTCCCCATCGGCTCCTATATCCCGGTCTTTCGCGCCGCCCCTGACCCGCGAATCCCAGAACAACGAATTCAAGACCAGCGAGTGGCCGACCAGCAGGCTTCCGATCAGTCCTCCCCGTCCGACTCAGTCGAAAGCGCTGAAAGCTCCATCCCCGCTTCGCTCCTGCCTCCACTAGGCGAAGTTCCGGCCGCTCCGTCCCCCTGGCGGCTGCGCTGGCTCGTCGCTGCCCTCTTCGTGGTCCTCTCCGGCGCCATCGGCCTCGGCATCGGCCTCCGTTACCACGCCGAACCCCCGGTCCCGCCACCCTCCACCATCGACCGCTTCTGGGAACCCGTCATCTCCAGCGCCAACCCCGCTACCTTCTGCCTCGGCGAACCCGCCAAAAACCTCGACACCGATTCCATCAACGACTACGGGGCGCCCGTCAGTAAGCCGCAGCCGGAAAAACTCTATGTCCGTCTCCACTACTCAGGCAATCTCGCCCTCGCCGACGTCGTCACCCTTACCCGCGCCGCCGCCGCACTCGAAATTCGGCACAAGACCTTCCGCGTCGTCCCCGCCTCCGAAGCTTCGTTCGCACAGCTGCGCGAAGGCCCCAGCATCCTGATCGGAGCCTTCGACAATATCTGGACCCTGCGCGTCACGCAGCGTTTACGCTTTGGTTTTGAATCGAAAAACGGCGTCGCGTCCCTCGTCGACCGCAAGAGCCCTCAGGCCACGTCCTGGGCCACCGCCTGGGATCTTCCCTACGAGAAACTCGCGCGCGACTACGCCATCGTCGCGCGCATCCACGACAGCACTACCGGTCAGCCCGTCATCATCGCCGCCGGCATCTCCGAAGAAGGCACCGAAGCCGCGGGCGAGATCCTCTACAACCCCGAGTATCTCGACTCGCTCCTCGCCAAAGCTCCTCCCGATTGGGACAAGAAGAACATGGAGGCCGTCATCGAGACACAAGTCATCCAGGGCCACTCCGGACCGCCCAACGTACTCGCTGTCGAGACTTGGTAGCTGCCCGCCGTGCATGATCCCTGGCGAGACCCGCGCAGGCTTTCAGAACTATCTAACTTGTCGAACCGGAAAAACTATTCCTACTTCGACTTGGCCTTCTGCGCCGCCCAACGCTTCCGCTGCGCATCCGCAATCCGCTTCCGCGCTTCCGCGCTCAGAACGCGCTTTTTGCGCCGCGTCCCCTTCCCGGTCTTGGGAAGCGCAAACTTCGAAGTCGTCTTGGCGGAACTCGCTAGGATGCCGCGAACCTGTGTCAACCGTGCAATCTCGGAATCGAGTTGGGCAATAATGGAATCGATCGTCATGAAATTGAGCATAACTCAACTCACGCGATTTGCGCGCCTGTCTTTATAAGTTTCTCTACTTATTCGCAAAAAACTTGCTCTTAGTCGGCCTTCCCCACTGAATTCTCCCGATACGCTCTTTGCAGTACATAGAACGCCTGCTTCTTCTCTCCCTTCTCCGAGATAAGTCCCTTGCGGTTGAACTCGTCCTGAATTCCCGCCAGGGGCCTGTTCGGTGAACGAAAATCCATCAGAACCCACGGACTCATGCCTCTAAGTTGCGCTATCTTGTTCAGCATCGGCAGTTGGTGACGAAATACGTTCGCCTGGTACTCCTCCGTCCAGCGCTCATCCTCCCCGCCGTGCAGTCCCGCTTTGGCTCCCGCTCCAAATTCACTCACAATCAGCGGCTTCTGATAAGCAATGTCCCAATTCGTTACATCGGCGCTCTCCGGATGCCCCTCATACCATCCGATATATTCGTTGAATCCGATGACATCCAGCGCCTTGCCCAGTGGGTCATCGATAATCTTCGTATTTCCATTGCCCCGCACCAGCAGCGCCGCCGTGATCAGTCGCGTCGGATCCAACGCCCGCGCACGCATCGCAAGCGTTTCGATAAACTGCGTCCGCGCCTCCGTAGCAGGCGTCTCATTCGCCATCGACCACAAGACAATCGCTGCATGATTGCGCGACGTGTCGATTTCCTCGTCTAACTGCTGCTCCGCCTTCGCCAGTACTTTCGGATCGTCGAAGTGGACTGCCCAATACACAGGGTTCTCCGACCACACCAGCAATCCCATGCGGTCCGCCGCACGCAACATCGTCTCGTCGTGCGGATAGTGCGCCAGCCGCACAAAGTTACAACCAAGCTCCTTCGCCCATCCCAGCAGCGTCTCCGCATCTTTATCGGTATAAGCCCTGCCCGTGCGATACGGCGCCTCCGCATGAATCGAAATTCCGCGCAAAAACACCGGCTTCCCATTCAGCAGAATCTCCGTTCCCCGCGTCTCCACTGTGCGAAACCCTATAAGTTCCTCAATCGAGTCCGTGCCCGCGCGCAGAACGACCTTGTACAACTTCGGCGTCTCTGGCGACCACCGCTCCAGCCCCTTTACTTCAAAATGAAGTGCGGCCCGTCCGTCTTCTCCCGTCGTCGCCGAGCTCCTCGCACCTAACTCCGGGATCTCGACCTCCACTCCATCGCCCGGCTTTGCTCCCGCCACATGCACCCATCCCGCAATCTCCGAACTCCCTCCGCGCTCGAGATGCACATCGTACTGATCGATGAACGCCTCCGGCACCTCGATCAGCGAAACTTCGCGCGTCAGACCGCCGTAATTCCACCAATCGGTCTCCAGCGTCGGAACATTATCCTCGCGCCGCGTATTGTCCACCGCCGCCACCACAAAGTTATCGCCGCCGTGAATGACTGAGGTCACCTCGCAGTTGAACGCCGTGTACCCCCCTTCGTGCTCGCATACCTTCTTCCCATTCACCCAGAAATACGACTGATAATTCGCCGCACCCACATGCAGAAACACATGCGTGTGCTCCTTTGGCTGATAGCTGAAATCCCTTTCGTACCAAACCGGCCCTTCGTAGAAGAACAACGACTCCCGCTGCGTATTCCAGTCTCCAGGCACCTTCAACTTAGGCGCCTTCGCGTAGTCATACTCGGTCGGAAACGCATCGCCCGGCTTCGCTTTGTAATTCAGAAACCAGCCATTCTTCTTCTCCTCATGGTGAAAGCTGAATAATCCGGCAAAATAAGGATCGACAATCGAAGCCCATTCGCCGTTCAGCGACTGCGCCGGCCTGCGATCGGCCCCCGTCAACACGATCGTTCCTTCTGTCGCCTGCGCACCAGCACTTACCCCCGCAACGCTCAAGCAACTCACGACAGCGGCCAACCGCACAAAACTGCACACGCGCATCGCAAAAAAGTCCATGTCCATCCTTCTCCAGCTCTCCAATGGCTATGGGAGCGGGTCGCATTCGACAACACGCGCGACCCGTCCCTGCCGAGACCCCGCTATCTTAGTGCCGTCCCTCTACCTCTGTATAGGACGCCCCCCCTTGCGCCGGCAGGACAACTTGGTCCCCGCGATCCATGCAACAATGATGAACAACGCACCGCGCGCAGTTAGGGCTTGGACAGGACATCCGGCTTACAGAGTCGGCGTCCCCGAAGGAACCACCCATGAATATGCACCCGACCAGATTGCTTTGCACCATCGCGGTCTTCTCAATCGCCTGTTTGCTGATGGGAGCGCGGCCGATCGCGGCGCAGAACGACTGCCAAGCCCTGATCAAGTCGGAGAAGGACGCCTTTGGCAAGCTCCAAAACACACCTGCCCATGTCTACTCCACAACAAAGATCGGCAGTACCACCGTCGACTCGGAGGTCATCTACGCTGCCGGCTCTATCTATGGAAAAGTCAACGGCAAATGGATTGTCATGGACACGATCAAGAGCGCGGAGCAGTTGCAACAACAGGCTATGCAGCGTGCCACTGCAAAGGACACCTGCCGCTATCTCGGAGACGAGCCGGAAAACGGTGAAATGTCGGCGCAGTACCGTGCCCACTCCGAGACATCGAAGGGAACGATGGATATGCAGATCTGGATTTCCAAAAGGACCGGACTGATACTGCGTAATGACATCGATAGCAACGGAGGCAAATTCCTCATGTCCTCGCGCTACGAATACACGAACGTAAAACCGCCGCTTTGAGGCGGACCGGCTTTTCCGATAAAGCAATCGACGAATTCCGCTCGCGCGAGTGGCCAATGCACTAAGGTCTACGGCATCGAGCTTTCATGATGCCGCGGCCCGCAACAGAAAGGGCGAGCCCATCGGCCCGCCCCTCTTTTATCCCTCGTTTTACTTCTCGCTCTTTCGGTCTTACCCCAGATACATCACGTGAACATACGTGCCGAGCCGCACGTTGTATGCCAGATACCAGCCCACATGATCGGGGTCGTCGTAAATGATGATCTGGTCCGAATCCCAGAGCCAGCCATCGCAATAGCCCACATCGTACGGCGCGACACTCCAGTACCAGCCGTTGAAAGCGAACCGCCCCGGCCCGCCCCCCGCCAGATGCCACACATGCCGCGGCCCAAATCCGCCGCTAAAGTGCCCATGCTCCCATGGATGGTCAAGATGATAGTTCGCGTCGCCGCGCCCCGTGTCGTGACCTACCCACTTGTTTCCCGCGTCCACGTGGGGAACATTCGGATGGCCCGGCTGGTCATTGAAGCTGCGCGCCGGCCCTACCGGCTTCGGTGTCCCATGGAATGGCGCCGGCCCGCGCGTCGGCGGAGAAACATGGGCTGCCGGACCTCCCAACGGCGGCTTCCCACCACCGTGCTGTTGAGCCAGAAGCGGCGCGACAGAAAAAGCGAGCAATGCTGTCAGTGCAACCGTAGCGCGCATAACGATCCTCCCTATCCTTTTGGATGGCGTGTTCCGCAGTGGTCCCTCAGCCATCCTAGCTACGATAGATGCAACCCCCTTCACGTCCGCAAGTTGTCCTTGGTAAATTCTTCGCGCGCATTCAAGCACTTACCGGCTGGACCATCGGGAAAAGCTTCCCCTGGTAACTATGCGTGCCTCGAAACCCGGAGTCGTCTCGCCAAAAACAGCGGTAGAATCGCGGCAATGCGTGCGACCGTCCTAGCGGCCTTTCTATTCGTAGCCAGCGCTTCCTCTGCGTCGGTTGTCCATGTCCCCATCAAATCAGGCCTGGTGTTGCAGCCCAATCAGTCCTACACCCTCTCCATCGATGCCGCTGGACCGGTCGAAATCGGCTGGCAGACCGCCAACGACAAGCCATGTCCAACCAATTGCATTGAGGCATCCGACCTCCTGCGCCACCCCTCCACTAGCTTCGCCACCTCTCTCGGCGGCAGCAAGGAATATGCTCCCGTTGCTGGCAAGGTCTCCGTCCAATTCACAAATCTCTCCACTCAACCGGTCACCATCGACGTCTTCCGCATCCGGCGGACCTGCGACGCCGAAGCCTGCAAATTCATCGACCAAAATGCTAAAGGCCGGACGCTCGTCTTTAAAATCGCCGCCTTCAAATCAATCACCACCAGCAAAGATAAGTCGTATTCCGTCATCTCCGGCACCGCCATGAGCGGCCGCCCCTTCATCGTTCGAGCTATCTGGTGGTCCGACGACAAGAACGTGGTCAACTTTCATTGCGATGTCTGGATCAAACGCTGGCTCGACAACCATACGCCGCCAGAGAAATACCGCCCCTACGTGCTCTCAGGACAATCCATCGGCAACGACAACAACCTTGTCCTCAAATCGATCGACGACTGCGTGCCGAATGCACCCAACTTCGGCGTTCTCTCTGAAGCAAGCGTATTCAAATAGCCGCAAGCGGCCTTCGCGACTGATCCTTCCAGAGAAACAAAAAAGCGCGGAAGCTTTTGGCCTCCGCGCTTTCCGGTCCCTAACCACGTGGGGCTCTACGAACCGTGAACAGCGAACTCCGAACTGCTCTTGAGCCGCCACGCATACAACGGAAACTGATTCGCCAGTTCGGCTACTTCTCCGCGAATCCGCTCCAGCACCCCATCGTTGTTCCTCTGCTCCAGCGCCTGCGCAATCCACGTCGCAATCGTCCGCATCTCCGCTTCCTTCATCCCGCGCGTCGTCAGTGCTGGCGTCCCCACGCGAATCCCCGATGGCTTCAGTGGCGGATTCGTGTCGTAGGGAATCGCATTCTTGTTCACGGTGATCCCCGCCTTGCCCAGCGCCACCTCTGCCTCCGATCCAAGAATCCCCTTCTCGAACACGTCCACGAGCAACAAATGATTGTCCGTTCCTCCCGACACCAGCCGGAATCCCTCTGCGCGCAGTGCCTCGCCCAGCGCCTTTGCGTTGGCTACAGTCTGCGCCGCATAGGTCTTGAACTCCGGCCGCAGCACCTCGCCAAACGCCACCGCCTTCGCCGCCACTATGTGCACCAGCGGCCCGCCCTGCTGTCCCGGAAACACTGCCATGTCGATCGCCTTCCCAATCGTCTGTTCCGGCTTCTCGCCCACCTGGTAGTTCTTGCCCGCTAGAATCAACCCCGCCCTTGGCCCCCGCAGCGTCTTGTGCGTCGTCGTCGTCGTGATGTGCGCATGAGGCACCGGCGATGGATGCGCTCCACCCGCCACCAGCCCGGCAATATGTGCCATGTCGAACACATACACCGCGCCTACTTTATCCGCGATCTCCCGCATCCGCACAAAATCCCACAGCCGCGGATACGCGCTCGCCCCGCCGATAATCGCCTTCGGCTTCTCGCGCACTGCAATTGCTTCCAGCTCGTCGTAGTCGATCGTCTCTGTGTCGCGCCGCACCGTGTAGAACGTGGTCCGATACAGCTTCCCGCTGAAGCTCAACTTGTGCCCGTGCGTCAGGTGCCCGCCGTGCGCCAGGTCGAGTCCCAAAATCGTGTCGCCCGTTTGCAGCACCGCCATATACGCCGCTGCATTCGCCTGCGATCCAGAGTGCGGCTGCACATTCGCAAACTCCGCATCGAAAATCTGCTTCGCGCGGTCCCGTGCCAGGTTCTCCACCACATCGGTGTACTCGCATCCACCGTAGTAGCGCCGTCCCGGATACCCCTCGGCGTACTTATTCGTGAACACCGAACCTGCCGCCTCTAAAACAGCTTCAGACACAAAGTTCTCGCTGGCAATCATCTCCAGCCCCTCGTGCTGGCGAAGCGTCTCGTGATCGATGGCTGCGGCAACTTCCGGATCGGCTTGGGCAAGGGACAAACTCATGCGCTCGGTCATACTGGAATTTTACGGCAACCCTTCCCGGTCCACGCCTGTGAAGTTTCCGCACGTCCGGCTAACCCTTTTGGGGTATGCCAGCCCATAGCTTTCGTCGGCCGGTTTTTTGAAGTTTTCGCTCACCTTCCAAAACTTTCGCAAGCTATGAGGGTTCGGAGTAAACGTGGGCCGGAAGCGACCAGGCAAGGCCCCTCGAAAAGAATGGGAGAAGAAAATGAATAAGACACTCATCGCGCTCGCAGTCGCCGCCCTCGTTGCTTCGGGTCCACTCTTCGCGCAACAGAGCCAGCCGCAGACTCAACCCACCAATACCGTCAACGATCGCCGCGAGAACCAGCAGGATCGCGTCGCCAACGGCGTCCAATCCGGTCAGCTCACCGCGGGCGAAACCAAGAACATCGAAGGCCGCGAAGCCAACCTCAATCGCGAAATTCACGCCGATCGCTCTGCCGATGGCGGCAAGCTCACACCGCAGGAGCGCAATCAGGTCAACCGCCAGCAGAACCGCCTCAGCAACTCCATCTACAACGACAAACACAACGCCAATACCGCCCACTACGGCAACAACGAAGTCGGCCAGCGCCGCGAAAACCAGCAGGATCGCGTCGCGCAAGGCATTCGCAGCGGCCAGATGACTGCAGGGGAAGCCGCTCGCACCGAGAATCGCGAGCAGGGCATCAACCAGCAGGTCCACGCCGATCGCCAAGCCAACGGAGGCAAATTGACCGGCCAGGAAAGAGGTCAGATCAACCGCGAACAGAATGGCGCCAGCCGCCAGATCTATCGCCAAAAGCACAACAACCGCGTCCAACCCAAATAACTCACGACACACCCGTGTTGCGAGCGGAGCCGGTGATGCCAGTCATCATCGGCTCTTCTTTTTACTAATCCCTGGCCCTATCTCCTCGAATGAACGTTCGTTCTATCGCACCTCACCTTGCCAGGGTCTGTTCCGCCGCTCCTACTACTTGCCCGGTTCGCGCATCCACAACGAATACCACCAGCCGCACCGGCCCGTCCGGCAAGTTCTTCGCCCCAAGCTTCAGCTCTCGGCGATCCATCGCATCGCCGCCAAAGCTCTTCATCGCTCGCACCACGGCCACATGCTGCAGCGTACGCCCTGCATTCTCGCCTCGTGCCACCTCCGAATGGGTCGCATCCGCCGCCAGAGCCGCCATCAACCGCACACCCGAACTCAGCGTTCCCTGCACAGAGAATGCCACCGCCCCGCTGTCCCAATGCGCATTCTCGATCGCGAGTTCCTCTTTCCCTTTCGCCGCCGCCGCGCGCATCGCCCCTTCGAGCGCCCGTCTGTCGCTCCCGACAAACTGTGCCGTTCCATCCACCACCATCTGCGGCGTATACACATCCTGCAACCCGAACTGTGTCGAGTACGCCTGCTGACGCTCGGTCATCTCCTCCAGCGAAAACGGATCGCGCCATCCGAGCCTGTCCCAATACGTCACATGCTCACTCAGCACAATCGCGCGTACCCCGGCAAACGGCTGCGTCTTGTCCAGTGCTTCCAGCAATGCGTCTGCAGGTGGACAATCCGAACATCCCTCCGAAGTAAACAACTCCACCAGCACCGGCTTGCCTTGCGCCGCCGCGTTCTGCCCGCTGGCCTCCAAAGCCTGCGCACCCCATAGGAGCGCCAACGCCAGCCCAATCCCGACTCGCCACTTCTGTCCACACAAGAAACTCATATTCCTTAGGAGTCGCCTCCCGCTCCCCGAGTTACACACTGCACCCGAGTATCCTGAACCCATGCCGGTCCCTCGCTTCCCGTGGCTCATTCTCTTGCTCGTTCTTATCCCCAGGGCCACATCCGCGGAATCGCCCCGCTCGGAGCCCGCCACACTGACGCCCTCGATCGTTGTCGCCGGCTCTCCTGAGTTCCTCCGCATCGCTGCGCCCGGCGCCGCCTCAATCGACGGCGAATGGCTCGGCCGCAAGATCCAGTTCTTCCCCGCCCGCGACCACCGCACCTGGCTCGCTCTCGCCGGCGTCGATGTGGAGCAGCCCGAAGGCCCCTCCACCCTCCTCATCCACGTCCACCTCGCCGACTACACCACGCGCGACCTCACCCAATCCATCGCCATCCATCCCGCGCACTACCGCACCGGCATCCTCACCGTGCCGCCCAAATTCGTTACGCCCGGTCCCGACGAGCTCAAACAGGTCGAAGCCGATCGCGTCCTAAAAGAGAAAGTCTTCTCCGCCACCGCCCCCGAACCCCTCTGGTCTGGCTCCTTCCGCGCACCGGTCCACGCTCCACCCACCGACAGCTTCGGCACCCGCCGTACCTTCAACGGCAAGCTCGCTAGCATTCACAAGGGCATGGATTTTCGTGCTCCCATAGGCACCATCGTTCGCGCCTCCAACAGCGGCACCGTCGTTCTCGCGCGCCCGCTCTACTACGAAGGCAACTGCGTCGTCATCGATCACGGCCTCGGGCTCTACACGGTTTTCATGCACTTCAGCCGAATCGACGTCCACGAAGGGCAACGCGTTGCGGCGGGGACCCCACTAGGTCTGAGCGGTGCGACTGGCCGCGTCACCGGTCCCCATCTCCACTGGGCCGTCCGCTGGCAAAACGCCTACCTCGACCCCGCCAAACTCCTCCGCTTGCAGCTCCCCACCAACCCCTGACCTCATTCGCGTGTTTTCTGCTTCGCGGCGTCGCTCACCCAAGCCATGGTGCCCCAGGTCCCGCTTCTGAGACCTGGGAGAGGACGGATCTAAACAAGCGACGGCAATCAACAAGCCCCCTGTCGTCCTCTCCTTTTCATGTCCCAAGGCAGTGTCATCCTGAGAACCCGCGCGCTTGGGGCCCTGATCGCGCCTCGGCGCGATTGGGGTAAGCGGGGCGAAGGACCTGCTGTTGCTTCTCAGAGGGGTCTGCTTGCGCAACCCGCCCGCAACGCCGAAACTGTCTGCTCATGAAGCTCGCCCGCCTGCTCGCTGCGCTCTCCTGCGTCGCCGCACTCACCATCCCCGCCGCGGCCACCAATCTCGTCACCGGCAACGGCTTCGGCTTCGCCGTCGTCAACCCCGACACCGCAGCGATCACCAAGCTGTACTCGCATCCCTACAGCTTCATGCGCCCCGATCCCACGAACCCGCTCAGCGAAGGCATCGAAACCCCCAACTTCCTCAAATCCCTGCAGTGGCACGATCCCTCTGCCCTCAACCCGACCGCCACCTACCAGCAGGATTCCCACGTCATCCATCTGCACACCAGCAGCGGCGAAGGCTTCGCCTTCATGCCCTTCGGCCTCGCTCATCCGGCTCTGATCCTCAACTGGGAGCCCGCATCCACCCAATCCGGCGCATGGTCCGTGGCATGGAATCACTCGATCCAATCCCGCCGCACCATCCACATCTCCGGCTTCAAAGTCGACCTCCTCCACTTCGACGGCATCGACGAATCGCTCCTCCTCATTCCGCTCGCGTCAAGCCATCTTGCGCTTTCACCCGACCCGCAACAACTCCTCACCTCCAGCACCGCCTGGGCCCTCGTCGCTCTCGAAAACGACGCCGATCTCGCCGCGACCGTCCGCTCTTTCCTTCAGTGGCGCGGCTCCCTTACACCTCGCGCCCTCGTAAAACGCGAGATCGCACAGCTCGATCAATGGCGCGTTCCCATTCCGCCCGTCCTCACCACGGACAAAGAACGTCATCTCTGGCGTCAATGTGAAGTGATGCTCCGCATCGCACAGAGCCGCGAACCCAACCGCCCCAATCGCCACGGCAACGGCCTCCTCGTTGCCAGCCTGCCCGACGGCGTGTGGTTCACGCCCTGGGTCCGCGACATGGCTTGGGCAACAGTCGCCTTCGCACGCATGGGTCACCGCGCCGAAGCACGCGCCGCACTGCTCGCCTACTTCAATGCCCAGCCCACTGGCAAAATGCGCGCACAAACCGGCAACGCCGACTATCAGGTGTCTGTGGTTCGCTATTTCGGCGACGGCTCCGAAGAGCCCTTCTTCACCATGGAAGGCAGCACTAACATCGAATACGACGACTGGGGCGAAGTCCTCTGGGCCCTCGGCGTCTACCTGCACCAGTACAACGATCCCGCTCTGCTCCGCACCTCAACCTACCGCGGCCCGCTCTACGAATCCGCGCGCGACTTCATCGCCAAACCCCTCATTGCCAATCTCGAGCCCTATCGCACTGGCCTGATCGTTGCCGCCGACACCTCTATCTGGGAAGAGCGCCAGAAAGACGCAAAGCACTTCGCCTTCTCCACCGCCATGGCCATCGTCGGCCTGCGGAGCTTCGCCGACATCGCACAGCGCGCCGCCGACACCGCAACCCATACGGCTCTAGTCGAAAAAGTTGCTCTGCTCCAGGAGGGCTTCAACGCCGCCTTCATCCGCGACGGCCACCTGCACGGCACACTCGAAGACGGCATCAAGAACGACATCGACGGCGCTCTTCTGCCCATCCTCAACTTCGGCCTCGTCCCTGACCAGGCCCTCATCCGCGATACCGTCCAGCGCATGGAACTGCTCCGCGTTGCTTCCGGCGGCTATCGCCGTGTGCGCAGCACCTACACCGATCCCGCCATCTTCGAGTATTGGTACGAGCGCCAGGAGTTCCTCTTCGTCGACATCGCGCTCGCAGAAACACTGCGCCGCCTCGATCGCCCTCAGGACGCAGCAGCCATTCTCGATCGCATCGCCGATAAAGCCGCCGCCGATCGCAACATCGTTCCGGAAATGTACGTCGCTGTACCCTGCGATCTCTTCCCTGGCCACATCGGCGATCCAACCGGCGCACGCCCCATGGTCGGCTACGGAGCCGGTGCCTACATCCTCGACGTCCTCGATCGCACCGCTACGGCTACCCAGCGCTGATGGCTGGCATCGCTCGCAAAGCTGCTGCACGTTTTCCTATGCGGGGTTGGAGCTGCAGATGGGGAGGGAGCAGGGGGCTTCAGCCCCTGAACACATGCCTACATATTGGGGCCTTTAGCCCCGGATCGGAGCGATTCAAACAAATGCGACCCTAACCAACTGCGGAATACCTTTTAGACAACCCCTAAGACACGCTGACCGGCGTCCCTGGCCCAAACGGAAAGATCAACTCCGCCTCCGTTGGCACAGCCTTGCCATCCTTCGTCGCCGGTTGAAAGCGCCATGTCTTCACCGTGTCCAGAACTATCTGGTCCAGCTTGTTCCCCAGTCCCTTCACCAGCACCTCGCGCACCACCGCGCCCAACTCGTCCACATCCACATCCACCACGATCTTCTGTTCCGTCGCCGGCAGCAGCGTTCGATCCGTCACTGCCGGTCGCGGCGAGTACACCGGAAACGACGGCGTCGCATTCTCTGCATCGGCCCCATTTCCTGCAGCCGCAGTCCCCGTGCCATTGCCATCGTGCGCCGTCATCGGTGCGCCGCCCATCGCCTTCTTCGGCTTTGCAGGAATCGGCGTCATCGTCTTCACGTGGTTGTCCTGTGGCGCAATCTTCGGCACTTGTCCCACATCCGCCATCTTCGGCAGCACCAGCCTCACCGCATGTGGCCCACCGGCCTGTTCCAGCATGGCCACTGCATTGTCCAGTCCCGAAGGCACATGCACCAGCTTGATCCGCGTGCCCAGCCACAGTACGAATGCAAACGCGACGCTGTGCACCACCAGCGAAACCACCACCGCCGCCGATCGCCACCGCTTCTTCTCGGGCGCAGATGCCATGGGGACCTCCCGTTTCCGCATCATCCCTGAAATTCGCAACATAGGCAAGCTATCGCCCGCAAACCGTTTGTCATCGGCCCAGCCTGCCCCACGACTCGGCGCTCGTATCCGGCCCTTCGGCCCCTATAGAAGTTTTCCCGCCACTTGCCGATAGACACAGTGCAGGCGAGGTGAGCGGTGGAACGTTATCCGGTCAATCACGACGCTCCTCAAACAGCTCAGCGCGCCGCCTCCGCACGCAGCTCGTCGCAGGCTTCTCCTTGGACCAGCCCGGAAGACTCAGCGGCCCTTCTTGACCTGATGCACGATCTGCTCGGTACACAAGCCGAGCCCGATCCGCTCTTCTTCGTCGAAACCTGGACCCTCGGCATCGACACCGCGACCCACAACTTCCAGGCGCGCCATCACAACTCAACTCACACCGGCCCCAGCGTATCCCCGTTCCGGTCCTTTGACTTTTCCGTGCCCCTGGTCTTCATTCAGGAAGCCTCGGACTTCACATCGACATCCGCGGGCTTCTCCGCCGCATGGAAAGATGCCTACGGTGTCAGCCCCGCTCCTCACACGTCATCGCATGACGCCGCATCGCAGCAGGCAAGTCCGCACGCCGATATCCCCTTTAGCACGCCTGTTCCCGGCCTGCCCCTCACGCCCGAAGACGCCTGCCGCCTGTTGGGTGTCGCCGCCACCAGCACACGTCAGCAGATCAAATCGGCCTACCGGCAACTGGTCCGGCGCTACCATCCCGACCGCCTCGAATACTCCAACGAAGAGGAACTGCGCATCGCCACCGACCGCATGACCTCCATCAACGAGGCCTACCGCCTGCTCTGCGATCAGCCCATCGTCCACTGAGCTAACTGAGAACTGTGAACTGCGCGCGAATCGGGCCACTCACCGCGCGCTCACTTCCTCTTCCACCTTCTCCGCTGCACTCACCGCGGACCCCGCATCGCCCCTGGCCTTCTCGGCGCGCAGCTCTCTGAACGCCCTCCATACAAACGACCCTAGATACCATCCGTCGATGTATTTATACGGCGTCTCACCCGTCGTGTAGTGTCCGCAGGGGAGAACCCGCCGCTCAAAATTCAAACCGACCCGCTGGAACGCCTCGACGACCTGCAATGAATACTCCCGCGGAAACGTCAGATCGTAGTCCGCATAGACCAGCAGCACCCTCTTCTGTGGTCCGCCCGCCGCCGCTCCGGCAAACTTCTCGTAATAGCTCACCGGGCTCACCGCCCCCCACAACGCACGAACACGATCCTGCGTTAGTCCCGCCTCGGCTAGCGCTTGCTTGACGTGCCGCGTGCTCTGCCCCGCCCACACCACATCGCCGAATGCCGTCGATGCATGGTTGAACGCATTCACGCGGATCCGCTTGTCGTGCGCGCTCGCCAAAAATGCGTAGCACGAGCCCAGGCTCGTTCCCAGCACGCCGAAGTGCTCGTACCCCTGTTCCTCCAGCCAGTCGATGCAGCAGCGAATGTCCACCACCGCCTGCCTGCATGCCGAAATCGTCCGCCCGACGTTCGCGCTGACCGCGTAGTCCGACCGCTCCAGCTCGCTCGGTCGCCGAATATCGTGATACGGTTTCGACAATCGCAGCGCCGACACCCCAAACTTGTTGAACATCTGGCACAGCGCATTATGGCCGAACGCATCCGCATTCCACTGCGGCAGAACCACGATCGCTTGCTTCGGCCGCTTCGGGTCTTTGTGCGCAGGCGCAGGAAACCAGCGCGCATTCACCATATCGTTCTCCGGATACGGCGTTCGCTCCGGCGAGGTGAAACGCAGAAACTGCGCCTTCTCCATCTTGCCTGCTTCAGCCAGTTCGCGCAGCTCCGCATCCTGCGCCAGCGTCTCCGCCCGCACATTCGTCGGAAACAGCATCGGGTAGCGCTCTTCCAGCCGAAAATCGGTTGGCCGCTCGTACCCGAAAAAATCCTCGCTGTGCCGGATCAGCGCCTCGTTGATCCGCACCATCGCACCCTCGGCCGCTGCCTCATCCCGCAGCGCCTCCCGCCTCGGAACAGCCGCACCCAATCCATGTGCCTCCAGAAACGGCTCGACCCACTCGAATCCCCACTCGAGCGGCCGCACCACACGGTTCTCATCGCGCGTCGTGAGCTTGGTCTCCCACGCATACATCCATCGCGCGTATCTCTGCTTCAACATGTGCGTTCTCTCTAAGTTTATCAGCGCATCGCTTCTCCGCGCTGCCGCACAGTCGTTGTCATGTGGGATGCAAAAACAGTGAAAAGTCGCAGAACTTGCGTCTCGCTCCTGTAGCATGACTGCCGGGATAGCCCCAAAAACTGAAGAGGAGTTCATCGTCTTGAGCGTGAGCGAACAGTTTCTGGTCAATGCCGGAGCCGAATTGCTTGTGGAGATGAGAGCCCACCGGCATGTCCTCTCGACGATGCGCATTGCCTCCCTGCTGGCGGAGCCGCGGCATCAGGATCCCAAATCGCTGCTCCGTTACGGCTTCAAGGCCTATTCGCAGACCGATGAGGACGGCATCATTCAGGAGATCTTCCGCCGCATCGGCATCGGTCAGGCAACCTTCGTCGAGTTTGGCTGCGGCAGCGGAGTCGAGAACAACACCGTCTATCTCCTCATGCAAGGCTGGTCCGGCCTGTGGATGGACGGCGACCTGCAACTGTTGCAAGGGCTCGCCAAACCCTGTGAGGCCTATCTCAAGGGCGGAACCCTGCGCCTCAAGCACGCGTCGATCGCGCGCGAGAATATCAATGACCTGTTGGCGCAGGAGCCCAAAGAGGTCGACTTACTCAGCATCGATATCGATATGAACGACTATTGGGTCTGGGGCGCGATCGATTGCATCCAGCCGCGCGTCGTCGTGATCGAATACAACGCCTCGATCCGCCCACCCGCTGCCCTTGTCGTCCCGTATCACCCCGATCGTCGTTGGGGAGGCAAAAACTTCTTCGGCGCCAGTCTCTCCGCACTCGATCAACTCGGCGCCGCCAAAGGTTACAGCCTCGTCGGTTGTGGACTCGCCGGCGCGAACGCTTTCTTCGTCCGCAACGATCTCCTGGAGGACAAGTTCGCCGAACCCTATACCCCCGAACGGCACTATCAGCCTCCCGCCTACAGCCTCTACCAGTACGGAATGGACTCGCATAGAAGTGAGATTGGCGTCTATCAAGTCGTAACTTCCGCGCGCGAAGCAACGAAGTCGACTAACCCCTCGTCCACTTAGGCCCAGCCGTTCACACCTATCGGCGCGGCCTTCACGTTTCCCGTCCTCAACTCTCGGCCGAACGCGCCGATCGGCTCAGTCGCACATACTCCACCGAGAACCACCCCAGACTCAACAAGACGATCGCCACGATGATCGCCTGCGAAATCACGCAGTAGAGACACCACACCTGCAGCACGTACTCTTCGAGAAAAGTCAGCCGCAGCGCAAAGCCCAGGCCCACCAGCGCAACCAGCAGCAGAAGGAACCGCCGCCTGAACCACGCCAGAACTCCCAGCGCGACGTAGCCTGCCATCCCAATCGCCGCCACCGGCACATGTTCCACCTCGGCGAATGAGCTGTGGTTCACAATGCCGCAGTCCCACCGCTCATTCACTGAGCAGGGTTGCGTATCGGTCGAGTAGTGGACCCGAAGAGCCAGCACCGAAACAAAACATCCAGCCAGCGCGAGAACAGCGATCAGGAAACGCATGAGACTGAGACCCCTGTGCATTCTAAATGTCACCCACTCAAGCTCTCCTCTCCGACTAGGCGCTCACTCGCCTCTAATCCCTCGTTCCGTCTTTCCCTGTCCGCTAGAATCTCCCCATGGCCGCTTCCGCCGCCCAACCTCCACGCATCGCCTTCTTCGGAGGCAGTCGCGCAGCCTTCTTTGGAGGGAGTTTTGACCCGCCCCATCGCGGTCATCTCGCCATCGCGCGCGCGGCCAAAGCCGCGCTCCATCTCGACACTGTTCTCTTCGCTCCCGTCGGCGCTCAACCGCTCAAACCCGCCGGCTCAACGGCTCCCTTCTACGATCGCGTCGCCATGACCCGCCTCGCCATCGCGGGCGATCCCGCATTCTCCATCTCCCTCGCCGACGCACCCAATGCCGCCGGCGCACCCAACTACACCATCGATACTCTGCTCGCACTCAAGAAGGAACTCCCCACCCAATCCGCGCTCTTCTGTCTCATGGGCGCCGACTCTTTCCTCGCCTTGCGCAAGTGGCATCGCGGCGCTGAGATCCCGTTCGTCGCGCCCCTCATCGTCGCCTCGCGTCCCGGACAGAACTTCGGCGAGCTGGCCGAGGTTCTTCCCGTCGGCCTTTCCCTCGTAAGTGAGTGTGCCTCGCAGGTCCACGCCTCCACAGCTGAACTCCAGACCTGCACCCTTCGCAACAGAGCCGGCGCTACCACCCCGTTCTACCTTCTTCCCGGCCTCCACATCGACATCAGCGCCACCGCCATCCGCGAAGAAGTCCAGAGCGAGGCCGTTCGCATCCCCGCCGGCGAAGGCCACCACAGCGACCTCCCCGATCCCGTCTTCGACTACATCGCCGCCCACAACCTCTACCGGTAAGGCAGCCCCCAGTTCTTAGTTCGCAGTTGCCGTTGAGGAAAGCTCCAACGGCCGTATGCGCATCGCAGCCTGTTCCCTGTTCCCTGTTCCCTGTTCCCTGCTTCTCGCCCCTGCTACCATCTCCATTGGAGACCCTATTCGACGCATGACCACCCCCAAGGCGCACGAGCAGACACGCATCCTCGTCCAGGCCGCAGCCAAGGTTTGTGAAGACAAAAAAGGCGAAGACACCCGCATCCTTGAACTGGACCCCATCGACTCCGGCCTCGCCGACTTCTTCCTGATCACCTCGGCGCGCAATGATCGCCAGGCCCAGACCATCGCCGACGAAATCGAATTCACCCTCAAGCGCGATCACGGCGTCTATGCCACATCCGTCGAAGGCCGCCGTCAGGGCGATTGGGTCCTGCTCGACTACGTCGACTTCGTCGTCCACGTCTTCCTCGCCGAAAAACGTGCCTTCTACGACATCGAGCGCCTGCGCAAGTCCGCGCGTCCGCTCACGCCCGCCGAGTTCGACGAGGAACTCAAAGCGGCCCTCACCGCCAAAACTCGCGCTGCCCGCAGCAAGACTTCGCCCGCCAAACCCGCGAAGGCCGCTCCCCTTGCGAAGCCGAAGAAGTCCGCCGCAAAGACCACACCGGCACGCACTACAAAATCGGCGCGGACACCGAAGCCCAGGAAACCCTCCCGAAAGCCCTGATCGCGCAGCACAGCCCGATCCTGAGGATCGCCGCCTCCGCTCCGGCCGACACAACCCACATCTCTCGCACCAAAAGAAGAAGGACCGCCGAAGCGGTCCCTCTTTATTGCCCTTCAGCTTCTTCGTGCTTAGAACTCCAACCGCAGCGCAAGCTGCAGAACGCGAGCCCCGTTGTTGCCGTTTCCAGACGGAACCACGGTGAAGGCGATCTGGCCGAAACCACCCCTTTGAAGGATGTCCTCACTGTCGTATCCGTTAAAGACATTCTCCGAAGGAATTGCGAAGTTCGGGTGGTTCAGCGCATTGAAGGCATCGGCGCGGAACTTCAGGTTGACTCGGTCCCCGTAAACCGGGAAGGTCTTGCCAAGGCCAAGGTCCGTGTTGAAGAACCCTGGGCCGCGCTGGTCGTTACGCGCTCCAATCTGGAACCCGATCGGACCCTCGTACTGATGCGAGGCCGTCTTGGCATCGGCAAAGTCGCTGACTCCGCCTCCCGGCAGTTTCGTCAGCTTGTTCTTGGCCAGCGACCGGTCTCCCACAAGAATTGCAGGAGCGTCGTTGGAATAACTGGCGACGAAGGCATTCGAGGCCGTTTGCCACGGATATCCCGTGTGCCAGTCCGCGATACCGCTGACGCTCCATCCGCCGATGATCTCGTTCGTCCAGAACGGCGCCGTGCTGAACAGCATCTTGCCCGTGCCGAACGGCAACTCGTAGCTGGCATCGCCGGAAATAATGTGGCGCAGATCGAAGTCCGAGCTGGCGCGGCACTCCCTGGGACGGATGTCGTCGCAGATCAGGCCGCCGCCGCCGATGCCCGTATCGCCCTGCGAATTGGCGAAGAACGAGATGTTGTCGACGGAGTGCGAGAACGTGTAGTTGAAGTCATACTGCACACCATGCGAAAGGTTCTTCTGCAGGGTCAGCAGGAAGCCGTTGTAGCTCGAAAACCCTTTGTTGTTGTGGAACGAGTTCTCGGAGAACTGCGCGCCCATGCCCACGTTCGCCGGGACGATGCTGGAAATCGCCTGGGTGAAGTCGGCGTAATCGCCGTTCTTAAACAGACCCCCGATCGCTGAAGCCAGGAACTGCGTGTTGTTGGCATAGCCCAGGCTGGCCCCGAGGCCAGGCGCAACCACATTCTCAAACCACGGCTGGGTCTGCAGCTGCGTGGGGTCTGGATTCGTACGGATCGCCTGCACGATGTTGCCGAAGGCCTGCGAGTAAAGCTGGCCCGAGACAGGATCGGGGAAATCCAGAACCTGGTTCGCATCGGCTTGCGCCAACAGACGGCGTCCCAAACGTCCCACATAGCTCGCCTTGAGGATCATGTCCCCAGGCATCGAGCGCTGAAAACCTGCGTTGAAGATAAACGAATAAGGCGTCTTCAGCGAAGGATCGATGGTTTCGTTGAAGGCCAACCCGTTCTGCAGGCCAAGAGGAACTCCACCAGTCGTAAACGGCTGATACGGTGCCTTCGGCGTCGACGGAGGCGTCAGGTTCACAGCCGAGATGCCGTTGTTGCTATCGAGCCGCGGGTCCGTCTTGATCGAATTGTACGGATCTTGCGGAATTCCGGAAGGAGTCGACTTGGTCTGCTGGAACAGGTAGGAATACGCGTCCTGCAGGTGCTGAATCGCGTTGATGACCGTGCGATCGTAAACGACCCCGGCGCTGGCATTAAATACGCTCTTCTTGTCGAACCCAGGGTTCCAGGAGAATCCCACATGCGGGGAGAAGTTCTTGTATTGCGGCTGATACAGCCCTGGGGCGCCAACCCCGCCGTTAGCCTTGCCGCCAAGGTAGTAAGAGATCAAAGGCACAGCCGTGTTCCCTGACAAGGACGCGTTGCTCTGCTGCACGCGGTCCTTCATATATTGGTCGAACGTAAGCAGCTCGACGCTCTCCAGGCCGTGGATCTCATACGGGACGCTGAACCATTGATAGGTCACACCGTACGTCATGGTCAGGCTGGGCGTCACCTTCCAGGTGTCCTGCGCATACAGCTGGGTCTGATAGTAGCGGTACAAGCGTTGGTCGCCACTCAGCTGCTTCAGAACGTTGCCGTTCACGTCGAAGTTGTAGTCCGACTGCACATTGGCGATGCGGCCCAGCATGAAAGCGAACGGCTGGTCCCAGTAGGCGGCGTTGGTTGGATCGATATCGGCGGGGCGCAGGCTGGGGTTGCCCGTTCCGCAACTACCCGCGGTCGGCCCGCAAAGCCCAAGAGTCTGCCCGCCCAAGCCAATCTCGGTCGTGTTGTAGTCGGCCACCGTGGTGTCGTGAGCCAGGATGTCCTTGAAGTTCCCGCCCACCTGCATCGTGTGGCTCCCTCGGGTCCATGAGAAATCGTCCCCAATCATGGGAATCGGCACCCGGCGCGCCTGCGCGCTCGGATTCAGATAGAGAGAAGAGGGAACCGGAGCACTGTCGGCACCGTCTCCGAAGGTGAAAAATGTCGACCCGTCCGGGTTGAAGGTGTTCGGGAAAGAGAGCTTTTGAACCGTCTCGCCCAGGAAAACCTGGTTCGTCTTGTTCGAGCCAATCACCCACGTATGCCCCACAACGAATGCATACGACCGGTCAACCAATGGGGCTGTAGCCGGATCGCCCGCAAACTGGTTCGGACTCTCGTACGCGTTCTCACGCGAGATCGTGAACCGCCCAAAGATTTTCATGTTCTGGTTCAGGTTGTAGTCGATCCTTGCGACGTAGTTGGTCGAGTCATCGTTGTTCGGAGCGTTGAAGGCATAGCCGCCAGTGTTAATGCCATCTCCCGAAACTGTATTGTTGGCGTGAGGAAAGCGCGCCGACCATGCACTCAACCAGGTCGAGGATTCTCCGACCCCTGCCGGATCGAACCCGGCCACCTGAGCTGCCGACAGCGAGTTCGTGGTGCTGCAGTCCGAGCTGGCGTTCGTGCAGTATCCGATGTTGCCGTTGCGCAGGCTGTCCAGCGGAACGATCCTCTGCTGAATCGCAGAGCTGATGATTCGATCGTCGTTGAAGTCAAAGAAGAAGAAAAGCTTGTCGCGGAGAATCGGACCGCCTACTGCACCGCCAAATTGATTCTGGATCAAGTGGTTCCGCGGAACGATGGGGGTCGAGTTGTTGCTGAACCAGCTGTTGGCCACCAGCGACGGATCGCGATGGTACTCGTTCAGGTTCCCGTGAAATTTGTTCGTGCCGCTCTTGGTCACAAGCTGGAACTGGCCACCGCTTGCCGGACCTGTGGCCGCAGGCTGACCCGCGACATTGCCGTGAAACTCCTCGACGGAGTCGACCGGCGCATGTCCGACGATCGTTCCCGAACCAAATCCTGAGAAGACGCCTGCACCGGTGTTATTCTGTTCAGCCCCGCCGGTCGCGATATCGTTCACGTCCAGACCGTCCAGCGTGACATAATTCTGGTCGACGCGCGCGCCTGCCACAGCGCCCGAGTCCGTCACTCCCGGCTGCATCGTAAACAGAGCAGTCGGATCGTTCCTCTGCTGCACAGGAAGATTGTTGAGGGAGTTTACGTCAACCGTGATACCGACCTGCGCGCTGGTCGTATCGATCGTCACTTCCGAGTTCGACGCCGTCACCTCGATCTTCTCCGCCCGCGCACTCACCTGCAACGTTGCGTTCTGCGTACGAATCGTCGAGACCGTCAGATAGATCCCTTTCACTTCCTCCTGCGCAAACCCGTTCGCGCTGAATGTGACTACGTACCCCTCACCCGGCGGAACATCGGTGAACCGGTAGAAGCCCTGCGAATTCGTGGTCTGCGTGAACTTCGCGCCCGTGGTCGCGTTGGTCAGCGTCACTGCCACGTTTGGAATCGCGGCGCCTGACTGGTCGGTGACCTGGCCGGTCATGCTGCTCGTGGCGGCCTGCGCGTAAGCGGTCTGCTCAACCGCCGTGAACGTCAATCCCAGGGCCAGCGCAACTCCAAGCACTACCGCCAAGCTTTGCAAACGGAAAAATCGCATCGAACTCCTCCCAATTGAATAGGACCGGAAGACCTCGAAAGGAACTTCGCGATCCAGGTAAATCTGCCATGCGTCCCGTTCTCAAATCTAAGAAACAAGGCGCAAAATCATAACTACGAAGCCGAATAAGGTGTGTGGGGGCAGGCTACGTTCCTTGGGGCCGCCAACTCCCAACATCGCCCCGGATGACAGGGCGCTCCTTGCCACCCCCACTCCTTGCATGGCAAGTGCCAATTCCGTCAAAGCTTTCCCGATTTTGCTTGCCATTGAAATAACGGGACTTAAGTAATAACACTCTGGGGTCCTCGAACACCTTTTCTATGAAAAATAAAATAATATTTGCCAGATATTCAAAATTCAGTTTGTCCCTCTCATTTTTGGGGAGTTCCCCCTTTCCGCCTGATACTGACCGCACCACAGTACGGTATCCTCCCCGCATGAATGTCTCCCTGGCCCACATCGGCTCACCCTACACCGCAAACGATCCATTCCAGCTCCTCACCGCGCGCTATCTCGAGCGCTGCTCCGCCCTCCTTCGCTGTAAGGCCGAGACCTTCAAAACCGAAGAAGCCCTCTTCGCCTGGATCGCACGCCACCGCAGCCGAACCCCCATCGTCCCCGTCCTCCTCGACAGCCACGGCAAGGCCATGACCTCCGAATCTCTCGCCGCCTGGATCGGAGGCCATCGCCAGGAAGGCGTCCAGCACATCGTCTTCGCCATCGGCCCTGCCGACGGCTGGTCCGCCGACGCCCTCCTCCGTGCCAAACTCGTCCTCTCTCTTGGTTCCCTCACCCTCGCCCACGCCATCGCCCGCCTCGTCCTCGCCGAACAGCTCTATCGCACCACCACCATCCTCACCGGCCACCCCTACCACTCCGGCCACTAAGAACAAGTTCGCAGCCTCGTCGTCGAACTCGCCTCGCGTTCCCGCTTCCGACTGCCCCCACGTCCCGGCTGAAGGCTGAGGACTGACAGCCCGCCCGCCCCATTCCCCGAATCGCTACACTGTGAACTGAGAACTGCGAACTGTGAACCCAGACGTGAACTCCGACGCCTCATCCCGCAAAGGCCTCATCCTCATCAATACCGGCCCCGGCAAAGGCAAAACCACCGCCGCCCTCGGCACCGCCCTCCGCGCCGCCGGCAACGGTATGCGCGTTCTCATTCTCCAATTCCTCAAAGGCTCCTGGCACTACGGCGAGCTCGACTCCATCGCCCGTTTCGCGCCTGACTTCGTCATTCGTCAGATGGGCCGCGGCTTCGTCAAAGTCGGTGGCGCCGAAACCGACCCCGAAGACATCCGCCTCGTCGAAACCGCCTGGGCCGAAGCCCGCGAAGCCATCCTCTCCGGCGAATGGGACCTCGTCGTCCTCGACGAAATCAACTACGCCATCTCCTATGGCATGTTGGCCCCCGAAGCCGTCGCCGACACCCTCCGCACCCGCCCCGAGATGGTCCACGTCATCCTCACCGGCCGCAACGCCCATCCCTTATTGATCGATCTCGCCGACACCGTCACCGAAATGCGCGAAGTCAAACACGCCTACCAGAAAGGCATCCTCGCCCAGCGCGGCATCGAGTTCTGACCCGAGTTCACAGTCTTCAGTTCGTAGTTCACAGCGCCCGTCCGCACGACGATGGGTGCCCCAGGTCCCTCGCAGTTGGGGACCTGAGAAAGCAACGGACTCATTGCCTGCTCTATTCCCTGTTCCCTAATCCCTTCCCCCCCGTCCAACCTGCAAGTTTTCGGGGCTCCCGCGTTCTACCCTTAGTCGTCTCTGTTTCAGGAGGAAGACCGTGCGCCTTAACCAATCAATCCTCATCGCTCTGCTGGCGGCACCACTCACCCTCGCCCAGCAAGATACCCAACCCGTTGCGCTCACCGGGGTCCCCACGGACAGGTCTTCGTCCGTGGGGTGGCTCACCATCTATAACCAGGACTTCGCCGTCGCCCGCACCTCCATCGATCTCGATCTCCACCCCGGCCTCAACGAAGTCACCACCACCAACGTCACCAGCCGCCTCGAGCCCGACTCCGTCGTCCTCCGCGATCCGGCCGGCAAGCGCGCCGTTCACGTCCTCGAACAGAACTACGACGCCGCCATCGTCAATCAGGACTGGCTCCTCCAGAAATACGAGGGCAAAACCATCGACTTCCAGGTCTCCACCCCCCAGGGCCCCCAGATCGTTTCCGGAAAAATCATCCGCGCCCCCTCCCAGTCCCCCTACGAGTACTCTCCGCAGGGTCAGATTCTCAATGGCGGACCCGCCCAGCCCCTCATCGAAGTCAACGGCAAGATGCAGTTCCAGCTCCCCGGCACTCCTCTCTTCCCCGCCACAACCGACGGCCTTCTCCTCAGGCCCACCCTCCGCTGGCAAATCAACTCCGACAAAGCTGACCGCTTCTCTGCCGAACTCGCCTACATCACCGGCGGTCTCGACTGGAATGCAACCTACAACATCGTCGTTCCAGACTCCGCCCCCGACTCTTCTAACGCCACCGGCAACGAGAAGGCCGATTTCGTCGGTTGGGTCACCATTCACAACAACTCCGGCACCGAGTTCCCTCAGGCCCGCATCAAGCTCATGGCTGGCGACGTCGCCAAGCTCCAGTCTGAAAACCGCGACCTGAAGGCGGATCGGTTAGTAGCCTTCAGTGCCGGTGCCATGGCCGCGCCCCAGGTCACCCAAAAACCCTTCGACGACTTCCACCTCTATGACCTCAATCGCACTGTCGCCCTCCGCAACGGCGAGACCAAGCAGGTGCAGTTCATCGATGCCGCCGACGTCACCGTCCATCGCAACTACATCTATGACGGCGCCGCACAGATGCCGCTCTACTACGACAACGGCATCAACGAGAGCCGCGCCTACGGCCTCGATCCCAGCAACACCAAAGTCCAGATCGTCCAGGAAATCAAGAACAGCGAGGCCAACCACCTCGGCATGCCTCTGCCCGCCGGCCGCATCCGCCTCTATCGCCGCGACTCCGACGGCCAGATGGAGTTCACCGGCGAAGACACCATCGATCACACCCCGGCCGAAGAAACCATCAAGCTCGCCACCGGCTCCGCCTTCGATGTCAAAGGATCACGCCGTCAGACCGACTTCCACGTCAACGTCAACGGCCACATCCTCGACGAATCCTTCGAAATCAAACTCACCAATCAAAAGCAGCAGCCCGTCACCGTCAACGTCGTCGAACACCTCTATCGCGGCGCCAACTGGGAGATCGCCGACAAATCCTCCGCCTACACCAAAACCGACAGCCACACCGTCACGTTCCCGCTGCAGGTTCCCGCGAAAGGCGACGCCGCACTCACCTACTCCGTCCGCTACACCTGGTGACCGTAACGCAGTCGGGAGTTCTTCGTTCGCAGTTCTGCCGCGGTAGCGGCGGCTGCCCCACCGCAGGTGGCGCTACACTTGGTAGGCCCACGGTCTCTGACCGCTCGACCGAGCACGAAAATGGGTGCCCCAGGTCTCGCGTTTGAGACCTGGGAAAGCACGAGCCTCAACCCACAAAGACTACGCGGCCTAAGATCTGATGATCCCCCGATATCGACTTGCCCTCTTCGGGCTCCTCATCGTTGCAGCCGCTCCCGTCTCCGTCTCGGCAGACCCATCGCCCCCTGCTGCCTCCGCATTCGACTCCTATATAGGTACAGTCGAATCGCGCCTCGCCGCGCAGCATCGTGCGCAAAACACCTTCCTCGCTCCGCTCGCGTCCGCCCCGCAATCCGATGCGCGCCTCCGCCGAGGCGAACTCATCGTCGACAAACTCACGCCTTCCACTCCGCCCGCCACTCCAGGAGCCATGCTCCACCACTGGCGCGGAACCGCCTTCGTCCCCGGTGTCACTGCCGCCGATTTTCTCCGCGTCACCCGCAACTTCGGCGCCTACCCCCAATACTTCGCTCCGCAGGTCCTCCAGGCGAAAGTGCTCGCACAACGGGACGATCGTCTGCAGGCATCGATGCGCGTTCGTCAGCACCACATCGTCACCGTGGTCTTCGATATCGCGTCCGACATCGCCTACGGACGCCTCGACGCGCAACACCAATACAGCATCGCCCACAGCACAAAGATCTCCGAGATCGATGCGCCAGGTACCGCCCAGGAACACGCACTCGGTCCCAACGAAAACCACGGCTACCTGTGGCGCTTGAATACCTACTGGTCCTACGAGGAACGCGACGGCGGCCTCTACATGCAGATCGAATCGGTCTCCCTCACCCGTTCCATTCCAGCCGGCCTCGGATGGTTGATCGGGCCCTTCATCGAAAGCGTCCCTCGCGAATCCCTCGAGTTCACCCTGCGCTCCACCTGCAACGCCCTCCGCAAATAAGCCAGCCAACCTCTCCGTCCCTATTTCCTAGCTCCTAGTCCCTCAGTCCCTGTTCCCTGTTCCCTGTTCCCTGTTCCCTGTTCCCTGAACGTTTACAATGTCTGCTGGCACCTATGTCCTGGTTCAAGCGCGAGAACGGCGAGTTCGAAGGCCCCGACGACAACTCCGACGAGGAGAAGCGAGTCCGCACCGAAGGCCTCTGGACCAAGTGCCCCAGTTGCCGCCAGGCCATCTTCAATCCCGATCTCCAGGCCAACCTCAACGTCTGCCCCAAATGCCAGCACCACTTCAAAATCGGCGCGCGCCAGCGCATCGATCTCCTGCTCGAACCCGGCTATCAGCTCGTCGACGGCGGCCTCCGTTCCACTGACCCGCTCAACTTCGTCGACCTCAAGCCCTACAAGTCGCGCCTGAAAAAGGCGCAGGAAGATACCGGCCTCGACGACGCAATTCTCAACGCCATCGGTGAGCTCGGTCCGCACGGCGTCGTGGTCAGCGCCATGGAGTACTCCTTCATCGGCGGCTCGATGGGCGCCGTCGTCGGCGAAACCATCGCCCGCGCTGTCGATCGCGCCCGCATCACCCGCCGCCCGCTCATCGTCGTCGCCGCATCCGGCGGAGCCCGCATGATGGAAGGCATCGTCTCCCTCATGCAGATGGCCAAAATCTCTACCGCCCTCGCCCAGCTCGACGACGCCCGCGTCCCCTACATCTGCGTCCTCACCGACCCCACCACCGGCGGCGTCACCGCCAGCTTCGCCATGCTCGGCGACCTCAACATCGCCGAACCCGGCGCCCTCATCGGCTTCGCCGGCCCCCGCGTCATCGAACAAACCATCCGCCAAAAACTCCCCGAAGGCTTCCAGCGCTCCGAGTTCCTCCTCGAAAAAGGCTTCCTCGACGCCGTCGTCCACCGCCGCGACCTGAAGGCCTACCTCATCCGCGCCCTCGACTTCATGAAGCCCGCAGCCCTCGCCTCCTAGCGTCGATCTCGCTCCTCACTTCGTCTTGTCATCCTGACCGGAACCGAACGCCTGCCCTGATCGAAGTCGAAGGGGATTTGCAGTTGCTTTGCACGACGCTTCAACTTGCATGAATCCGGGTGCCCCAGGTCTGGATTCTCAGACCTGGGATAGATGTGTCCATATTCCTCGATGCTCCGGGAAAGCGACTTTCGACAACAGAGTCGTCACAGACTACCGCTTGCCCTACACTGGTCCCTTCGAGCCGAAGTCAAAGGACAAGCCATGCCCAAACTGATTCACTTTGCTTTTCTCCTTACCGCAATCTCCGCTGCATCGGCCCAAACGCCGCCGCCCACCCTCTCTCCCATCGCGCCCATCGCGTTCGACACCTCGGGTCCCGTCCTCCGCGCTCCCACCGACCCCTTCAAACCCTTCACCGTCGCCGGCGAACACGGCGTCCTCGTCGGCCAGCAGAACGGCGTCTTCGAGTCTTGGCTCCTTCCTGTCAAACTCATCTCGCACTTCACCATCGAAGCCGACGTCGCAGGCTACGGCGTACCCATCGACCTTAATCAGCAATCCGCTGCAATCGAAGTCCGCCCCGACCGCACGATCATCACCTACTCGCACCCGGCCTTCACTGTCCGCCAGATCATGTTCTCCCCATCCAACGCACCGACAGGAACAGGCCTCGCCCGAACCGGCCCCATCGTTCTCTTTGAATTCGACTGCCTCCATCCCACCGTCTTCACCTTCCGCTACACACCCGAACTCAAGTGGATGTGGCCCGAACGCAACGAAGGCATCCCCGGCCCCGAATGGGTCTCTCCCGATCCCCACGATCCGGCCGCTGCCAACGGTTATTATGTGTTGCACACCGACTACCCCAACCTCGCCGCCGCTCTCACCATCCCCGGCGCCGAGCCCGGCATCATGGCTCCTTATCAGGAGCGCCCCCAATTCCATCCCCTCGAACTCAAGCTCCACATTGACCCCGTCCGCGACCGCGGCAAGCTGTTCCCCTTATTGATGGCCGCCGGCATCTCGCCCGCCACCGCAACCAACGCCGCGCTCGCCGCAACTCTCGCGCAACTCGACGCCCAGATCCCCGCTCTCTACGCGGCCCACAGCGAGTCTTGGAAGAACCTGCTCGCCCATGCCACATCCATCTCCACGCCCGACCAGACCCTCAACGAAGCCTTCCAGTGGGCCGTCATCTCCATCGAGCAGCTCAAGACTCAAACCATCCCCGGCCAAAGCTCCCCTCCTCCACCCACTCTGGGTGCCCACGGTCCCTCGCTTTCGGGGACCGGGGATCCTGCAGAGACCGCCCTTGTCGCCGGCTACTTCACCTCCGCCGACTCCGCCCGCCCCGGCTTCGGCTGGTTCTTCGGCCGCGATGCCCTCTACACGCTCTACGCCGTCAACGGCTACGGCGATTTCGCCCTCTCCAAATCCGAGCTCGAGTTCCTCATCCATCGCCAGCGCGCCGACGGCAAGATCATGCATGAGTACTCCCAAACCGCCGCCGCCGTCGACTGGCAATCCTTCCCCTACATGTACGCCGCCGCCGACTCCACGCCGCTCTTCCTCCTCGCCACCGCCGACTACGTGCGCAGCAGCGGCGATACCGCCTTCCTCACTACGCACCGCGACGCCATCGAAAAAGCCTGGGCCTTCGAAACCGATCCTGCCCACGACACTGACCACGACGGCATCTACGACAACTCACAGGGCACCGGCTGGGTCGAGAGCTGGCCCACCGGCATGCCGCACCAGGAAATCTACCTCGCCCTCCTCGATCAACAAGCCTCCTCCGCCATGGCCTGGATCGAACGCCAGCTCAAGCGACTCGATAAATCGAGCCGCCGCGCAAAACAGCGCCGACACCAGTTAGCCCAAGACCATCAACTCTGAATATTCGGAGCCCGCGAAGGGCTGCTACGACTTCAGCCGGAACTTGGACGGCACAAACGATCGCACCACCACCGTCTATCCCGCCCTCGCCTGGTGGGATCCAGCCAAGAACAAAGCCATCCTCGACCATCCCGACGAGTGCCTCCGGCAATTCGCCGCCTCGCGCCCTGAATACCGATTGGGGTCTGCGCGATGTGTCGAACCAAGAAAAGATCTACGACGGCCTCAGCTATCATCAGGGCTCCGTCTGGCCACTCTTCACCGGCTGGGCCGCGCTCGCCGAATACCGCGGCAACCAGCCCCTCGCCGGCTATCGGTTATTGATGGAGAACGCCAACCTCACCCGCGCCCAGGACCTCGGCGCCGTCACCGAACTCCTCTCCGGCGATTTCTACGTCCCCTTCGGCCGCAGCACCTCGCACCAGCTCTGGTCCAGTGCAATGGTCATCACCCCCACTCTGCGCGGCCTCTTCGGCATCACCATCGATGCCCAATCCAAAACCATCACTGTCAACCCGCATCTGCCTGCCACGTGGGACCACGCTGAAGTCCGAGATCTCCGCGTCGGCTCCGACACCGTCGATCTGGTCTTCTCGCAGACCCACGATGCGCTCACCGTCTCTCTGCAATCCGCAACTGGAGTGAATCTGCGCTGTGAAGATTCACTCGCTTCCATTCATTCTCGAAGGGCAATCTCGTCATCGCGCGCGCCCCCCTCGAAATCGGCCCCATCTTCAACCCGCCGCTGCCCGGCAATCGCACCCTATCCTTCCGCGTCCTCCATCAGCAGCGGAGCGATCGCAAGCTTACGTTGACCCTCGAAGGCCCCGCTGGTTCCGATGTGCAGCTTCCGCTTGTTTTGAATGCCATGAATCTCAACCTGCATGCCGAGGGCGCCACACTACCAACAGCCAGCGACGCAGTGCCGCACACACCAGACGCACAGCCCACCCTGCACATCCACTTCCCCTCCGGCTCCGGCTTCCAAACCATCACCGTCACCCTCACCTGGTGATCTTGTTTGCATCGATTCCGCTGGGATGCATCCAATCGACACTGAACTGGGTGCCCCGGGTCTCGCTTCTGAGACCCGGGAGACCATGATCGGTCCAGCGACGAACGCGGCAACAAACACTCGCTCGTGCCGCACAAACACACGGCCCGGCATCGCGCCGGGCCGCCCCTGTTCCCTGTTCCCTATTCCCTGCCTCTAATACGCCCCCTCCGGCGCCTTGATCTCCTTCACCCCCGCCGGCGCCTCAAAGTGCGACGCATCAACCGGCGCCGAGCTGAACCCTGACATCGTCGTCTGCGACTCCATCAGGATCGCCCCCACTCCACCCTGCGCACCCGCCTGCCCGCCACCCGCATTCTGATTCGCGTTCTGATCCTGATTCTTCTTGTGCCCGAATCCAAACGGCAGGCTGTTCATCAACGCCGACTTCGCCACGTCCCCGCCCGAAGGCGATTGGCTCGCTGGCAACGGCGCCTCCGATGCTGCCGGAATCGGCTTCCCATCTGGCGTCGGCCCCATCCGCGTCACCTGCATCACCGGAATCCCGTGCAACTTCTGCATCTCGACTGCCATCTTCCCCATCGCCTCGCCCGCGCCGGGATTCGCCATCAGCATCCGCGCCATATCCATCCCGCCAACTCCCATCGCTTCCGCGAGCTTCTCCGCATAGCGCCGGTCAAAGTCGCGCACCTGCTCGTAACCCGGCACCTCCGGCGTCATCCACATGTCGTTCGTGATCCCGATCGCCCCGCTCTGCTGGCTCTTTGTGTCGGTCGCTGTCATGGTCATCGTCAGAATCGACTCGCTCGTATCCAGACCGCTCACCGCCTTGTGCGCTCCCGTGTTCCGCACCTTCACATCGAAGCTCGCCTGCACATTGGGGTTTGCAGCGTCCTGCGCCGGCTGCTGCTTCTCCTGCTTCGCGGCCTGCTTCTCCGCCTTCGCGCGCGCCGCCTCCATACGCGCCTTCATCTCCGCGAACGTCATCGTGTAATACGTGTGCTTCAGCAGATCGACGTGCGTCACCGCTTCCTTATCGAGATCGATAATCTCGATCGCGTCCTGCGACACCCTCGCCTCGCGGTTCCCCTGCAGATACACCGTCGAGACAATTGGCTCGCCTGCCTTCCGCGCCTGCGAGCTGAATGTCCCCGCCATCTTCATCATCTGCAGCATCGAGCCACCCGTAATCTGAGTCGTCTGCTGATACGTAAAATCCGCCGCGTGCGATACCGCCGCGGTTGCTAAAGCGCAAAACAGCGCAATTGTGTTCCGGAGTCGTGCCATAAGATGAAGCCTCCAAAAATCTCAACTTCCAGAGAGTCCCCAGCATACTACCCACGCAACCGATAGTGTTGTTCACAACCGGAGCGTTTCCGCTGCTGTCATCTTCTCTGCGGCGTCAACCTGAACAACCTTAGGTGCGCCGTGCTCGCGCCGCTCGGGTGGGCATCCACGAACACCCCCAGACACGAAGCTCACCACCCCATCTGCCGCTCTCTCTCCAGAATCAGCTCGCTGTAGTGATTCATCCGCTCCGGCCGCCTCTTCAAAGGGGCCGGCAGAATCGCCGCCAGCCGTGCCGCCTCGTCCCGCCCCACACTCCGCGCCCCAATTCCATAGTGCGCCCGGCACGCCGCCTCCGCGCCATACACACCCGGCCCCCACTCCACCACGTTCAGATAAAGTTCCAGAATCCGCCGCTTGCCCAGCACCAGTTCCGCCACCGGCACCAGCGTGAACTCCGCCCCCTTGCGCAAAATCGAACGGCTCGTTCCAAAAAACAAATTCTTCACCAGCTGCTGCGTCAGCGTCGATCCTCCACGAATGCGCCGGCCCCCTTCCAGATCCTCGTCCGCCGCAATCTGAATCTCGTGCCAGTCAAACCCGTGATGTTCGTAGAAGCGCGCATCCTCTGCGGCAATCACCGCGTGTTGCAACTCGGGCGAAATCTGGTTCAGCGGCACAAACTCATACCGCTTGCGATACGGCGTCCCGCGCATCCACGCCTGCAGCCGCCGCTCCATCTGCACCGCCGTCGTTGGTGGATCGATCCAGCGTAAGAGCACAAGCTGCAGCGCCGCCACCACCCACAGCGCCGCCAGGCCCGCGCCCAGCCACACCACCCAGCGAAACCAACCCTTCCGCCGCGTGATCCCGCCCAGCCTCTTCAGTGCTCCCGCCACTCCCTCAGAATAGTCGCCGGGTCCTTTTCCTATTCCCTATTCGCTGTTTCTTACAATGTCTCCATGCCGGCCTATTGCCGCACTCACCCCATCCGCACCGCCGCCCTCATCGGAGCTCTCGCCGGCATCGTCAACGTCGTCGTTCTCGAAATCGGCGGCGTCCTGCATCACAACTCGCGCGGAGCTCTTCTCCTGCTCGCTCCGTTCTCTCCCTTCGGTGCCGCTCCTACCGAGCACACGATCGCCCAGACCTCCGTTATCCTCATCGTCGAATTCGCCGTCAACATCCTCGTCGACGCCCTGCTCTTCGCCGTCCCCGTCGCGGTCATCGTCCTGCTCGTTCGCGCTTTCCGGCGATAAGTCCCGCCCTTCTCCAACACCTCTTTACTCGCACCGCTCCGCATTGATTACTTACACAACACAGCACGAATTCTCTTGACTCCGTCCCCTCAATCTGGCGAAATCGCCTTCGTCTTCCTCATCGCCTTTTCTTCCGCTCAAACGCACCACCCGCCGCCTTCTACGAAAGGAACGCGCATGTCCCCCCAATGGAATCCGAACGAACCCAAGTTTCATCTCGGCATCAATATGGCCGGCGCTGTCTCCGCCGGTGCCTACACCGCCGGAGTCCTCGACTTCCTCACCGAAGCCCTCGATCAGTGGTACCTCGCCAAATCCACAGCCGCCTCCCCCGTCCCACAGCACGATGTTTCCATCGACATCTTCTCCGGCGCATCGGCCGGCGGCATGTGCGCCGCCATCTCCGCCGTCATGCTGCAGGGCCCCTTTCAGCACATCCACAACCCCGCTGACGCTACGGTACAAAACACCACCAACCGCTTCTACGAGAGCTGGGTCAACAAAATCGACATCGTCCACCTGCTCGGCGACACCGATCTGCAAAGTGGCGGCCCCGTCGTCTCCCTGCTCGACTCCACCATCATCGACACCATCGCCGACTACGCCCTCACACCCCTGCCCGCCCCCAAGCTGCCCGACTACGTCTCCAGCTCACTCAACCTCGTTCTTACCTTGACCAATGTCCGCGGCGTCCCCTTCTCCCTCAACGGAACAGCGCCCGGCTCCGTCGAGGAAGACATGGCCTACTACGCCGACCGCCTCCAGTTCGAAACCGTCCAGGGCACAAACAGCCCCCTCTTCCCTGCAGCCAATCCTCTCCCTCTCGGGGCGAACAGCGGCGCATGGCCTCTCCTCAAAGACGCCGCCAAAGCGACTGGGGCCTTTCCCCTCTTTCTCGCGCCGCGCACCATCGCGCGGAAAGCCGGCGACTACTACAGCTCTCCCTGGAATCCGATTGCAGCCCCGCCCACTTCTGCCGTTCCGCCCCACTGGTCCCTCCAGTCCAGCAGCGACTTCCCGACCTTAAACGTCGACGGCGGTGTCACCGATAACGATCCCTTCGAACTGGCCCACGACTTCCTCGCCGTCCACAATCCCCTCGCCGTACGCGACCCCGGCACCGGCGAATTGCAGAACCCCTCTACAGCCGATAAAGCCAACTGCGCCGTCCTCACTGTCGCGCCCTTTCCCGCGCAGGATCTCTTCAATCCCAACTACAACTTCGCCGCCAACAGCTCCATCCTCGGCATGTTGCCCAACCTGTTCACCGTCCTCGTCTCCCAGTCGCGCTTCCAGGGCGAAACCCTCGAAGCCGTCGTGAGCGGCACTTCCTACAGCCGTTTCGTGCTCGCTCCCTCCGATACCGGCAATCCCAACCTCAGCGCCCTTCAATGCGGATTGCTCGGAGCCTTCGGCGGCTTCTTCGAACGCGGCTTCCGCGCCCACGACTACCAGCTCGGCCGCCGCAACTGCCAGAAGTTCCTGCGCGACTCCTTCCGTCTCGCCGTGACCAATCCCATCGTCGACAAAGGACTCGGCAAGCTCAGCGCCGCCGATCGCGCCAAGGCCATCGCCGCATTCGACCCGGCGCACCTCAACACCCTTCCCATCATTCCTCTCTGCGGATCGGCGGTCTCCGAAGTGACGGCCCCGCCCCGCGCCACCATCGCCTCCGCCCGCGTCAATCAGATCATCGACATGGTTGTGCAGCGCCTCCACGGCGTCGCCAAACCTCTGCTCGAAAGCGCCATCGGCGACGGCATCCGGGACGCAGTCGTCCGCGCCGGCGTCGACGCCCTCATCTCCACATGGGGAAAGGGAAAGATCGCTGCCTATCTCCAGGAGCAACTCAAAGACGTCACCGCCGGATAACCCCACCCGCAATCCCGCCACAAACACACGGCCCTGGCCTTGATCTAACTCCACAAAAATAAGTGCGATAAGCCGCCGAATTCAAATCGAATCAGCCCCCGGATAGTACAGCTGCACCATTGCACGAATTTGCCGGCAAGACGTACCGTAGTGTACCCAAGGATAGGGATTCGCCGACGATCTCCTGGCTGTCAGGAGAAAATGCTCCTTCGTCTCAGTGTTCGTCGAACCCTGCCAATCCTGCAGCACCTATGCCAGCAATTGCCTTGTAGACGTTAGAAGTGGGAGGCCACGAATGGATCGGGACCCTTGCACGAAGAGCACACCTGAACAGCCGTCAAATCAAAAGGCAGCAAGTGGTCCGAATCGGCGGGAATTCATGACCGGGCTGGGAAGCGCCGCCCTCCTGACAACACTCGCGGCAAGAGGCGCGTCTGCCCAGACGACAGACGGTCCTCTGAATATCGCTCGAGTCGCAGTTCCGGCCGCCCGCACCATGCAAAGTGAGAACAAGATCTCTGCCTTGAACGACGGTTTCATCCCCGAAAACTCGTTCGACCGTTCCCACGCGCTTTACTCATTGTGGGCATCGCCGGAGTCGGATGATCGAACCAGCTGGGTGGAATACGAGTGGCCTGAACCGGTAAACGTCAACAAGGTGGAAGTCTATTGGGCAGTCGATCGCCCGCGTCCCGCGGCCATTCCGGGCAGCGCCTGGCGGCAGATCGAAGCCCCCGAGAGCTATCGAATCCTCTACTGGAATGGCGCCGACTTTGTTCCGGCACAACACCCGCAGGGTCTGGCGATTGCTCCAGATACGTTCAACGCAACTGTCTTCGATCCTGTGTTGACCGACAAACTGCGGCTGGAGGTCGTTCCTCAATCGAATCGGCCCGCAGGAATCCTCGAGTGGCGCGTTTTCAACTACGGCCCAACTCCATCTCTTCCGCCAGTAGTCGATGCTGGCGTTGACCGTTCCGTCGTGAGCGACGGCAGAACTTATCTCTCCGGAAAGGCAACCTGGCTCGAAGATTCTCCCGAAAACAGCGCGCGCTGGGTGAAGACGCAAGGGCCAGGGATCGTCGACTTCGCCGCTGCTGGTTCGCTCGTAACCACCGCCGCGTTTTCTGAGCCGGGCGATTATGTTCTTGCGCTCCAGGCGTCGCATGAAAAGGGCGCTCCGCGCTCAATCAAGGTCCATGTGGAACCGGCCCCGCCAGCCGATCGTCTCGATGTCGTCTACACGCGCCCCTACTCCATCGACAGCCCTCTCTGGAATCGGCGCGCCAAAGCCCTGATCGTCGATTGGATTCCTCACTGCATCGCGATGTGTGAACGCACCGACATTGCCCCCATGCGCGGCGACGGTGGCATCGACAACTTCATCGAGGCCGGCAAAGCCAATCGAGGCGAACCCCATGGCCGCCACAAGGGCTACGTGTTCTCCAACGCCTGGGTCCATCAGACCGTCGAGTCGATGTGCATCGCAATGATGGTCGATCCGCAAGGCGATCCCGAAATCATCCGATCGCAGGACCTGATGCACGCGACTCTCGAGCGCTGGATTCCGATCGTCCTCGCGGCACAGATGCCCGACGGCTATCTCCAGACGGCATACATTCTGGCCGACCGAAAAGACTGGCCAGAACGCTGGTCGCCCGATCATCGCGGTAACCACGAGGGCTACGTCTCCGGCTACTTCATCGAATCGGCCATCAATCACTACACGCTCACAGACGGTCAAGACCTTCGCCTCTACAACGCCGCCAAGAAACTCGCTGACTGCTGGGTAGCTAATATCGGTCCAGGCAAGAAGGACTGGTTCGATGGGCACCAGGAAATGGAACAGGCCCTGGTTCGATTCGGACGATTCGTCAACGATCAGGAAGGCAACCATCGCGGAGATGCGTATATCTCGCTCGCGAAGTTCCTCCTCGATTCGCGACGCGGCGGATCGGAGTACGACCAGAGCCACCTTCCCCCGAGCCAGCAATATGAGGCCGTCGGACACGCGGTGCGTGCAATGTACTTCTACTCGGGCATGGCGGATATTGCGGCCGAGACCCAGGACCGCGACTACCAAAGCGCAGTCATTTCGCTCTGGGACAACATGGTCAACAAGAAGTACTACTTGACCGGGGGAATTGGCAGCGGAGAAACCTCAGAAGGCTTCGGGCCAAATTACTCCCTTCGCAACGAAGCCTATTGCGAAACGTGTTCAAGCTGCGGCGTTGTCTTCTTCCAGTACAAACTCAACCTCGCCTATCGCGATGCAAAGTACGCCGACCTCTACGAGCAAACCATGTACAACGCTCTTCTCGGCGGAGTGGCGCTCGACGGTCAAAGCTTCTGCTACACCAATCCGCTCGTGAACACGGAGCGCGCTAAGTGGCACGTGTGCCCCTGCTGCGTCGGCAATGTCTCCCGCACGCTTCTCATGATTCCAACCTGGGCCTATGTGAAGAGTAAGGATGCGCTCTACGTCAACATGTTCGTGGGCAGCCGCATTCCTGTTGGCCAGATCGCTGGCGCCAACGTCGAAGTGATCCAGAAAACAGAGTACCCGTGGCATGGGTCGGTTTCAATTACTGTCAACCCCCAAGAGCCAAAGACCTTTTCCGTCTTTGTGCGTATTCCTAATCGGACAACGAGCAAGCTTTACAAGCAGAGCCCCGCGATCCAGGGCGTGAAGCGCTTCGCGGTCAATGGACAGGAGCACACGCCGAAGATCGAAAGAGGCTACGCCGTCGTGACGCGCGAATGGAAGCACGGCGACCGGATCGAAGTGGAATTCCCCCTGGAGCCCCAGCGCGTGCACGCCGACGAGCGCATCGAGGCCGATGTCGATTTGGTCGCTCTGCAATACGGGCCTCTGGTGTACAACGTTGAGACGGCAGACAACCGGAACATCGATCGCAGGCTGAGCGACGCACCCCTCAAGGCAGAGTGGAAGCCGGACTTGCTCGGCGGCGTCATGGTAATCGCGGGTGAATGGCAAGATGGTTCACCCATGCTTGCGATCCCTAACTTCGCGCGTATGAATCGCGTTGGCGCTCCGCCCGACTATCCCAGCGACCGCGATCCGCAGCGTTGGCGTCGCCCCAAACCCCCTGTCGAGTCGAAGGTGTGGATTTAAGAACTAATCGCCCCGCCGCCGTTGACTTATAGCTTACGTTCCCGGTTATAAGTCGAGCCGCGCTGAATAGCATCAATGACCCATTGACACAACACCACCATGGACCTAGCGTTTGAGCAAACGCTTTCTTCATTCGGAATAGGTGGTGCCTCAATGGCAAATGGAATCGACCGCAGGACCTTTCTTAAGGCAGCGAGTGTCGGCGCGGCTGGCATGGTGACAACAAAGTCGTTGCCGATCCTCGCGGAGGAAGGAAGGGGCGTGGTCGCAGTCACCACTCCACTTGCTACCTTTCCCTACAGCGACGTGCAGTTACACGACGGACCGATGAAGCGGCAGTTCGATGAGAACCATGCCCGCTACCTGCATCTCGACGAAGATCGCATGCTGAAAGTCTTCCGGCAGGTTGCCGGGCTCCCCGCACCCGGAGAAGACATGGGAGGCTGGTACGACCTCACCGGGTTCAGCCTGGAGCGAAACGATTTCCATGGATTCATCGCGGGACACTCGTTTGGGCAATACCTCTCTGGACTTGCCCGCTCTTATGCTGCAACTGGCTCGGAGGAAACACGCGCCAAGATCAACCGCCTGGTCAAGGGCTATGGCGAAACACTCGATCCAAAAGCAACCTTCTTCGTCAACTACCGCCTTCCCGCATACACATACGACAAACTGTCCTGTGGCCTGATTGACGCACACGAGTATGCGCACGATCCAATGGCGATGGAGATTCACGAGCGGCTCACGCGCGCGATCGCCGCCTATCTTCCCGAAAAGGCGCTGTCGCGCGCCGAACAACGATCCAGGCCGCATAAGGACACCGCCTACACATGGGATGAAACCTACACCCTGCCGGAGAACCTCTTCCTCGCCTATCAGCGAAGCGGTAAGCCTCTCTACCTGGATATGGCCCGGAAGTTCCTGGAGGACGATACCTATTTCAATCCTCTCGCCGAAGGCAACAACGTGCTTCCTTTCGAGCACGCGTATAGCCACGTGAACGCATTCAGTTCGGCGATGCAGGCGTACATCACGCTTGGCAGTGAGAAACACTTGCGCGCTGCGAAGAACGGCTTCGAGATGCTGCAGAAGACTCAGAGCTTCGCGACCGGAGGCTGGGGACCGAACGAATCCTTCGGCGAGCCGGGAACCGGCCAATTGGGGGATAGCCTGGCTCTAACCCACGCAAGCTTCGAAACACCGTGTGGAGCGTACGGCCACTTCAAGATCGCACGCTACCTTCTGCGTGTGACAAGGGACGCGCATTACGGCGACAGCATGGAGCGTGTACTCTTCAACACGATCCTCGGCGCGTGGCCAATCCAAGCCGATGGAACCTCGTTCTATTACTCCGACTACGCCAACACCGGCAAAAAAGCCTGGTACAAGGATAAGTGGCCTTGCTGCTCCGGCACCTTTCCTCAACTCGCCGCCGATTACCACATCAGCACATACCTGCGTTCCCACGACGGCATCTATGTGAACCTGTTTACACCCTCGAGCGTGCAGTGGACCGACGGTGGCACTAAGCTCGGGCTGGCGCAGGTGACCAGCTATCCACTCGACAACAAGATCGAGCTTCAGGTTTCGTCTTCCGAGCCGCACGATTGCACAATCTACGTCCGCATCCCCGCGTGGGCCACTCCCAATCCTGTGGTTATGGTGAACGGCAAGCGTGTCGCGGACGCAATTGAGCCGGGACACTTCGCGGCCCTGCACAATACCTGGAAGGATGGCGATCGCATCGAGATCGAGTTGCCCATGCCGCTCCGCCTGGAGGCAGTCGATGCAAATCACCCGAACCTCGTTGCATTGCTCCAGGGTCCTCTGGTGCTCATGGCAATTGCGGAAACGCAACCCACCTTTGACGCACAGTCTCTTCTCCACGCCACGTCGCTCAACAATGCGGCCGGCGACTGGAGTGCGACTTCGGCGGACGGCGCCCAGATATCCATGCGGCCCTTCATGTCGATCGACAAGGAGAGTTACAGCACCTACCAACAAATCAAGAGCTGAGCCGCGTTTGAAGCCCATGCTCGCAGGGCAACGCGATCTCTTACCACCCGCATCGTGATTCGAGCGCCTGCAGATTTGACTTCGAGCTCTCAGTAAGGGAGGAGCCACGATCATGATGAATCGAAAAGAATTCGTGAGAGACTGTGTCGCCGCCGTCGGCGCGGCAGGTTTCTGTTGCGCAGGAAAGGCAGCCTTGGCTGCCGACGCTGCGTCGCCGACATGCAGCCCGAAGGAATTGGAGGACGTGAGTAGCCGCGCCGAAGCCGCGCGCCTGCGCTTCTCCAAGCTCGTCCAGATCCTCGAAACACGTTTGCCTGAGCAGGAGCGCAAGCAGATTCTCCATCGGCTTGGAGGCCAATGTGCCGACACATACCGTGCCGACCTGCTCGATCGATACAAAGGGAACATCCGCGGCTTTCTTGAAGAGGGCCGCCGAAACTGGATGGCCGAAGCCGACTACGACGAAGCCAAAGGCACCATCCGGATCGTCGACAAGGGACCTTCGTGCAGCTGTCCGATGGTCAAGGTGGGCATGACTCCCGGGAGCTTCTGTGATTGCACTCTGGGATGGCAGGAGGAAGCTTACTCAGAGATCCTCGGACGACCCGTCAAGGCAGAACTGGAAGAGTCGATTCTTCGCGGCGGCAAACGCTGTGTCTACCGCATCACAGTTGCCTGAACGAGGAAAGTAGCAGCCTCGCCAACATCGGGTAGGGTATCTTCCGGAAGCGGTCTCATTTGGGCTCGGGTTCTCCCTCAACGAGTTTGAACCGATTCTCTTCGCGCTTCTTGTTGGCTGCCTTCTGCCGTGCCAGAGCCAGCCTCTTCAGCAGGTCGGGGACCTCGCTTCTTTGCTCCGTCTTTCCCAAAGAGCGGATCAGAAGATAGAGGGCGGTCTGATCGTCTGGATTCACCTCCAGTGCCTTGCGGCATTCGTCTGCTGCCTCCGAGTGCTGCCCAGCTTCCAGATAGAGCTTCGCCAAGACCGTGCGCGCCGGAGCGAGCGATGGATCGAGAGAAGTGGCCTTCTTCGCCGAACGCAAGGCATTCTGAAATTCCGCCGAGCCGGGCTTGGGGTCTTGCAGCGCAAGCACATCGGCCTGGAGATAGAGCAGAATCGGATCGTTCGGCCTCTTTGCCAATTTCGCCTGAACTCCGGCCAGCGCCCCAGTTAGATCGTTTTGTTGTATAGCAGTCATGTCCTGCGCCGCGGCAGTTAAGGATTGCTTGGGATCGAGCTTATACGCTGTATCGAAGTCGTCCTGAGCCTTCTCATACTCGGCGAGTTCAACGTAAAGCATGCCCCGTGCAAGATAGAGTGGCGCAGCTTTCGGCTGCACCGCGATTCCATCGTTCACTACGTTGATTCCGATCTGAAAGGACTGATGGGCAGCCGACAACGCTGCGAAATCCACGTAGAGGCTCACGTCTTGAGGCTCCAGCAGGATTGCCTGGCGTAAAGCATCGACCGCTTTGTCGGTATCGTGCCTATCCTCGAAAGCAGCGGAAGCAAGCTCAAGAGTTGCACTATCCGGCGTCGCGCTCAGCAGCGGATCCAGCGTCGCAATCGCCTGCTGAGGCTGATGCGCCATTAACTGCACAGAGGCCAGCACCTCCCGCTCGCGACGGTCTTCGGGATGGAGTGCCAGAGACTTCTGAAAAACATCGGCTGCTCGATCGAACTGCCGGAGCTTCACGAGACAGGTTCCGTAGGCGTTCAATGCCGGCGCTTGCCCCTCAAACAGCGAGGCGGCTCTCTCAAAATGAACTACCGCCGCGTCGCAATGACCCCGCTGATACTCAAGTACGGCGAGCATCCCGTGGCTGGTCAGGTCACTGGGCCGCAGGCGAAGAAGACGCTCAAGAATAGGAATGCCCGCGGCGTCTCCCTTGTCATACTCGATCTTCGCCGCACCTTGCAGCGCGGGAATCGCGTCGGGAGACAGTTGCAGAGCATGGCGAAAGGCGCCCAGGGCTTCCTCCTCGCTGCCTAGGCCGTTGTAAGCAACACCTTGCATCGTCCAGAGTTCGGCATTGCGAGGATTTTGCCGCAAAGCGTTTCGCAGCATTTGAAGCGCCGGTTCGTACTGTTCCTCCCGAAGAGCCGCAGCGATCCGCTGGATCCCATCTTGATCCGTTTGTGCAACAGCGAGGGAAAGGAGGAACAGGGCGACCGCAATCCAAAGAAGAACTGTAAAGCGGACGAAAGGAAAGAAGTTCATGCCGTATTTGACGAGAGCCGAACAGGATGCAGTGAGACCATGCGCGGCCGATTGACAATCAAGATTGTAAGACCCCTTTGCTGTCGCTGACTCTGCACCCCACGAAAAGAATGGCCGGCGCATCGAAAGTGCACCGGCCATCGGAGGTTCAATCGGCGCGAACGCCACAGCTAGAACGAGATTCTTCCACCCAACTGCCAGAATCTCGGTTCGTGCGAACCGGTCGCAGCACCGAAGCTCCCATCGGGAATGTTCCCATCGACATTTGCATAGTTGGCCCGGTTGAAAACATTGAAGAGTTCAAACCGGAATTGGAAGTTCACATGTTCCGTGATCGGAGTGTCTTTGTAGAAGTTCCCATTCGTCTCAAAGAAGTTCGGCCCACGGAACTGCATTGGCTTTTCGTTCCCTTCCTGTCCGAAAGTTGGAACAGCAAAGTCCGTCTTTGGAATAGCTCCCGTCAGCCAGGACTTATTGTCAGTCGACTGCTTATAACTCGTGGCGTTGGGGTAATCCAGGTTGTTGCCATCGGCGTTATAGTCGCCGCTCCCTGGTGCATATCCCACAGCAGGATTTGCTGCCGACGGACAGGCTGGCGCATTGGCGGCAGTGTTTTGGCAAACCGGGCTGTAAGCGTTGTTGTTCTGCGCCGTCAGTGGATAGCCCGACTGGAAAATGGTCGTACCGCTGACACCCCAACCTCCGGTCAGGTAGCCAACAGCCCCTCTCCCATCGTTCAAGCCCTTCAATGAGTAGTTCAGGGTAAGTGAGACTCGATTCGGAGCGTCGAAAATTGACGGCGCGTAGTACTGTGAGGGGTTGTCCGGCGAAGGATAGGACAGCCCGTCGTCTTTCGAACTCGCACGAGTATACGAAACATCGACAAATCCGCGCGTCAAGCGTCCCTTCAGGTCGAAGAACACTCCGTTATAGTTCGCATAGCGGTTGTTCTCCGCATAAAGGATCGATCCGAAGCTCGGATTGAGCCCTGTTGGTGCCAGGCTCTCATGCGTGATCAGGTCTCCTGGAAGGACGTTGATGTCCACACCGTACGAAACGTTGCCGATTGAGTTCTCGTTGCCGACCATATCGTAGGTGTGGGATCCACTGTATCCAACCGTAGCCGCGAATATCCGGTTGATTCTTCTCTCCACGCTGAGAGACCAGACATCGGACTTTGGCGACTTCACAAGTGGATCGATTCCGCCGATCGAGAAGTTAGCCCCGACGACACCGCCTTGCGAATTCAATCCTCCTGTGAATGTCGGGAAGGTAAACCCGAACGGCGGCTTGTTTGTCGTGCCCAGACCGAAGATCGGAGGAGTCGAGGTTCCCGCAAAGAAGTTCGGCTCGACGAATCCCGGAGGGCTCCCGCGGAACTCTTCCTGGATATTCGCCGATGTAAGCCAGTTGTCGAAGATGCCTATACCTCCGCGTACCGCCCAATCTCCTTTGCCCGTCGGATCCCAGACGACGCCCACGCGAGGACTCCACAGGTTGTCCACAGAGTGAAGAAGCGCATTGGGAGTGGCCTTCGCATATCCGTTGGCAATCTGCTGCGCCCGTGTCGTCCCGGTTCCGAGATAGAAGTTGCCAAAGACGGTTGCGGCGCTCTTCGACCAGGGATTTCCGCTATCGTCATAACGCAGACCGAGAGTCAGCGTCAACCTCTTGCTGGCTTGCCACGTGTCTTCCGCGAACGCCCCAAACGTTCTGGACGCCGCGTCCCAGTTCCACAGAGCCTCGGTTCCAGTTGCCGGGTTGTACATAATCCCGCCTTCGCTCGCAGGCGCATCCTGGGCAAGCTTCAACAAGTTGCTGAAGGCAAACTTGGGCTGCGACCACGGTCCCTGGAAAGGCTCGACGTCGTCTCCATACCAACCCTCGTACCCGAATCTCAACGTATGAGTGCCGCGCACATGCGTGAGCACGTCGCGCCAGTGGTAGTTATGCTGGATGAAGTCGCCCTGAGCGAAACCAACACCGTATGCCTGGCCCGCGTCCGCGTTGATCCCATTCACCGAAATCGAAGGCACCGTGTAATCCTTCGCCCCGCTGCCCAACACACCTTCAACTCTGCTCTGCCCCGCCGTCACATCGTTAAGCGTGTTAGGCGAGAAGGTATGCGTCCAGGCTACCTGGCCCGCAACTTGCCACGTGTTGTTCAACGCCGAGAACTGCGGCATTGGCGAAGCTGCCCCCGTCTGCAGCAGCGTGCGGTAAAGACTGACGTAGATACGTTCTTTTTTGAAGCCCTGATCGATGCGCGCGAAATACTGCGTGCCGTTTCTGATTTGCGTGGCGCCAAATGAGCCCACGTCAATCATCGCCAGAGTGCACGGAACGCCATTCTGCCCTGTGGCTGTGCCGCAGCCACCCGATGCGCTGCCAAACACATCCGCCGCTGTCTGCTGTACTGTCGCTCCGCCAACCCCTGAAGGCGTATAGGTCTGGAGAACGTGCGTTCCCACGGTGGCGGGATAATTCGTTGCTGCCCAGGAAATGAACTGCGGATCGGCAAAGGTCACGGATCCACCCGCGCTGGCCGACGAGCGCAGCGGTTCCACGGCAAAGAAGAAAAAGCTTTCGTGATGGGGAAAGATTGGACCGCCGACGGCGAAATCCATGTTGTTCGAGTGGAAGGGCTGGTATGGATAACCGACGAAATGCTGACTCGCAAACATCCCCTGGTAGTTGAACCAGTCCGACGCCGAACCGTGGAACGAATCTGTACCCGATTTGGTCGTGAAGATGGTCTGCAAACCTGCCGCACGGCTGTGCTCAACCGAGAAGGTGTTGACCTGCACACTCGTTTCCTGGATGGATTCAGGCTGCGGAGTCAGGTTCAAGACTCCCTGCCGGATTCCACTTGTCACGTCGAGACCATCGATCACATACTGATTGTTGTTCTCCCCCTGCCCGTTCGCGCTGGCGTCCACCTGCTCTTCCGTGGAGTAGTTGTCCACGCCGGATGCCGGGCTTCCAGAGGTGCTGGTTCCGAGTCCCGTTGCCCCTGGGGCCATCGTTACGAGCGTCACGAGATTGCGTCCTACGATCGGCAACTCGGCGACACCCTTGTTATCCAAAGTGAGTTGATTCCGGCTATCTGCTGTATCCACGATAGGCGCTTCGGTACTTACGACAATCGACTCGGTCGCAGAACCCACTTTCAGCGAGATCGGAAGATTGAGGTTCTGCTCGGTCAGAAGCGTCACGCCTGCCTCCGACTTTGAAAATCCCGCCGCCTCGACTGAGATCTCGTAGTTCCCCGGAGCAAGGCTCACGAAGCGGTAATTGCCAGAGGGATCAGAAGTCGCAGTCTGCTTGACTCCCGTTCCCGTGTTGACAAGGTCGATCTGCGCTTTGGCCACGCCTGCCCCGGATGGATCCTGAATGACGCCCTGGATGTTCGCCGTGAATTGCGCAAAGGCCGGAACAACCCAAAGTGCAAACAAAGAACACATCAGGGCGGCAACGAAAGCCGCTCTACGTTGTGCCATTGACTCCTCCTGAATGATCCCGCCGGGATTCCCTTTTCGGTTCTTGTCAGAAAACGTTTCCCGGGGACGAGTAAGCTTGTAGGAGATTCGTTCATGCACTGTCAATGGGTTCTTTGTACTATTGCTGTAAGTTAATAAAAAGAAAGAACTACTATCGCTTCCAACCCCGATTCGGCACAATCCCCGTGCCTTCTCGGATCGTTACCAGCTGATTCGCGGATATCTGCTCGAGCCGCTCGTGCAGACCGCTCGGCCAGTAAATATCTACCGCCGCCTCCGTGGACGCTCCCAAACCAAAATGAAGCCGCGGATCGTTGCAGGAGTAGTAGCTCGATTGACTCACCAGCGCTTGTGCCTGGACTTTGTTTCCATAATGCGCGATCACTCGAGCTCCAATCGCACTTCGATTCGATTTCACTCCCTCCAGCTTGACCTTCAGCCAGTTCTGTTTGCCCCCAAGATCGTTGCGCAAAAGAGAGGGTGGCTCGTTCATGTTCACGATCAGCACATCCAGGTCGCCGTCATTATCGAAATCGCCAAAGGCGCAGCCGCGGCTGCTATGCGCCGCCATCACACCTTCGCCGCCCTGCGAATCGAGTTCCTCAAAAGTGCCGTTGCCCAGGTTGCGAAACAAAACACGCGGCGTCTTGTAGGGATACTGCGGAAGCGTCTTTTCAACCTCCGGATACACACTGCCTGTCACAAAAAACAAATCCGGGTACCCGTCGTTATCCAGGTCGACCATCCCCGCGCCCCAGCTTGTGAAGCGTGTCTCGACACCGGTCCTCGCGGCACGAGTTACTTCATCGAAATTCGCCTTCCCGTCATTCCGGTAAAGTCCACTCGTGTCGCTGACAAAATGCGTCGTGAAAAGATCCAGGTGTCCGTCGAGGTTATAGTCCCCTATCCCGACTCCCATTCCGGCCTGTTCCATTCCATCGTCACTTAGAGCAACGCCGCGCGTGACTCCTTCTTCCCGAAACGTCCCGTCCCGATTGTTCATAAACAAAAGGCTCGGAGTCGAATCGCACGCGACAAAGATATCGGGCCAGCCATCTTCGTCGAAGTCCGCCGTAACCACGGTCATTCCATAGCTCTCGGTGGCCACGTCGATTCCCGCTTGCTTCGTAACATCGGTGAAAGTGCCATCGCCATTGTTGCGGTAAAGAGTGTGCCGTCCAGGCGGCAGCCCGCGCGGACCGCAATTCACCGGGATGCCCTTCCAATTGCACGTCGATTTCTCCCCAGGGACAGGCGCGTGTTCGAACGAAAACCGAATGTAGTTCGAAACAAAGAGATCGAGATGACCATCGCGGTTGTAATCCACAAAGGCGCATCCCGTTCCCCATCGAGCCGGGCCTGTCTCCCAGAGTCCGGCCTCTCGTGTCATGTCCGTGAAAGTCCCGTTGCCGTTATTCCGATAAAGGCGGTTCTGGCCGAAGTATGTGCAGAAAATATCGTCGAAGCCGTCGTTGTTGTAGTCGCCGATGCATACTCCATTTGCCCAGCCAACCGCTTTCAACCCCGCCTTCTCCGTCACATCCGTGAACGTGCCGTCGCGGTTGTTCTTATACAGGCGATTGGTCGCTTCGGGAGGGTCGCCCTCAAGCCGCGTCCCCGACAACAGAAAGATATCCATCCAACCATCGTTGTCATAGTCGATAAAAGCACAACCGCATCCGTTGGCTTCCATGATGTATTTCTTCGAGTCCACTCCGCCATAAATGATCGGAGAACGAAGGCCCGCATCCTTGGCGACATCGATGAAATGCGCATTGAAAGGCCGACCCGATGGGGCAGGCTTCGCCTGCGGCGCGATGTTGCGCGATGCCATTCCCGTTTGCTGTCCGAGCAGCTGCTCGGCAGAGGCGCAGAGTGAGAGGACAACAAAGGAACGCCGGCTGATAGTCATAAAAGGGATGTCTTACCGGGCTAATTATGGCGGTTCGGCGGGGCCCGAGTAAAGGTTTACCGGGTCCAACCATCCCGCTTCAGGCTAATTGGACGAGGCCGATGGAGTCACCACCAGCTTGTAGCGGTTCCGTTCGCCCTCTTCTCGGGTGGCCGTCCGGCGCGCCTCCGCCAGCCTTTTGAGAAGATCGGGAATCTCCGACTGATCCCCCGTTTTGCGTAGCGCCATCACCAGATGATACAAGGCACTCTGATCGGAAGGACTCTGCTCCAGAACCATCCGGCACTCCTTGGCCGCCTCCGCAGTCTGGCCCGCGTCAAGATAGTACTTCGCCAGAACATTGTGGGCCGCAGTGAGCGAAGGCTGTAAAGCCACGGCTCGCTTCGCGGATTCAAGCCCCTGCTGAAATTCCGGCGAGCCCGGCTCTGCAGCCTTCTGCGATAGAATCGCGGCCTGCAGATACAGCAGGAATGCGTCATCGGGCTTTTCGGCAAGCTTGGCTCGCACCGTTCCAAGCGCCTGGTCTGGATCGTTCTGGTTCTGCTCCTCCGCCAACATCCCCTCGGCCGCCGAGCTCATCCCTTGTCCCGGATCCAGTTGCTCCGCTCTCTCAAAATCGGCCTCCGCCTTCTCATACTCGGCGAGCTGCACATACAGCACGCCTCGAGCCACGTAGAGTTGGGCAGCTCCCGGTTGCAGTTTCAGTCCGGCGTCGATCATCTCAACGCCCGCCTGAAATGACTGATGATCCATGGCCAGCTCGGCGAAATCGGCATACAACGCAGTCTGCAGCGGATCTCTTACGATTGCGTCTCTCAAAATCTTTACCGCATTCGGCGTGTCCTTGTTCGCTTCATACACCGCGGCCGCCAGCCGCATCGTACTCACGTCCGGCTCCGAACCCAGCAGCGGCTGCATGGTTGCCAGCGCCTCCTGCGGCCTTCCCGCTGCGAGCTGAACTGCCACCAGCGCCCGCCTGCAACGCAGGTCATTCGGACGCGATGTCATCAGTTGCTGAAAAACTCCGATCGCCTCGTCGTCCCGCTTGAGCTCCAGCAGGCATACACCGTAACCCTGCAGCGCCTCAGGCTGAGAATCCAGCATGGGCCCGCTCTTCGAAAAATGACTGACTGCCGTCGCGCAGTCCCCCTTCTTCTCCGCCAGAACAGCCATCATCGCGTGAGAAGTGACATCGTTCGGTCGAATCTTCAACACCCGCTCAAGCAGAGGAATTGCGTCGGCGCTTCCGGCCTCGTACTCGACCTGAGCCGCTCCTTCCAAAGCCGGAAGATAGTCCGGAGAAATCTTCAGCGCATGTTGGTACGACGCTAGCGCGGATTTCGCATCGCCCGTCCCCGCATACGCCAAGCCTTGCAGCATCCATAGCTGCGGATTGTTGGGCGAACCCTGCAGCGCTGACTGAGCCGACTGCAGAGCCTTGTCAAACTGTCTTTCTTGCAGCGCCGAAGTGATCGATTGCGCTCGCTCAGTCGGCGTTTGCCCAAAAAGCGCCGATGGCAGGAAAAGAAGAAGAAGAAGCGCCCATTGAATTCTGCTCGAAACAGAATTCGCATTCATGCCGCTCCCACCTCGCTTTCCTTGTGCCCGCATCGACAACAGAACATCTCACGCTGCGTATGTGCCGCCTGAGAATCTGCACCTGGACGCGTATCAGTGTAGCGCGCTTGGCTTGAGGTCCTTACCTTTCGAATAGCCGCGCCTCTCTTTTACCGCTGCACGCGCACCGGTTGAGTCGCGCACTCCTTCATTGCCCTGTCAACTTCACTGTCCGGGCTCGAAGCGAGGAGCTTTTGCCCGTATGTAGCGACCTCTTTGCAGTTGGCGCTTGCAATCGCGGCGTTGAATTGCTGCCGATAATACAACTGCAACTCGAAAGTGATCTCCACTTCCTCCGGGTCGGGGGTAAGCGGATCGATCTCATGCGCCTCCTGCAGCTCCCTCCTCCCCTCGGCGGTGTTCCCCTTTGTCATCAGCGCTGCACCGAGATTGCTATGTGCTGAGGCATTGCGCGGATCCATTTCCAAAACTCGTCTCCATTCCACGATTGCCTCGTCGATCTTGCCCTGCGCAGCAAGATCCGAAGCAGTATCTAGAAGCCGGTAGGACTCGGCCGCTGGCACATCGATTTTCATCAACCCATTGGAAGGTATATTCACAAACTCCGGAATGTTGACTGCCCGATTGGCCGCGGTTGCGTTGTCGACCAAAATTGCCGGACTGGAGTTGCCATCTTTCTCCAGATGCGTCAAAAACATCTGCGTGTAGGGTGATCGGCTCTTCGAGGAGAAAACCATCCACCGGCCATTCGGCGAGAAACTGTGCCACGAATTCATCAGCGGCGTATTGCAACGAAGACGCCGCGCCACCCCGCCCGCGAAAGGAACGATATAGAGTTGGCTGTCGGGGCGCATCAACTCTGCATTACGGCTCTCGACGAACACGATCCAGCGGCCATCGGGTGAGACCTTCGGAAAACTGTTGCTCATCCCGTTCTTTGAAGCGCCTTCAATCGCCACCGGGACGCCGCCCTTGCCCCCGTTAAAAGGGATTCGATACAGGTCGTACTTGATTTGAGTTTCCTCTGGATCGTTGGCGTGCGTTGGTACATCCTGGCCCGGCGTCTCCGGGGCACGCGCCTCCGCCCGGGCAAAGACCACGAACTTGCCGTCTGGGCTCCACACTGCATTCGTCTGCACGAAACGCTCATCGTCGGCCCCCGGCAAAGGCTGCTTCTTCCCCGTAGTCCGGTCGTACCAGGCTAGGATTCCCCGCGTGGGATAAAAAACCTGGAGAAAACGGTAGTCCTGGAAGTTGACCAGGTAGTAGCTCTTCGCGAGTTGCGCCTTCATATCCCGCAACATCGTCACTACGTACCTTCCATCCGGTGATACCTGCGACATGAAGCCGATTCTCGACGGCGAAGCCGTGTTGTCCTTGATCGAACTCCACGAGATCACATCCTGATTGCGCAGAGACATCTGCGGCTTGATTGAAGTGAGTGCATAGAGCCCCTTGTCGTTTGCAGGGCCGTCGATGTCCATTCCAAACGTCTTTCCGTCCAGCGAGAATGAATGGCAATTGGCGCAAGTGTGCATGCCGGTAAGCAGCAAACGGCTGGTGGGTTGGCCAATATCGCGCAGGCGCCAGGCCAAAAGGGGCAGATCTTGTTTGGCCAGCGGCTGGATCACGCCCTTTTCCCCCTTCGACGGAATCAACGGCACGTCGCGATAGAAAATCGGCGCTCCCACCGGATCCTTGGAGGTTTCTATGGTCACGGCGCCGCGCGAGACGGCTCCACCCGGTTGCCCAGTCTCGACTCCCGTGATCGTGATTCTGGCTGCGTGATCCCTTGAGTGCAGCTTGATCGCCTGCCAGGCCTCCGCTGTCGGAGTCCAGGTGTGGCCGGCGGCGAGCCGGGGCGCGACCGCGGGCGGTTCATTGCTCAGAGAAACCGCGCGCGGGTCGATCTCACCGATGCGAAGGCGCAAGCCTTGAGATTGAAACCGAACTGCCGGCGAGCCATCGCTGAACGACACATCGATCGTCCATGCTGCGGCGGCCTTCGATTGGTCATGCCAAATGAAAGTTGGCGCTGTGATCTCCGGCGGAAAGATTGACCCATCCTCCGGATAGTCCACATTGATCGCGGCAAGATCGGTGCGGCTTTGGGCCAAAACCTCGCGCCCGCTTCCCAAGCGGCACTGCATGCAGCTCCACCCGAAAACCAAAGCCAGCCCAATCGCCAGAAATGCCTTCGCGTTGCGCATTCCTGCTACGCCTTTATCGAGAGCCAATCCATGCTTCAGGCCATATGGCGCGGGTTTCATCTTCATCCATCCTCCACGTCGTCAATTCTCTTGGCCTTGCCGATCTTTCGTGCCGCAAACATTCTTGGTGCGAGGCGTTCCTGATAGATAAGAATATGTTCCACCCTGGACTCTGCATCTCGGATGATCCGCGACTATAGCATCCTGTTGCTGATCCCGCAATCGTCCACACCTCGTCGGTCAGGCCCCGTCCATTCCCGTGCCGTGACGGATGAATTGCACTCACATCGTACGTGCTCACACGCGCCGTATAATTGCCCGTCAGTTGGCTTTGCGCAACCGAAACACACCAACACCTTTCCGTCTTTCTTCCTATGGGACAGATGACCCATATCCGCGGAAGGCGATAACTGCAGATTGATGCGGAGTTGGAAACCTGGCAGAAAGAAGTCGCGCGCAGAAAGAAGTCGCGCAAGGATGAGGCGAATGGATTGTTGTTGGAATCGTCGCGTTCTCGTTCGCACACTTTCCAGGTTGTTGGTGCGCGGCTTCGTTCTTGTCGCCCTTTCCGCTATCGGCTGCAAGCGGACCCCTCTGACTATCGCGGTCATTCCTAGAACATGCGGGACCGCCCTTTGGGAGCCGGAGCACGCAGGCGCCGCCACAATCGCACGCTCGGTCGGGCTGAATGTCTACTGGAATGCGCCCATGCGAGACGACGACACCCAGACCCAAATTTCTTTAATCGAGAAATCTGTCGATCGGGGAATGGCTGGAATTATCGTCTCGCCCATCCAAACACTCCCCATGCGAACGCCCATCCGCCGCGTTCTCGCGCAAGGCATTCCGGTGGTCGTAATCGACACCGAACTCGGCATCCCCTCCGGAACCAAACTCGGTTATGTATTGAACGACGAACCTGCTGGAGGACGGATCGCCGCACGCAGAATTGGATTGATCCTCCAGGGCAAAGGGAATATCGCCATCGTTGGAATCCAGCCCGAGCTCAACAGCAACACCGTGCGTGAGCGAAGCTTTGAGTCCACGCTCAACAGCGAATTCCCAGGCATCCACATTGTCGCGCGCAGACTGGGCCTCTCGAGTGTGCCTCAGGAGCAGCACAATGCAGAAGAATTGTTGACCGGCGGCGATTCGCTCGACGCAATCGTGGCCCTCTCCCTCGCCGCAACGCGCGGTACATATTACGCCCTGGCAGAATTTGGCAAGGCGCGAACGATCAAGCTCGTCGGATTTGACCAGGACCTGATTCCACCCATTCGAGACGGAGGCATCGACTCAGTCGTCGTGCAAGATACCTTCGCCATGGGGCGAATTGCGATGCAACTCATTGATCGCGAGATTCACGATGTGTCCGGGCCCAGAGAATTCAAAACTGAGCCTGTCCTGATGACCCGCGAAAATGTGGATTCGGCCGAGATCCGTCAGATCGAAACCATGTCGTGGTGGCCGCCTCAATGAGCCGCAACGTCGCGAAACGGTATGCCCTCCTCGCTCTGCTCGGCATAGCACTGCTGGGCCTGCTTGCGATCGCTGTGCTCGCCTACCGATCGTTCGTGGACCGGGAGCCCGTGCCGCACCAGATCGTCTCGCTTGCGAAGCAGGATGACTGGCAAGCTTTCGGCGGCACCTGGCAATACGTCGACGGCGTGATGACCAATAACTCCGACGAACGTGGGGCTAAGTTAATGACGGGCCCCGATGATTGGACCAACTACTCCGTTGAGGCAGATGTGCTCCTGCTCGGCCAATATGGCGACGCAGGGTTGATCATCCGCGCCAGTGATGAAGAAACAGGCGTCGATGCCTATCACGGCTACATGGCAGGATTGCGTGACCTCGACAACACCTTGATGATGGGGCGGGCCGACTATGGATGGAAAGAATATGCGGCGAAAGCAGTGTCGCCTCGCGTCTTCGCGGAACAGTGGTATCACATCAAGTTCCTGGCCTTCGAGTGCGATTTCGCCGTGAGTGCCACCCCCAAGAATGGTCCAACAACCACAATCGCGATTCGGGATCCTGACTGCATCAAGTCTGGACGATTCGGCCTCAAGTCGTATAACACGGGCGCGCAATGGAGAAATGTCGAGACCCGCCCCGCGACACAACGCGACCTGCGTTCCATGATCGGAAACTTGCAACCTCAAGTGGCAGTGCCGACCCAACTCCCAGCCGGAATGGAGCCGGCTCCGCCTGGCCGATTTCTCGAGCCCATTGAACGCGATCTACAAGCCCACCGTTCAGCCGTCAATGCTCAGCCAATCAGCGGACTTCGCGTCTTGTCCCCCGACGTCTCAACCTCCGCTACAGTCCAGGGCGTCGTGACGCTCACCTCCCCAATGCTCTACATACAGGATTCGACCGGTGGCATCGCGATCTCCAGCAGTCATCCGCATGCCCCTTTACAGATCGGGGATGAAATCGAAGCCAGGGGTGATGCATATCTGCACGATTTCAGCTCGGAGATGCGCAACGCAGACATCCACCTGCTCTGGTCCCATACCCCGGTTTCTCCGGTTGCAGTGGCCGCGTCGCAGGCCGCTGCAGGAACATTCGATGCCCAATACGTAGAGGTACAGGGGAAACTTGACGAAAAACGCGAAGAGGATGGAACCGAAATCTTGACATTGGAGGATGGGAGCCAGTCCTTTCTTGCCGTGGTCAATGGCCTCGGTAGCTCGCCTCATCTCAAGGCGCTCAAAGAGAAAAGTAAGCTGCGATTGCGCGGAATCTGTGTGACCGATTCCAGGTACACACATGATTTAACCGCCTTCGCACTGCTGCTGCCATCCTCTGAGGACATTGAAGTCATGGAGGGTCCGCCCTGGTGGACTCCGGCTCACATTCTTGGACTCGTAATCGGGATACTCCTTCTCTCCTTTGCCGGAATGATGGGATTCTTCTTTGTGGAACGCTGGCGTATGCAGGCCGTACTCGACGAGCGGCAACGTCTGGCTCACGAAATGCACGATACGCTTGCTCAAAGCTTCGCTGGGCTCGGCTTCCAGCTTCAGGCCATTCGCGACGACGTCAAAGACGGATTCGACATCACACCCCAGCTCGAGCTGGCCCAGGACATGGTGCGTACCAGTCACGAAGAGGCAAGACGCAGCATTTCCGCTTTGCGGCCCGAACATCTGGAGTCCGTCGGGTTGTTGTCCACGCTCGAAGAATGCGCACGCCGCATGACTTCTCAGTGTTCGTCGATCGAGATTGGTTCGGTGAGCGAAGGGACTGTGCAGAACATTCCGTTGCGTGTCTCAGACACATTGCTGCGCATCGGCTACGAAGCCATTGCGAATGCCGTCCGCCATTCTCGATGTTCGCGGCTCAAGATCTCCCTCGTGTATCGAAAATCCACGGTAGAGTTGATCGTTGAAGACGACGGCGTGGGATTCGTCGTTTCAAGCGATTCGGCTGGCTTCGGAATTCGTGGAATGCAGAAGCGAGCAGACAATATATCTGCTCATTGCAGAATTGAAAGCTCTCCGGGGCAGGGGACGGCAGTCCATACACTGGTTCCATTGCCGCCCTCTTTCCTCCAGACGCTCTCACGCCGGTGGCTCACTCAACTAAGGAAGACCCATGCTGAACGCGTCAGGGGCTAAAGCTGCTGTTCGGATTCTCATCGTTGACGACCATCCAGTTGTTCGAGCTGGATTGGTGTCGCTGCTCCGCAGGCAACCCGCTGTCAAAATCGCCGGCGCTGCCCATTCCGGGGAAGAGGCACTCGAAGTACTGAAACACTCCTCGGTCGACGTGATGCTTTTGGATTTGCGCATGCCAAGCGTCAGTGGGATCGATCTGCTGAATCTATTGAAGACGCACGACGACCCACCCAAAACCATCATCCTCTCCAGCTACGAGTATGAAGAAGAGATTTACCAGGCGGTCAAAGCTGGTGCACGCGGCTATCTTTCCAAGAATGCACCGCGCGAAGAGATCCTCGCTGCAATTGAAGCGGTGGCCGGCGGCGGCACTTACTTCCCCGAACGGATCGCGCACTGGATGGAGGAACGGGACGCTCGATCCAGCTTGAGCGCCCGCGAAATTGAAATTCTCGAAATGGTCTCAAGAGGGCTGACCAACAAAGAGATCGCCCGGATTCTTCAAATCAGCCATTACACGGTGCGGAATCATATCAACCACATCAGCGCCAAGCTGCAAGTCGCGGATCGAACGGAGGCCGCAACCGTCGCCTTGCGGCAAGGCATCATCGGTGCCGGCTAAGAGACTCTTGCCGGCCTCCTTCCCCGTCGTCTGTCGAGTGGCCGTGTTAGCCGCTTTTCGGCTGGTTTGACGGCAACAATCAAAAGAAGGAGCCAAATGCAGAACGACCCGGCATCTTCGCCGGGCCGCACTATTTTTCTACTTACTGTCGATGATGAATTGAGCACTGTCTTCAGATTCGCATCGGCATCAGCACGTATCTTGACTTGAACTCCGCATCCGGATCCTCGGGCCGCATTTGACCCGCACTCTGCGAGTCCTTGAACTCCAGCCGCACCTCTCCCTCGTTCCCCAGCGCCTTCAAAAAGTCGATGATGTACGACGAGTTGAATCCCACCACGATCGGGTCGCTCGAATACGGCGTATCGATCGTGTCCTCGCTCTCGCCGCTCTCCGTCGATTGCGAACTGATCTTCAGCTCGTTGTTCTCCAACCGCAGCCGGATCGCTCCCGATCTCTCATCGGCAAACTGCGCTACCCGCTGAATCGCCGCCCCCAGCTCGCTCGACCGCACCACCGCGAACCGCGTGTTGTCCCGCGGCATCACCGCTTCGTAGTTCGGGAACTGCCCCGACAATCTCCGCGTGCTCAACGTCCGGTGTCCCACCCGGAAAAACAGCGTGTGCTCGTCGTCGGCAAACTCCACCTTCTCCACATCGGTGTTCGACAGCAGCTGCTGCAGCTCCGCCAGCGCCTTCCGTGGAATCAGCACTCGCTTCTCCCCGCTGATCCCTTCCAGAGCCTCGCCCGGCTTCTCCACAAACGACAGCCGGTGTCCATCCGTCGCCACCATCGCCAGAGACTCTGCCTTCAACACCAGCAGTGCGCCGTTCAGCGTGTACCGCGACTCCTCGTTCGATATCGCAAATATCGTGCGCGCAATCAGCGTCTTCAGCGCCGCCGCCGGAATGCTCGTCGCCGTCACCACCGGAAACTCAGGCACCTGCGGATAGTTCGCCCGCGCCATCCCCACCATCTTCGTGTTGGAACGGCCCGACCGGATCTGCACCCAGTGGTTCTCCAGCATCTTGATCGCAATATCGCCATCCGGCAGCAGCTTGATGTAGTCGTACAGCTTCCGCGCCGGGATCGTGCACGACCCCGCCTTCTTCACCTTCACCGTCGCGCTAGTCCGGATCGCCTGATCGAGATCCGTCGCCGTGATATTCAGCTTGTCGCCCTCGGCCTCCACCAGAAAGTTCGAGAGAATAGGAATCGTCGTCTTCCGCTCCACCACACTCTGCGTCGCGGTCAGTTCCTTCAACAGCTCCTGGCGGCTTACGGTTATCTCCATCGCTGCCCCCTGCGCGGCCGGCTTCTCGACCTTCTCGACTTCAGTCTCCACCATCGGCATGATCCCACCTCGCCGTTGCAGCTTTCCACCGCAACGTTCAACCCCGAAGGTCAGCCGATCCGCTTGTTCACAGGCTACAGCAAGACCACAGAATGCCTAAATGGCTCGACTTCTCCGGTTTTGCCCTTACACACACCAAGCCCGCACAAAACGGCTGCCGTTTCTCGCCTCTGATTGTATTCACCCTTTCCTCGCCTGTATCCGTGGAAATCCCGTCCCATCTCTGAATTCCTCGCCTCGTTTCATTTCAGGCCGTCTCCGGCGACGCCGCCATCTGCACAGAAATGGGTGCCCCATTCTAGCCGCGCTCTTTGCGGCTAGGGTGGGGAAGTTCGAACCCAACCCAGCCCGTCTTTTGTATTCCCTATTTCCCTGCCGGGGCCCCAGCGACAGGGGCTCCCACAAACAGGTCTTCGTTTGTGGGGAAGAGCGACAGGTCTTCGTCGCTGGGGTGGCTATTCCCTATTCCCTGTCCTCTCCACCGTCACCACCGTGATGTCGTCCTCCTGCCCATACGCTCGGGCCGCTTCCGCAATCGCCTCCGCCCTCTCGCCGGCAATCGCACGCGTCCTCTCAAACCCGAACAGCGCCCCCTGCGCATCGCGCGCCTCCACCACCCCATCGGAAAGCAGCATCAGCCGATCGCCTTCGCCCAGCTGCAACGCTTGATCCGCGTACGCACATCCCGCCATAATCCCTAGCGGCAAGTCCGCCTCCAGAACGATCTCTTCGCCATTCCGATACGGCGCCAAATGTCCGGCATTGGCTACCGTCACCGCGCCACCCTCACCCAGACGAACACAGACGCACGTAATAAACCCGCCCTCGCTGCTCTCCACGATCTGCTGATTGAGCCGCGTCAACATCGCCGCCGGACCAATCTGCTCGCTCGCCAGCGTCCGTAGCGCGCCCAGCGCCAGCGTACTCGTCATCGCCGCCTTCAATCCTTTGCCGCTCACATCCCCCAGCACCACCAGCCGCGCGCCATCCGGTTGCTCCAGCACCTGGTAGAAGTCCCCGCCTACCTCCTGCGCTGGAAAATACGCTGCCTCCAGCGCATATCCCGGAACCTCCGGCAACTGCGCCGGCACCAGTCTCTGTTGAATCTCCCGCGCCGCCTCCAGCTCCGCTGCCCCGCGCACCTGTTCCCGGCTCACACGCGTAAACCGGAAGAACATCACCACCCCGATCGCCAGCACAAACAAAAAATCGCCGATATCCGAAATCTGCAGCGGCACCGGCCCAATCGTCACTGGATCGAGCAGAAAATTGAGCTTGTCCCATCCCGTAAAGACCGACGCATTGCCCACATCGAACGACGCTGACGTCGCCGCTGGCAGAAGGCTCGGCAAAATCAGCCATCCCGCCTCGCGATTCCCTCGCCTGTTCCATAGCAGAAGCAGCACCGGCAGCAGCAGCGCTGCGGGCAAAATCATCAGCGCCTCAATCAGCACATACCACGTGTTCGGGATCAACCCCAGCGTTCCACCACACGACAGCACCGGTCCTGCAAGCAACAAGATCTCGTAGCTTCTCCACATCGTGCCGACTCGCTGGCCGGCAAAACGAAACGTGAACTGGACCTGTGTCACGGTAAACAGGTAAATCAAGGGATCGGCCACTGCGTTGTTCAAGGCCAGCGAGATCGTCCCGGCGCCCGAGCAATACAAAAGCCCGTTCGAAATTCCCAGCAGCAGCAGGTATAACCCCAGCCACAAATACTCCGTATGCCCTCGCTGGCTTCGATACAGCGCGAATGCTGCAATCCCCGCAAACATCGCTACCAGGTTGATCAGAATCGACGGAATTGCGCCATACAACCGTTGACTCTCGAACGAAACCCGTTCGTTGTCGATCGCATCCGCCGATCCGACCGCGACCGTCAGAAACAACGGAAGATGCCAGATCGTGTACATGTGCTGCGCATGCGTCCGCAGCGCCAGCGTAAAGTCGTCCTCGTCATCCGGCAGAGGAATCACTTCCTCCACCGGCCGCTTCACCGCATACCACGGCTCCAGCTGCGCATCCTGCACTGCATGCCCATTCACAAACGCTTCATACACGCCCTCGCCGCCCACCACCAGCAGATGCTCATGCATGTGCCCATGCGGCAGCTTTACATGCAGCCGAAACCAGCGCCACTCCACCTGTGCCGCACCCAGCTCATCCAGATTCACCGTCTCCCAGCCACGATCGTCGAACCCTGGCTGCGCCCACTGCGGATCGTCTCCTGCATGGGTTCGCCACCCATCATTCAAATCAACCGTGCCCGCCGACCACTGCGACGCATCCACCGCCTGTGCCCGCACCAGCGGACTCAGCACCCACACCACCGCCACAAGGCACGCAACGCGCAGCCCTCGCCGCACCCAGGCACGGGCCTCTCGCATCACAATTCGTTTCACACAAGCAAGGGAAGTCATCCGGCTGCAGCGATTCTATCGGCCCCGTCTCACCTTGACCGCTCTGTCAATCCCGAGAACCCGCATGCCAGGGCCCTCAATCGCACGCCAAGTGCTTGGGGTAAGCGGGCGAGGGATCTGCTGTTCGTCTTCGTTCTATGCCAGCACCAACACCATCCCCGCGACGGATACTCACTAAAGGAAAGAAGTAGTACCTATAAGACAGTAGTCACCGTAGTTCCCTTAGGAAATGTGGATTCTTTGGCTAGCCTCTTCCGCCTCAGGAGCTTAAAAAGCGAGGAGCTTTCTAAATCTTTCCTGTGCCTTTCCGGACAAATGGAAATCTCCCCTCCATCCCCTCCCACCCACCCATCCTTTCCCACCTCTTCCACACCACCCCACAAACAGGCTGTGCAAACCCCGTGTCCTTTGTGGAGACTCCGCCTATCCACTCACATTTCTTCTGCTTAGCATGCAACCTTTCTCCACATCGGCCCTCTTTCCACATTCTCCACAACGCCCCGTCCATATTGAGGAAAACGCCACCTCGATCCCCCTCATCGCTGAACATCCGCGCATCGCGCGATACGGCAATCGGCTCCTCCACCCCCATCGCCACGAGCCCCCGATTCTTTACCCATAACCTAGATCGCTCCCCTCATCGCAATCCCAGTCGCGTCCTCCCCACATTCCTGGCCCAATCCCGAACACGCGCCTCTCCAAACCTTCCCCTCCGTGCTCCGCTCAAGGCTCATCCGTCCTACGCTGTTGAGATAGACGCACCGCGCCATGCCGATTCAGATCGCCCAACTCGAGCAGCAACTCCTCGCTCAATCCGCCGAGGAAGCACCGGGTCGAGAATTCTGCGAAGCGATCGCCGAGCTCGCACGCACCAACCGCTTCGATCGTCTCCGCGGCATCCTTCCCCGGGTCGTCTTCTCCGAGCTGCGCACACGCTATCGCCAGGACCCCGACGCCTTCGTCGCCGACTGGCGTCAACTCGCCCATCAAATGCGTCACGGCTTCATCCAGCACGCACGCCAGCGCCTCACCTCGCTCATCCGCCTTCAGCCCGAGCCGCGCTCCGCCCCCACACTGGCCTGGCAGTCGATCCAGCGCGCGCTCGATGTCCAGCAGAACGACCTGCTGCGCGCCGCTTTCGTCTTCGAGCTCCTCGATCTCGTCGAACCCGCCGTCCAGCGCGCCACCGAACTCCGCGAATGCGTGGTCGCCGCTCCCAGCTCCGAAGAAGCCGATCGCTACCTCGACGAAGCCACCCGCTGCTACTTCTACGGCCTCTTTACCGCATGCGCCGGACTATGCCGCTCGGTCCTCGAAGAAGCCATCAAGCAGAAACTCCCGCCGCAGCTCACGCGCCTCATCCGCACCCGCTATCGCGGAGCCGCCACCCTCGGCAATCTTCTCCATGAGGTCAACAACAACCTCCAGCTCTCCGGCATCGATCCCGATTTTCCCCACCTCGCCAATCGCGTCAACGACACCGGCAAACGCGCCGTCCACCAAGGCCTGGTCTCCGAACACGAAGCGCGCCACTGTCTCGAAAGCGCCCGCCGCGCCCTCCAGCTCCTTCTCCGTTCCTGAACTCGTGCAATCTCACCTATCGCGCCGCGCCAGGAGTCTGCGAACACGACGAATACGTAAACATCTCTCTCGTCGCAAGGTCGACGTGCAGCTCATCCTCACCCCGCATCACGGTGAGCGCATACCGCCGGTTGGGGATCGAAAGCATTCTGCGCAGCTCGGCAAGATCGATGTCATCGGCCGCTTTCCCGCCAATCTCGTCCACGACGTCTCCCGGACGCATCTCCGCCTCTGCCGCAGGGCTACCCGCCATCACCTCAATCACTTTGAATCGATGAAAGTCCGGCGGCCCAGCATTGAGCCGCAGTCCGCTGGAATCCGCCAGGATCGGTTCGTCTAGCGTGGAATTGCCGTCCAGGTAAAGCTTCCCGCGCCTCAAGTCCATCACGATACGAAAACGGCTCAGCAGTTGGGTCCCGATCACACCGTCGATTCCCTGTCCGTCGAAAATCGCCGAGCGACTGCGGGCAAACAATGTGAAGGGTTGCGCCAGCGTGTACCGCCCCAATCCGAGACGAGCGACCCTGCCGCCCTCCAGCTGCATCTCCCCGCCAAAAACCGCAATATTTGGAATCCTGGGATGCTCGCCGCACCGCAGAATCTCCGGATACCGGTCGAGAAACGACCGCGTCAGGATCAGGCCCGCTAGTTTCGCTCCCGTATCCACCAGAAACGTGCCCCTGACTCGTCCGCCTTGGGGCAGGCCAATCTCTGCTTCGATCAAGGGAAAACCATTCTCGAGCCGCAGCGGAATTCCCTCCGCCGAAGAAGCGCGGTCCGCATCGTTGAATCGGATCACGTTGCTTCCGTAGTCGATCTCGAATTCATCCAGCCGCGACACGCTCAGGATCCCTTCCGTTCCATGCCCCGCGCCTGCGGCCACGGCGCCGATCGGTGCGACCACCACATCCTGCGGCGGAAATTCAAAATTGCCCGCGCGCAGAGACACGCCGTGAACAATCTCGCCCGGTTGGTTCCCGCCCAACCCCGGGCCCCCACTCGAGCCCGGCCCGCCAATAACCGTCGATTCGCCTCCGCGTAGCCCGGCCACTCTCGCCATCGCAGGAGACACCAATGACCCAGTGGCGCCCGTGTCCAGCAGGAAGGGCACCGGTTTGGCGCCATTCACCGCGACCTCGACGTAGATCAATCCGTCCACTTGCTCAAAGTGCGCGACGTAATCTTGCGCTGCACTCATCGTTGGGCTCAGCAAGAACATCCAGGACAAATATCCGGCGAGGCGCATCTCAACCAGTGTAGGAGGAGTTGCCAGTCACACCCTCCCGGTCGTCCCAACGGGTTCCCTGTTCGCGTTACTCATGATTTGCCATCGGTTACTTGTGTTGTAGCGGCCCCCGGTTGGAAAGTAGGAGAAGGCGCATCTGCGATTCGCACAGCTCGCGTCGCAGCCTATAGCGCACCTGGGTCCCGTCCCCACAAGTCCGAGACCTTTGTTCCACTTCCTTGTCGCTCTTGCACGCTCGTTGCCTCGCGCGTAATCCGGTGCTCGCCAGTCGAGCTCGGGTTCAAGTTTTACGGCGAACGTTCACCGTCGATTGAGAGCCATGTCTACTCGGGAATACTGCGTCTACAACGAGACCCGCTCCAACCTCGTCGCCTCACGTGTCTCGCTCATCGATACCCGCTCCAATCCTCTGCAGGCCGTCAAGGTCCTCATCGAAGGACTGTCTCCCAACGCCGACACCGGCCTCTGGCTCAACCCCCTCAAGAGCATCCCTGCCGTCCCCCGGCTCTCTGCCTACGACCTCGTCTATCTCGACCACGAGGATCGCGTCGTCCACTGCATCGAGCTCGCTCCCGACGACGAAGTTCCACCCATCGATGGACTCGCTGCCAGCGCTCTCCTTCTGCCCCTGCACAGCTTCACCGCCTCCCAGGCTCAGCCGGGCGATCGCGTCCTCCTCCAGCCCCCCAACGGGACGCGCCCTTCTCCCGCGGCCACACCGGCTCAATCCAAACCTGCCGAAGCCCAGCGCCCAGAACCTGCGATTCTTGCCAAGTTGCCGTCGCTCGCCTGGTCTCCTGGCGACCCCGGGCACGCCCAGCCTTCCGTCGCCTCCAGGAGGCGATTCCGCCTCCTCCATGCGCTCACCCATCTGCGCATTCACATTCAGATTTCGATCGCTTTCGCGCCCAGCCCCGTTTCCCCAGCCAGCACCCCTCAACCCGCACCGGTTCCAGCGGACTCTCCGGCAACTGCTCTTCATGCCGCCGCCCAGACTTTCTCTGCACCACCACCCCTTCAACCCGAGCCTCCTGCTGAGAACTCCCAGCCTTCGGCTTCCGCCGAAGACATAGTCGGCGATGGGCTGGCAAAGCCGCAGGGGACGAGCGATCGGCGGTTCAATTCGCTTCTCCGCCGTCGCTGGCGCTCCTTGCGCGCAGCCTATCTCCGCTGGGCCGACAGCTTCGTCTTCTACCGGCCGCACACGCAGCCCGCCTACAGCGTCCCTCGCCTCGGCCGCAACCTCTTCCACTTCATCTTCCCCCGCTGAGCCGCCGCTCCTCGTCGGGACGCGCAGCCCAACTACCCGCGAATGCTGCGCGTGCTCAGTGATTCTTCTGAGCCCCGATCCCTAGACCCCTGATCTCTGCCCTCAGAACCTATACTGTTCCTTCCATGTCTTACGCGGCGGCCATCGACCAGCTCAGCGCCATGGCGCCCGAGCTCCATACCCAGCCCGGCCAACAGCGCCGCAAGTTCTCGCTCACCGAAATCGGCACTCTCCTCACCGCTCTCGGCGAACCCCACTATCGTTTTCCTTCCGTGCTCATCGCTGGCACCAACGGCAAAGGCTCCACGGCTGCTACTTTGGCCTCGATCCTCCAGGCATCCGGCCTCCGCGTCGGGTTGTATACTTCGCCGCATCTCGTCCGTCCCAATGAGCGCATCCGTCTCAATGGCGCCGAAATCTCCGACGACGCTTTCGCTAGCCTCTACTTCCAGGTCGACGACGCCAGCCGGCACCTGGTCCTCGAAGAAAGACTCGCCCAGTTGCCGAGCTTCTTCGAAACCCTCACCGCCATGGCCTTTCTCTACTTCGCCGAGGCCAGCGTCGACATCGCAGTCCTCGAAGTCGGCATGGGTGGCCGTCTCGACGCGACCAACATCGTCGATCCCATCCTCTCCATCGTCACCGACATCTCTCTCGATCACACCGAATGGCTCGGCCCCACCATCGCCGCCATCGCCCGCGAAAAAGCCGGCATCCTTCGCGGTCAAGGCACGCTCATCACCCTTCCGCAGCACCCCGAAGCCAACCAGGTCCTCGGCGAAGTTGCCACCCAGCTCGGCACCCGCGCCGTCAGCGCCGTCCCCTACATGCCGTCCATGCCTTTCGCAGCTTTAGGGGCGGCATATCCGTCTGCCGAGTTGCCGCACTGCAGCTCCTATCCAATCCAGGTCCTCGGCTCTCTCATTCAAGTTGACTCGCCCCTCCACGGCGACCACCAGCATCGCAACATCGCCCTCGCCCTCGCCGCTGCCGTCGAACTCGCCACCCACCACAACCTGCCCATCACTCCCGTCTCCATCGAGCACGGAATTCACTCCACGGAGTGGCCCGGCCGCCTCGAAGTCATCACCCTTCCCGTTCACCACTCCAAAGGGTCTGCCCCACCGCAGGTGGCGCAGTGGGTCCTCGATGTCGCCCACAATCCCGCCGGCGCCTGGGCTCTCCGCGCCGCACTCCGTTCCGAATTCGGCCTCGGAGAAGACGCTGCCCAGCCAGCAACGCTGCTCTTCAGTTGCCTGCGCGACAAACCTCTCGCCGAAATGGCCCAGATCCTCTTCCCTCTCTTCGACGAAATCATCTTCGCGCCCATCCACAGTCCCCGCGCAACGCCGATGGCCGACCTCCTCGCCGCCGCCGAATCCGTCGGCGTTCCTGCCCGCGCCGCTGCTTCTATCGCCGAGGCCCTCTCTTGGGCTGATTCCGCCCCGGTCTGCACGACCGAGTCCGCCCGTGCGGCAAGCACCATTGCCGAAGCGCTCACCTGGGCGGAGTCCTCTCCAATTGCCCTTGGGCGCGAAGCGCCGCCCGCCCGTCCGGCCAGGACCGAAGCGCGTCCCGCTCGGCGCGTAGCCGTCGCAGGCTCTGTCTACCTCGTCGGCGAAGTCCGACCCCTCCTCCTCGCCCGTGCAGCCAAACTCCGCGGATCCGAGATCGCCCAATGACACGTCCGCCCGAGCCCCTCGCGCGCCTCCACCGTTGGCGCACCAACATCCTCCAGGCCCCCGTCTTCGCTCTTTGGACCGGCGGCTGCGGCTCCCTCTCGCTGCTCGTCTCCCTTGTCGAAAAATCGGGACGACTTCAACATCGCATCGCCCAGACCTGGGCCCGCGGCTGCCTCGCCATCTCCGGCGCACGCCTCACCGTCCGAGGTGCCGAAAACCTCTTGAAGCATCCCGTCGCCGTCTACGCCTCCAACCACACGTCCTATATGGACACTCCCGTCATCTTTGCCACCCTCCCCTTCCAGTTCCGCATCCTCGCCAAAAAAGAATTGTGGACCATCCCCTTCATCGGCTGGCATCTCAATCGCTCCGGCCAGCTCCCCATCGATACCGTCAACACCCACGCGACGCTCTCCAGCCTCGGCGGTGCCGCCCGCGCACTCCGCGCCGGCATGTCCCTCTTCGTCTTCCCTGAAGGTGGCCGCACGCCGACCGGCGACCTCCAACCCTTTCTCTCGGGAGCAGCTTTCCTCGCCATCCGCGCCCAGGTTCCCCTCGTCCCCATCGCCCTCAGCGGTGTCTACGATCTGCTCCCCATCCACACGCGCCACTTCTATCCCTGCGCCGTCACCCTCGCCGTTGGCGAACCCATCCCGACCCAGGGCATGACTATCCGCCAGGCCGACGAACTCACCACCCGCCTCCGCTCCGCCATCGACACCCTTCGCACCCAACCCTCTGCTGCTTCCTCCCTCAACACCGTCTCCTCCTGACACCGCGCCGCACCACTTGCCCCGTAGGGGCAAAAGGAAAATAGCCCAGGGCAAGCGAAGCGCAGCCCTGGGAACCGAGCGCCACAAAGGACAGCCGCCCCGTAGGGTCGGCCGGAACCACTCGGAGGGAGCAGCGGTCTTCAGGCCGCTGAATGGCTGCCTACACAAACGAGGGGCTTCAGCCCCGGAAATGAGCACTCCACCACAGAGGCGTCCTTTCGTCCCAATCTCTCCATACCCACCCCCGGTGATCCCCGTCGTAGCACCATTCCCTCCATCGTGCTACCCTGTGCCTTCTTCCTCGTGAAAGGCAGGCCCCATGGGCGACCTCAGCCGCATCGGCATCGCTCTCGATTCCGATCTCCTCCAGCGTTTTGACCGCTCCATCGCGCGCAGCGGCTACACCAATCGCTCCGAGGCTTTCCGCGATCTCATTCGCGACCGCCTCGTTGCCGAGCGCACCGCCGCACCCGACGCCACCGTCGTCGGCACCGTCACCCTCATCTACAACCACACCGGCCGCGGCGTCACCGACAAACTCACCAACCTCCAGCACGAGCACCACGACCTCGTCGTCTCCACCAGCCATGCCCACCTCGATCACGACTCCTGCCTCGAAGTCCTGATTGTCCACGGAACTTCCGCGCGCGTCGAGCGATTCGCCGACCGCCTCATCGGCCTCAAAGGCGTCCAGCACGGTCGCCTTGTGATGACCGTTGCGCAGCCCGCGTCGGGCAATCCGCACCACAAGAAGGGGAAGTCTCACCGTCACAAACATTGATGCCGACGGTCAATCTCGGAAAGGACTCTTTTCTGAACGCCAGTAGCACGAAAATCAACTTCGTACTACTGCTCGTTCTGGGCATGGCTTTGTGCGACGCAAGCGCAGCTTCAGCGCAAACGGGCAGTACGCACCTTGCCGCGCAGGAGAAGATTGCAACCGCGGCGAGTGACAAGGCGGATCCGCCTCAGCTCTCAGGAACTGTCGTCGACACATCCGGCGCGGTGATTGCCGGGGCAACTCTACAGCTGCGAACCCCGGACAGAGCCCTACTGAGAACAGTACAGTCAGACCGGAATGGCGCCTTCCTCATCTCCGGACTCCCGGCCGGGGATTACCGACTCGTCGTGTTGAACTCCGATTTTGAAACTAAAGAAATTCCGGTCACCCTAGAGACCACCGGAGCGCTGGCCCCGCTGCACATCTCGCTGGCTGTCAGTGCGGTGAGCACCACCATCAATGTGCAGGGCCGGGAGGACGACCTCATCGGAATTGCCGAATCCGGCACCCAGGGAACAGTGGGCGCGGCGGAGATTCAAGATCGTCCGATTCTTCGTTCGGGAGAAGTCCTGGAGACGGTTCCCGGTGTCATCATCACGCAACACGCGGGCGGCGGCAAGGCCAACCAATATTTCCTTCGCGGCTTCAATCTCGATCACGGCACGGATTTCGCCATTTTCATCGACGACATGCCGCTGAACCTGCCCTCGCACGCGCACGGCGAAGGGTACTCGGACATGAACACCGTCATCCCGGAGTTTGTGAAGCGCGTGAACTACGAGAAGGGCCCCTATTACGCCAATGTCGGCAACTATGGCTCGGCTGGATCGGCCCATCTGGAGTTTTTCAAGACTCTGCCGCAGAACTTCTTCAGGGTGGAAGGCGGCATGTTTGGCTATGGACGAGTCGTTTTCGGCATATCGCGCAAACTAGGCTCGGGCAATTTGCTGTTTGGCGGAGAGGCGTATCACGATGACGGCCCATGGACGCATCCGGATAACTATTACAAGTACAACGGCCTTTTAACCTACAGCCAGGGCGGAGACGCAAATGGTTTCAGCATCACGGCCCGCGGCTACCATGGACAATGGCACTCCAGCGATCAAATCGCCGAAAACGCAGCGCCCCTCGTTGGTTTCTTTGGCACACTGAATCCGACCGACGGCGGCCATTCGCAGCGTTACAGCCTGCAGGCTGAAGGGCATCGCCAGGGAACAAATTCTGCGTCGCGAATCGTAGCCTACGGATTCTATTACGACCTTGATTTATTCTCCGATTTCACTTACTACCTGATGACCCAATAAAGGTGACCAGTTCGAGCAGCAGGACCGCCGCTGGGTCGCCGGGCTGGACGCACGCCATACGATCTTCAGCGAATGGTTTGGCCGCAGAGTGGAAAACACGTTCGGCCTGCAAATCCGCAACGATTGGATTCACAACGGCCTCTATCAGGATGAGAATCGCGTCCGCGTGGACAAGATCGATTCCTCCACCGGCAATACTTTGCCCGCAACAACGCAAGCGGATCGATTTACGGATACGCAGCCCGGTTTTTATGTGGAGGATAAAATCCAGTGGGCGTCAAAATTCCGCTCGGTTGCTGCCGTGCGCGGCGACCTCGATCGTTTTGACGTCACCAGCCTGGTGACGAAGGCCAACTCCGGCACAGCCAGCAAGTTTCTGCCGAGCCCAAAAGTGAGCTTGATTTTCGGCCCGTGGTTCAATACTGAGTTTTATGCACAAGGCGGATTCAGTTTTCATAGCAATGACGGGCGCGGCACTACCCAAACGGTAGAGCCGATTTCGGGAGAAAATCCATATCCCAATACGCCCTCTACGCCGATTCCTCCCTTGATTCCAACCAAAGGCGGGGAGGTCGGCCTGCGCACTACGGCGGTTCCTCATCTGCAAAGCACCGTTTCGCTCTGGTATCTCCACAGTCTTTCTGAACTGCAACAGTCCGGCGACACCGGAGGTACAACCGCTTCACGGCAGCCAAGCGACCGCTATGGCTTCGAATGTGCGAACTACTATACGCCCGCGAAAAACCTCGTTATTGATTTTGACCTTGCGAATTCGAAAGCCCTTTTCACCCAAATTGACCCGGATGACGCGGCGCCAGATAGTCCAGGCGGCAGGCGTGTGCCCGAAGCAGTTGGGTTGGTGATTGCCTCGGGCGTGACAGTGCCCAATTTCAAAGATTTTTTAGCGACTCTGCGCCTGCGCTACTTTGGCCCGCGCGATTTGACGTCCGACGGACTGTATCGCTCAAAGGCCACGGCGTTGGTCAATGGAGAGATCGGTTATCGATTGAGCGAGACGTGGCGTCTTTCGGCCGAATTCTTGAATTTGCTAAACCGCCGCGATCACGACATTGACTATGCCTATCAGTCCCGCATCATGCCAACAGCGACGCCGGAATTCACAGACGTTTTCCACCCCGTCGAGCCGTTTCAGGTCAGATTTCGGATAGGAAAAACCTTCTGACAATTGGACCCCTTGCGGTAGTCACCGCGCCGCCAAGCCCCTCCGCATCGGTTACTCTACCCCTCCGGACCCCGTTGAAATAAGGCACCCGCTCCTCCACCTCACTGCGCGCACACCCGCAAACTGCTATAGTGCTCGCCGAATTCCGAACCGCCGAATTTCGAACCTGGGAAAAGGAGCGCCCTTATGCATAGCACTACATGGAGCGTCGCAGCGCGTTGGCCCGGAGGAGCTTGCCGTTCATTCAAGATCTTCCTGCTCGCATCCGCCGCGATCGCGTTTCTGTTCACCGGGCCCATCTCCATCGCAGAGGATTCCAAAACTGCCGTACTCCCTGCGCCGTCCCCTGGCAATGCCATCGTCTGCATCTACCGTACCTATCGATTCACCGGCTCCGCCTCGCACGACGAGCTCTTCGTCAACGACAAGCATCTTGGCAAACTCCTCAACAGCGAATACGAATTCACCGAGGTGCCGCCCGGCACCGTGGTGATCGCTGGATTTCCCAAGATGTACTACGGAAGCGCCATCATGTCCGCGGGAGCCGCCCTCAACCAGGCACGACAGAAAGAAAACGAGCGCGCTCGCTTCGAGGCCGAGGCCGGCAAAACCTACTACTTCAAATGGACCGCCGGAACCATGGCGACGATGATTAAAGTGACGCCGGTCGACCCCGGGGTCGGAGCCAAAGAGATGAGCAAACTCCATCTCTCCGCGCCCCCCGACGATAAGGACCAGCCCAAACCGGATACGAAAGACGCCGACAAACCGCCCGCAAACTAACCTCACCGGTTGCCGACCTCTCGAACGCCCGCAGCTGCCCTGGGGAGGGAGCGCACACAAGCACGGGGCTTCAGCCCCGGAGGAGGTTGACTACTCAGCCCCAGCCATACTCCTTCTTCCCCAATGCATCTCCGAAGAACTCCCTAATCCCTGTTCCCTGTCTTCGTGTGCGACAATCCACTTGCACTACTTCCCCGGCCCATCGCCCCCACCAACGGAGGTCCCATGTCCACCCAGGCCGCTGCCGCCGTCTTCTCTCTCTCCATCGACCAGGCCGGCTCCAAAGCCACGGTCCAATGCCGTGGCCGCCTCGTCTCCGGCGTGTGCAATCAACTCGTCCAGCCCGTCAAAGAACTCCTGCCCGCCAGCAAACTCATCGTGCTCGATCTCAGCGAACTCACCCACATGGACTCGATGGGACTCGGCACCATCGTCCGTCTCTACGTCTCCGCCAAAGCTGCCGGAGTAACGCTGCAGCTCTGCCACCTCTCCCCGCACGTCCGCCAGATCCTCGGCGTCACCCACCTCTTGAGCGTGCTCACCGACATGTGCGAGCAAGGCGTCAACCTCCGCTTTTAGCTGCCCAGGCCGTATAGGCAGCGAACGGTCGCTCGATTCCCGCGGGCAAGAACCACCCTCCCACCATCACGAGGCTTGGATCCCTGAGGACGCGTCCTGTCGTCCCAATCTCTCCATTTCCATTCGCAGTGTCATCCCGAGCTCCCGCACGCCAGGGGCCTCAATCGCACCCCAAGTGCGATTGGGGTAAGCGGGCGAGGGACCTGCTTCTTCTTTTCGGCAAAGGGAAGCCCGACTCCACGAACAGGTCTTCGTTCGAGAGGCGCCTGCCCCTGACACCCGCGCTGCAGTGCCTATACACTTGTTCCTGCCCATGTCTGTCCGCATCGCTATCCCCGAACCCTCCATCGATACCGAGTACAACCAGCGATCCCTCCCGCCCTACATCGCCGCGCTCCACTCCGCCGGAGCCATCGCGGTTCTCATCCCTCTCCACGAGCGCCCCGATCGCGTCGCCAAACTCCTCTCCACCACCCAAGGCGCCCTCCTGCCCGGCAGCCACTTCGACGCCGACCCCCAGCGCTACGGCGAAACGCCCATCCCCGCCTGCAATCCCGCCGACCCCGCCCGCACCGCGGTGGACGAACTGCTCCTGCAGGATGCGTTCAATCTCCACAAGCCTGTCCTCGGAATCTGTCAGGGCACGCAAAATCTTAACGTCTGGCGCAATGGCACCCTCATTCAGGATCTGCCCACCGTCCTGCACACGCCCGTCAATCACAGCCCCGGCCGCGGCGTCATCGACGCCCACCCAGTCCTCGTCACCCCGGGTACTCGTCTCTCCGCCATCGCCGCTTCCATCTCCGATATTCCTGCCTCGACGCGCTCACTCTTTAACGGATTGGCTTCGGTCGCCGGAAGAGCACACGCGACCAAGCCGGGCCCGCCAGCCACCGGTCCCTTCTTCGCGACAAACCCCTCCGGCACGAAGCGCGGCCCTCAGGACGAGCAGTCCGGCGCGAAGCGCGTTCCGCTGACCGCACAGGCCCTCAGCCCGCAGTCCGTCAACTCCAGCCACCACCAGGCCATTCGCACTCCCGGCGATAACCTCCGCGTCGCTGCCGTCTCGCCCGAAGACCGCGTCATCGAAGCCGTCGAGCTCGCCTCTCCCGATCATTGGGTTGTCGCCGTGCAGTGGCACCCCGAGCGCACCTACACCCAAAGTGCTCTCTCCCGCGCCCTTTTCGCGGCCTTCATCCGCGCCGCCGAAGCCTGGCAACCCCGCCGCATCGAAGAATCCGTCTCCGCTACCTAACCCCGCCGGCCTGCGGTTCGTTCGCATCGATCCTTACAAAAATGGGTGCCGGCTTCTCACGCCGCATCGGGGTCACGGAAAGCGAACCAGTAATATCGCCGCCAGCAAAACATGCAGCGCACCGGCCTGAGCGCAAACATCCCAAGCAGTCCGTCGAACGAATGCTGCTCAGCCGCCTTGAATTGTCCGCCGTTGCAGCGGGGACATTTGTGCCGCAACCAGAGCAGATGCGGCAGCCACATGGGCCAGTTCCGGTTTGCCGTGCCCATTTCTCTCTCCCCTTCTCGCGTTACAGGCCGCTTCTTCTCTCGACACTGGGATGCGCATCGAGCCACGCAAACAGGGCGCGCACACTGCCCGTCGCCATCGCCATGCACGTATCCGCAGCACCGTAGTAGAGATGAATCGTGTCCCCATCCGCCCCGATGGTTTGTCCGCAGGGAAAAACCACGTTCTTTACGTCGCCGCTGCACTCGTAAGGCGCCTCGGGACCGAACATCCACGAATCCCCACGCTGCAGGCAAACTTCCGGCTTCTCCAGATCGAAGAGCGCGAGGCCCAGGCGATAGATGCTGCCCGCCGCCGTCTGTCGCACGCCGTGATAGATCGTAAGCCAGCCCCTCGACGTCTCAATGGGCGGCGAGCAGAGTCCGATCTTATTCGCGTCCCACCATCCTCCGCGGCGCGCTTCCAAAATCACTTTATGATTGCCCCAGTAGTGCAGGTCGGGCGAATACGAGATCCACATGTGCGCGCCCGAAGGTGTCACCGGACGATGGATCATGGCCCAGTAACCATTGATGCGTCGCGGCAGCAGCGCTGCATCCTTGTCCTCCGGCTGCATGATCACCCCGAAGCGCTCGAAGGTTCTGAAGTCCCGCGTCAACGCAAGCGAGACGCCGGGGCCGCCGCGCGCGAACGAAGTGTAAGCGATCGCATATTTGTCTAGCTCAGGAACGAACGTGATGCGCGGATCTTCGATGCCCCAGATTTCTTCGGGAAACTCCCGTGGATTGCCCATCAGCGTCGGCTCCGGATCGACTCGCCATCCGTCGATGCCATTCTCTGAGCGCGCTGCGCACAGATGCGACAGGCCGGTGCGGTCTTCCACGCGGCACAGCAGCAATGTATCTCCGTCAGATAACCGCACAGCTCCCGCGTTGAAGACGCTGTTGATCGGATAAGGCCAGTTATCCCGGCTGAGAATCGGGTTCCCGGAGTAGCGGGTGAACAGGGGCACATCGGTACAGGGGTCCGGCTTCACGCGCGCCAACGCGCTCAACTCTGGCTCTACAGCCGCGGGGAATTGTGCTTTCAAAGATAGACACTCATTTCCTGTTGAAGTTCGTGTGTGTTAGTCGCCGTCTCTCCCCGCATGGCAAGAAGAGCCATCAGGAAGGAAAGCGTCGATTCCGCTCCCTGATTTTCGTTCACTCGGTCCGGATGTAATCCATCCCGGCACCCGCCCGTCGCCGCGTCGTAGAGAGGAACATGCAGGTCGTTCTTGCCAAGGAACCAATGGAACACCCGCTGCGCTTCCTCCAGCCAGCGCTCTTCGTGCATGAGGCGATAGGTTTCAATGCACGCGCAAATGGTCGCGCAAGCTTCAACGGGCTGCTGGTCAAAACGGGCTCTCTCCTGACCTTCGGCGAAGAATCCATTCGAGCCGATCGGCACAAAGACTTCCTCGTCGCCGTGATGCTGTGCGGCAACAAGCCACTCCAGAGACTCGATTCCCATCGCGATCATCTTGCGGTTGCCGCTGCGCCACCCAGCCAGAATCAACGCCTGCGACAACCGTGCATTCGAATAGGCAAGGCTCTTCTCAAACCATTGCCATGTCTCCGTACGGCACTGTTCGTAAATCTTAAGCAGCCGGTTCGCCAGCGTGTTCCGCGCACCTTGCACAGCTCTGTCGTCGGGAAACCAGTCGAGATAAGCTTGCATGCCAAGGATGCTGAAAGCCCACGCCCGGGGACTCGTAAACGTCAGCGCCGCCGGCATGGCCGCTTCAAACAGCCTTCCCGCCGCTCCCCGCAAACCCGCATCCCGCGAGTGGCCCAGCACTGTGCCCAAAGCCCAGAGAGCGCGGCCATGGCTGTCTTCCGACCCAACATCTTCCAGCCATCTCCGGTCATAGCCGAGAAAATTCCTGAACCGACCGGTATCGGAGTGAAATGCCAGCCACAGAAACGCCAGATAGCGGTTCGAGAGCTTTGCGTAATCGACGCCGCTCCCGTAAAGCGTAGCCTCGCTCAGAGCATTCGACACGATCAGCGCCCGGGCGTTGTCATCGGTGGTGTACCCCTCGCGCGTATTGGGTACCGAGAAGATGGCGTGCTGCAGCATGCCGGTGTCATCGGTCATGTTCTGCAGGTGCGCCGGATTCAGCTCCGGCAATTCGTTTTGTTCACGCAGCGCCAGTTCGTCCTGCTGTGCCGGCCTGGGCCGCAGATTACGCTCGAAACGCGCTCGCTGAAAGCTCGCCATATACGCACGCGCCGTCTTTGGCCATGTCGTCTCGCGCGAGTAGAGATAGGCGCGCTTGCGCATCGCATGGCGTTCCGCATCGTTCTCCAGCAGCCGCAGCACTGCGTCCGCAATCGAGTTGGGATCGTCGAAAGGAACAATCACGCCTCGCTCCTGCGCTAGCAGCTCCTTCGCATGCCAATACGGTGTTGAGATGATGGCTTTGCCCGCGCCCAGCGCGATGGCCAGCGTGCCCGAAACAACCTGCGCCTCATGCCGGTAGGGCGTGATATAGATATCCGCCGCGCCCACGTGCTCGATCAGCTCCTCTGCATCCACAAAGCGGTTGTTGAAGATCAGCTGTCCGGAGACGCCCAGTTCTTCCGCCAGTGCTTGCAACTCCTCGCGATATCGCTCCCCCTCCCGCCGCCGAATGTGCGGATGCGTGACTCCGGAGACGATATACACCACGTTCGGATGCCGCGCCAGAATCGCAGGCAGCGCGCGAATCACATTCTCGATGCCCTTGTTGGGAGATAGCAGGCCGAAAGTCAACAACACCGACTTCCCTTCGGTGCCAAACCGGTCTTTGAAATAGTTGGGGTCCATGAAGTGCATCTCCGGCACTCCATGCGGAATCAGATCGATCTTCTCCTCTGGAACCGCATACACATCGCGCAGCAACTGCGCGGCCAGCTCGCTCATCACCACCAGGCGATCGGAGAGCGCCGCAATCTCTTCAAGCACCGCGCGCTGCTGTGCATCCGGCTCGCGTAACACCGTGTGCAGCGTGGTCACCAGGGGCATCTTCAGTTTGCGCAGAAGTTTGAGGATGTAGTTGCCCGCGCTCCCGCCATAGATGCCGTATTCATGCTGCAGACACACCAGATCGTTGCCATTGAAGTTGAGAAAATCGGCCGCACGCTCGTACGACGAAGGCTCTTCCTGCTCCAATTCCAGACGCACTTGTTCGGGGTAGTCGTAGTGTGCCTGCGGATCGTTCACCGGGATTGCAAACAGTCGTTCTTGCCCGTACTCCGCCGCCAGCGCCGTACAAAGGTCGGTGGTAAACGTCGCAATACCGCACTCCCGCGGAAGATAATTCCCGACAAACGCAATGCGCGTGGGCAAAGGAACGGGCGATGCCTTCCATCCGATCGAGGGCAAGAGTGCCGAGGTATGACCTTCACCCGGCTTTTCCAAATGCGGGTCCGAATGCGTGATTTCCTGAGTGTCCATTGATTCCTGCTTTCATTCAAGCCCGCTACCCGCCGCAGAAGAGACACGTAGACGTCCAGGCGCGAGCCGTCCAACTACCACTGATTTGAGGTCGCACGATGCCCGTGTCAGATATCGGTCGGGCAATCCAGAGAAGTCTGTTGCTGAACCTGCCGAGGTTGCAGCGAGACGGTTGCGACATAGAGACCGAGGTACACGACCACCTGCACCGAATTGAGTTCGGCGGCATTGAACCGCCGCGCGATTCCTTTGAGCGCACGACTCAGCGCATTGGCCGTCGCGCCGTCGCGTGAACTGCCAAAGCCCCAACGGGCACACGCATCCGGGATCCACATGAAGTGCCATCCGGCCTGGCGGATCATGGTATCGAATACCAGCGCAGGAAGATCCTCTACCCGGGACCAGTCGCTGCCAACCGGCTCCCGCAGCGGATCAAGACGGTTGGGAAGCACACAACCGTTGCGTAGAAAAATCGAATGCAGCTTCAAGCTTGCCCGCGTTTTGCCGCAGCCACCAGGACCGGTTTCAAACCAGTCGAAGCAGCCTGCCCTGACGATTCCTGCGCCGCCGGCACTGCTTCCGCTCGCACCAATTCCTCACTCGAGAAACCGGTCGCATCGGCCACACTTGGGACTGGGTGCAGAGCTCTCCCATTGCGATCGTGCACGGAAAGATGATTCTTGACATCGCTCTTTTTGAAGGGACTCACAGCAGCTCCAGAGAATACCGGTTGGGTACCTGAACGGTGCTCGTCCGAAGCGAAGCCTGGATTGCCAAAGGCGAGAAAGAGGAACGTACTACAAGTCCGAGCATACGCTCGAATGCACCTGCGTGCTGTCTTATATTGAACACTTTGCCACCACCCTTTCGTGCTGCCCCTCTGTCTTTCCTGCCTGTACAAGTTCATATCGGTTGCCGATAAAGAGCGTTGGACTACGCAAGCGGCCTACAGCGGTTCCTGAGTTGATGTATCCCGAAACCGATATCCTCAAGTCGACACGACCAGCAGGGAGTGGCGACCTGGCTAAACTCGCAAAAGGACACAGTTACTCGGGAATCGCTCTAGGTACGTCCGAGCATGAATGAAGAAGCTAAAGCCAGGTTTTGCCGGTAGATGCATCGCCGGCTTCGTGATCCTCTGGGCGGTCTTCGGCAGGGCGCAGACTCGGCCGCTGAGCTCCCTCGCGGCAATTCATGCCCTCACGAACGAACAGGCGAGCCTCGCCCTTCCCGTCGCCTTCCAGGCCACCGTCACCTATTACAGAAAAGGAGACATGGACCTCTTCGTCCAGGAGGCCGATGCGGCCATCTACGTCGAAGTCGGCACAACCACAAAAGTATCTGCCGGCGATCGCGTTCTCGTTGTTGGGCACACCCAGGCGAGCTTTCGGCCTGAGATCAAGGCCGACAACGTTACTGTCGTAGGCCACGACGTCTTGCCGGCCCCTGTTCCGGCCACATTCAAGCAACTCATTCACGCCCAACTCGACTGCAAAAGAGTCACTGTGCACGCTCTCGTGCGCGGCGTGAACTCGCTCACCACCGGCGGACTGAAATACCTCTACCTCAATCTCCTCATGGATGGAGGCTACGTCGATGTCCAGGTAGCCGAGGCAGGAACGAAAAACCTCGATAATCTCCTCGACGCTGAAGTCGAAGTCACCGGAGCAGTCGCCGGAAAATTCGACAGCAAGATGCAGCTGGCCGGAATTCTGCTCGAGGTCCCATCGGCCTCCGACATCCACGTCCTCAAACTTGCCCCTTCGAGCCCCGCATCTCTCCCCCTCACGCCCATGGATCAGATCCTGGCGTCCACCGACATTCAGGACCACACCCAGCGTGTGAGAGTCAGTGGCACCATCACCTACTACCAGCCGGGCTCCACGTTGGTTCTTCAAGACGGCACCAAAAGCCTCTGGATCAACACTCTGTTCGAGAAATCTTTGCGGCTCGGCGGCCGGGTCAGCGTCTCGGGATTTCCCAACGTCGACAACGGATCCATCATCCTCACCCAGGGTGAGATTCAGGATAGCGGCCTCAGTTCTCCCATTCTGCCTGTCCCCGTAACCTCGAAGGAACTCTCCAGCGGGACGCGCGCTCTGGAACTGGTCTCGATCGAAGGCCGCCTGTTGATGTCCCTCCGCCAATCCGCTCAGGACGAATACGTCGTCGTCTCCGATCGCCACCTCTTTTCCGCGATCTATCGCCATCCCGAGAGGAACCTCGAGACGCTCCTCCCGCCCATGAAGCAGGTTCCCCTTGGTTCACAGGTCCGTATCACCGGCATATGCGTCCTCGATCGCGGAGAACAGTTTCGAGGGTCCCAGGCATTCAACATCCTGCTCCGCTCGCCCGACGACATCGCCCTCGTCGCCGGCCCCTCGCCGCTGAATGTACGCAACCTCATTCTCCTCGTTGGCATTCTCCTCACCGCCCTTGTGCTCATCGGTGCCCGCGGATGGGCCATCGAGCGCCGCTTGCGTCACAAAACGGCGGAGCTGGCACGCGTCGCCCAATGGCGCAGCCAGATCCTCGAAGACATCAACGGTTCCAAATCCTTGGTCGATATCCTCGCCGAGATTGTTCAGATGGTCTCCTTCAGGCTGAACGGCGCGCCCTGCTGGTGCACTCTTGCCGACGGCACACAGGTGGGCAATCGTCCCGCCCTCTCCGCCGGCCAAGAAGTCATCGATTACCGCATCGCTTCGCGGCCAGCAGCGGCCCTCGGAACGATCTCCGTTGCCCTGGATGCGTCTGCCAAAACAGAGGATCTGGAAAAGGACATCCTGCCCACCGCCGCCGGTCTCGCCTTCCTCGCGATCGAGACCGACCGCCTGCACTCCGACCTGCGCTATCGATCGGAATTCGATCTGCTCACCGACACCCACAATCGCTTCTCTCTCGAAAAGCGCCTCGATCAGCTCCTGGAAAGCGCAAAATCCGGTGCGTTCAGCTTCGCGCTGATCTACATCGATCTCGATGAGTTCAAACTCGTCAACGACAGTTACGGCCACAACGTCGGCGACCTCTACCTGCGCGAGGCGGTGTCGCGCATGAAAGCACAGTTACGGCTTGGCGACATGCTGGCGCGCATCGGAGGCGACGAGTTCGCGGTCCTGGTATCGAGAATCACCCATGTCGACGGTGCGAAGGAAGTCGTGCGCAGGTTGCAGCGTTGTTTTGATGCACCCTTCGACGTCGACGGCCAGCGCGTGACCGGATCGGCCAGCTTCGGCATCTCGATCTGTCCACGCGACGGCGTAAGCAAAGACAGCATCTTCAAAGCGGCCGACGCGGCCATGTACGCTGCCAAGGCTGCCCGGCACACCGCATCCAGCCCGAGTGCAAGCGAAGATCGCTCGCAGACTGCCGCCCCAACTCCTAGTCGATGAAGTAACCGATCTCGGTCAGAACCCGATCGCTCAACTCCACTCCCAGCAGCCGCGCACCGAATGGCGTGCGCAAACCCGCTTCAAAAGACCGGAGAACGGTGTCCGGCAGGTCCGTCTGCCGCCGCAGCAAACGCAGCAGCTCCGCACTGTCGGTTGGGTACTCGTAGTCGCCAGGAAGGCCGCAGGCAGGTCGGATCGTCAGCGAGAGGGGGATCGTGCCTACGCAGGATTCGCCATGATCGCATCGGCGCGTAGTGAGATTGACTCGCATACGAGCATCCTGACCCCTGTCTGCCCATCCCTCAATGACCCAGTCGGGTGATCCGAGGTGACCAATTGGGGAGGCCCTTAGCCCTGTACGCGACCGTCCCCTCGCTCCCGCTCCACTGGCGAAGGTCTAGCGCAAAGGCGTCGCAAGCCCCCACGCGAACTTGCAGCTGGTTGACCGTCTCCTGTCGTCCTCTCTCTCCAACTCCCCTATGCTCTGTCATCCTGAGATCCCGCGCGCTCGGGGCCCCGTTGAGTGCGCAGCACACAATGGGGTAAGCGGGGTGAAGGATCTGCTTTTCGCTCTCACCACGCGAACTCACCCTGCCGGATGCCTTCGCCGCGGCCGCCGATGTCTCGCCCGCGGCCTCGACGCCGGTGGTGGCAACGGCGGCAGGCCAGCCACCGCCAGCAAAAGCTTGTTCGCAGCATTGAAGAGGTTCACGTGCGTGTCGACTGTGCCATCCGTTGCAGCCACAAAGATAGCCGTTCTGCGCGCGTGGTTGATCGCGATATACGTCGAGAAGCCCGCGCCGCCACCCGTCTTCTCGACGATGTGCGACGGCGAGTCGGCCGGCAGAATGTGAATCCAGCCGAGGCCGATGCCCGTCGGTTCTCCTGCATGGTCGAGTCCTTTCTGGCTCACCAGATCCGAAGGCAAAAGATAGACCGCTTGCGCCGCTTGATCCTGCGCCGCCAACCCTGCTCCGCCGTTTCCCAGCAGATATTTCAGCCAGATCGTCATGTCCGACGCCGTCGAGTAAAGGCCCGAACTTCCCGCCGTCGCTTCTGTAACGCTGCAGGCCCTCTCGTCAAAGACACCGGCCAGCAGATGGTTGCACTGTTCCGTATTGGGGAAAAACGTTGTGCTCCGCATGTGCAACGGGTTCAGCGTGCGCTCCGCCAGCAGCGCTGCATATTGTGTATGCGTCGCAGATTGCAGCGCATCGCCGAGAAAGTCATACGCAATATTCGAATACAGTGCCGCCGTGCCGGGAACGCTACGCAGATGTTGATTCGGGAGCCAGCGCCAGCGCGTGCGATAGTCCGGATACGTAAAGTGCGGCCATCTGTCGAGGAGCCTGACCCAGTTCGCGCGGAAGTCCCGACGTATGCGTCGCCAGGTCGAGCAGCGTGATCGGCCGCTCTCGTTTGGGCACGATCGTGTGAGCAGGAGCGAAACGTTGCAAAGGATCGTCGAGCCGCACCGTCTTGTCTGCGACAAGCTTCGTGAGCACGTCGGTGGTGAAAATCTTCGTCAGTGAACAAAGCCGCACCACGGAATCTTCTGTCGGAACCACGTGCGACCCTGGCGCCGTTTCTCCGTATCCACGAAAAACAACCTGATCCCCGCGCACGACAACGAGAACCATCCCCGTCGGGCCGGACTGCACAAACAGATCGTTGCCAAGCGCATCAATTGACGCCGCATCGGGAACTGGCATCGGCGCTTGTCCGCGCGCCAAAACGCCGTCAAGCGAGAGCCCAACAACCAACAGCAAGCATAAAAATCGGGTGGAGACCATCTCTCATTTCAGAGTACAAAAAGATGGCAGCCCCTATCCCACATTCCCAAACGCATCTTCCAGCGAAGGACTCTGCGGCGTCAGCAGCTCCGCGCCCGACTCCGTCACCAGCAGATCGTCTTCCAGCCGCACTCCGAATTCGCCGCGCAAATACACACCCGGCTCATCGCTCGTCACGTTGCCCGCCTGCAAATGCGGCTGCAGATCCCACCCGAACATATTGTTCTTCACCAGGTACGGCCACTCGTGCATATCCATCCCCAGCCCATGCCCCACGCGATGCGTAAAATACGTGAACCCCGGCCCGTAGCCGCCATCCACAATCACTTTGCGCGCCGCGGCATCCAAATCCGCCGCCAATACACCCGGCCGCGCCGTCTCCACTACCGCCGTCTGTGCCCGCTTCACCAGATCGAACACGCGCTTCATCTTGTCGGTCGCCTTCCCCAGCACAAATGTCCGCGTAATGTCCGACGTATAGCCTTCTACCTCGCACCCATCGTCCAGCATCAGGATGCTTCCCTCGCGCAGCGTCTGCGGCTGCCTCGACCCATGCGGCAGCGCCGTGAACTCGTCCACGTTCAGGCTCGCCTCGCCTTCAAAACCCACCCGTGCATACGCCGCTTCGATCAGCGCCTGCACATCGTGCGTTGTCATCCCCGGCGTCAGCGACTCCGCCACCGCCCGATACACCAGCAGCGTCGCCCGGCACGCCAGTCGGATGCACTCAATCTCGTGCGCATCCTTCACCATCCGGCAACCCGCCGTCACCGGCGTCGCCAACACTACATTCAATTGTGGATTCGCCGCACGTATGCTGTCGGCGAACACGAACTTCATGTTCTCGTCCAGACCTACCCGACCCGACCCAAGCCCGCGATCCTTCAGCCCCTTCCCCAGCAGCGCGAACGGACTCTCGTCCTCCTGCCACGCCAGCACATCCGCATCCTTGCCCAGCGGACCCGCCTCCAACAGCTCGCGCGCACGGCCCTCCTCAAATGCCGGACACACCAGAAACGGCTTGGCCTTCGCCGGAATCGTCAAGCGCCCACAGCCGCTCACCGCCATACAGCGACAGATCGGCAAAGTAGTGCGACGACGCCGTGCTGTTCGCCAGCACAATCGCATCCATCTTTGTCGCCGCCATCAGCTGTTTGGCCCGTTCGATCCGCGCCTGTCGTTCTGCATTCGTAAACGGCCGCGCCTGCCCCGACAACACCGGCAGCGCCGCAATCGCCGGCGGCAACCCCTTGCCTGCATCCGCAAACGCTGCGTTGGGTCGAGCGGCAATCGCTGCGGCAACAGCGCCCGTGGCGCCGAAAAAACTACGGCGTGTAAGAGAAGGTTTGTTCGTCATGAATCTCCGGAGAAGGGAAGATCGGTTTCTTCAGATTAACGTGTCGAGACGCGCCACGCCCGAATTACCGCCGCGGCGCTTGGAGCTTCCGCCTCGCGAGCCTCCCGTAGGGAGAGCAGGAGAATAGCCCAGGACAGAGCGAAGCGCCGTCCTGGGATGGCGGCGTACCCACGAGCGCTCATTTCATGCTGAGGATTCTCAGGGGCGGGGCTGTCGGCCCTTCTGGCAACTGACGACTGACAACTGGCAACTGTCGTCTCTAATACACCAGCCTTACGTTCATCTGATGCGCTTCCGTGTTCGCAATCCCCTCCGCGCGCGGATGAATTGCCGGCGCTCCCGGCGCACTCTTCGGCGCATGCGCCGCCAGCCACTTCTGCAGCACCGCCGGGTTATAGCGCTTGCCGGCAATCTCCGACCACCCGGCAAGCAGAGACTTGTTCGTTCCCGGCATCGGCTCCGGCCCCTCAAACGTCAACTCGCCAAACAGGTAGGGATACCCCTCCTCCACCTCTACCGACACATCGATCGCATGTTTCGTATCGTCCACGGCCATCGACGGCACCGCACCCACATCGGCAAAGCCCTGCGCTTCGTAGAGCGCCTTCAACTTCTCGATCCCCACATTGATCGCACTTCCGCTAAACACATCGCCCGCCGCAATCGGAAACACGCTGCGCATCTGCTCTCTCTTGAACGCCGACGTCTCCCGAAACGAAATCACTCCCATCGTGTACTGATCGCCTGCCGTCACCTGCACCGCAACATCCGCGGAGCGCTTCCCGCCCTCCTCGCGCACATCGCTCAACTGCGGTGTATTCACCTGCGCGAGATAGTAGCCGTTGTCCCGCATTTTTTGCAGGACATGATCCTGGAGCTCATCGACCGTGTATGCGTTGCCCTCGAACGGCGCCATCTTCGCGTGCCAGTCCACATTCGGCTGATCCGTCACCGTCACTGTCAGCTTCCGCACCGTCACGGGCGTGGGCTCCTGCGCTACCGCCGCCACCGCCAGCGCCGCCAACAGAATTGTGCAGCTCATTCTTCGCATCATGTCATTCTCCATCTCGCCGTTGCCCTGCTCACGCTCCGGCTGCCCCGTCATGGTTCTGCGAGAGCGCCAAAGCACGGTCCTCATCTGTCCTGATCCCTGACCCCTGAAACCTGACCGCTGTTCGGCATCACCTCAATGTAATCCAGCGCCGCCGGATCGTCCCCGTCCGGCGTGCCCGTCACCCGGATCACATCGCCCGGTTTCAGTGCGACTCCGCGCACCACATGCCGCGTGGAGTTGTCCCCGTTGGGTCGTTGCGAGGGCAACATCGCATCCGCAGACCACTGCGCCTCTTTGCCCGCCAGCATCTGATTTACGTCCAGGAAAAACGTCGCCACACCGCCCTGCAGATCGAAATAATCGACGGCTAAATCAAACACCCCCGCCGTCCCGCTGTACGTCCACTCTGCCGAGCAGCTCCGCTGTTTTTCTCCTTGGACCAGTCCCAGGTGATCGCACGTCACCGCCTTCCCCCGCGACGCATCCTCCCACGGCTTCACGTCGATCACCCGATATCCGCTCAGCTTCGCGTCTTCCGCCTCCAGCCGCCCAGGAAAATTCCCCGCACGCCCCTTCTCATCGGCAATGCCGCTCAGCTTCCAGAAATACTGCACTACCGCATCGCGCCACACAATCGCATGCCCCGCCTGATACTCCAGCCGTGGCAGCACATTCGCATAAAGAGCCGGGTCGATCTTTCCCTTGAGCGACTCCCAGTCCTTCACAAATCCCGCCGCCTGTTCCGCGCCCAGATAGTGCATGTCATAAATCGCCTGAATGATCGTCTTCCCGTTGTGCAGCCGAAACGTGTACGGCAAATGATGAAAGAACAGCAGTAGCCCCGACACCGTTAAGTCCGGATTCTCATACTGCCGCGCGATCTCCGGCGGATATTGCCCCACAAACCCCGTCCCCGTCGCCACCGTCCGGTCCATGCCCACACCTTCATGATCGGCGCGATGCCACTGACCCCATCCGTTGTTCTCGCTGCCCTCGATGCCCGGCCCATAGTGGCTCCCCGTAATATCCGTCAGCGTCTGCAAGCCCAGCGGTCCCGTGTAGTGCTCATAAGTACGCCAGGACCCCAACAGCATGTGGTCGACCGTGCGCACCACATCGGGATCGTTGCCCATCGTCTGCCGCGTCCACTCCTCGGCAATCCTGTCCGCGTGGAGCCCCGGATCCCACGCCAGCCGCCCAAACGCATAGAGGTTCGCCATCGCCAGCGGCGACCCCAGCCACGCATCCCGCCCCACGCACGCCACGCCCACCATACCCGTGAGCCCTTCTGACGCGCCGGGATTCGCCTCGCGCGCCGCTGCGGCCAACAGGTTGTGCTGGTACAGCACCCACTCCCACTTCGATCCGAGGTAGACGAGATGCCGCTGCTGGCCCAGATACTCCTGCGTGATCTGTACCTCCATCGCCTTCTGCGTGTGCGGCATTCCCCCAAACAACGGCGAGATAGGCTCGCGTACCTGAAAATCGATGGGCCCCTCTTTGATCTGCACGATCACATTCGACGCAAACTTCCCGTCCAGCGGATGAAAGATGTCGTACGCCGCACGCGCCCGGTCCGCCTTCGGGTCGTTCCAGTCAAGGTGATGGTTGTAGACAAACGCGCGATACAGCACTACGCCGCCATGCGGCTCCAGCGCCGCCGCCAGTGTGTTCGCCGCATCTGCAGGCGTCCGTCCATAACTCGCCGGTCCCGGCTGGCCTTCTGAATCCGCCTTCACCGTGAACCCGGCAAGGTCCGGAATCCGCGCATAGACCTCGTCGACCTTCGCCTTCCACCATGTCTGCACCTGCGGATCGAGCGGATCGTACGTCTTCAGTCCTCCAATCTTCTGCGGACTCGCCACATCCACGCTCAACGCCAGCCGCACACCCCACGGCCGCATCGCGTCCGCGATCCTCTTGAGTCCGCCAATCATCTCCGAAGTTAGAAACGGCGAGGAGCCGTTGACGTTGTTCACGTCGCAGCCATTGATGCCCACCGACGCCAGCAGCCGCGCATACTCCGCCACCGGCTTCAGATCGTGGCGAACTTTTCCGCCCTCGAAAAAGATGCTCCGCCCCGCGTACCCGCGCTCAATCGACCCATCCGCGTTGTCCCACTCATCCACCCAGCGGATGGACATCGCCGGATTCTCGCGCACGACGGCATGGCTCATGTCGGCGCCCTCCGCAACATGCCGCAGCAAAGCGAAAACGCCGTAAAGCAAACCTCGTTCGCTGCCTCCAACGATGTCGAGTTCGCGGAGGGACTGGTCCTGGCTCCAGGAAATCTGGAACCCTTCGGGCTCAAGCTTAGGCACAATCGACTTGCTCTTCTCCCGGCCTAGCTCCTCCACCGTGGCGAGAACAATCGAGTCGGGGCCCACCTCAGAACTTGAACCGCCGGCGAGAGACCTGAGCCCACGCACGAGCTCTTCGGCCGCTGAACGCTCGATGCGGCTTTGTCCCCTGACTTCCACGCGCATCGGCACGCTCAGCCGCCTGTTCAAGGGCCGGTAGCTCAGCCACGCCTGGTCCGCCGTCTGCGCGCCCGCCAGGTCCCCCAGCCCAAGAACCGCTCCAAAGGCAAGGAAAAAAGCGATTCTCTTCATGGTCCCGAATGTCTCCCCGCGTATCGTTCGGCGTCCCATCCGTTCTATCACTCCCAGCGAGAGTCTGTGAGAGCTTCGCGTACCGCAGACAACGCCCACGGCTTCACCGGCTCCGGCAATGCTCCTTTATGAAGAAGCGGAGTTTGACGGAGGAAGACAAGATTTAGGGGGCGTTGCTTTTGCGGAGGGAGACTGAGTTTCCGAGGAGCAGCTCACGGAGGGAGGCGGGGGTTTTCAGACCCCCGCATAAATCCGCGCGACGATCGCGGGCTTTAGCCCGGAGCGAGCTCACCTGGGAACCACAACCGCATGAGACACAACGTTCGGGCGCCCCTGCAGCGCCAATTACAAACATAAGAGGCCATCCTCGAGTGCGCCTCTTATCGTCCCGGTCCCTATTCCCAGTCCCCGGGGTCCCCGCGGAGGGGCCCCCACGAACAGGTCTTGGTTCGTGGGGAAGAGGGACAGGTCCTCGTCCGTGGGGCGGTCACTGCACCGTCAGCACCATCGTCGTCGAGTGCGTCGTCGCCGTGATCCCGTTGCTCGACTGCGCCGTCACCAGCAGCGTATAGTTGCCCGCCGGCGTCGGCAGATTCTGCGATGGACCGTGGTTGCGATAGTAGTAGAGCGGCGAGCACGCCGTCGTCCCCAGCACCGCAATCAATCCCACCAGCCCCAGCAGCGCCATCCGGCTCAGCCACCGCCGCCGCTTGCCAAACGCCAGTCCCAGTCCCAGCGTCCCCGGCACCAGAATGCACCACACCAGGCCGCCTCGCCCCTGCAGCGGAGGCTCCAAACGCCCCGAAGGTGCTGCCGTCGCCAGATCCAGCGAACTCGTCACTGCCGCGGTCGCATTCGGCAAAATCTCTAGGTTTTCCGGCGTGAATGTGCACGACGCCTGGTCCGGCAATCCCGAACACGACAGCGTCACAAACATCGGCGCCGTCAACGACGCACCATTCACCGGCGTCACTGAGGCCGTCACCGCCCCCGACTGCCCTTGCTTCAGCGTGATCGATGCCGGCGAAACCCCGATCGAGAAATCGGGCGCCGTTCCCGTCACCGCCGCCACCGGCCTCACGTCCGACGCCGAGCTCGCATGTCCCGCATCGCCCGCATAGCTTGCCGTCAGGTTGTGCGCGCCCGTCGTCAGCGCTAACTCCGTCGTCGCCGTGCCGTCTGCCTTGAGGGCCATCCCCGCCAGCTGCCGTCCCTCGTCCGAGATCACCACCGCACCCTCGGCGGGCAGACCATCGTGGCCGGTCACGCGCACCGTCACAGTTGCCTCGTGCAGGCCGTGCGTCTGGACCGACAGTAGGGTCTCCGTCGGCATCATCTGCCCCGATGCCGCACCCCAGCCTGCCGCCGGCAACGCCAGCGCCAAAACAAGTCCTGCGACCACAGCGATTCCAGAGTGGCTATGCCCCAATCGCTCTACCACCAGCCGCCCATTGCGGCCCCACAGAAATCTCACGTCCACCTGCTCCAGATCAAAACAGAATCGCGCTTTGCCGCACGGGGATTACGTCTCTTCATTGTATCCGGCGCGGGTCGGCCCCAGCGAGCCGTCCCCCACGCCGTCTTACACCCCATTCCTTTGACTACTTGGACGCGCCTCCCCCCATTCCGTCCCTGAGACAAGCAGCCAGGGCATCAAGCCAGGGTTCCCGCCCGTTCCCGAGATATAGCCGAAGTGTTGGCCACCACTCGCCCACGGCCTCACCTTTTCGCTACCCAGACTCCCCATGCGCGCAGCTATCGTAGAGCATGTCGCGCTTCTCTCGACAGGAGGACTGGATGCATTTTCAAAGACGCCAACTGCTTCGAACCTTGTCGATTGTCTTCGGGTCGAGCTTCATCGGCAGCCGGAACCAACTCGTACTTGCTGCGCAGGCAACCACACCGCCAAAAGTCTCTTCTCCAGGCGCCGAAGTTCGCGATCAAATCGCCGCAGGAACGCAAATGGAAAAAGTGACGGGTATTGGAGGACTGTTCTTCCGGGCTCACGATCCGAAAGCTTTGGGGCTCTGGTACCAGCAACACCTCGGGATCTCCCTCACACCTACAGGCCTCAATGATTCCGTCTGGCAGCAAGAAGCAGGACCCACCGTCTTCGCCCCCTTCCCGGAAACAACCCACTACTTCGGAGATCCCAGCAAGTTCATGATGGTGAACTTTCGCGTCCGGGATCTCGACAAAATGGCGGCTCAGCTGCAAGCTGCGGGAATCGAGGTCAAGATTGACCCGCAGTCTTATCCCAACGGCCGGTTCGCCCACCTGCACGACCCGGAAGGAAATCCGATCGAACTGTGGCAACCTGGTCCGGCCCCAGACGCCAAGAGCTAGATTGCGAAGCAGCCCAGGACTATTTGCTCTCGCTCGCCGGCTCTCCCCATCCGCCGCACCGCCCCCGCATCGATGCGCGGAACTTCTCCCGTTCCTCCGGCGTCAGCTTTTCCCAGCTTTCCCCGGCTCGCCTCCGCGATCCCGGCCCGCGTCCACCGCTGTTCCCAAACCCGCCAAACAGAATCCGGCACAACACCAGCAGCCCCAGCGCCTGCCAGAACGTAATCTGCTTCCACCCAAACAGCATCGGCAGCAGCCAGTTCCACAGGTGCATCACCACTTCGCCGAAGATCCACGTAAACAGCACCAGCGCCGGCGGCGCCACCAGAAACAACCACCATCTCTTTCTCATCGCACCCTCCTCATCTCCGCAAAAACTCGTCGTGAACCGCCTGCAATCGCTCCCGCAGGGACAGCACCGCATACCGCTTGCGCGCCAGCAGCGTGTTCATGTTCACGCCGCTCTCTTCCGCGAGCTCCTTGAAACTCCGCCCTTCGATTTCGTGCGCCACAAACACCTCTCGCTGCTCCGCCGGCAGCTCGCGCAGCGCCGCCTCCATCTCCTCCAGAAGCGCGTGCCGCAGATACCCGGCCTCCGGCCCTTCCTCCGCCGAAGGCAACAGCTCCTCCAGCGCCAGCCACTCGCCCTCTTCGTTCTGCACTGCAGATTCGGCGAAGGGCTCCGGCCTTTTCTTGCGAAAGAAATCTGTGATCCGGTTGCGCGCCACACGAAACAGCCACGCCGTCGCCACATCGATCGGCAGCAGCAGCCGGTGCGCCCGCACCAGCTCGTAGAAGACCTCCTGCAGCAAATCGTCCGCATCGGCCTCGTTCGGCACCCGCTTGCGGATGAAGTTGCGCAGCCTCGCCCTCTGTTCCATCACCAGGTTCGAGAGCTGTCGGTCTTGCTCGGCCATCGCGATCGTGCTCATGGCGTTGCCATCCACCCCTGAAGACGAACGGCAGCCGCAAATATTGTAGGAGTGAGGCGGATTCTCGCCCGTGATAGAGCCGCCCGGAACTCGCCTCTCGGTCTCGGACCCCGGGCGCCTGCCGATGCTGATTCTGACCACACCAGCCGGATCGCCCCAGCCGGCGCGAATCGATACGGAGGGAGCAGGGAGGCATCACCCCTGAAAACAAGCCGCTCAAGATCAAGGCCTTCCGGTCCGCAACAGGCGGCCAGAGCACTGACAACCTTCGTAACCTTCCTTCTTGTGTAAAACCACCCGGCTCTCAGGAGACAATCGAACCATGGCTTACCTCGTCGAGCACGACGGCAAGACCCTCGGTCCCTTCTCCCGCGAGGGCCTCTCGCACAGCGTCGAGGCCAAAGAGATTGCACCCACCGATCTCGCCTGCGACGAGTACCACGGCCGCTGGATGCCGCTCTCCGAGATCCTCCATGAGGACGGGCCACCCGAGCACAAAACCATCCACGACGTCTTCGTCCACAAGCGCGGCTTCACCTCAGTCGTCGGCTGGGGAGGCATCCTCGGCATCCTCTACTTCTTCTACCGCATCACCCGCCTCATGTATGCCTGCGCTCACCCCCACGTCCCCATCGCCCCGCCCAATTAGCTGAATGTCCGCCGCTCCCTCCGGGCGCAACTTGGATGTCCTTCCCCCATGTGCGCTCGTTTTGCGGATCACTCCGCACGCAACGCCTGCATCGGATCGACTCTGGAAGCACGCGCAGCAGGCAGCCACACGGCAAGCAGCGCAATTGCCGTGAGGAGGAAGGGCGCCGATACGAACACCGCCGGATCCCAGGGCCTGACGCCGAACAGGAACGTCGACAGCAGCCGCGTGAGGCCGAAGGACGCGGCGATGCCGGCGACTACGCCGACCAATGCGAGCTTCATGCCGTGCCAAACCACCATCTTCCGAATCGTTGCGCGATCTGCGCCGAGTGCCATCCGGATCCCCATCTCCTGGGTGCGTTGCGCGACGGAGTAAGCCATCAAGCCGTAGATACCGATCGCCGCAAGCAGCAACGCCACCGCGCCGAAGATGGTGAGCAACAGCATCTGGAAACTTTGCCGTGCCGTGGAGTGCCCCATCACCTCATCCATCGTGCGGATATGGGCCACCGGGAAGCCGCCGCTGGCGAGGCGCAACTGTTTCGCGATCGCGGGAATGGACTGGTGCGGGTCGTCGCGGGTTCGCACCAGCCAGAACAGCGGCTGAATATTGGCATAGGCTGCGTTGTAGTCGTCCGAGACCTGGGGAATGGGAAGGATCATCATCGGACTGGCAGGCGTGGCCAGACCGCCGTCATGGAAATCGGCGACGATGCCGACAATCGTTTCTATTCCTCTCTGTCCGCCTTCCTGCCCGTGGTCGATGTGCTGCCCGAGGGGGTCATCGTGGGGGAAGAATTCCTTGACGAAGGCCTCATTGATGAGGGCGACATGCGGCGCTCCAGCCTTGTCGTTTTCCGTGAAGTCGCGACCGCGCAGAACGGGAATCTTGAGCAGGCTCAGATAACCGGGTGTAATGCTCATCCACTTGCTTCCGCAGCAGCCCTTCTCGACCGGACGCCCCAGGATGTGGAACCCTCCTGTGCCATCTTCGACATCGATGGGCCGCCAAAAGCCCGCCGCCGCAATGTCCACTCCGGGCAGGCGATTGAGCCGGTCGCGGCCATCCCGCAAGAGCTGAGCCAGGCCGGCCGTCTTCTGATAGCGCGGGCCGTTCAGCGACATCTCCATGGTCAGGACATTGTGCGCATCGAAGCCCGGACCCACCTCGTGAAGGGCGATAAACGTGCGGATAAGAAGCGCCGATCCAATCAAAAGCACCAGGGCAAGCGAGACCTCGCTGATCACCAGCAAGGAGCGGGCGGCGCCTTGGCGGAATCCGGTTCCTGCGCGGCGGCTGTTCTCCTTGAGCGTTGAGATAACGTCCGCACGCGAGGCGCTGAAGGCAGGAAGCAGTCCAAAGAGAATCCCAGTAAGCAGGGAGACGGCGAGGGTGAAGCCAAGCACGCGCCAATCCATACCGATGGCCGAGCCGTCTTCGCCGATGCGCGGCAGGCCCGCGGGACTCACGGCGAGCAGCGCCCGCATGCCTGCAAACCCGAGAGCCATGCCGAGAAGACCGCCGGCCAGGGAGAGCAATACACTTTCCGTCAGCAACTGGCGCACAATGCGCACGCGGCCCGCTCCCAGTGCGGAACGGATCGCAAATTCGTGCCTGCGTACAGTGGCGCGCACCAGCAGCAGGTTGGCGACATTGGCGCAGGAGATCAGCAGTACCAGTGCTACCGCGCCGAGCATCGTCAATAGCGAATTGCGCGCGTCGCCGATGATGCTGTCGCGCAGCGGTCCCACTCGAAAGTGCGGATTCCACAACTTCGGGTATTCGCGGAAATACTCCGGGCTCGCCGCCTCTAATGCGACGTTGGCCTGCGCCACGGTGACACCGGGCTCGAGCACGCCGGTCACATAAAAGAAGACGTTTCCGTCGGTGCTGGCCGGGTCAAACTGGAAGGGCAGCCAAAGGTCGGCCTGCACGTCACCCCGGAAATCCTTCCCGATCACGCCGACAACGGTATAGGGTTCATTGCCCAATGAGATCGACTTCCCTACGATCGTCGGATCGCCGCCGAACCTGCGTTGCCACAAGCCGTAGCTGAGCACCACCACCTGGCCGCCATGCAGCGAGTCCTCCTGCGGCGTGAAGGTCCGTCCCAGCACCACGGGCGCGCCATACACCCGGAAGTAGCCCTCCGTCACGTGAATCCCGTTGACTTGCTCCGGACGGCTGCCCCCGGTCAGATTGAAGCCCGGGCCTGCGTTGTCGAATGCCACGACCTTCTTGAATAGATTCGTTTGCCTCTCGAGGAAGTGAAACTCCGGAATGTTGTGAAGGTCATTGGCAATTTCGCTTGAAGGCACCACGAATTTCACCATGCGATCGGCGTCGGGATAGCTGAGCGGCTTCAACAGCACCGCGTTCACGACCGAGAAGATGGCGGTATTGGCGCCGATGCCCAGAGCAAGCGCAGCGATGGCAGAAAGCGTGAAGCCAGGATTTTGCCGCAACTGGCGCACACCAAAGCGCACATCCTGCCAGAAAAGTTCAAGGCCGGTCCCGGCGCGACGATCGCGCACCGCCTGCTTCACCTGCTCCACACCCCCTGACTCGGCCTGTGCCGTGCGCCGTGCCTCGGACGGAGAAATTCCAGCCGCGATCCGTTCGTCGGCAATCATGTCCACATAAGCGCGCACTTCATCGTCCAGCTGCTTCTCGACACCCGGTTTGCGAAGGAGATTGCGAAAAGTGCTCGTCAAGCGGGACCATAGTTTCATCGCTCCCTCCTTAGGTCGCCTTCAGAGCATGGGTCATGGCGAGAGCCACCGTCGCCCATTGCTCCGTCTCCACTTCGAGCTGGCGTTTCCCGGTTTTGGTCAGCCGGTAATACTTCGCGCGACGGTTATTTTCCGACTCACCCCAGAACGAGCTCAGCCAGCCCGCTTCTTCCATGCGATGAACGGCAGGGAAGAGCGAGCCAGGCTTCACGAGAAATGTCCCTCGGGTCATTTGCTCAATGCGGCGCGAAATGCCCAGGCCGTGAAGTTCTCCGGTCCCGAGCGCCTTCAGAACCAGAAGATCGAGCGTGCCTTGGAGGAGATTCGCCTGCTTGGAACTCATGGTGCTCTCCTATCGACTGACGATACGAGTATCGGTACTCGTCCTGTAGAATGTCAATAGGAGAAGAACCGCCACAAGCCCGCAGCGGTCGAAACCCTCCTGCTCGCAGTCGAAGAGCACAGGCCTTACGTCACATTTCTCCACCACTCCGACGATTCCGCCCGAGGGTTCCGAATCTCCACAACCTCGCCAATCACCGGCGTGATCAGCTCCGGACGCATCTCCGCAGCAATCGACGTAATCGTCCGCAGCGGCGCGTCCCAGTCATGGTTCGAGATACAAAACTTAGAATTGTGCACCGGAAACACCAGCGCTGCCTGCAGATCGCGCGCCGCCTGCAACGTCTCGTCCGGCATCATGTGAATGTACTTCCACGCCTTGTCGTATTGGCCGTTCTCAAGAATCGCCAGATCGAATCCGCCGAACTGCTCTCCAATCTCCTTGAAGTGCGGCCCATACCCGCTATCGCCGCCCAGGTAAATCTTCCGACCGCTCGGCGTCTCCAGCGCGTACGAGACCCACAACGTCGCATTGCGCCGCAGCGTTCTGCCTGAGAAGTGTCGCGCCGGCAGAACATGCAGAACGAACCCGTCTCCGAGATCGAACTTATCGCCCCAATCGCCTTCGTCAATCGCGCTGCTCGCGTAGCCCCATCGCTCCAGGTGCGCACCCACACCGAGTCCACAAATCACCCTCTGCACGCGCGGGCGCATCTGCGTCACCGTGTCGTAGTCCAGATGATCCCAGTGATCGTGCGTGAGAACGAGAAGATCGATGTCCGGCAGATCGGCGACCGTATAAGGATCGGTTCCTGCAAAGGCCTTCGTCGTGAACGACACCGGTGAAGCTCTGCCGCTCAGCACCGGGTCCACCAGAATCCGCTTGCCCTCTACCTGCAAAAAGTATGAGGAGTGGCCAAACCACACCAGCACATTCTCCTCCGGCGCCAGCCCCCGCAAATCGCGCCGCACCGATGGAATCGGACCCTTGGGCTTGAGCCTCTTGTTGCGGTTGAAGACAAACTTCACCATCGTGTCCAGGCTCCCCGAATCCCCCGTCATCATCGGCGTCTGCAGCTGGTTCTGAAACTGCCCATTGCGAAAATTCGGCGACCTCTTGATCCGCTCCAGCCGCGCATCCGCTGGCATACCACCAAACTTCGCCTGCTTCAGGAAGACCCAAACGCCTCCGCTCAGCAGTCCCACCGCCGAAGCGATGACCCCAACTCCCGACACCAGAAATGAACGTCGATCCAAAAATCCCTCCAACAATGCGTAGGCGCCCCTTGCAGAAAACATCTCTCTTTGAAGATAACCGACATCAAGCTGCAAATCGATCTTCCGACCGACGTACTTGCCATCTTCCCTCCCGCGGAAACCCCGGATCTAGGCGCCAAAGCGATCGATGGTCTCAAAGTCAGGGGAGTCCTTCGCGCATGGAAGATTCCAGCATGGTTTCCTCGCACAGGAAAGCCCCTGCAGACGGTCGACGAACGCTGGGTATTCAAAGGATCTCGGTATGGTCGATTGGAACGAACATTCGTTCTAGTCGATCAAATAGAAAAGAGCCGAGTCATCGGCTCCGGCTCTTTTCTATTCTTTCCCTTGATCCCTGTCTTTACTCGTCCATCCGGAACGGTATCCGCTTCAGTCTCTTTCCCGTTGCCGCGAAGATCGCATTCACTACCGCCGGTCCCGTCAACGCCACTGCTGCCTCGCCCAGTCCGTGCGGTTTCTCATGGTTCTCGATAAACCACGTCTCCAGCCGCGGTGCCTCCGGCATGCGCAGCACACTGTAGTCGTCGAAGTTCTGCTCCACCACCGCACCATTCCGAATTGTGATCGCTTCTTTCACAATCGAGCTCAGCGTCATCAGCATGCCGCCTTCGAGCTGCGACCGCGCTCCATTCGGATTCACCACCTGCCCGCAATCTACCGCCGTCACCAGCCGGTCCACGCGGATTGTGTCGTTCTCCACCGTCACCTCCGCCACCTGCGCCAGGTACGCATAGCTCGTCGTGCACGCAATCCCGCGTCCCCGCTTCGCTCCTTGCCCAATCTTAGGCTCCAGCGGCTTGCCCCAGTCGCCCTTCTGCGCCGCAAGATCGAGCACCGCCAGCAATCGCTTCTTGTCCGGCGGCCCACCCTCGCCCCACACTGAACCCGGCCTTCCATCCGCGCCCTGCAACATCCGCTTCCGAAACTGATATGGATCTTCACCCGCCGCATGAGCCAGCTCATCGATAAAGCTCTCCACCGCAATCCCATTAAACGAGTTCTCCACCGACCGCCACCACGCCCGCGGCACCGCACTCTCTACCGGTGTAAATCCCTTGCGCGCCGTCGCAATCGAATAGATCAGCGGCGGCGGCAGCTCCCCGCCATCCGGCTTGCGCTTGTCCGGGTCGGCCCATTGGCCGTTGATCCACACATCCGCCAAATGATCTGACCACCCCACCACATTCCCTTGCGCATCCAGCGCGCCACGCATCCGCCGCATCCCCGCCGGCCGATAAAAGTCGTGCGTCATATCGTCTTCGCGCGTCCACACCAGCTGCACCGGCGCATCCACGTGCTGCACAATCTGAGCAACCTCCGTCGGAAAGTCATACTGATACCGCCGCCCGAAGCCGCCCCCCATCAGGGTCGTATGCACCGTCACGTTGCTCTCCGCCAGCCCCAGCTCTTTCGCAATCGTGCTGCGCATCGAATCGCCGGACTGCGACGGAGCCCACGCCTCGCACTTCCCATCGTGCAAATGCGCCGTGATATTCATCGGTTCCATGCACGCGTGCGACAAAAACGGAAACTCGTACACGCTCTCTACGCGCTTCACCGCTGCCACATCGCTCAATGCGACATCGCCGCCTTCGTTCCACGCCGGGGCCTTGCCCAGCGCATCCTTCATCGCCGCCCGCAGCGTCTCCGTGCTCTCGCCTGCATGAGGCCCGTTGTTCCACGTCATCTCCAGCGCCTTCCGTCCCTGCATCGCTGCCCACGTCGACTTCGCCACCACCACAATTCCGCCCGCCGTGAACACCCGCATTCCCCGCGCCGGAATCTCAAAAACCTGCAGCACGCCGGGAACCTGCAACGCCTTTGTCGCATTCAATGTAGCCGGGCTCCCGCCAAAAACCGGGCACCGCGCAATCACCGCGTACACCATCCCCGGCAGCCGCACATCGAGTCCAAACTTCGCCTTGCCCGTGCACTTGTCGGGAATATCCAGATGCTGTGTTGGCTTCCCAATCAGCGTGAACTGCGCCGGCTCCTTCAGCTTCACTGTCTTTACATCGGGTAAGGGCAGCCTCCGCGCCGCTGGCACCAGCGCACCGTAACCCATCCGCCGATTCGACCCCGCGTGAATCACTTCGCTGTTCTGCGTCGAGCATTCGTTCTCCGCCACGCCCCACTGCCGCGCCGCCGCGGTGATCATCACCGCGCGCACCATCGCTCCGGCCTGCCGCAGCGGCAGATAGCTCCCCCTCATGCTGCCGCTTCCGCCTGTGCCCACCGAAAAATCCGACTGCACCACTCGCACCCGCTTCCAGTCCAGGTCGGCCTCATCCGCCAGCAGCATCGGCAGCGACGTATACACACCCTGCCCCATCTCCGACTTCGCCAGCACCAGCTCTGCGCTCCCATCCGGCTGCACATGGATCCACGCGTCAAACGGATTGCCCACCTGGATGCCGCCCGCTGCCTCACCCGCCGCACCTGCGCCAGCATGCTGCCGCCATCGGAACCCGATCACCAGCGCACCACCCACTGCAGCCGCTGCTCCCGTTCCAATGAAGACCCGCCGGCTGATTCGCTTGGGACCCTGCCCGGTGCCACCACCCGAACCCATACGAACCGGCCCCGCCTCCTGCACGAACTCCTTCGGATCGGCCTTCATGCCCGCATCTCCTGCGCTGCCGTGTGAATGGCTTTGCGAATCCTGAAGTACGTCGCGCACCGGCAGAGGTTGCCCGCCATCGCATCGTCAATCTGCGCATCCGTCGGATTCTTATGCGCCTTCAGCAACGCCGCTGCCGACATGATCTGCCCCGACTGGCAATATCCGCACTGCGGCACCTGCTCCTCGATCCACGCCTTCTGCACCGCGTGCAGCCCGCCTTCGCCCGAGCCTGTTCCTATGCCCCCTCCTGCGTGATTGCCCGATCCAACCGCATGCGCACCGCCCCCGAACTCACCCGCCAGCCCCTCGATCGTCGTGATCTTCTTGCCTCCCACATCGGCTACCAACGTCTGGCACGACCGCACTGCCTCGCCTTCCAGATGCACTGTGCACGCGCCGCACATCCCAATTCCGCAGCCGTACTTGGTTCCCGTCAACGCAAGCTCATCGCGCAGCGCCCACAACAACGGCATCGCGCCATCCACATCGAGCGCCCGCCGCTGTCCATTTACCTCAACCACAAACTGGGCCATACCTCACCCCCGACCCCACCCTACGCTCGCCACAGCCCCCAATCCTCCCCCATGCAGCCAATATCGATTCCCGCGCAGCCAACCGCGCGCGCGCCGCAGCAGTCGCTGACGCCGCTTCCGTCGTCACAGGGACTGCACAAGACACTCGCCCAGCCCCTGCCCGGCGATGTACTGTCGATTCTGCACAACTCGCTCTGCCCCACCCCTGCCCGATCCGCTTGTAAGGAGAAGCGACCATGTCCGACTGGTCCCAAGACGAACTCCGCAGAATCTCCGAAGAAGACGACCTCCACATCGCCCCCTTCCGCGAGGACGGCACAACCTACGGCACTCCCACCTGGATCTGGTCCGTCGCCGTAGACGACGCTCTCTACGTTCGTGCCTACAACGGCCAGAACTCGCGCTGGTACAAGGCCGCCCTGCGCCAAAAAGCAGGCCGTATCCTCGCTGCCGGCCTGACCAAAGAAGTCGCCTTCGCCCCCGTCCCCGACGACAAGCTCAACGACCGCATCGACCACGCCTACCGCGCCAAATATCGCGATAGCCCTTATCTCAAGCCCATGATCGCCACACAGGCCCGCTCCGCCACCGTCAAAATCACCCCCCGCGACCCGTAACCCCACGCTCGGTGCTCAGAGCACGCAATTCGTCTTTGGATCCGCTCAAAAGCCCCGACCTTCAAAGAAATGGGCGCCCCAGGCCGGGGTCCCCGGCGACAGGTCTTCGTCGCTGGGGTGGAGGTCCCTCGCATTTGGGGACCTGGGAAAGCAACACACCTACCATCTCTTGAGCTCCGGAGAACGACGCCAACACGAACCGCCCACCCTGTCCGCATCCGAACACCTCCGCCCGCTTCCGCACATCCTCCCAACGGCAGGGTGCCCCCGGTCCCGCTTCTGGGACCAGGGAAAGCAACGCCCTCGCCCGCGCTTCGCATCGCCCCCCGCGCAGCCCGCACCCCACAAATGCCGTCCCGCTTCTTCCCCGCATCCGCCTTCAGAACTGGTCCCCCACATGCTCCCGTTGCGATACGCGGCAACCAGTCCATCCACGGAGATCTCGATGATCCAGCGCTCCCTCCCCCATCTGCTCCTCGCCTGCCTGCTCACCACCACCGCATTCGCCGCCACCGATCCCTTCACCGGCAACTGGAAGCTCGACCCCGCCAAAAGCAAGCTCACCGACCAGATGAGAGTCGAGACCGCCTCCGGCCCCAACCAATACACCTTCTATCTCTCCGCCACCAACCCGGAGACCATCGTTGCCGACGGCACCGACCAGCCCGGCATCTTCGGCACCACCCTCGCCGTCACCGTCCTCGGCCCCAATCAATGGAAGGTCGTCCGCAAAAAGGACGGCCACATGCTCATCTCCGCTATCTGGGATCTCTCCGCCGACGGCAACACCCTCACCGACAACTTCACCGGCTATCGAGCCGACGGCTCTACCAGCAATCTTCTCTACAAGTACACGCGCACCGCGGGCACCACCGGTTTTGCGGCCACCTGGGAAAGCACCACAGAAGAGGTCCACTCCGCCTTCGAAATACAGATCCAGCCTTATGAGGACAGTGGCCTCTCCCTCATCAATCCAGCCCAGAAGACGACGCAGAATGTGCAGTTCGATGGCCAGGACCACGCAGTGCAGGGTCCCAACCTGCCCGCCGGCTACACTTGCTCAGCGCACAGGGTCGGCGATCGCTCCTTTGAGTTGACCCACAATATCAATGGCAAGGTTCTCGACACGCAGCAAGTCGAAGTCTCCCCCGATAGCAAAACCCTCACCTTCACCATCCATATCCCCGGCCTGTCCAAGCCCAACATCCAGGTCTTCGATCGCGAATGAAAGCCTTCGAGTCCGCCCCAGCTCTGCGCGGCGTGCGAACCGAATCGGCCGTCCCCTCCTGTCTGCCTCGCCGTCGTCGCCGCACCCGTCACCAGTTCATCACTGACAGATTGGCGGTAGGCCGCTGTATGGTCGATGCAGTCTTCTCAGGTCGGCCCGCTCCATGGGCCGAAGCCTCAGAGCTGCGAGACAACGAACAGTGGCCGAAACGCAGAAGAAGAGTGCACGAACGATTGTGAGGATCCTGATTGCCGCGCTCTGTTTGAGTAGCGGCAGCTTGTCGAGCTATGCCCAGAGCAGCGCACAGACCAAAGGGGGAACGCACAATCTCCCCGATTCCCCAAAACCGAACGAACGTTCGCTCGAAGATCTGAACTACGTCGGCGGCGAAGCCGCCATGCCGCCCTTTTCCGACAGCCTGATCCCTCTCGACTCCGCATTCCGCCAGTCGCTCTTCCGCAAAGGCATGGCCTTTCGCGTCATCGAACAGCCCCAGTACGCGCAAAACCTGCTCGCCAGCTCTGTACCCGCCGACAACCAGGTCTACGTCGGCCAGCGATGGTTCACCGGCGAAATGATTCAGCCCATCTTCACCGCCGATCTGCGCCAGCTCCACCTCCACCAGGCCCAGCTCTGCATCGGCGGCGTCTGGAACTGGGTCAGTTGGAATCCCGCCGGCCCCAAAGCACTTCAGCTCTGGAATCTCTATCTCTATAAGGCATACGGAGAAGATCGCCTCGAGATCAAGGCCGGATACGTCTCCAACAACATGAACTTCGTCGGCTTCTTTGTCGGCGGCTCCACCGCCACTGGCGCCCAGGGCGTCTACGCTGTTCTGCCCTACGAAGCCGGCCTCTCTTACTTCCCACTCACCGCGCCTTCGTTCAACGTGCGCCTCCGCGGCCCCAAAAACGCCTACCTCAAGTCCGCAGTCCAGCGCAGTCTCGACCCCAACGGCGGACCCACCGAAGTCGCCCGCAACCACAGCGGATTCCGCTTCGATCCCCACGGCGACAGGCTCTTCGTCATCAATGAAGGCGGCTACCAGCGCGCCGCCACTGCCACCGCCCACGAAGCCTGGCTGCGCATCGGCTACATGGTCAACACATCGTCCTTCAAGAATCAGGTCACGGGCCAATCGAGACCCGGCAATCACTCCGCCTACGCTCTGATCGACTATCAGCTCTCGCAGCCCGACCCGCAGCATCCAGCCCACGGCCTCTATGCCGGCGGATCGTTCATCACCGCGCCCGAATCCATCAACGCCTACGCCCGCTACTACGAACTGCGCGCCTACAAAGAAGCTCCCTTCCGCGCACGACCCGGCGACGTTCTCTCCGCCGTTGCTTCACGCACCGGCTACAGCAGCCCCTACACCGGCCTGCTCGTCTCCGAAGGCAAAACCGTCTGGCGCGCCGGCACAACTCTCACCGGCAGCTACTCTCTGCACGCCTCGCGCGGCAACTACATCAGCCTCGGCATGAGTTATGTCTACGGTCCAGCCATCACTCCGCGCGTATCCAACGCCCTCAACGTCATCGCCAACTGGAGCCTCTTCTTCTAGCCCCGCTCGCATTCTCAAACGAGTCTTCCCGGTTTTCCTGTAGGATTCACTGACCGAACTAAGTGCGAAAGATCCCTGGCACTGCGCGGCACCCAGCCAGCCACAAACTCCGCCGCGTAAAATGAGCCCGTAGCAGGATGCCGTGATCTTTGATTCCAACTCGATTTCACTCAAGTCGCGCTTTCGCGCCGCTCTCCTGTTGGCAATCGTCGCCGATGCCCTCCAAATCGCTGTCTTCCCGTTATTCGTTGAAGGCGCTGAATCGCCCGCTGCCGACGTACTGGATCTCGCCGTCGGAGCCGTGCTGTCTTACCTTCTTGGTTGGCACTGGGAATTCCTGCCTTCGTTTCTCGCCAAGCTCCTGCCCGGCGTCGATTTGGTTCCCTTCTGGACAATGGCCGTCGCCAACGTCTATCGCAAATCCAAACAGATCGCAGGAACGATCGAAGGCAGCCCGAAAGCACCCAGCACTGGGAATGGATGAATGCTGCCCCCCAATCGACCGGAGGAGCATACGGACCCTGTCTCCCCGCGTTGCCATCTCCGGCGCTACCGAGTTGGAAAGGAAGTGCTACTAACGCTTTGGTCCCTACGATACGATCTCCCCATGCCCGCAATGCATGCACGAATCTTCGCCTCCGCCTTCGCAACCGCACTCTTCCTTGTCCCAGCCTGCGCACAGCAGAGTCACTGGGCTTCGCCCGACGACAAGACCGCTCAGTACATCGTCGACATGGAACGCAAGTGGGCCGAAGGCGTCTGCGTCGATAACGGCGTCGTCGCCGCTCTCCTTGCCGACGACTTCCAGGGCACATCAACCAAAGGTGCTCGCTTCACCAAAGCCGATGAACTCAGAGATGAGAAGGGTCCACGCACCGCCCGCGACTGCGGACTGGATGAGACGAAAGTACATTTCTTCGGCGACAGCCTTGCTCTTGTCTACGGCAGCGAACATGCCGTCGGCAAAGACAAGTCCCAGCCCAACGCCAGGGTGTGCCAGGTCTGGACCGATACATGGCTCAAGCGCAACCGCACATGGCAGATCGTCGCGTCCCACGATAACCGCGTGGAATGTAAGTAGCGTCGCACCCGAGAGGTGGCCTTCGTGGCCATGTGCACCAGGGAACAATCCACAAGATTCCGTGCAATGCTAGAAGTGGTTGCATAAATGGCTTTGTGTCAGGGCACGACCGGGGTACCCACCCAGTGGGTGGGTCGCGTGCCGAAAACTGCGCCAAAACTGAGGGGTTTTAACCCCTGCGGCTTTCAAGCTTTCGTCGGGGCCATTGTTGCAACCAGTTCTAAAATCCTCCACGCAAGGGAGGTTCACCATGGCAGTCTCAACGCGTCGATGGGCCTTGTTCGCGGCGTTCGGGTTCTTGTCCACTCTGCCCCTTGCAGTCAGCGCCGCGGAACCGTGCAAGCTGCTCACCGTGCAGCAAATCGCCCAGGTGCTCGGTAACTCCGTTTCACCCACGCCCCTCGGAACCACTGGCTGCATGTGGAAGGGCACTCCGCAGTACGTGAGCATTGTGCTGCGCGATGCGAGCGCATGGGCACGGATCACAACGCAGGTCCCCGGCATCACCAAGACGGATGTAAGTGGAATCGGCAACGCGGCGCAATTCTCGGGTATGCAAAATATCTGGACGCTGTCGGTGAAGCAGGGGAACAATGTCGTCGTCTTGACGGTCTACGGTGCAAAGGGCGCCGATCGGCAGCGCTCGTCGGAGGAGTCGCTCGCCCGCCTCGCTCTTAAGCACCTTTAGGCCTTCGCTTGCAACGCTCCGCCTGCCTGTTCGTCAACCGCGTTTCTTCTGGCCCTTCAATTTACTCTTGCGTCCACAACGGGTCTGTCTCTTTCTTTTGTCCTTCGCCTAAACGAATCAGCCACAGACCCCCTCACTTCGGGACGCCCGATCAGGCACTCCCGTCCTCGGAATGCTATTTTCCTTCTTGTGGATGAGGCGCAACGGCTACGCGAAGTCGTTCTCAACTCGCTCGATCAAGAGCGGGACGCCGGCGGCCTTGCCCGCAATGCCTATCGCAGCCGCACCCAGTTCTATCGCATCTTCCGCGCCATGATCGAGGAAACCCCGGTGGCCATGCGGCGAAGGCTGCTGCTTGAAAGAGCGGCATGGCAATTGTCTCGCACCCAACTCTCGGTCACCGACACCGGTCTCAACGCCGGGTACGGATCGCTCGAAGCGTTCACCCGAGCCTTCCGCAAGGCCTTCGGCATTTCACCCAGCCTCTATCGGCGCATGGGAGTGACCTACACTCACCTGCACACGGCAAATGGAATTCATCACCATTCCGGAAGGAATGACACGAAAGGAGCCGGTCGATCTATGGATCTGTTTGATATCTTCTCCGGCCAGGAGTCCTGGCATACCCAACGCCTTCTCAATTTGGCGCAGTCTTTGAGCGATGAACAGCTGGACAGCCCACTGAACAACCAGATGAAGATCTTTCCATGGGATGGGCCGGATGGGAGTCTGCGCCAGATTCTGGACCGCATGGTGCTCACCAAGGAAGTCTGGGCCGCGGCGATGACCGGCAGCAGTATGCCCTTGATGGAGAACGCCCCGCCCGAAGATCGAACGCCATCGGCTATGCTCGAGCGCGTGAAGAAAGCCGATGCAGCGTTTCACAGCGTACTGACCGATGTCCGCAATCGAAGCGCCTGGGAGGATACCTTTGTCGACGCGCTCTGCGAGCCCCCGGAGACCTTTACCTTCGGCGGAATGTTCGCGCACGTAATCATCTTCAATGCCCACCGGCGCATGCTCGCCATCGATACGATGCGGCGCTTGGGCGTGAATGTCGAAGGCTTCGGCTGTCCCGAGGAGTACCTCACCAGCCTCGTCAACGCATAAGCCGCGCGCGTAGCCGTGAATGACCGGAATGAATGATCACAATGAATGGACAAGCATGAGAATCGAATTGCTGCGATTCAACGGCGCTGCTCGAGCGCGATCCGGCCATCGATGCGTGGATGAAAGCGCATGACGGTGAGTTCGGCGCGATCGCGCTTCAGTGGTTTGAAGTAATGCGCAACTGCGGAGACGAGGTCCGGGAGCTATTGCATGACGGCTGTCCGGTCGCCTGTCTGGGAGACGCGCCCTTCGGCTACGTCAACGTATTCACAGCGCATGTCAACGTGGGGTTCTTCCAAGGCTCGACCCTGCCCGATCCGGCTCACTTGCTCCAAGGCACCGGCAAGGTCATGCGCCATGTCAAGCTGCGGCCGGACGCAGATCCCCACACCGCGGCCCTCCGCAGGCTCATCGCTGCGGCATACTCTGACATAAAGGCGCGCGTCGAAAGCGCCTAAGTTGGATTGACCCTTGTACTGATGAAGAAGCGGCGTGAGCCGCCCTCGTCCACGATCAGGCAGCGTTTTCGCTCTCGTTTTCAAAGGTAGGAATCTGCTGCACCCCACGGGGTTCAAAGAACGCCACCTCGGGGACCTGCATCTCGGGAACGTGGACCTCGGGAACCTCGGCCTCGGAAACCTCGGTCTCGGAAACAAGGATCGCGCGATCGATCGCTGCTTGAATGCGAGCGCGGCTGCCTTCCTCATCCAACTCGATAGAACTGTCTTTCCTTTGCGAACGAGAAAACAGAGACATGACTTGCGCCGCTCCCTTGTAGATATAAGTAAGTCTCTTGACTATGCACTGCTCATGGTCGAACTGGAATTCCCATTCGGTTCTTGCCGCCAGCTCTCTGGTAATCCCGGAACAAGGGTACGGCCGCGCATACGTAACCGCCATCTGTTGCTCGGGGTGTAGAGTGAATCAGCCGAGAATCCCCAACATGGGCCCCGGCGGTGGAAAGAATGAAGAAACAATGGGTCGTGGCACTCGCCCTGCTCCTCTGCATCCCCGTGGTCATGGTCGGGGGGGGCGGGCTCTCCAACCTCATTAATCCCGAGATTGCCGCCGGTCATCCGAACTACGTACGCAACTACCACCTGCTCAATCTGCTCAAGCTCTCCTGCTTCTTCGGAGCAGTCGCGGTTTCGGCCGTGTTGTGGCTGGTCGTGTGCTTTTTGGTCATCCGCTCCAAAAAGCGATCCGCGCTCTGGTTGTCGATGGCGGCACTGGGGCCCTACGGGTTCGCCGTCCTGGTCATGCTCAACGACCGGGCGTCCTCCGAGACCGACAGATATGCCCGGTTCGTTCGCAGCATGAACCGGTGGGTGCGCATCGGCTACGAAGTTGGCTGCTTCGCGCTCGTTTGGGTGCTCGCCTATCAGGCCATGGTCCTCAACCGCGAACTCATCGTCCGCTATCAGGCCATCACCACGGGCGTTTCGACCCAGCAGATCGTCGATATCCAGAACGCCTCGGGTGGAATGTGGGCATTCGCCGAGGGCAACGAGGTCATGTTCCTCGTGATTCTCTTCTACCTGTTGCGGCCTATTGTCTTTGCCGTCGTGAGCCATCTGGCCACAAGGATCGCAGCCTCCAGGGCCCGCTGAATCCCAATCTCACATCGGACCGGTGCCACCGCCCGGTTTCAGTTTGTTCTGCAGTTCGACCGCATCTTTGAGGTTCGGATTGATCTGCAACGCCTTCTTTACGGTCTCCGCTGCTTGGGCTTGGTTGCCCAGCGCCGAGTGCGCATAGGCGATGTTGAGGGTGGTCACGGGGCTCGCAATCGGAGTCTTGTCGAGCTCGGTCACCACTTGACTCAGTTGCGACTTCGCCGCGCCGTCGTTGGGATCGCTCTTGACCTTGGCGGTGAGCTGAACCAAGTTGCTGTCCAACTGAAGGCGCTTTTCAAGAGCAACCGCATCGCTGTTGCCTGGGGCGGCCTGCAACGCCTTCGCTACGTTCTCCTGAGCGCCGGAGTTGTCGCCAAGAGCGATCTGGGCCTTGGCAATCGATGTGAGCATCGTCGGATCGCTGAAGTTGCGCGGCGCGAGCGCTGCCACTTCAGTGGAAACGCTGCTGCGCAATTGCTGATTGGCGGGATTCTGCACCAACTCAGCCGAATCCTTCTCGAGATCGACCCCATTTTCTGAAATCTGAATCTTGCTATAGGCGGGGAATCCGATCATCACGATCGAGATGCCGAAGAAGAGGAGAAGCTTCGAGAATGGCTTTCCGGTGGCCGCGAAAACCACCAGCAGGATGAGACTGGCAAGGAACAGAAGAGAACCACCAACCAGCATGACGACTTCATAGAGGTAGAGTCCGTCGAAAAGAGACATGGCTTGCTCCAGTGGTTCCCGATCGTAGTTAGCAACGTATTCTAGCGTGGATCGAGTCGCCCGCTAGAAATCATTTTTTATTGCATAAGTAGTAAATGAGCTTTCCGCACGCACTCCGGAGTCAGCGCGCCGTTGGCGTCTTAATATCTCAGCCTCCGCTGGCTGCTAGAGTGGATGCATTCTTTTCCTGAGGTCACAACCATGCGGATAGCTTCCATCGCGTTCTACAGTCTGGTTTGCGTTTCTTTTGCCGCCTACGCCGATGGGCCCGCCGATCTTGTACCGACCAATCCGCACCAGGTTGTCTCTGCTACCGGACCCGCATCCGCACCCCTCCCCGTCGACGCCCTGCTCACCACCACGCGCATCTCCGGCGTGGCCCGCTCCAACAACGGCCGCAAGCTCGCCTATACCAGCAGCGCCTCGGGCCGCCCTAATCTCTGGATCATGAACGTAGACGGCGCCGAAGCGCAGCAGCTCGTTACCAACAATGATCGCCAGCTTGGCGCTCGCTTCACCCACGACGACAGCGCGGTCGTGTATAGCCAGGACAGCGGCGGCAACGAGTACTACGACATCTACGTCGTCCCCGCCACCGGAGGCACACCTAAAAACCTGACCAACACTCCCGACGTGAGCGAGACCGTCGATGAGTTCTCGCCCGACGGCAAGCTGTTAGCCATCGGCGTCAAGCAGAAGACCACGCCGTCCACCGATCTCGCCGTCATGCAGTGGCCCGAAGGCACAATCCGCCAGCTCACGCACGAAACCGAGCCCAAAGCCTCGTGGAGCGAGGATGCTTGGAGCCCCGACGGCCGCTACCTCTACGCAACGCGCAGAGTCGGGATCGACGATGCGGACATCTTTCGTGTCGATGTTGCCACCGGCGCTACCGAGAAGCTGCTGGAGCACACCGGCAAGCAGCTGATCACCGTGTCCGATGTCTCGCGCGACGGCCGCACTCTGCTCATCACCTCCAACGCCAAAGGCGGTTATGAGAATGTCGCCCTGCTCGATCTCGCGACAAAACAGCTGCGCTGGCTCACCGATACCCAGTGGTCAGCCAGCGGCGTCGCTTTTACACCCGATGGTGGCAGCGCCGTCCTTGTCTTGAACGCAGATGGCCGCATCTCCACGCACTTTATCGATCTCAAGACAATGCAGGCGTCGGAACGCGGCGTGCCCGCAGGACTGAATCTGCCCGCAGCCGCACCCACGCCGTTCTTGCCCGACGGCTCCATGCTCCTCTCGCACGAAGATTCAAGCCATCCCCAGGAGCTCTACCGCCTCGCCCCGGACAACACACTCACCCAGATCACCCACAACGCCAATGAGACCCTGCGGCACATCGAGCTGCCCATGTCGCAGCTGGTCACCTATCGCAGCTTTGATGGCCGGCTCATCCCCGCGTTCGTCTGGGTTCCCTTCAACCTCAAGCGCGATGGCACGGCGGCAGCCGTGGTGATGCCTCATGGCGGTCCCACCGGCCAGACCACCGACGCATTCAACGGGCGTGCCGAACTTCTCGCCTCGCGCGGCTTCGTCGTCATCGCGCCCAACGTGCGCGGCTCCACCGGTTACGGCATGGAATTCCAGAATGCCAACATCAAGGACCTCGGCGGGGCCGATCTCAAAGACGAGATCGCCGGCGTCGACTTCCTCAAAGCAACCGGCTTCATCGATCCCAAACGCGTCGGTATCTGGGGTGGCTCCTACGGCGGATACATGACCCTGATGGCCATCGGCAAAGCACCTGAAATATGGTCGGCCGCCGTCGATGAGTACGGCATTCTCAACTGGCTCAGCATGCTCCAGCACGAAGACCCGCGCCTCCAGGAATACGAGAAGTCCCTGCTCGGCGACCCCGAAAAGGACCGCGCTGTCTACGAAGCAAGCTCACCCCTCAAGTACATTCGCGCCGAGACTGCGCCTCTGCTCGTCCTGCAGGGCGACAACGATATCCGCGTGCCCCGCGAAGAAGCCGAACAGGTCGTCGGCATTCTCAAGGCCGAGGGCCGCACCGTCGACGCGGTCTACTATCCCGACGAAGGACACGGCTTCGTCAAGCGCGAACACCAGCAGGATGAACTGACGCGTTCCGTCGCCTGGCTGCAAAAGTACCTGCAGGGCGCTCACTAAAAGCAGGAGGCTCCGTTTTAGCAGCCATCCGTGCTGATCGGAAAGAGCGAATCGATCTTGGTCAGGCGGAACTGCTCGATCACATGCTTCCCCGCGCCCACCGCTGTCATCCGGATCCCAGCCTTCTGGCACTTCGAGAAGTGATCGACGATCATGCCGAGCCCTGCCGAATCGATATAGGGAACCTGGGTGAGATCGAGAACATGCGCGGTGGCAGACTCGGAACCATCGCTGGAGTCAAGAATCGCGCGGAACGCTGCCGGACTGATCGACCCGTACATGTCGCGTGCTGTGAAGGGTCCTGTGAACCGGAAGATAACTTCGCCCGGTGTGTCACCTGCAACGCGCTCGACATTGAACTTCGATCCTTGCCACATCTGAGCATTCTGAACATTCGTGGTTGCCATGATCTTCTCTCCTTGAATTTGGAATCGAATTCTTTTTCCGGAACTCCGGTTCAGTGCTATGCGACCACCGCTGGTACGCCCGTCAGGCCGGCAGCCTTCCATGCGTCGAAGCCGCCGATCAGGTTGGCGACGCCGGAAATACCCCCGCGCCGCAGAATGCTGGTGGCGATCGAACTGCGATAGCCGCCCTTGCAATGCACGACGACGAGCTTCGCCGGATCCACCTCTGCTAGCCGCGACTGCAGCCGGCCCAGCGGAATCCATTGCGAACCCTCGATCGTGCCGCTATCGCGCTCAGAAGCTTCGCGCACATCCAGAACCGTGACCTGCTCCGCATCGCGCGTGCAGAGATCGGCGAGATCCTGCGCCGTCACTTGCGGAATGGAGTCCAGCGCGAGACCACCGTCGATCCAGCCGGCGATGCCATTTTCTAAGTAGCCGGCGACGTGCTCAATGCCCACCCGCGCCAACCGTAGTTGCGATTCGCGCACGTGATCCGGATCTTCGCCGACGATGATGAGCGTGGTGTCCAGGCCCAGGATGCGTGCGGCCCACGATGCGTACTGGCCGGTAAGCGAAATGTGGAGGGACCCTGGCACGTGAGCCGCGGCGAACTGAGCAGCCGGCCGCGTGTCGACCACGACAACGCCCTTGCCCTGCAGGCGCAGCACATCGGTTGCCGAGAGCGCCGCTGGAGGCGCCAGTTCGGACAGCGGCGCAGCCCCTTTCCGATTGAGGCTCACTTCCTGCGCGAAATACTCCGGAGCCGCAGGCAGATTATCCGTCAGCAGTCGAACGAAGTCGTCGCTGGTACGTGCCTGCAGAGCATAGTTGGTGCGCTTCTGTTGTCCGATGGTGGAGAAGCTTTCCGTGCCCATCTGGCGGCCGCAGAGCGACCCCGCACCATGCGCCGGCCAGATGCGCGTGTCGTCGGGCAGGGTGAGAACCTTCTCGTGCAGGCTGCAGAAGAGCATCTCCGCAAGCTGCTGCGGGGTATACGTCCCCGAGAGATCGGGCCGGCCCACATCGCCGACAAAGAGTGTGTCGCCGGTGAACAGGTCCGCGGGCCGCGTTGGATCGTCCGCATCCTGCAGCAGGATGCAGATGCTTTCGACGGTATGGCCTGGAGTCTGCAGAAAGCGCAAAGAGCACCGGCCAAATGGAAGTGTGTCGCCATCGTGCACGGCGACGTGATCGAACTCCGCTCCCGAATCGGCGCCCAGATAGATGCGGGCGCCGGTGCGATCGGCCAGTTCGCGATGACCCGACACAAAGTCGGCGTGGAGGTGCGTTTCAAGGATGGACTGAATCGTCCACCCTTTCTCGGCTGCTGCGCGAAGGTAAATGTCCACGTCGCGTTGAGGATCGATGACGACCGCGACGCCTTGCGATGCAACCATATAGGACGCATGGGCCAGACAGCCAAGATAGAAACGCTCCACCTGTACCGATTCCATGACAGATCTCCCGAATGTTTTTTGAGTTAGGTGAGTTGAGGTCGACGTGGCGATTTCGCCTAAGCCGGCTGGGCAACGACGCGCAGATAAGGCAGAACCGTGTTCCAACCCGCGGGGTACTTCTTCTTCGCATCGTCATCGGAGACCGCCGGGACGATGATCACGTCTTCGCCGGGCTTCCAGTTCACCGGGGTCGCAACCTGGTGCTGCGCCGTCAGCTGCATCGAGTCGATCACCCGCAACACTTCATCGAAGTTCCGGCCGGTGGTCATCGGGTAGGCCAGCATCAGCTTGATCTTCTTGTCGGGGCCGATCATGAACACGGTGCGCACAGTCGCATTGTTGGCAGCCGTGCGGCCAGTGCACGAGTCGCCGGCTTCGGCGGGAAGCATGCCGTAGAGCTTGGCAACCTTCAGATCGGAGTCGCCGATCATGGGGTAGTTCACCGTGTGACCCTGGCTCTTCTCGATGTCGGCGGCCCACCGGGCGTGATCCTCCACCGGGTCGACGCTCAGGCCGATGATCTTGCAGTTCCGCTTGGCGAACTCAGCCTCGAGCCCGGCCATCCGGCCCAGTTCGGTGGTGCACACCGGCGTGAAGTCCTTGGGGTGAGAGAAAAGCACGCACCAGGAGTCGCCCAGCCACTGGTGGAAGTTGATCGCGACCATGGGTGGAAAGAGCCTCGAAGTCCGGAGCCAAATCATTGATACGCAATGTCATAACGACCTCCTGTTTGCGGTTCTGAAGAATTTCAGCGGGTCTTGGGGAAGCGCTGTTAGGATCGTTTGTATCCCACCAGTTCATCCCGAACCATGGATACGAACTGAGCGTTCCCTGAGATTTGCATGAGTGATGCCGCTCACATATTGCGGTTCGACGTGTTTGAACTCGACGCCGCAGCCGGAGAGTTGCGCAAGCGCGGCGAGCGCATCAAGCTGTCGCCGCAACCCTTCAAAGTCCTTGAGCTGCTCGTCCGGCGCAGCGGCGAGGTCGTCACGCGCATCGAGATTCGCGACAACGTCTGGAGCAACGACACGTTCGTCGACTTCGAACAAGGGCCTGAACTTCTGCATCCGCCAAATCCGCGAGGCAGTCGACGACACGGCCGGCACGCCCCGCTTCATCGAGACCCTGCCCCGTCGCGGCTACCGGTTCCTGATCCCGGTGGAGACAACGGCGCCGGTGCAGACCCAGCGAGTTCCCCGGTTGATCGTCCTTCCCTTTCGCATGTTGCGCCCGGACCCAGCCATGGATTTTCTCGCCTTCAGCCTGCCCGATGCTCTGACAACCGCCCTTTCGGGACTCAAATCGCTGGTCGTGCGATCGACGCTGGTGGCCTCGCGCTATGCCAACGGATCGTTCGACGTAAAGACCATTGCCACCGAAGCCGACGTGGATCTGATCGTGACCGGCACCCTGCTCTCGGCCGGCGACGAGATTCGGCTCACCGCGCAGTTGACCGAGGCCTCCAGCGGCACCCTCCTGTGCTCGCACTCCATGCAGACTTCGACCGGCAATGTCTTTCGCCTGCAGGATGAACTGACCGAGTGCGTCGTCAATACCATGGAGCTGCGTCTGTCGAGCCGCGAACAGAACATTCTGCGGCGCGATGTGCCCGCCAGCCCCAAGGCCTATGAGTACTACCTGCGCGGCAATCAGTTCAGCCATGATTCCAAGCAGTGGGCGTCGGCGCGCGATCTCTACCTGCGCTGCGTGGAGGCAGACCCCTGTTACGCGCCGGCATGGGCGCGCCTGGGACGCATCCATCACGTGATGTCGAAGTATCTTCCCTCGGAGAGCAGGGAAGGGCAGCAAAAGGCCGAAGCAGCTTTCCGCCAGGCGCTCGACCTGAATCCCGATCTCTCGCTCGCGCACAAATTCTATGCGCAACTCGAGGCAGATCTGGGACGCGCCGCCGATGCCATGGCGCGCCTGATTCCTCGCGTGCTGGTCACCGCCGACCCCGAGGTGCTCGCCGGTCTCATCAGCCCCTTGTGCTACTGCGGATTGCTCGATGCCTCGGCCGCCGCGCATCGCCGGGCGATCGTCCTCGAGCCCAAGATTCGCACCAGCGCGCCCCACACCTGGTTTCTGCAGGGCGACTACCAGCGCACCGCGGCCATGAAATTGGAAGACAACCCCTACGTCATTGCTCTCTCGATGGCCGAAGTGGGCAAGGCACAGGAGGCGCTCCCGCCCTTGCGCGCCCTTGAAGCCAAGCTCAAAACGCGCCTCGGGGATTTTGCATCCGCGGCGCGGACCTTGCTCGAAGGCGATCATGCCGGCAGCATCGCGGCGGTCCGTCGCATTCTCGATTCGGGCTTCAGCGACCCCCAGGCATTGTTCTATCTCACCCGGCACCTCGCGCACCTCGGTGAGACCGACGCCGCCATTGCTCTTTTTGACCGTGTGGTTGCGGGCGGATTCATCGCCTATCCCGCCATGGCCCGCGATCCCTGGCTCGAACCTCTGCGCGACGATCGGCGCTTCATGCAAACATTGGCCAGCGTGAAAGAGCGCTATCTCGAAGCCGAGAAAAAGTTCGAAATGCTCGATGGCCACCGCATGTTGGAAGTAGGCCTTCGCGCAGCGTAGAAGCTGAACGATGGCAGCCATCGCAGACGCTGTTTCGGTAGGCGACAGATCGATGCTGAACATGAGAACTCAGATCGTCGAGCCTCTCGCGCAACGGTTCACTGAGGATGCCGGTGGCACACGCAACGTGATTGCCTGGTCAAGCCTTGCGTTTGCTGTCCTGCAGAGCGTCTGCACCTTCTTCGCGGCGATGAACGGGCTGCGCGTCGGAATTGGCATCGGCTCTTTTGTTCTTGCCGCAGGCACGGCCTCTGCCATCGACCGCTTTCACGTGGATTGGCTGCGGGTCCCGATGATCAGTCTGGCTCTCTTGGGCGCGGTCTTGAATCTGTTGGTGCTTTGGCAAATCCGGCGCCTGCGTCAACATCCGGCAGCAAGCTGGCGCCAAATGACGCCAAAGCCAGGCAAAGTGCGCATGGAACGAATGCAACTCGTCTTGTCCATCGTTACGCTGATTCTGGTGGGTCTTGAGGAGCGGCAGCATTTGATTTGGCTGCACCACCTGTAGGCAGCTCAAGTCGTTCGCTCTGCGGCGACCCGACCGGAGCCTTCCGCATAGCCCGCGTAGTCGCGAAAGAGCTGCGCAGCCAGCGCGCTCTACTACCGCTCCCTCGCCACCACCGTACCCACCAGCTCATCCCACGGTGTTGCGCTCGCCCGATCCTTCGGCTTCGCGAGTGCATGCAGCTTCCCTCGAGCCGCAAAACGCACCAGCTTGCTCTGCTGATCGAATGTCACCACAAAATCTCGCATCGCATTCGACCCGATATTCACTGCGGGAAACACCGGATTCAGTTCCACCCATGGCCGCTCGAACCGGAAGCCTGCCAAATCCACGGCCCCGTCCAGCATCGCGCCCCGCAGCTCGAAACTGCTCACCTGCGTGCGTCCGTACGCTACAGTCTCGACCCCGCTCGCGAACCGAATCTGCCCGGCCATTGTGGCCGGCACGCTCAACCCCACACCTCCCGTGTCGATTCCTGCCTGCGCCTCTATGCCCGCAATCCCAATCTCCACCAGCGGAACTCCACCCGGCATCCGCAACGGCAGCACATGCTCGGCGCTCGTACCCGCCAGGCTGCCGTCGTCGACGATCAGCTTGTGATGCGGATAGTCCAGCGTCAGCATCTTTCTGCGGAACAAACCGAATCCCAGAATTCCGTCCAGCACCGAATCCCCATCGGGCAGATCCGTCACCACGGCTCGCACGCCGCGAAACTCAGTCCCGGCCACGGCGACCACTTTCAGCTCCACCGTGTCCAGCGCACGCGTCGTGTGACCGCCGAAATCGGTGATGTTCATGTGGCCCTGCGGCGTCAAACCCAGACGCTTCGCCACCCGCGGCGCAAGAATCGCCTCGCAGTTCGTCCCCGTATCGATCACGAAAGTGAATGGGCCTCGCCCGTCGATGCGCACCTGAACCAGCGGGATCCCCGATACGACATCGATCCGAGCCATGTGCTGGTCCGCCGCCTGCGCACCCAGGCACGCCACACACAACACAATCGGCGCAGCCGCTCTCCGCAATTGCATGGCGAGAATCATACGCACTTTCCGCCGCTCTTACTTTCCGCGCGCTTCCTTCGGCGCAAAGTAGCCATGACGCGCCTGCACGCGGACATCGGCCCGATCCACCTTCACCTGCAACGCATGATAGGTGCCCGTCGGCTTGATGCCCTTGAGCGAGATCTCCAGCAAGTACTCGGTTTGCGCCGGGGCCATCAGGCTCTCGAGTCCGGTCGCCAGATCGTTATTGTTGTGAAAGAACGTGCCGCCCGTCCCATTCGCCATCTCCGACAGGGCATTTTCGTTTTCCTGCATCGCGTTCAAATGATTCTGCGATGTCTGGCCTGTCAACTGGCTAAGGAAAACCGTGCTTCCGCCCTGACTCGCATCGACGTTTCCCGCGTAGAGACCGCGCGCATCCAGCGTGTTGATGACGACGTTCGATGCCGCCGCCTGGTCGAACAGCTGCGACTTGAAGTTCATCGTATCCGACGACAAGGTCAGAAAACCCGGCGAGACCAGAATCAGTGTTCTCTGCCCCGTAAGTTTCGCCATGGCGCGCACCACAGTTTCGACAGCCTTGAGCGATTCGCGCGCGTCCTCTTCGCCTACGCTGAGCGCGCGCCGCGCCGCCGAGAGCGCCAAACGCTGATCCGCCTGCGTGGGGTTCTCGATCTGACCGATTCCGGTTGCGCTTCCCGAAGAAACCTCGATAGTGCCCGCACATGCATCGACCTTCGCCACGGCAATCTGGAACTCCGTCTCGTCATGCTGATTCAGAATCTTGTTGGCGCTGAAATAGTCGATATCCGGACAATCGCGTGAGTCATGCTGAAATGACCGGTGCACCGTCACCTTCTTCACCGCGGCCTCCAACGCCGCACGATCCTGCGTGATACCCGAGTTCACACCCATCAGCGAAACTACCGCTGCATATTCGTTCGCTGCCAGAGGCTTGTCCAGCACCTGCAGCGCTGCCTGCTGCGTGCGCGCCAGGTCCGATGTCTCCAGATGCCGGTCGTCAAAGAGAAAAACGATGAACCTGTTTTGCCCGCTTGCGGGTGCGGCTGCGCTTTCTCCTGAAACCTGCGACTCGTTGGCCTGCCCAGCTTTTCCCCGAATCGCGGATCGCACCACCGTGAATCCCGTAACCGGCCGCGGCTTCCCCTGATCGATGACGGTGAAATCCTTCGCAGTCAGATCGCCCACCGCGCGATCCTGCTTGTCGTGCACCACCACCGGCACCAGCATCACATCGACATTGACATGAAGCGTCACAGCCCGAGTCCGGCGGCGATGTCGGCGTCAAAGCCGGCGAGGTTGCCGCTGGTCGCACGCTGCTCGCCTGCACTGGTGCTGCGGTTTGAGGCAGCGCTTTCACTCGGCTTCTGCTCCTGCGCCCCTGCAACAGCAGCCTCCTGCGTCTCCACTTTCTCTACAGGCATCGCCGCCGGGGTCTCTGCCGATGCCGCCGCAGATTGCGTTGTCTCCTGTTGCGCTACTGGCGTGGTCTGAGCCTGCGCAGCCGGAGCCCCAGCGACCTGAGACGCCGCCGCCGGAGTCTCTGAAGTGACAGTCTGCGCTGGCTGGGTTTGGTCCGCTTGCGCGTCTCGGATTCGGCGGCGCCGGAGCCGCTCCAGCCGCCTCCTCGCTCACAATCCGCGCCGTCGATGCAAACAGATGATAGTTCGTGAACAGATTCTCGTTCAGCCACTCCGTCGCCACTCCGGCGAATGTTGCATTCACCGTCGCTGGCGCAGCCGACAGCGCCAGGCTTCGCACCGGGCAAATCAGAGTCTTGTCTCCCATCGCGACCGGCCCATACTCCACCAGCACCGCGCCGCGCTCAAACTTCGGATTCCCCCTTCAAATCCGCAATCAGCGTCACGCGCGTAATCGTCCCTGTCGCTGGATCGATCCAAAGCGAGCCCTGATAGTCCGGCTTTACGTGAATCGTTCTGGTCCAGGACGACACGGTCCCCGCGTCCCTGGCTCTTGCGCCCGCCCATCGCGGCGACTCGCCGCTGGTCTGAATCTCTTCTACCGAAGTGTCGATCTCATAGTGCGACGCGCCCTTGGGAACTTCATAGTGAAACACCGCCATCGTCCCCGCCGGAGTCTGTTCCCAATGGCTCCACGTCGTCTTTCCTTGCGCGGAATCGCTCAGAATGATCAGCAGCGCCGAGCCAAACTCGCCCCACGTCATCAGCCCGCCCGTCGCCCGCGCTGCTCCTGACTTGCCTGGCGCCGTCTTGCTTTGCACTGCCGTAATTGACACACTCTCCCGCTCGTTCCGTACCGAGACCTCCGCCTGCGTCGACCCGATCAGGTGCATTCCCATCCGCTCGGCATAGCCGCCCTTCGGCCCTTCCTGCGGACTATCGTCAAAACTGAATGTCGTGCGCGTCGCCAGCAGATTGGGCAAACGCGGCAGCGTCTCCAGCGCAAACCTCTGCGCCGCCGCCAGCATTTGTTGCTGCGTCGCGGCGTCCGGCGCGGGTGTGCTCGGCAGCTCATTCGCCGGCGGATCGAGAAAAGCCGAACGGTCCGCCAGCAGAAGCAGCGCCGTATCTGCCGCCGAACCACTCTTCAATTGCGGACTCAATCGAGCCAGCGTCGTCTCCGTCAGTCGCTCCGACAGCTCGACCCCGCTGATCTTGAGCGCAATCTCGGCATCGCTCTTGTGCCCGCCAGTCTCCGCGCTCAGCAGCTGCTCCAACTGGGCAACCGTCATCCGCTTCGCCGCCCACGACGGCGTCCCCATCCATGCCGCCAACACCGCAATCAGAATCCAACGCATCCCAAGCCAACGCATCCAGCAACTCGATTCCAACTTGCCCGCCACGCCCGATTTCTCGCATCGCATGACGGAAGCCAGAATACTCTCTGCCCCCAACATCCTTCTCCAACGCAAACCAGGCACGAACCTGGCTGCCCCGGTCCCGGGATAGCCGACGCCCCTCCCGCGCCTGATCTGCTATCTTCCCCCGTAGACGCCATGCCGCGCACCGCCAAGCCGAAACCGAAGCCGCCCTTCCCCTTCGTCCTCGATGCGCTCGCGCCCCTGCACCCCGAAGTGCGTCGCATGTTTTCCGGCTTCGCTGTCTATAGCGGCGACCGCCTCATCTGCATGTTGCGCGATCACCCCGAATCTCCGCGCGACAATGGCTTTTGGCTTGTACTTTCTGAGACCACGAATCCCGCCGATCGAACCCTCCGCCGCGATTTCCCGTCCCTCCGCTCCATCGAGCTTCTGGGCGGCATGATCCGCCACTGGCTCCTCATTCCCGTCGACGGATCCAATTTCGAAACCGAGGCCCTCCACGCCTGCGATCTCCTCCTGCGTCACGATCCGCGCCTCGGCCGCATCCCCAAATCCCGGCGTTAGCGCCGTCTGGACCTGTTTTGAAGAAGCGGTCACTTTGAGAACCGCACCCGTAGAGTGGAGAAGCACACCGAGCGATGCATCTGCTGTTCGCGATCTCACACTTTGCACGAAAAGTGCGTGCCCCATCCAAACCGTAGTCTTATCGCGGTTTGGGTGGGAAAGCACGGACCCCTCCCAGCCACTCGTCGGAGTGAAGCCGAACCGGATTTGCATTTGTCTTTTGTGATGCGCCGATGAGCATGAACCAGATACCCCAGCTCTTCATGCGCGGGCCCCCGGCGACGGTGCCCAACGAGAAACTACCTATATATAGATCTATAAATGTGACGATGCATCGCTAACAAGCCGCACTCAACCCGCGGCTGCTTGCGTGAAAACAAATCCCTACGCGCTGGCCGTCTCGAGTTCGCTCGGCTGATCGGCGTGCGGCGCCTTCGACCTGCACCCCCGAACAAACGAGTGAACGAAGCCCCGCTGCGCAAGCCGCTTCCGCGATGCGTCGTACATCGTCAGCGCCTGTTCGTGATTCAAGTCCCCTTCCGCGCTGATCGAGACCACTTCGTGCAGAACCCGCTCCAGATGGTCATCCCAATACCCGTGTTCTTCCATGAACGTATAGACCCGTCCATGACTTGCCGGCCGGGCCGTGAGAACCAGTACGTAAAACTCTGATCTTCCCTTTTCTGGCGTATCGGTCCTGTAGAGAGTTTCGATCATGACTGAATTGTACGCCCGTGTCCAAAATCGATTCACTAACGCTGAATCAGCCACTCATCGGTCCTTTCGGGAACCCTCAATCCGCACGATTCTGGGTGCCCCATGTCTCCCGGTTTTGAACGGGGTCCCCGGCGACAGGGGCCCCCACGAACAGGTCTTCGTTCGTGGGGATGAGAGACAGGTCCACGTCGCTGGGGTGGCGAGACGTGGGAAACCACGAACCCCAACCCTCACTCTTCATCCCCCGGCTCCAACGGCAACACCAAATTCTCCGCCGCCGCCGGCCGGCTCCGCGGAGCCTTCTTGAACGTCGCATCCCTCCGGTGCAACGGATACGCCGGCTGCTTCCCCTTCCAGAATCTCCTGAATCGTCAGAATCTGCAGCCGCGCATACGTCGTCCCATCCGACGACTTGTACAGCGTTAAGCATCAATCGCGATCGCCAAGATCTCTTCTTGTATTTTGTGTAGAACATCCCTCAGCCCGTCATGTGCGACTTTCCGATCTTTGTAAAAGTCCGCTTTGAAGACGTCCGTTGCATCGGAGAATCGTTGGGCCATTGCCAGTTGTCTAACGGCTTTACTTATCATGATGCGGTTTGCGAGTATCTGTTGTAGCTCATACGACGCGTTGTTATACGCGCCCCGTGCCTTTTCCAACTTGGCTCTCTCAGCTTCGTTCGATGGCACAATGTCGACAGGGCCATACGCGTTGAATAGGGCAAATCGAAGAGTAGTGATTGCGACAACGACCTCACGACATTCTTGCTTCACGTTGTCACGCCTCCACTGCGACCGCTGTGCCCATGATTGGAGTAGTGTGCCAACCGCGAGGCCGACCAGTGGGCCAATATAAGACCACCATCCTGATGTCGTCGTATCCATGAGGGAAGCGCGAAGACCTCATCCACAAGATAGGCCATTATCGACTTCCGCGTCGATATTCCACTCCCACGTGTCCTCGAACGCGTGAATCTGCGAACTCGACTGCGAGCCGTCCTTCTCCGCAAACAAAACGTTATAGTCCTGGCGTGAATTGAACGGCGGATCGAGATACACGAGATCGACGCTCTCGTCCTTGAGATAGCGCTGCAAGACTTCGTAGTTGTCGCCGTAATAGAGCTGATTCTTCGCGGTAGTCACGGGCTTCTCGTCGAGGTTAGCACCCGAGAGACACTGGGTGCCCCGGGTCCCTCGCTCTCGGGGACCCGGGAAAGCAACAAACCTGCCCTGGCTTGCCTTCAGGGAGGGAGCAGGGGCCTTCAGGCCCCTGAATCAGACGACATAGAGAGGAAGGGGCTTTAGCCCCGGAGCCTTTCAGGCCTCCATCCGCTCGAAAATGGGTGCCCCATGTCTCCCGGTTTTGAACGGGGTCCCCGGCGACAGGGGCCCCCACGAACAGGTCTTCGTTCGTGGGGATGAGAGACAGGTCCACGTCGCTGGGGTGGCGAGACGTGGAAAAACAACCAACCTACGGGGCTCTTCGTCCGCCCTCACCCCGGCGTAATCACTCGCAACCCCGGCACCACTTCAAAGTGCCGCGCATTGAACGTCGCCACCGCATCGCCACGTTCCAACGCTGTCGCCGCAAGAATCACATCGTGCGGGCCAATCATTTGACCGCTCGCCTCAAGCGCCGCCCAAATCCGCGCATGCTCGAATGCCGTCGGCTCGGAATACGACACGATCTCAAATGTCGCGAAAACTTCCTCGATGAATTGACTTCGCTTTTCGCGGCGCGAGCCCGTGGCGCGCTCCACGCCATGCCACAACTCGGCAACCGTGATGGCCGCCATCTTGAACTCCTCATCCGGTCGAGAAGCGAGCCAAGCAAACAGGTCGAACTTTCCGCGCTCCGCTTCGATAATGACATCCGCATCGATCAGGATTGCCATTTATCGACCGGCGGCAACAACATCTTGCGCGCGTCTTCAAGATCGCGCTGCCAGGCTGCGGCTTCTTCATCGCTGAGGTGGACATCCTTCAATCTCTCGCGCAGCGTCTGAGCAAGCTCGCGCCCCGTCGTCGGCTTCTCGCCCTCCGGCACAATCCGCGCCACCGGCTTCCCGCCCTTGTGCAGCACGAACGTCGTCCCTTGATACCGGGCCCGGTTCACGCAATCCGCAAAATTGCGCGCCGCCTCCGTCACACTGATCGACACAGTCTTCATAAAATCAGATTATCATATTTTATGATTATATGATTCCCAAACACCTCAATCGCCGCCAGCCACGCGAAGCGAATCGCCCCGACAGCCTGCCCTGAGTCCCGCGAAGGGGCCAGTCCTTTGCGTAGAATTTCCCCTCCTAGGCGCATGATGGATCTATGGCACCAGAAACCGCATTCCGGTTCAATCTGTCAGGTATGTGCCCGGTCCGCACCCTGTGTAGACCCCGGGGTCCCCAACGACAGGTCTTCGTCGTTGGGGTGGTGAATCTGCCCCCCCCGGGGGGTGCGATTCACCCTCTCTTCGCCTTTGTCAATTAATGCGCAAGGGTCCCTCACCGCTTCGGTGACCAATGGCCTCCGAATCGGCGATTCGCTTGTCCTCCGCGCTAAGGGGTACGGTCTGGCCAGTCTGCCCTGAGTCCCGCGAAGGGGGCCGGTCCTTGCGTAGAATTGCCCCTCCTGGGTGCATGATGGAGAAGAATCCCTAGGAGGGCCGCCCAGCCGTGATCGATCGTCCCGCCGAAGCCCCTTCCGCCGAGGTTTTGGGTCGACTCCTCGCCTCCGCCGGCCTAATGTCTTTACATAGTTGAACAAAATAAACAACTTATAGACTATTTCACGCTCCTTCATTCGCTGGAATGCCCGCACCAACCTCACTGCCGTCCGCGAGCCCGAAGCGATCCTCCAGACGCCACTTCATCGAATCCATTGCCGTCGCCCAGGCTCTCCCCGCCGGGATTGCCACCCTCCTCGACTACGGCTCCGGAGCTGGCTTCCCCGGCATCCCTATCGCCATCTGCCGCCCCGAAATCGCAGTCACCCTTGCCGAGTCCCAAAACAAGAAAGCCGCCTTCCTTCAGGAAGCCGTCCGCGTCACCGGCGTTGCCTCCCGAGTCCATGCCGGCCGCGCCGAAACCCTGACTGCTCAATTCGACTGCATCACCCTCCGCGCCGTAGACAACATGGACCAGGCCGTCCAGTCTGCCGCCCGCCTCGTCGCCCCCAACGGCTGGCTCGCGCCGCTCACCACGCGCGCCGAACTCGCCAAAATCCAGTCCAGCGTCAAGTCAATCGCCGGTGCAGACTTCACCTGGTCCGAGCCAACCCCCTACCCGGCAGCGACCAGCGCATCCTCGCCCTCGCCCACCGCCTCAATGCGCCATCTTGATCGTTGCCAGCCGCTCAATCGCTGCCAGATCGGCATGTTTCTGCACCATCAGCCGCAGACCCGTGCCCTCGGGATATCGCGGCGCATGTTCCAGCTCTTCGAGAACCCGCTTCGGCAGCCGCGCCGTTCGCGCCGCCTCCATTGCTCGGTCACTCAGAAGAAAGGCCACACGAATACAACCCGCGCACGGACTCAAGTAGACAATATTGCGCTTCTTCTGCTGCAGGCGCAGCGACCAGCCATGCTTCGGTGACGTGCACTTCCACTCTTCGTCTGGTGCCCCGTGCTGGTGAGCCCACTCCACGAACTCATGCCAGAGCGGTGCCGAGGTTCCCAGGGCCACGTCCACTTCTTCCGTTGTGGGCAGCATGGCATGTCCCACAAATGCGTTTGGAAACTCCATCTTTCCTACCCCTCTCGGACTGATTCCGGGGCCGAAGTATAGCCCGAGACCGCCCGAAGCGCTGTGACGGGCCTCAAAAATGTTCCACGTGGAACATTTCGCCCCAATTTCGCCCCCTGTCTTAGCTCTTCGCCGCCTCAAATTGTTCCACGTGGAGCATTCTGGAGACCCAATCCGATGAATCGACATATCTCCTTGCAAGCGCCAGCGAAAAAGGCGAAGAAAGAGGAAAATGTTCCACGTGGAACAATTTTCCCTTCCTTCGCCTTGAGACACTCGGCTTTCGCCCGTCCCGGCCGATCACGCCAACTGCCAATCCACTGCGGTGCCATCCACCATCGGTGGCAAACACCACAATTGTTCCACGTGGAACATTCTCGTTGCCCGGACGCTTCTTCGCACGTGCGTGGGTCTTAGCCTTCCCCACAACCAGCGAGACCGACAAGATTCGGAGTGCCACGCGCAGCGATTGCCTCGACCGCCAGTGAAGTTTCAAGATTTTTTTCGTCCCAGCCTGTTGATAACTCCCTGATTCTCCGTCCTTTCATATTTCCCTCAACCCCATAGAACGCACGGGGTTACCGCAATCTGGCCGGAGCCGTCCGAAGGCTTTCCACAACTGCCCCGTGTTCTCCACAGCCTTGCACGCACACCCCTGATGGCGCGCGCATTTTAATCTGAAATGCCATGGGCAAGGTTCTCGGTGTAGTCAATCAGAAGGGCGGAGTTGGCAAAACTACGACCGCAATCAATCTTGCCGCGTGTCTGGCAATCGAGGGCCTCAGCATCCTTCTCGCCGACTGCGATCCCCAAGCCAATGCCTCTTCGGGACTCGGCGTCCCCCGCGACGACAACCGCCACTCCATCTATGACGTCCTCGTCGGCAACTCCCTGGCAGAGCAAGTCATTCTGCCCACCGAAATCCAGAATCTCTGGCTCCTTCCCGGATCGAAGAATCTCACCGGCGCCAATGTCGAACTAACCGGAGTCGAAGGCCGCGAAACCCGGCTGCGCGAAGCACTCAAGCCCATCCGCGACAATCACGATCTGGTGATTCTGGACTGCCCGCCCGCGCTTGATTTGTTGACTCTAAATGTTTTAGTGGCATCCGACTCGCTCATCGTGCCGATGCAGGCCGAGTACTTTGCCCTCGAAGGCATCTCGGAGCTGATCTCGACCCTGGAGCGTGTGCGCGCCGCTTTCAACCCGGAAATTGAAATCGAGGGTGTCCTCCTCACCATGTACGACGACCGGACCAATCTCGCGCAGCAGGTGACCGAGACTCTGCGCGACTACTTCAAAGAGAAACTCTTCCAGACCGTGATCCCGCGGAACATCCGCTTGGCGGAGGCGCCGAGTCATGGCAAGCCCGTGGCGCTTTATGACGCACGATCGAAGGGGACCGAAGCCTACTTCGAGCTGACCGGCGAATTCCTGGCGCGCAACAACATCGAGAGCCCACGAAGCCTCGAGCGCAAAGCGGCCGTCGCCAATGCTCCCAAGGCCGAAGTTCGTTTCTGGCCATATTCCTGACAGACGATAAGCGCTGTCGATCTCCCGAAAGAATTCAGTAATACCGGCCAAAATTTGCCGGGAATGAGGCGTATTTTTGATGACAACAATGGCAACCGATCCGAAACGACGGGCTCTTGGCAAGGGGCTCGACTCACTGCTGCCGCGGGTGCAACCGCCCACGGCTTCCGGTCCCACACCCGCCACTCATTCCGCCGAGAGCGAAGCTGGGAGGCCGCGCGAAATTGCGCTCGAACTGCTCGACCCCAACCCGTACCAGACACGATCGAGGATGAACGAGGAGGGGCTAGCGGAACTGGCGGCGTCGATCACGGCGAATGGGGTGGTGCAGCCAATTCTGGTGCGTCCGCAAGCGACGGGGCGCTTCCAGCTCATTGCCGGCGAGCGGCGCTGGCGGGCGTCGCAGCTGGCGGGGAAGAAGACGATCCCGGCGATTCTGCGGCAGGTGTCGGACGAGCAGGCGATGGAGATCACCATCGTCGAGAACCTGCAGCGGGCGGACCTCAATCCGATGGAGCAGGCGCGGGCGTTCGAGCGGCTGGGCAAAGAGTTCCACATGACCCAGGACCAGATCTCGCTGCGCACGGGAAAAGATCGCACAACAATTGGTAACTTCCTTCGTTTGTTAAAGTTACCAATGGACGTGCAGAACCGAGTGGAGTCGGGCGAGCTGAGTTTTGGTCATGCAAAGGCGCTGCTGGGGTTGCAACATCACCCCGGGATTGAGCAGGCGGTGAAGCGGGTGTGCGCACATTCGCTTTCTGTTCGCCAGACGGAAATCCTGGTGCAGGGCATGCTGTTCCCGGAGGGAAAGAGGGGGCCGGCGAAGGACGAGCTGCCCGTCGATCCCAATGTGAAGGAAGTGGAGGAGCAACTGCAGCGGGCGCTGGGACTGAAGGTGCGGGTAGAAGATCAGCGCGGCCGCGGCAAAGTGATCATCGAGTACGCCAGCCTGGCGGACTTCGATGGGCTGCTGGAGAAGCTGGGGGGGCAGTGACCAGTGATCAGTACTCAGTTGTCAGCCGAAAGCCTTCCAGTAGAGGTGGTTGGCGAGTTCAGACTGAGGCGGATGCCCGCTCGATTCCGCCCACCTGGTAACTCAGTCAGTGGTTACCTGGTACCCAATTTGAGCGTACTTCGGGTTTGTGCGACAAGGGCTGAAAGACTGAAAGACCGATCCTCTTCTACTCGATGTGCCGATGAACCGGGCGAGGACAAAACATCATGACGCTTCCCATTGACTTGAACCTTTCGTCCCAGATCAACACCGTTGCTTCGACAACGGCGAGCGAGCGCACCAGTACTTCTGCCGTCCCCTCCGGAGGGGAACAGCTCGCTGCCGATACGGCGAACCTCAGCCAGATCTCCGGCCTGGTAGCGAAGGCCATGGAGCAGCCTGAGGTTCGGATGGACAAGGTGGAATCCATCCAAGCTCAGATCGCGGCGGGCACCTACGAGGTGAGTCCTGCGAAGGTCGCAGACGCCATGATCACGTCGGCTCTGGGCAAAGGTATTTGAGGCGGATCTCTGAGCTGTAGAGGCTCGGCGCGCGGCACAGCTCTTATGCCGCGTTGGACCTTGAGCCAGCGCGGGGAAACCGCGCGAGATACTTGGCGCACTCGACCACGATTTGGTAGTTGGGCCTTTCACGGTCGACTTGATTCTCGAGCCGGTTGAGGATCGCGCTATATTCTTCCTGCTCATCGCCGCTTAGTTGGAGAGAGTCAAGGCGGCTGGCGAAATCGTCGACAAGATTTCCGAAATCGGTGAGGAGAGCCATGCGTCATCTTCGCGCGAGTGCGGCAGGCACGGGGCGGCCCGTTTGTGGAAGAGCGGGGACGAAATCCTGAACGGGAATCAAAGCTGTCAACAGTCAGGTTCGCAGTATTCAGCTGCCCGCTCCAGGTGATTTCGAGGCCATTGGTCATTGGTCGTTGGTCATGGAAGCGGTGAGGGACCTTTGCGCATTTATTGACAAAGGCGAAGAGACGGTGAATCGTACCCCCCGGGGGGGGCAGATTCAATTTCCAAGTGCAGACGGAAGACAAGGCTGGCGGACTGACCGGCTGAGTCTCTCGGATGGAGCTTTTTTGGCCCATAACCCCATCATGCGCCAAAGAGGGGTAATTCTTCGCAAGGACTGGCTTGCCTTACGTGATCGCTTCGTTCGGCTATCCGTGCACTACGTACTGCGGGGTGGAGAGTCCTAGTTTTATGGGAGTGTTGGACTAAGGACCTCGTCTCCCTTAGGAGAAAACTGGCCTCGTTTTTCGAAACTGGCAGTTGAACCCCTCCGCGAATAAAGCGACGCAGGCTGGTTGCTTTCTCAGGTCCCAAAGGCGAGGGACCCTGGGCGGCCAGTTTTGTGCGGGGGGAGGGATCGCGAGAAGATGCTTGCGGCGGTTGGGGCAAGGGTCGGCGTCCGATTCTTACAGCGCGGGAATCCGCGCAAGGATCGGACGCCGGGATCGTGCTTCCTGCCGCGCCCTACGGGGCGGCGGGTGGGGGTTGGTGGTGTCCGCGAGACTACAGGCCCCGGCCGCTGACGATCTTGAAGGCGCGTTCGTAGGAACCGAGATTGAAGACGTGTTTGTAGCCGATGCTCTCGAGGCGCAGCTTGGCTTGCTTGCTGCGGAGGCCGGTGCGGCAGTGAAGCAGGATGACGCGGTTTTTATCTTTGATGCGCTGGGGCAGAGTGCCTTCCAGCTCTTCGAGAGGGAAGTTGAAGGCCTGCATGAGGTGGCCTGTGCTGAACTCGCGCGGACTGCGAACGTCGACGACACAAGCGCCATTGCGGATATAGTCCTCCGCTTCCTTTTTTGAGATCTGGCCGCTGCGCCGCATCACGATGAAGGTGATGAGGCCGACCAAGGCGAGGGCATAAAGCATCCATTGGGTGACGTTCATAACAAATCTCCCGCAGGTTCGCGCAGGTCTCGTCGGAGATCGGCGGTGTCCCGGTCTGAGTTGAGTTTTGGCTGCGCCTCAGACGCGCAAGCAGACGGGGCCCGTACTATTTTTAGACCGGCTCGAGGACGAGTGAGCCAGCGATTCAATCAATCTTCAATTAAAAATATGTGTGCGTCGGTGACGGCGAAGAGCCCGGTCCGGAGCGATCAATTGACCCTAGTTTACTCGGATGGTTTGGGATGGGAAAGCTAACCAATGAGGAAAACTTTAGATACGCGCGTGGTTACGTTTTGGCTACTTCGACCAGCGTGGAGTAGAAGGTTGCGCCGGCACCGAGATCGGTGAGGCGTTCGCTGGTGAGGGCATTGACGTTGTTGTTGTCGCCATGGAGTTTGGCCCAGTCGAGTTGGGCAGCTACCACGCCGGCGGGGACGGAACCGTTGACGTGCGCGGTGAGATGGAGTGAGCCGCGATCGTTGAAGATACGGACCCGATCTCCGTCGGAGATGCCGCGGAGGCGGGCGTCGTCCGCGTGCATGTCAAGAATATGAGCGCGGCGGGCTTCCATCTTGCGGTGGCCGTCGAGGTTGGCGAAGGTGGAGTTCATGTAGTTGTCGGCTTTGCGGCTGAGGAACTCGAGCGGATAGTGCTCCGCGCCTTTCCCCCAGCGAGATTCGGTGGGTGGGACAAAAGCGGGCAGTGGGTCGAGGCCCTGGGCGGCGAGGGTCTCGGAGTAGAACTCGATCTTGCCGGAGGGCGTGGGCAGAGGGCCGGAGACGTTGGGCTGGAAGGGATGCGTGTCGGGTTCGCGATGGAAGGCGAGCGGGATGTGGCCTTCGCGCTGGAGGTCGTCGAAAGAGATGTGCTCCATGCCGGGATTGGAGGAGTGGCCGGTGGCGTCAATGGCGAGAGCATGTTCGATGATCTGCTCGGGCGTGTCGCGGAAGGCGTCTTCTGTGAAGCCCATGCGCTGGGCCAGATCCGAAAAGAGGCGCACGTTGGAGCGGGCTTCGCCGGGAGGCTGGATAGCCTGCGTGGAGAGCTGGACGAAGTAGTGGCCGTAGGCGCCCTGAATGTCGGTGTGTTCGAGGAAGGTGGTGGCGGGCAGAACGTAGTCGGCGTAGTCGGTGGTGTCGTTGAAGAAGAGATCGTGGACGACGGTGAAGAGGTCGTTGCGGAGGAGGCCCCGCTGGACGGTGTTGTGATTGGGAGCAACGGCGCCGGGATTGGAGTTGTAGACGAAGAGCGCGTGGACGCGCGGGCCGTCTTCGGGATTGGAGCCAAGCTCGGTGAGGGCGTGGCCGAGGGCGCTCATGTTGACAGTGCGGGCCAGGCGCTTGAGGGGCGAGGCGAGCGCGAGGTCGGGACGCTCGACGGCTTTTTTGTTCCAGGCGAAGCCGCCGGAAGTGGAAAGCTGGGCGCCGCCGCCGCGATGTTTCCATGCGCCGGTAAGTGCGGGCAGCATGCAGAGGGCGCGGACAGCGGTGCCACCGTTTTCTGTGCGCTGGACGCCGTAGTTCATGCGCAGCGCGGCGGGCCTTGTGGAAGCGTACTCACGCGCGAGCTGTTCGACTTCGGCGGGTGTCATGCCGGTCCATGCGGCGACACGCTCGGGCGTGTAGTCGCGCGACACGCTCGGCAAGCTGGGCGAAGCCGTGGGTCATTGCGTCGATATAGGCGCGGTCTTCGAGGCCTTCGCGCAGGATGACGTGCATCATGCCGAGAGCGAGGGCGACGTCGGTGCCGGGGCGAATGGCGATGTGCCAGTCGGCAAGCGCGGCGGTGCGGGTCTTGTAGGGATCGATGACGATGAGGCGCGCGCCGTTGCGGCGGGCCTGTTCGATGAAGGGCCAGAGATGAATGTTGTTGCCGTGGATATTGGCGCCCCAGGCGAGGATCAGCTTCGCGAGGCGGAAGTCTTCGGTGGGCATGGCCAGCTTTTGGCCGTAGACGTAGTTCCACGCGACGCCGCCGGCTTCAGAGCAGATGGTGCGATTGAGCTGGCTGGCACCGAGACGGTGGAAGAAGCGGCGATCCATGGAGCCGAAGCCGAGCACGCCGATGGTGCCCGCGTAGCTGTAGGGCAGGATCGATTCGGTGCCATGGGTGTCGGCAATGTGCTGGAGACGTGCGGCGATTTGGTCGAGGGCTTCGTCCCAGGAGATGCGCTCGAAGGCGTCGTGCTCGCGGCCGCGGGCGAGTGGGCCCTTGGGGACGCCGGGTTTGCGCCGGAGGGGATAGAGGACACGATCGGGGGCGTAGACGCGGTCGAGATACTTGGCGACTTTGCCGCAGAGGAAGCCCTGGGTGACGGGATGGGTGGGGTCGCCTTGCAGCTTGACGGCACGGCCGGATTCGTCGACGGTGACGCGCACGGCACAGGAGTCCGGGCAGTCGTGCGAGCAGACGGCGTGCACGATGCGGAAGGGGGGTGCGGCTGCGGCGGACATGGATTCATTGTAAGCTGGAGCCGAATTGCGGAGGGCGGAGGTCGCGATGCGGATTCTTTTGGTGATCTTGATGTGTCTGTGGGCAGGCTTACCGGTTTTTGCGCAAACGGCGGCGGAGGATGAGAGGGCGATTCGCGCGGCGATGACGGCGCAGACGGATGCGTGGAATCGCGGCGATGTTCCGGCGTTCATGCAGTTGTATGAGGATTCGCCAGACACGACATTTATCGGCCTGACGCTGCGCAAGGGGTATCAGCCGATCTTGAAGCGCTACGAGGAGAGCTACACATCGCGCGAAGAGATGGGGACGCTGAGCTATGGCGATCTGGATATACGGTTGCTGCCGAATGGCTGCGGCAAGGCGGAGATTGCGCTGGTGACGGGCAAGTTTCATCTGCAGCGAGCGAAGCGCGGCGAAGCGAAGAAGGACGACGGGATATTTTCGCTGGTGTGGCGCAAGGGTGCGGGCGGATGGAAGATTGTGCTGGATCACACGAGCTAGAGGCAGTTCACAGTAGTCAGTTCTCAGTTCACAGTTGCCCGTGCTTTGGCGCCGGAGCAGGAGCTTTGCGGAGATTCGCTGGATGATGCCGGACGAGAGCGGGTACTTTCAGCCGCTGGTGCTGGCGCGGCGTCCTGTGCGTGGATAATAGGTGGGAGATTCTTCCAAAGGGACCGGTACGGGTGGATTCAGGAGTGGCTGACGCGCCTATTGAAGTGAATGCGGGCGGGTGCGTAGCGCATCGCAGGGCAATGGTTGTGGCCATGGCGTGCGTGCTGGTGCTCCATGCCCTTCTGCTGGTCGTTCTGCCGCATGCGATCGCGGCATCCCGCTATGCAACGGTTGTGCTGGGGCTGGTGGCGACGGCCTGCGTGTGGCTGCGCAGCGAGCGTGTGGCCGCGCGCGAGCAGACGATGCTGCGCTGGCTCAGCGCGGGTATGTTTCTGTGGATTGCGGCGCATTCTGTGGAGACGGTAATTGGGCCGCCCGCGGCAGCGAGCAGTCTGGCGGTCGATGCGTCGGACATGATCTACATTGTTTCGGCGTTTCCGCTCTTGCTGGCCCTTTCGACCACGAGAGAGACGGAGCCGCACCGATCGATTTTTTTGCTCAACGCGGCACAGACGGGGTTGGCGACGATACTGACCTACGTTCTGCTGTTCATGACGCCGATGACGCCGCAGCAAGCGTCGACGGCGATGGGCGGCATTTACGCATCGGAGTGCGGTTTGCTGGTGGTGCTGACGGCGCTGCGGTTCGTGGCATGGACCTCGAAAGAGGAGCGTCGCGTGATCGGGACGATTCTCGCGTTTCTGGCGACATATCTCCCGATCGAAGTGGGCATGGACTATGCGTCGTTGCACTGGCAGTTGCATGGGGGAGGCTTCGCCGACCTTCTGTGGAGCGTGCCGTTTTGCGTAGCCGGTGGGCTGGTGCTTTATCTGCCGCTGGCGGACGAAGGAGAGACGCCTCTGCTGCAGCAAGGCCGCAACCGGATGCTGGTGGGAACGATGTCGCCGCTGCTGATCACGACGGGGGTGTTTGCGCTGGCGGCATCGGTGACGGTGCCGTTTCCCGCGCTGGCGCTGACGTCGATCTTCTTTCTGCTGGTGGCGCAGGGGCTGGGCGCGGGCGTGTTGCAGCGGAAGTACCTGACCGGACAGATTCATCTTGTGGAGCGGGAGCGCGATCTGCGCAAGGCGAACGCGGCGCTGGAGAATTTGTCGCAGATCGATCCGCTGACGAATATCGCGAACCGGCGGCGCTTCGATATCGCGCTGGACCAGGCGGCGCGGCGGGCGGTGCGGCAGAAGAGGCCCATTGCACTGCTGATTATCGATGTGGATCACTTCAAGGGCGTGAACGATGTGCACGGGCACAGCTACGGCGATGTGTGCCTGGTGAGCGTGGCGCGCGTGGTGGGGCAGCAGGCGAAGCGGCCTTACGATCTGCTGGCGCGCTATGGCGGCGACGAGTTCTTTCTGCTGCTGCCGGATACGGGAGCGCACGGCGCCGGGCTGGTTGCGGAGCGGATTCATGAGGCCATCGCGGCGACGGGGCTGGAGAACCGCGCATCTCCCCTGAGCGAACACCTGACGGTAAGCGTGGGGGTGGGGGTGAGCGACAGCGAGTTCACGATCGGCGCCGCGGCACTGGTGGATCTGGCGGATCGCGCGCTGTACGAGGCGAAGCGGAGAGGGCGCAATCAGACGTTCTTGCGTACGCCACCGGGCGGGCCGGAGTTAGTGGGCGGACACGGCGCGGACGCGTAGGAATGCGTACAACGCGGTCCGGCTTCATGGATCGGGAGGCGCGCCGCTGCATTGCTCTACAATGGCCTGCATTCGTATTTCCCCCTCGAAAGGCACCCAATGATCGATCGATCTCTGCTCAAGTTCCGTCTGGCCGTGCTGTTTTCCCTTTGCCTGAGCGCCGTCGCAGTTCCCTGCTGCCTGAGCCAAGCCGCCAAGCAGGTGGTGAAGTCGCAGGCCGACCTGCCGCGGTTCAACTATCCGATTGCGGGGACGGCTGGAGAACTGCTGCAATCCGACGACGCTACGTTTAATGTTTTTGCGGCGAAGGTGAAGTCGGATGTCGACTCGGTTCTGAACGGCTACGACATTCAGGATCACGCGGCGTTACGCAGCCTGCTTGGTGTGGAGCTGAACCTGCAGGTCCTAAGCGGGAACGACAAGCGGGGCCCTCGAAACCATCGACAAACTACGCGACCTGCAGGACAAGCCGGATGCGAAACTGCTCACGGGGCTTCAGCTTCGGGCCATGATCGCAGCCGAGAAGGCGACGGGCCAGAGTTCGGGCGCGGCCTATGAAGCGGCCTATCAGAAGAACTACGCGGACGAACTCAAGCCGCTGCCCTGGAACGTAGTCGGCAACCGCATCAAGGAGACCAAGAGCAGCACGGAGATCTTCAGTGCGGATTTGCTGAAGGGCATCGTGAGCGCCAATATCGAGCCTGCGGTGGAGAAGTCTCATGCACTGAGCAACGATTTGGCATGGGGCCTGGTCGGCTTTCGTGTGGCGCTCAAGCGCCAGATTCCCTTGAAGGCCGAGAATCTTGCAGTGCTGGGCCCTCTGGTGGCAGCGAACGACGTGCAGAAGGCGGATATCTGGGCGGAGCGCGATGTCACCCTCACGGATGCGGACAAACTGACGCCGGTCAATGTTGCGATCTGGGATTCGGGGTCGGATGTGAGCCTGTTTCCCGACCGCACCTACACCGATCCGCACCCGGGAGCGCAGGGAGATGCGCATGACATTGCCTTCGACCTGAAGGGATTTCCCGACCACGGCTATCTGTTCGCGTTGTCTCCGGAGCAGGAAAAGGAGTATCCGGAGATGCGCGAGGAGTTGAAGGGATTTTCGGATCTGCAGCTTTCGATCGACAGCCCGGAGGCCTCGGCGCTGAAGAAGAAGTTGTCGGGCATGGCGGCGAAGGACGTACCCGACTTTCTGGAGCGGCTGGAGTTCTTTTCGATCTACGCACACGGCACCCACGTAGCAGGCATTGCGGCCCGTGGCAATCCGGCGATTCGTCTGGCGTCGGGCCGGATCACTTTCGACTGGCACAATGTTCCGCTGGCGCCGAGCGAAGAGCTGTCGCGGCGGGCGGCGGCGGATAGCCAGGCCTATGTGGATTGGTTCCGGGCGAATCACATCCGGGTCGTCAACATGAGCTGGGGCGGCGGGCCACAGGATGACGAGACGGCGCTGGAGAAGAACGGCATGGGCAAGGATGCGGCGGACCGCAAAGCGATTGCCGCGCACCTGTTCGGCATTGAGCGCGACGGTTTATACAACGCGATCAAGAGCGCGCCGGAGATTCTGTTCATCTGCGCGGCGGGCAACGCGGACAGCAACAGCACATTCAACGAGATGATTCCATCGTCGTTCAAATTGCCGAATCTGCTGGCGGTGGGCGCGGTGGATCAGGCCGGGGACGAAGCGAGCTTCACCAGCTATGGTCCCACGGTGCAAGTGGATGCCAATGGGTACCAGGTGGAGTCCTATGTGCCGGGAGGCGCGAAGCTGCGCATGTCGGGGACGTCGATGGCTTCACCCAACACAGTGAATCTCGCGGCGAAGCTGATTGCGCTCGATCCGAAGCTGACGCCGGAGCAGACGATTCATCTGATTGTGGCTGGAGCGACGCCGAGCGCCGATGGGCGACGCCACAATATCGACGCCAAGCGCTCGGTGGAATTGCTGCATCAGATGGAAGCAGGTGCGGGGCAGTAGGGTCGCCTCGTTCGACAGAGGACGGTGTGCCGGAGCGGGGGGACACAGCGCGGGTTCCATCGCTCTTGTACACTGGTGCGGTTATGAGCTGCCTGTTCTGCAAGATCATTGAAGGAAGCATTCCGGCAACGCGGGAGTACAAGGACGACCGCTGCTATGCGTTCGCGGATATCCATCCGCAGGCGCCGGTGCACATCTTGATTGCGCCGCGCGAGCACCGGCGTTCACTGGATGCCGCGGGGGAAGAGAACGAGCAGCCCGCATTGCTCGGTCATTTGCTGCAGGTCGCGGTGCATCTGGCGCGGGTCAAGGGACTCGCCAAGGGCTATCGCGTGGTGATCAACATTGGCGAAGACGGCGGACAGACGGTGGATCATTTACACGTGCATCTGCTGGGTGGAAGAGCGATGGGCTGGCCGCCGGGGTAAGAGAAGCAGGGACTAGGGAATCGGGAACGAGTCGACACAGTGAACCGCGATGAGCACCTCTATCGTTGGACCGGAAAGGCGCTGCTGATTCTGCTTGGAATCTGGGTCGCGGGTATGTTGGCTCTTCTTTCACTTTCGAGGTGGGTGCGGCCGACAAACAAGGTATTTCCCGCGGCCTTCGAAGTAGTGTTTCCAGCGCTTTTGGTGGCGATTTTTGTGCTGTCAGTGATCAGAATCGTTTCTTATATCCGCTGAACCGGAAAGTATCCTTACTATTTCTTATTCGGCAAGGCGCGCGCCTCGGGCAGCGAAAGAGAACACCACAAGCACTAAGACTTCTCAAAGGAAGGGGTGCACTCATAGAGAGTGCGCCCCTTCCTGTTATCCCGAACAGCAGATCCTTCGCTCGGCTTACCCAAGAACCACAGAGTGGTTCATGGGGCCCAAGCATGCCGAGGCTCAGGATGACATGGCTGCGGAGAAATGGAGAAATGAGGACGATAGGGCAGCGTCTGGTCAGGGGACAGGACCTCGGGACCAGCGTCAGAAGGTGGAGGTGAGGCGGAGGAGGACGCTGCGGGAGGGGCCGATGGCGTTGCCGGAGAAGAGGCCGCCGAAGTCGATCACGTCGAGGACATTGGTGAGATTCTGTGCGTCGATCTGGAGGCGCGTGGCAATTTTCTCTGAATGGAAGAGGTCGGCGCCGGCGGAGGCGTTGAGCTGGAAGGTGGGGTCGATGCGGCCGCGCGCGAAGTCGATGCGATCGAGAACCTGCTGACCGTATTGGGCGAGGACTGTGGAGGGATCGCCATCGAACTCGAAGGGCAGGCCGGAGTCGTATTGCGTGCCGAGGGCGAGCCAGAGGCGCGGATGCACCTGATAGAGCAGGCGGCTGCGGAGGGTGTTGCGCTGATCCTGAGTGTTGGGGAAGTGGCCGGTGAGTTGTTGTTCGGCCTGGGTCGCGTTGTCGCCGAGGAAGAGGCCTCCGGTAACGGGGTTCCACACGTTGCCCACCTCGTAGGAGTAGCTGAGGGAGCCGGAGAAGCGATGCCACGCGGGAACGTCGAGCTTGCCTTCTGCGCCGTAGACGATGGCTTTGCGGAAGGCGATGGGAAAGCTGATGGTGGTGTTCTCGATCTGATCGTCGTCGGCGAAGTTGTTCTGGAAGCGCCGGAAGTAGTCGATGTCGAGCTTCATCTGTCCGTAGAACGTCTTGGTCAGGCCGCCTTCGTAGTAGTCGCCGGTGGAGGGCTGGACGGGGAGACGCAGGAAGACGGCGGGGTCGAGAGTCTCGATCTGGACAGAGCTGGAGAGCAGCAGATTCTCGAAGGATGGAGTTTGAAAGACACGATCGTAGGCGAAGTGGAGCACGAGTCCATGCGAGGTGAAGCCGCGAGAGACGGCGAAGCGCGGGCTGACGGCTTGTTTGTTGAGCAGAAGCTGATAGTGATCCCAGCGCAGACCGGCGGAAAGGGTCCAATTGCCGGGGCGGAACATGTCTTCGACGAAGCCGGACTGTTCGAGATCGGGGCGTTGGCCGGTGAAGGCGAAGGTGGGCGGAGTGGCAGGATCGAACTGGGTGGGATCGGTGATGAGGTAGTTGAAATCCTCGTGAAGGAAGGTGTTGTCGGACTCGACGCCGAACTTCCACTCGTGGCGTCCGTGATCGGCGGTGAGCGTTGCCTTGAAGTAGCCTTCGCGAAAGCGGTTGTGCTGGAAGACTTCGATGGGCGTGGACTGCGGGTTGGAAGTGAAGTCGCTGGCGTTGTCGCGCACCATGCCGCGCAGGTCAAGGAGCGACTGCGGGGACAGGACGTGTTCCCACGAGGCGATGCCCATGGTCTCGAGGTTGTCGGCGGTCTGGCGCTGCCCGGCGGCCTGCTGGATGGATTCGTTGGGCAGGTCGTAGCGCGCGATTTCGTGGCGTATGTTCAGCGCAAGGCGGTCGGCGGCATTGACATCGCGCAGATAGTTGGCGGAGAAGCCTCCGGTGGTACCGGTGTTGGAGTAGTTCTGGGGGACGACGGGGTTGAGGTAGTGCTCGGTGGTGCTGCCGCCGGCGCTTGCGCCCAGGGTGTTTTTACCTGAAGCGAGCTGGCCTCTGGCGAAGGCGTCCTGGGTGTCGAAGCTGCCGCCGGCGAGGACGACTTCGCCATGAAAGCCGGGCTGTGCATCCTGGACAGTGTTGAGCTCAACGATGCCGCCCATTTTGCGGCCGTAATCGGCGGGGATGCCGGCGGTATAGATGGTCATCGACTGGAGGTCGTCGGCTTCAAGTTCAGGGCCGAAGCTGGGCGAGCGATTGTCGGTGAGCGGGATGCCGTCGACGACGAACTGGGTCTGGTACTCGGAGCCACGGGGATGGAGGACGGCGTTGCCCTCGTAGAGCCAGCCGGGCTGGGAGTTGACGAGGTCCTGCAAGGAGCGGCCGGGGATGGAGCTGAGCCGATGCTGGATGGTATCCGCGCCGATTTGATTGACGGAGCCGGCCTGGTCGGGATTGATGAGGGTACTCGCCGCGTTGACGGTGACGGCCTGGGTGACGGCAGGCAGTTTGAGCTGGAGAGTCTGAAACACAGGGAGAGATGAACGAACGACGAGCAGCTGGGAGAGGGGCGAAAAGCCGGACTGGGCAACTTCGAGGCGGTAGATGCCGTAAGGAAGGTGCTTGATGTCGAGCTGCCCGTCTGAGCCGGTTTCGAGGGTGGAGTGAATCTGGTTGGCTTCGCTGAGAAGGTCGACGTGCGTTTTCAGGCCATGGCCGGAGGGATCGGATACGGTGAGATGGAGTTCGCCGGTGTTCGACTGGCCAGCGAGCGGCAGGGCGCCTGAGAGCAAGAGCGCGGCGAGGCGCCTGGTCCAGAGCGAGCATGCGGCTTTGATCGGAGCCGGCGAGGAACGCGGGAGTGGCCCGTTGTGCATCGGTTTTTATTGTCGCTTAGAACGGGAATGGGCAGGGGACAAGGGGACAAGGGAACGAGTGACCAAGGGATCGGAGGACGGTGAACAGGGTGTCAGAAAAAAGGCGTACTCGCGAGGAGTGCGCCTTTTCATTTGCCACCTGGTTCCCGGTTGCCCGATCTCTTGTTTAGAACACGGGCTGGGGGGAGGATTCCTCTTCCTCTTCGACGCCGTAGCGGCGGAGGAGATTGGGCAGGCCCTGCGAGAAGGCCGAGCGCGGCATGACCGTGTCGCAGCCGGCTTCGACAGCTTTGGCTTTGAGGTCGCCCTGCAGGTGGTTGAGGAAGCCGATGATGGACGTGGCCTTCTTGAACTTCGCCTTGAACTTGGGAATGAGCGAGAGCGGCTTGGCGTTGGCGTTGTTCAGGTCGAAGACGACGAGCGTGGGCTTGACGGCATCGGGTGCGTCGAAACGCGTGAGGATGTCCTTGTCGCCCTTGAGGAAGTCGACTTTGATGCCGAGCTTGCGCGAGGTCTCCTGAATCTTGGCCTGGAAGAACAGGTCTTCGATGAAGCAGAGGATGCGCGTGGGCGCGTCTTCGCGGACGGGCTGCGGCGGCTGATACACGTCGGCATAGTAGCTGCCGTGGCCGTTGCTGGAGGTGGGAATCGTGGACGGGGGAGCATCGGCGGCGTTGCCGTTCACGGCGCGATAGCTGTGGTCCATGGGACCGACGAAGGTGCGCGGACCTTTCTGGCGGTCTTTGCGGCGGCCATTGTGCTGGGGCGCAATGCTGTTGCCGGGTTGAGGACCCTGACCATTGCTGCCCCCACCGCTACCCTTTTGGAAGAACTTCTTCTTCTTGCGTCCCTGATGGGCGCGGGGCGGTTTGGGCTGGTTGGACTGTCCCTGCGGCTGAGACGGCGCCTGCTGCGGCATGGGCGGCTGGCCCTGCTGCGGCTGTTGGGCATTCTGAGCCTGAGGGGCGCCCTGCTGGCTGGACTTGTTTTTGCGGCGGCGCCGGCGGCGGCGATGCCCCTGCGAAGGCCCGAGACCGTTGGCCTGGGCGGGCCCCATCTCTGGCTGGGGCTGGGTTGGTTCTGTCGTCATGCGTGCACTTCCTGGCACATTCTTTTACTTGTGCATTTCAAGTTGCGGGATAGGGTCCATTCCGAGGAGGTGGACCGTTTTCCCTTGGCACGCCACGCGTCCGGTGAGGGACGGGGGAATTGGTGGCGGACTGTTCTTTCCTATCGGGAGCCGTGAGGTCATGCGACGAGACGCAGCCCGCACACATGTGCTCGCGAATCCCGCGAAGCTATAGTGTTTTCCCAGCGAGTGAGGCCGATCGTACCGGGGCGACATTCGATTGCGAGCGAAACAACAGCGTACGGTAGCTCCCGGAGTACTACAACTCTTCAAAGCACTCTGTCCGCGCGATACACCAAGAACCTGACAACAACTCTTGCCGGTTGTGAGGATGGGTCGTGGCGCGATCAGCGCTTTTTCTGGGTTTGCCCTTCCTTTGGGGGCATTCGCCGCACTCGGACGATGACGTCAATCAAGGCTGGCGAAGAATTCCTTCATCGGCGGCGAGCTTCACTTCCCCAAGGGGTGGTACGCGTCAGCCGCTCTGACAGGCAAATCTGATACTACAGCGAGCCGAGCGGGCGCGCAAGTGGGCCTGAAGAATGAGTCGGAAAAGGCCCAAACGGGGGTAATGAACGGGAGGATGAGAAAGAGAAAGACCCCTCCCGGGTCCCCAAAGGCGAGGGACCCGGGGCACCCAGGTTCAATCGTTTGCGCAATCTCTGCAAACGCACAAAACGCCACTCGATGGAGTGGCGTTTTGCGTTTCCCGTGCTGGTCACTGGCCTCCCAGCAAATAATGGCCGATGGTATGTTCCACCGTACCGATCGCAGGCTCTCCGGCCGGACTTCCCTTCAATTGAGGGCCGCTGATTGCGGATGCTCTTGCCGGACGCCGCTTCTTTGTGGGCTTGCCGTAACTTCCAGCAGCCGGTACATCACTGGCACCCTACTGATAGCAATCATCGTGCCGTTTCTAGTCTGTTGAATGTAAGCGAGTTACGGATGTGGAAAAAGCGGTTGAGTCTGCATTCCCGTACTTCGAGGGGCGGAATTCTACGAAAAAACGTAGAGAAGCAGTTCGCAGTTCACAGTTCACCGTTCGTAGTGACCGGGCGTCAGTTATCGGTCGTCAGCTGCCAGGGGTCGGCGAAGAGGGAGATCCGCAGACGATTGCGTCTGGAATCGGACGACATTGTTCAGTGCTGGCAGTGGGGGCAATAGTGGGTACTGCGGCCGGCGAGGACGATGCGCTTGATCGGGGTTTTGCACACGAGACAGGGTTCTCCGAAGCGCTGATAGACGCGATGCTCGAGCTGGAAGAAGCCGCGGACACCGTCCGCATCGACATAATCGGAGACCGAGGAGCCGCCGAGCCGGATGGCGCTTTGGAGGACTTCGCGCAGGGCGAGGCGGAGGCGCTCGAGTTCATTTCGAGTCAGGCGCCCAGCCGGCCGGCGAGGGCGAATGCCGGCGCGGAAGAGGCTCTCGTCGGCGTAGATGTTGCCGACGCCGGAGAGGAGGGTCTGGTTGAGCAGAGCGGCCTTGATGGCGAGTTTGCGGCCACGAAAGAGGGCGGCGAAGGCTTCGGACTCGATCTGGAGGGGCTCGGCGCCCGGAGCAGCGAAAGCCTTTGTCTTGGTGAGATCGCGGAATTCGAGGCGGCCGAAACGGCGTGGATCGACGAAGCGAAGTTCGCGGCCGCTGGAGAGGGTCAGGCGGGCGTGGGTGTGGGGAGCGACGGGCGAATCGGGAGTAGTGACAAGGAGGCGGCCGGTCATGCCGAGGTGCACAATCCACTGCCCTGCTTGGGGCAGACGCCCTGCGGCCATTGCATGGAGCGGACTTTTGGGCCCTGCGGGAGGCAGACGCGCTTCGCGCCGCAGGTCTTCGGAAGTGGGTTGAGCCACTGCGCTCAGGCGCATCACGATGTGTTTGCCGACGCGTTCGACGCCGAGGATGGTGCGGCCTTCGAGGCCTTTGGCCTGGTGGGCGGGGGGATTCTTGAAGGGCTGGCGATGAGAGCTGAACCAGACGTCGGTGATGCGGTCGTTGCGTACGCGGGTGTGTACGCCGCGGGAGATGGTTTCCACCTCAGGGAGTTCGGGCATCGGCTTATTGTAGTGAAACAGTGAAAGAGTGAAACCGTGAGGCTGAAAAGCAGAGAACAGGGTGACCGCGTGATGCTCCGAGTGCCGTGTCCTATTTGTGGTCGGCGGGCTCGCGAATGCGGCTGGCTTCGAAGCTGACGATGCGCCAGATGCCGCTTGTGTCGCGGACGTAGACGCGGGTGTAGCGGTAGGCGCCCTTGAGTTCGCCCTCGGGTGTGTTGCCGGTGACTTCGGCGCGCGAGGTGACGAGGGCGGTGGCGCCATAAAAGCGGACCTTGCGATCGGTGACGTCGATCGAGGTGATGTGCACGGCGCCGCTGCGCATGCGGGCGAGCGTTTCCTCTTTGGATTCGAGGGTGCCGTTGGCGGTGATGGCCATGTAGTCGCCGGCGAGCAGAGCATCCATGGCGGCGATGTTGCGGTTGAGGACGGCGTCGCGCCAATGATCTTCGAGGTGGTCGATCTCGTGGCGGACCTCGTGGCGTTCGCCGCGGGGCATGGCGTGGAGGAGAACGGCGCCGAGCATCGACGCGGCTGCGAAGGCCGCCAGTCGTCTGGCGAACGCGCCTGAGTTCAAGCCCACCATTCCCATAAGCGTATCGGATGGTAGACCCGGAGCGATGTGCGGGTCAATGTGGTGTTGGTGAAAAAGACGTATGTTTCGAGCGGCGGATGCACCCCTCTCTCTGGATTCAGGTGCGGTCGAACCGCCACCGATGGGTTGAAAGGACTCAAATTCCGAGGGGACCAAGGACAGGGTCCCTCCCGTTCGAAGAGACCGATCCAGGGGAAGGCTCCGCCCGGCTCGACAGCGGGTTGGTCGTAAACTTTTCGACGGCGCGCCCTCTAGTTGATTTGCAGGTTTTCCATCGGGATGGGGATCGCGTTCCAGGCCGCACCACAACCGAAAGGGGAGGCGTACTGAAAATCGAAGACGACGTTGTGATTCGAGTCCAGTCCAACCAGCCGTGCCTCCGCTCCATTGTCCGCCGTCGCGAAATCGACTAGATACGAGTTTCCGGATTCGTAGCTGCTTCCGCAGATCGCCGAATAGACGGTTTGTCCATAGTTGAAATTCCACACCTGATGAGCCGTCATGGTGGAGGTATTCACGGAGTAAGCATTCACCTCGCTGTAGGTTCGGGTAAGGCCGGCGGGCTCTCCCGGCGGCTGGTTCAAACTCCCGAGTCCATCGTTGAAGACCATGACGTAGCCATCCGAGGTGACGGAGACTCCATGCTGACCGATTGGATAGTCTCCTCCCGCGTCGAGGGTGAGAGCTTTGGCTCTAAGGGATGGAAAGGTATACCAGTATTTCGTAGGGTCGCCCAGGATCCACACGATATCGTGGGTTGCATAGTTCACCTTGATCAAGAAGTTCTCGCGGCTGGAGACGATGACGGTGTTGTCGCTCGGATCGTAGGTGCTGGCGTTGAGATGAAACCAGTCGGCGCCAGGGCGAACAAACGCGCTCGGATCGTCGCCATTCTCCTGCATATAAGCCGTCAGGATATCTGCCATATCAAGGACCTGAAGCGGAGGCTGGCTTGAGAAGGGCGCGATTTCAGCGACGATATCGTCGGTGCTCGCGCCAAGATCGTCGGTCCCATTAAACTCAGCGAACACGCCGTTGGGGCTGGGGTCGATGTTATGCGTGAAGGACGCCAGAAGAGGTTGTGGAAGATCAGCCGGCAGGGCGGACTGTGTGCCGTCGAATTGAAGAAGCGTGAACCTGGCGTCGGTTCCGCTCCCAGCCATAAATTGGCCGTTGGCGAAATAAGTAGCGAGCGTTATATAAGGTGCCTCTGGAACCAGCCAACGCACCTGCCCGTCCGTATCGACGATGACCGGCGAACCGAGATCGGACTTCAAGACGAAGAAATTAAAGCCCAAGGTACTTCCCGGCGACCTGGCTTTGACGATCGTGGGATTCAAGTAGACTCCGGTTGGATCGGTGTAAGGCGCAGTGACGATCTGATAGGGCAGCTGCTGTACCGAGCCGTCATCGAACGCGAGCTGGAAAGTGACTTGATTCTGGTAACCCGCGTACAGGCCAAAGACCGGGAGATTGATCAGATTCTTGCCCAGGTAACCACGGCCGGCCAAGGCGGCTCTGCTCCAGGTGACATTAACCGGCGAGGACACAGAATTGGGCATGGGCGCGATCGTGAATGATACGGAGATCACATGGGAGAGGCTTTGTCCGGAGAATTGAACGGAGCTGATGAATGGAGAGACACCCGGCTGGCTATCGGCGATGACGATGTCGCTCTGTTGTGCATCCGCTCCGCTTTGAGTCTCAGGGGGACTTATCGGGTTCCGCGCACATCCATAAAGAGCCAGACTCAAACCTATTGAAGATGCAAGCTTGAGAGCAGTCGCGATCGATGTCTTCATTGATGCTGCATGCCTCCTTTGGAAAAGAAAACTGGCGAACTCCGCGCCTACGCAGCGCTACCGATTGCTTGCAGCGCCGATGACTTCAGGAGATACGATCCAGCGCACACAGCTCTCCCGGCCGTCTTTTTGTGAGAGATGGCGTGTCCACACTGAAGCGCCTTCGGTTCTTTCAGTCGCCCTGTCTGGCGCGGGCGACCGGTGGCAACCTTCCGCTCTTAGCTCGGATGGAACGGCTGCTGGAAGGAGCCGGGGGCCCGTTGTTCACACTTTGGGGAAAACAAGATTCACTGATTGTTGACGAGAGATGCGATCCGAGGTTTACACTGACCCGCTGCGGCTTTTGACGAAGGGGCTGAGAGAATCACGTCTCTCGAATTTCAGCAGACGGCCGGCAGTTTGAGCGCGGGTCTTAGTCTTCGGCGAACGATGGATCAGGCCAGGGCGACGAGATCTTCGCGGGAACGCTCGAGCATTTTCTGGTAGAGGCCGCCGACGGCGTATTTGGTGAAGTGGGGCGACTGGCGATGAGCGTCGGCTGCGGCACGGTCGGCGTATTGCTCGTAGATGAGGACGGCATCGGGGTCACCCTCGATGCGATGGGGAATATAGCTGATGCAGCCGGGTTCCTGCCGCGAGGCTTCGGTGAGCCGGCGCAGAATCTCGGCGATGTCGTCTCGATCTTCAGCCGCGAACTTCATTCTGACCGTAAAGCTGATCATAGGGAAAGAAACCTTCCTCGCTACTTTCTTTATGGAACCGCATTCTACCCAACCGGCAGGCGGAGAGTGCAAGTTGTTTGTGCCGGACGTACGACGAATGCCCGGCCCCTGCTTGACTTCGAGCATCCCACTGAAGGTTGTAGACGGTTGGCGTTGTCTCCAAGTTTACCCGTGCAGCTCGTGGAGCGCAGCGGCAAACTCGGGGAGCACCATGGTCTGGTCACGGTCGGGGCCGGTCGAGATCATGGCGATCTTCGCGCCGCTTTCCTTCTCCTGAAAGCGGAGATAGTCTTTGGCTTCCTGTGGAAGATGGTCGAAGTCGACGATGCCGTCGGTCGAGGTGCGCCAACCCTTCAGGGTGGTGTACACGGGCTTGATCTGCTCGAGGCCCTGAACGTCGGCGGGAATTTCGTCGGTCTTTTTTCCGTTGATTTCGTAGGCGACGCAGATGGGGATTTCGGCCAGCTCGTCGAGCACGTCGAGCTTGGTGACGACGAGCCACTCGGCTCCGTTGATGTAGTTAGAGTAGCGGAGCATGGGCATATCGAGCCAGCCGCAGCGGCGGGGGCGGCCGGTGACGGCGCCGTATTCCTGGCCGCGGGCGCGGAGAACTTCGCCGATGGGCTCGTGAATCTCGGTCGGGAAGGGGCCCTCGCCGACGCGGGTGACGTAGGCCTTGGTGACGGAGATGACGGTGCCGATGGCAGTCGGTCCGACGCCGGTGCCGGTGGCTGCGCCGCCGGCGGTTGCGGAAGAGGAGGTCACGAAGGGATAGGTGCCGTGATCGATGTCGAGCATGGTGCCCTGCGCGCCTTCAAACATCACCGACCCGCCGGAAGCGAGGATGTCGTGCAGCAGGCGGGCGGTGTCGGTGACGAAGGGGCGAACCTGCTCGGCGGCAGCGGCGTATTCGTCGTAGATCTTGCGGGGATCGAGCGGATCGGTACCGAAGAGAGCGTGGGCGATGGCGTTCTTTTCGGCGCAGGCGGCTTCGATGTGGGTCTTGAGGAGGTCGGGGCGGAGCAGGTCGACGATGCGCAGGCCGCCGCGGGCCATCTTGTCTTCGTAGGCGGGGCCGATGCCGCGGCTGGTGGTGCCGATCTTCTGGCGGCCGGGGGCATTTTCGGCGGCGAGCTCGATCATGCGGTGGTAGGGCAGGATGACCTGGGCGCGGTTGGATACGAAGAGCTGGCTGTCGATGGGGAGGCCGAGGTCGCGGAGCTTGGCGACTTCTTTCAAGAAGGCGATGGGATCGAGGACGACGCCGTTGCCGATGACGCCTTTGCAGCCGGGGCGGAGGACGCCGCAGGGGATGAGCTGGAGGACGAATTTCTGCTCGCCGTGGATGACGGTGTGGCCGGCGTTGTGCCCGCCGGCATAGCGCGCGACGGCGCTGAAGCCCTGGCTGAGCACGTCCACGATTTTGCCTTTGCCTTCGTCGCCCCACTGAGCGCCGAGCACCACTGCCGTTTTTGCACGCATCGTCGTTGCTTTCCCGCCGGACAAAACTCAGGCGCAGGAGGAGCCCTGCGCCATGACTAATTCTAAACCCTGAACGCTTTGGATCAGTGCATGAACCGGATGCCGCGGCCGAGGATCACGACGTAAGCAAGGCCCAATACGGCTGCGGCGATCCACCATGCGGGCGACGCGGCGCACCACAAGCGGATCGTCCACTTTCCCGCGCGGAATCAGGCTATCGAGCCACAGCAATCCCGATGACCCGCCGAAGGCTGCTGGAATGGACGAGATGAGCAGCAGCTTTACTCCCAGCGGATCGAACGCGCCCGCCAGGCAGCTGAACGCGCAGGAGGCGAGATAGGGCAGCCTGCCCACGGTGTTGTAGATGCCGCGCTCGAAACAGAATGGCCGGACGGCGCGGGCCAAAAGAAGCGCGACCAGGAAATAGAGCGCTGCGCCGAAGATCGTCATGCCCGTGCGCCACACCGCCTGGTGCGGTAGGCCTTCGATCACCTGCTGCCAGTCGCCGAACCTCCGATGCCCGAGAACATGAAGTAGCCGGCGCCGGCAAAGAGATTCTTCGCAGCCAGCAGCCAGCAGAAGTAGCGCAGGTTTGCTCGGTCGCCTGCCGCACGCGCAGCGACGAGCGCCACTAGTCCGGCGGCGAGATTGACGAGCGTGCCACCCGCGTCGACCCACCGGTCAGGGTAGAGCGTGGACAGATGATTGCTGGTGAGCTCGGTGGGAACGGCGCCGCGCAGCCATGCTGTGATGCCGTGGCCCACACCCTCGTGCAGCAGCGTCGCGGTTGCCTCGGCCAGTACTGCCATGCTGACGATGGTCGCTTTGCTGTGCTTCTCGGGCATGGCTGCCATTCTACGGCGGCGTCAGTCTGTTTTGCGGCGGCTGGTCCCTTGTTACTCTTCCTCCATGCCAACCTATGTGATTCTGTTGCGCGCGGTGAATGTGGGCGGGACCGGCAAGCTGCCCATGGCGGACTTTCGCAAGCTCCTTGCCGAGGCGAACTGCACGAAGGTCGAGACGTACATCCAGAGCGGGAATGCGGTGGTAGATGCGAAGTGTTCGGCGACGAGCCTGCTGAAGACGGTTGCGGCGGCGCTGGCGAAGTACATGGGGTCACCAGTACCGGTGCTGATACGGACGCGCGAAGAGCTGGAGCGGGTGATCGCGGAAAATCCGTTTGCCGCGGAGGCTGCGGCGGATGGGGCGCGCGTCCATGCGGTGTTTTTATCGGCAGTGCAGCCGGCGGCGAAGGCGAAGGAGCTGGACCAGATTGTGGCGAAGTATCCGGCGCGGCGCGATCGGTTTTATCTCGCGGGGGACACACTGTATCTCCATTTGCCGGACGGAGCGGGGGAGACGAAGTTCACGGCGCCGAGTATCGATCGGATTCTGGGCTGTACGGGGACCGCGCGGAACTGGAATACGGTGGTGAAGCTGCGGGAGATGGCGGGGCGGTGAAATCGCGATTCGGCGGGTCACTCGCCCACAGGTTAGTTGGGGTTCGTGTTCTCCCGGCTGCCCAAGGGCGAGGCACCCGGGGCACCCAGTGCAGGTGAGAGGATGGCGTCGGCGATGCGAGCGGCTTCGACAGCGGGGCGGACGTTGTGGGTGCGGACGATGGAAGCTCCGTGGAGGATGGCAGCGACGAGTGCGGCGATGCTTGCGGTTTCGCGGGCGGCAGTTGAAACAGGTGCGGGAGCTGGCTGGCCGGCGTAGAGAGGCGCGAGAGCGTGGCCGAGGAAGGATTTGCGGCTGAGTCCGGCGAGAAGCGGGCGGCCGAGAGCGAGCAGTTCGCGCTGGCGGGCGAGAAGAACGAAGTTCTCGTTGAGACGTTTGCCGAAGCCGTAGCCGGGGTCCAGTACGATGCGATCCGGCGGAATTCCGGCGTGGGTCGCCGTGGCAAGGCTGGCAGCGAGCCCGGAGCGGACGGTTTCGAGCAGCGTGCCCGAATCGAGTTGGGATTGGGTGCGCCACTCGTCGGGACGGCCGCGCGTGTGCATGAGGATGACTCCGCACTGGGCATCGGCACAGACTGCCGGTAGATCGGGGTCCCAGGTAAAGCCGGAGACGTCGTTGACGATTTCGGCTCCGGCGGCGAGGGCTGTGCGCGCGGTGGCGCCCTTGTAGGTATCTATGGAGACCACTGCGTGGGGCAGCTCCTTCAGAATCCCAGTTAGTACCGGCAGCAAGCGGGCTTGTTCTTCGTCGGCGCTGACAGCTGGGGCTGTCCCGCCTGCATTGGAGCCAGGTCGTGTGCTCTCGGCACCGAGGTCGAGGATGTCTGCGCCTTCTTCTATGCATTGCATGCAACGGACCACTGCAGCTTCGGGACTCAAGAACAGACCGCCATCGCTGAAGGAGTCGGGTGTGATGTTGACGACGCCCATGACAAGGGTGCGCCGGCCGAGCGAGAGCGAGCGGGTGCGGAGTTGCCAGGTGGAAAGGGTTCGCGTTCGGACTGGATCATGGGGAGTCATGCGCCTCATCGATTCTAAGGGTGCGACGGGACCAAGCGGTGTGGCGCGAATCGCAGGGCTAAGGCCCCTCACTCTTGTGCACCTCTTTGGGCTCGACTGGAGTCGCGCCCCAATACAAAGCCGAATGCGCAGAGCCGACCAGGCAGGCCTGATGCCAATCTCGCCTGCTACACTCCGGCCATGACAAGGGTGCGTGCCGCTTTCCTGCTGATTCTTGCGGTGGTCTTTTCGAATGGGCTCGGGGCGCAGACACGTCGTGCTGCGGGGCGCGTCGAGCATCCTGCCCACGCTGCGCCCGCGCGGGGTGCGATCGCAGAAAAAATTCAAGCGATTCTGGCGGAGCCTGCGCTGAGCCATGCAGAGTGGGGCATCAGCGTGACGACGCTGGATGGGCAACCGTTGTATGGGCAGAACGAGGGTCGTCTGTTTACGCCGGCGTCGAATGCCAAGCTGGCGACGACAGCGGCAGCATATGCGCTGCTGCCGGTGGATACGCTGACGTGGACGACGAATGTGGTGGCGACGGGCGATGTGGACGCCGCGGGCGTGCTGCACGGCAACCTGATGTTGATGGGTGTGGGCGATCCGACGATCAGCGCGCGAAAGTATCCGTATGAGGAGCCTGTACAGAGTCCTGCGCCCGCTCCGAACCTACCGAAGCACCTCACGCCGGAAGCGCCGACAGCAAAAGGTCAGCCGCCCGAGGTTGTTCCGGAGGCACCGAAGCCGGACGCCATGACAGTGCTGTCGCTCCTGGCCGAGCAAGTGGAGCAATCGGGTGTGCGCACGATCGAAGGCGATGTGGTGGGGGACGACAGCTTTTTTCTGAATGAGCCATATGGGACGGCGTGGGGCTGGGACGATCTGCAGTGGGGCTATGGTGCGCCGGCGTCGGCGCTGAGCTTCAACGAGAACATGACGACGCTGCGCGTTCATCCGGATTCCTCGGTGCCGAGCGGCGTGACGGCGGACTGGGATCCTGCGATCGAGTACTACACGCTGGACAATACGATGACGGTTGCAGCTCCGAGTGCAATGCCGCACCCCGGACTGCAGCGAATGCCAGGATCCATGCTGGTGCGCGCGTGGGGCACCATCTCGCCGGCGGGCTTCGAGGCGGAACTGGCGGTCGAGGAGCCTGCGGAGTTTGCGGCGGTGGCGTTCAAACAGGCGCTCCTGATGCGGGGGATTCAAGTGACAGGGTCGGCGATTGCGGCGCATCGCGAGACGAGTGGAGCAGGCGATTTTGTTGCGGAGCGGGCGGAGCCTTTACGACTGGAGCGGAGCAATCTGCAGACGGTGGTTGCACCGATCACGGGAAGGCGCGTGCTGGGGACGCATATCTCCGTACCGTTGGCCGAGGATATTGCGGTGACCAATAAGGTAAGCCAGAACCTTCATGCGGAGTTGCTGCTGCGGCTGCTGGGCAAGGAATTCGGTAACGACGGAAGCCTCGCACAAGGGACGCGCGTGGTGCGGCAGTTCCTGATCGACACGGGCGTGAGCGACCAGGACTTCTTCTTTTATGACGGTTCGGGGATGAGCATGGACGACCGCATCGCGCCGAGGGCGAATACGCACTTGCTGGCGTGGGTGGCGCGGCAGCCTTGGAGTGCGGCCTTTCGCGCGACGCTGCCAGTGGCAGGCGTGGATGGGACCCTTACCAACCGATTCCGGAATTCGCCGCTGAAGGGCAAGCTGTCGGCGAAGACGGGCACGCTGAATGAGGCCGTGGCGTTGTCAGGCTATCTGACGGCAGCGAGCGGCAAGACACTGGTGTTTTCGGTGATGGTCAACGGGCATCGGCCAGGGAGCAATGCGGAGAGCGCGGCAGTGGAGAAGATCTGCGAAGCGATTGCGGCGACGGAGTGAAAGCCACCCCAACGACGAAGACCTGTCGTTGGGGACCCCGGACCCTGAAACGCCGGTCTGGGATTGAGCGCAGAGAGAATTTAAAGATATCGAGCGGGCCGTGCGCTAGGCTGATGCGGGGAGGGCGAGCGTGAACGTGCATCCGACTGAAGTGTCTTCGGGAGCGGTTCAAGACTGCGCGCTATCGCTGCAGGGGCTGCGCAAAGCATTTGGCGATGTGGTCGCAGTCGATGGCGTCGATCTCGACGTGCGGCGCGGCGAGTGCTTCGGGCTGCTGGGTCCGAATGGCGCGGGCAAGACGACCACAATCGAAATCTGCGAGGGCCTGACGGCGGCCGATGCAGGCGATGTGCATCTGCTGGGTCTGAGCTGGAAGGATGCGGCCACGGAGCTGCGGCAGCGCATCGGCGTGCAGCTGCAGGAGACGCAGTTGCCGGAGAAGCTGACAGTCGAGGAGATCCTGCGGCTGTTTCGGAGCTTCTATCGGAAGGGGCTTGCCGTCGAGGAGACAGTCAAGATGGCGCAGCTCGAGGAGAAGCGCAAGGCGCGCATCGGGACATTGTCGGGCGGGCAAAAACAGCGGCTGGCGATGGCGTGCGCGCTGGTGGGCGATCCCGATCTGCTGTTTCTCGATGAGCCGACGACGGGGCTCGATCCGCAGGCGCGGCGGCACTTGTGGGATCTTAGTGGATCAGCTGAGGAGCGCGGGTAGAACGATCATTCTAACAACGCATTACATGGATGAAGCGGAACATCTGTGCGATCGCGTGGCGATCATGGACCACGGGAAGATCATTGCACTGGGAACGCCGAAGCAACTGATTGCATCGGTCGGCGGAGATCATGTGGTGGAGTTTGCAATCACGACACAGAACGGGCCGCTTGATCCGAAGACGTTGACGGCGATTCCCGGCGTGCAGGGGCATCGCGTGGATGCGGGACTACACCAGCTTTCCGTTGTGGAGCTGCACACGACGGTGCCGCGGATCTTCGCTGCGCTGGCGGAGATGGGGCTGCAGCCCGTGGAGTTTCGCACGCACTCGGCGACGCTGGAGGATGTGTTTGTGGGATTGACGGGGAGGAATCTGAGGGATGAGTAGCCTGACCGACATCTTCTCTTTTCCAGTTGACGGCGACCCGGTTCAAGCTGTTTCTGCGCGAGCCCGAGGCGCTGTTCTGGGTATTTGTGTTTCCGATTCTGCTGGCGGTGGGTTTGGGCATTGCGTTTCGCAACCGGCCTGCGGATGTGCTCGATGTAGGCGCGACGACAACGCAACTGGCGCAGGCGCTTGGCGCCGACAAAGGCCTGAGAGCCAGCGTGACGGATGAGGCGCAGGGCACGCACGATCTGGCGACGGGGCGGATTTTGCTGCTCGCGATCGCGAGAGACAACGGCGTGGTGTACAAGTACGACGATACCAACCCCGATGCGCGGTCGGCGCGGCTGCTGGCGGATCGGGCGATCCAGAAAGCTGCGGGGCAGAAGGATGCGCTGGTCTCTTCCAACGATCTGATCCACGAAACCGGAGCGCGCTACATCGACTTTGTGGTGCCAGGCCTGCTGGGGATGAACCTGATGGGCTCGGCGATCTGGGGGCTGGGCTTCTCGATTGTGGAGGCGCGGCAGAAGAAGCTGCTGAAGCGGTATGTGGCGTCGCCGATGCCAAGGTGGCAGTACCTGATGTCGTTTTTGCTGTCGCGGCTGCTGCTGCTCGTGATCGAGGTGCTCTTCTTCCTGGGATTCGCGAAGCTGGTCTTCGGGGTGCCGTTTCGCGGATCGCTGCTGGAGCTGGGGGCGCTGTGCGTGCTCACTTCCCTTTCGTTCTCGACGCTGGGACTGCTGATTGCGTCGCGGGCGAAGACGATGGAGGCGGCGTCAGGGCTGATGAACCTGGCGATGCTGCCCATGTGGATTCTGTCGGGGGTGTTCTTTTCGGCGACGCGGTTTCCGGCGCTGCTGCAGCCGTTGGTGCGGGCGCTGCCGTTGACGGCGGCGATCGATGCGCTGCGGGGCAACATGCTGCAGGGGATGAGCCTGGGGCAGTTGGGCGCGCCGGTGGCGGTGCTGATGGCGTGGCTGGTGGTGTGCTTTGCGGTGTCGTTGAGGATTTTCCGGTGGAGATAGGAGAGTAGAGCGAACGTTCGTTCAATTGAAACGCAACGACTCGATTGGCAGGCTCGTCTCTTCCTATTTCGACGGGTCGACGAGCGCGCTGTAGACCGTGGCGTGACTGCGGTAGACCAGCGCGTGGTTGTCGGAGCCTCCTCGGCGCTGGATCATGCCGACAAAGACGAGGTCGTTGGTGGGGTCGACCCAGAACCAGGTGCCGGCGGCGCCATCCCAGAAGAAGGTGCCCTTGCCAACGGGCAGGTTGGCCTCGGGCGGATCGAAAACGACGGCGCAGTTGAAGCCGTAGCCGAACCCGGGGCGCATGATGTGCTGGCCGATCCCGAATTGCCCCGTAAGAATCTCTTTGGGCAGATGATTTGAGGTCATGAGCTTGACCGTTGCCGGTGCGAGCACGCGCTTGCCGTCGAGCTGGCCGCCGTTGCCGAGCATCTGCGCGAAGCGGTAGTAGTCCTCGATGGTGGAAACGAGGCCACCGCCGCCGGAGGGGAGAGTCGGTTCGGTGTCGTAGTCGGTGGGCGGGCCCGGCGTGGATTGGCTGGGGACGAGCTCGCCTTGCGCGTTGGCGTTGTAGCCGGTGGCGAAGCGGGCGCGCTTGTCGGCGGGCACGAAGAAGCCGGCGTCTTTCATGCCGAGCGGAGTGAAGATGTGGTCGTGCATGAAGGCGGGGAGCGACTGGCCGGAGAGCTTTTCGACGAGATAGCCCTCGATGTCCATGGAGAGCGAGTAGGTCCAGCCTTTGCCGGGCTGATAGTTGAGCGGAATTTTGGCGAGCTTGTCGATCATCTCCTGGAGGTTCGCCGATTGCATGGGCTTCAGGTCTTTGTACATCGCATCGACGACGGTGGTGCCGCTGCCATAGGAGAAGCCGGCGGAGTGGGACATGAGCTCGCGCATGGTGGGCGCGTGATCGGGATCGACGAGGATCATCTTGCCGTCGGCATCGACGCCGTTGAAGACCTTGAGGTGCGCGAACTCGGGGATGTATTTGGCGATGGGATCGGTGGGGAGCCACTTGCCCTGTTCGTAGAGGATCATCATGGCGACGCCGGTGACGGGCTTGGTCATGGAGTAGTCGCGAAAGATGGTGTCGTTGGTCATCGGCTTCGAGGTGGCCAGATCGCTCATGCCGTAGGTGCGGTAGTCGACGACTTTGCCATGACGCGCGAGCAGGGTGATGGCGCCGGCGAGCTGCTTGTGGTCGATCTCGCCCTGGATGAGGGCGTGCAGATTGTCGAGACGATCGGAGGAGAAGCCGACGGACTCGGGTGTGGCGACAGGCAAGTTCGTGAGAGGCTTGACGGCGGTTTGGGCAACGCCGAACGAGGCTGTGGACAGAGCGAGGGAGACAGCGACGGCGAGAGCAGGGACGTTCAAGGGAGTCCTCCGAGGTACCGCGGGCGCACGATGTTCGACTTACTCGAATGCGCGATTGGTGCGCTGCGGATGCCGGGAACGTTATACCAGATTGGCGGGAAGACTATTCGCTGAGGCGGTATCCCGCCCGAGCAAAGCCGGGACGGGGCACCCGGCTGAGAGATTCCCTGACCGACCTGCAGTGGACGAAACGAGCGACGGGCGAGGAGAATCGGGGGTATGTCGCGTGCCGAACGGCTTCTTGGATTGATGCAGACGCTGCGCCGTCATCGCTATCCGGTGAGCGGGGCGGAGCTGGCCGAAGACGCGGGCATCAGTTTGCGCACGTTGTATCGGGATATCGCCGCGCTGCAGAAGCAGGGGGCGCACATCGATGGATCGCCGGGGGTGGGTTATCTTTTGCGGCCGGGATTCATGCTGCCGCCGCTGATGCTGACGCAGGAAGAGATTGAGGCGCTGGTGCTGGGGTCGCGCTGGGTGCTGCGGAACGGCGATCCCGATTTGCACGCTGCGGCGGCAAATCTGCTGGCGAAGGTGGATGCAGTGTTGCCGGTGGAGCTGCGGCGCGCGATGGAATCGTCGAGCCTGCTGGTGGGTCCGGCGCGGGAGGCACCGATGCGGGCTCGCGAACTGGCGATGGTGCGCAAGGCGATTCGCACGGAGAGCAAGCTCAACATTCGCTATGTTGATTTGGCCGACGGGGAGACGCGGCGCACGGTGTGGCCGTTTGCGCTGGCGTATTTCGACCGCGCGCTGATTTTGGCGGCGTGGTGCGAGCTGCGGCAGGGCTATCGGCATTTCCGCACCGACCGGATTCGCGAGTTTGCGCTTCTGGAGGAGCGGTATCCGCGGAGCCGCCGAACCTTATTGAAGGAGTGGCAGACGCAGCACGGGGTTCCACCTTCGGCGGTGGAGCTGCTGGCCAAGCCGCGCACCAGGGCGATTCCAGAGTAGGTGGATTGTTTGGGGATCGTGACCGGTCGACGGCTCCTTAAGGTCGCGTCGACAGGAGTGCGCAGAGGGTCCTCTGGAATCGCACTACTGACAGAATCTGACATGAGCTCTTTGTAGCCTTCGTGTGTGGACAGATTCCACGAAGGAGAATCGCAATGGCAAACCCCAATTTTGTTCTGCTGTATGTGGCGGACCCGATCCGCAGCGCGGATTTTTACGAACCGATTCTGAAAGCGAAGCCGGTGGAGAAGTCGCCGGGGTACTCGATGTTTGTGCTCCAAGGCGGATTGAAGATCGGGTTCTGGAAGCGCGACGAGGTGCAACCGGGAGCGGAGGGCGCGCCAGGATCGATGGAACTCGTGTTTGCCGAAGCGAGCGATGCGGAGGTAGACGAGCGCTTTGCGCAATGGACTGGAGAGGGCATCGTGATTGCGCAGAAGCCGACGCGGATGGAGTTCGGCTATACGTTTGTGGGGCTCGATCCGGATGGACACCGGCTGCGGGTATATAAGCTGGCGCAGTAGAGTTCAGTGAGGCTTCGGGCGGCGGCGACGGTTATCATGAGTGGGCATGAAAATGTCACGAATAGGTGTAGTGCCGGCGGCAGGCTTGTTGTGCGCGGTGCTGACGATCGCTGGCTGCAAGCCGTTGCCGCCGTCGAAGCCGTCGTCGGAGTGGACGCCGGAAGAAGCGCGCGGTGCGAAGGTGTATCAGCAATATTGCGCGCGGTGTCACTATCCGACCACGACGTCGGGGCTGCATGGGCCGGGGCTGCAGGCAATTACGAAGGTGCCGGCCATGCCTTCGGGTGCGCCGCCGACGGATGAGCGGCTGATGGCCGTGATTCTGCATGGACGCGGAGAGATGCCGGCGACGCAATTGGATGACGACCGGATGCGCGATCTGCTGGCGTATCTGCACTCGTTATGAGCTACGAGGACAAATCAAAAAGCGCCGAAGCGGGCGTTGGGAAAGCGGAGCCGCTGCGCGCGATTCTGGACCTGCCGGGCGTGCTCGCGATCAGTTTGTATCTGCTGGTACTGGCGGGGGTGCTGATTCTCGGAGTGGCGGGGCGGCATTATCCGGTGCTGTTCCTGTTGCTGGCTGCTGCATTTGTGACGGCGAGTGCGGGACTGATTCTGCTGCTGCGGTGGGCGTGGGCCGGGGCGCTGGCGGCGGTGTTTTTGCTGGCGTGCTACAACCTGTGGGTCTTTGGTGTGCAGCACATGGGAGCAGCACTGGTGCAGGGGCTGCTGAACCTGGTGTTCTTTCTGTATCTGGTGAGGCCTGAGGTGAGGGCGAAGCTGCGCTAGGGGCTACCAGAGAAGCTTGCAGGCGGCAGCGCGGTGAATGTTCTCGTCCGCTGTGAGCAGCGTCAGATCGTGAGCCAGTGCGGTGCCTGCGATCAACCGGTCCATTGGATCTTTCGGAAAGGGATCCGCGAGACGAGCTGCCTGCAGGGCAACGTTCCGATTGAGCGGAAGCACGACAAAGTCCTTTTCCAGTTCAGCCAGAAACTGGCTGCATTCGACAAAAAGTTGCAGTTGCTTGCGTGCATTTTTGTGCGCGATCTCCCATAAGGTGATGCAGGAGACGGCGAGAGCCTCGCCGGTCGCTTCGGCTTTGCGGATGCGGGTGCGAGCTTTGGCGGAGAGCTTCTCGGGCGCCAGTTCAATCCATAGCGCGCAGTGAGTGTCGAGGAGAATCACTTACGGCGCTTCTTTCGTTCGTCGGGCCACGGTTCGCCGGCGATGCGGTCCCACTCTTTATCGGAGAACTCGGACGAGACGATGTCCCCGTGAAGGACGCCCAACTGCTTGAGGCGGCCAAGAATCGACTTTTTATCGCGAGGGCTCTCATCGAGCGAGGTGACCCTGGCCACGGGTTTGCCGCGCTTGGTGAGGAGGACCGGTTGTCCGGTGGTTTTTACCTCTTCGATCACGGCCAGACACTTGGCTTTGAATTCGCCGACAGCCATGCTCCTCATACGGCCCTCTTTCCCAACCATTCTACGCCGACTATGGTCATTTGACCATAGTCACGACATTCGATCGCAGCATTCGAGGCCAGGCCAAAGTGCGAGCTTATGGTAATCTCTTGCCCATGCTGCGCTTCCCGCCTATCTCTCTTCTTTGTCTTGGAGTCTCGGCTTCCCTTCTGAACCCGGCCTTTGCGGCCGATGCGCCGAAGAAACGCGACATCACGCTGGACGATCTGGCGAAGTTGCAACGTGTGGGCGGGCCGGTGGTGTCGCCGGATGGCGCGTGGGTTGCCTACTCGGTGAGCCAGGTGGATACGAAAGAAGACAAGAGCCAGAGCCACTTGTGGATGGTGAAGTGGGATGGCTCGGTCGATTTACAGCTGACGTATGGGAAGGAAGGCGCGTCGGAGCCGAAGTTCAGTCCCGATGGGCGGTATATCAGCTTCATGTCGTCGCGGCCGGGGCCGGCGAAGGACGATCAGATCTGGCTGATGGATCGGCGAGGCGGCGAGGCCGATCAGCTGACGGCGATTACAGAACATGAGATTGGCGGGTACAGCTGGTCGCCGGATGCGAAGAAGCTGCTGTTGACGCTGCGGCCGAAGAACGAGCCGGACGCGGAGGAGGGTAAGCCACCTGCGCCGCCCAAACCGATCGTGATCGATCGCTACCACTTCAAGCAGGACATCCAGGGATACATTCGCGACGATGCGTGGAATTCGCTGTACCTCTACGACATTGCAACGAAGAAGCTGGAGAAGCTGACCACGAGCAAGAATGTGAACGAGAACGATGCGGAGTGGTCGCCGGATGGGAAATGGATTGCGTTCGCGAGTAACCAGGAGGCGGACCCGGACCGGAGTATCAATACAGATGTGTTTGTGGTGGAGGCCAAGGCGGGCTCGACGCCGAAGAAGCTGACCACCTGGGAAGGGCCGGACGATGGACAGCTGGCGTGGTCTCCGGACTCGAAGTCGATTGCGTATACGCAGGGTGCGACGCTGAAGTTATGGGAGTACTCGCAGGCAAAGCCGGCTGTAGTGACTCTGGACGGCAAGGTGAGTTATCCGGCGGCTAAGTTAGATCGCTCGGTGCGGTCGCCGATTTACTCGCCCGATGGGAAGCTAAGTTACCTGGTCAATGACGACCGCAATCAATATCCGGCGGAGGTCGAGTTATCCGGCGACGGCGACTCGAAGCTGCTGACCCAACAGGGATCGGTGATGAGTTGGGATGCAGCGGCCGGGCACACGGCGGTGCTCTTCACCGACGATGCCAATCCGGGGGAAATCTATGCGCTCGAGAATGGCGCGCTCCGCAAGCTGACCAAGCACAACGATGCGCTGATGGCTGAGTTGAACCTGGTTCCGACGGAAGGGATCGAATTTGCAGGCAAAGAGGGCACGGAGGTTCATGGGCTGCTGACAAAGCCGGAGGGATTCAAGGCTGGATCGCCGGTTCCGACGATTCTGTTTATTCACGGCGGGCCGAATGGGCAGGACGAGCACAGCTTCGACTTTATGCGGCAGTGGCTGGCGACGAAGGGCTATGCCGAGCTGAACATCAACTACCGCGGCAGTTCGGGGCGCGGGCAGGATTATGCGAAGGCAATTGCGGCGGACTGGGGCCACTACGAAATCGAGGATCTGCTGGCGGGCGTGGATAAGGCGGTCGCGATGGGCGTGGCCGATCCGAATCGGCTGTGTGTGACGGGGTGGAGTTATGGCGGAATTCTGACCGACTACACCGTGGCAAGTACCGATCGCTTCAAGTGCGGTATTAGTGGAGCGGGCGTTGCGGCGCCGATGTCGTTCTATGGCGCGGACCAGTACATTCTGCAGTACGACAATGAGCTGGGACCGCCCTGGAAGAATCTGCAGCTTTATCTCAAGATGAGTTATCCGTTCCTTGAGGTCGACAAGCGAGTGCATACGCCGATGTTGTTTATGGGTGGCACGTCGGACATGAATGTGCCGCTGCTGGGCGGCGAGCAGATGTATCAGGCGCTGAAGTCGCTGGGGCGGCCGACTGAGTTAGTGGTGTATCCGGGGCAGTTTCATGGATTCACGCGGCCGAGTTATATCCGCGACCGGTATGAGCGCTGGTTGGCGTGGTGGGATAAGTACCTGAAGCCTGCGCAGACACCGGCGACTGAGCAGAGGAAGCCCGTGCTGGGCGACTGACGATCGCTTCGGCGAGACCTGAAGAGGGCCGAGTCAAGATGCGTGTCCGGCTCGCCTCCTTTCCCACCCAGGCAGAGCTTGGATGGGGCACCCGACATGGTGGAGAGCCTGCATTGAAGCTGATCGTGCTGTTTGGAATGCCGGCGACGGGAAAGCTGACGGTGGGGCAGGAGCTTGCGGCTCTCACAGGGTTCAAGCTGTTTCACAATCATCTTGTGGTGGATCTGCTGCTGTCGGTCTTCGAGTTTGGCAGCCCGGGGTTCGTGGAACTGCGCGAGAAGATCTGGCTCGGGGTCGTTCGCGCGGCGTGCCGCGAGGGCTTGCCGGGATTGATCTTTACCTTCGCGCCGGAGACGACGGTGCGGCCGGAGTTTATCGGCAATCTCGCAGAGACGGTGAAGGCCGAAGGCGGGACGATCGATTTTGTGGAGTTGACCTGCCCCATCCCGGAGCTGAAACGGCGCATGGACAGCGCCTCGCGGCAGCAATTCAAGAAGCTCACGTCGGTGGAGCTGTTCGAGCAGCTTCATGCCGCGGGGAATCTGGAGCTTCCGATGCCGGAGGCGCGATTCTCGATCGACACGAGTAGCTGCGGTGCGGCGGAAGCTGCGGAGCAGATTGCGCGGGAGCTAGCGCTGCCGCCCGTCGCTTCGCGACGAACCGAGTAACAGCCTCTTGAGACACGACAGCTAAAGCCCGGTCTCTTCCGTCCGCAGCACGACTAAAGCCATGCCCCCATACAAAGCGTATGCGAGGAGCAAGGTGAGGATTGGTCGCGCGGCGCAGCGAACATGTGCGCAGTGTGGCAAGTAAGATGGTGTGTGCTCGTTACAATAACGATAGATGGAACTGATCCAGATTGAGCCCGTGCGGAGAACGCCTGCTCCCAAGCCGGAGTGGCTGAAGGCGCGTGCGCCGATGGGCGAGAACTATCACGACCTGAAGCGGCTGGCGCGGTCGCTGGGGCTGCACACGGTGTGCGAGAGCGCGCAGTGCCCGAATATCGGCGAGTGCTGGCATCACAAGACAGCGACGTTCATGATGCTGGGCAATCTGTGTACGCGGCGGTGCGGGTTTTGCGCGGTGCCGAAAGGGCGCCCGGAGCCGATCGATTTCGACGAGCCGCGCAGAGTGGCGGAGGCAGTGGCTGCCCTGGGCCTGCAGCACGCGGTGATCACGAGCGTGAATCGCGACGACGATCTGGTGGGCGGGGCACGCGTGTTTGCGCTGGTGATCGAGGAGATCCGGCGGGCAGCGCCGGGATGCCGCGTGGAAGTGCTGATTCCGGATTTTCAGGGCGACGAGGAATCGATTCGTATTGTGGTGGAGGCGCGGCCCGAGGTGCTGAACCACAACACGGAGACGGTGCCGCGGCTGTATCGGGTGGTGCGGTCGGGCGCGCGCTACGAGCGGAGTCTGGAGTTGTTGCGCTACTCCAAGGAGCTAAACCCCGGCGGGGCGACGAAGTCGGGCGTGATGGTGGGGATCGGCGAAGAGACCCATGAACTGCTGGACGTGTTTCGCGATCTGGCGCGTGTCGGATGCGACATCCTGACGATCGGGCAATACTTGCGGCCTTCGAGGAATCATTTGCCGATGACGCGGTTGTATACGCCGCGCGAGTTTGCGGAGCTGAAGAGCGAGGCGCTGAAGATGGGATTCCGCCATGTGGAGTCTGGGCCGCTGGTGCGCTCAAGCTATCACGCGCACGAGCAGGCTGCGGCGGTTGCAACGGCCGCGATCTGAAGGTCAGAGCGTCGCCAGGGCGCGGATTTCGGGCGCGAAGAGAATCCAGGCAACGATAGCGACGATGAGACAGCCGGCGAAGGCCAGCCACGACCACCTGGTCCAGTGCATCGGGACCTCACTGCGAGCCTCCGGGGTGGGCTCCGCTCGCCCAGATAGGGCGGCACTCGTGGGACGTTTCCGGACGGAAAAGGGGAGCCTGGAAAGGGGAGAGCCGGCACGCGTGGGTGATGGCTGGAGGGGCTGGGTCCGGGGTCTGCGATAAGCTGAAAATCGCCGTACACTAGTGTCTGGAACGGAACGAGGAGAACGATGGCAGTCTCAACGATGGCAGGGATACCGGCTCTGAAAGAACTTTCGACGGATTTGAAGCGGCGTATGGATCAGGCGGTGGCGGGCTTCCAGGCGAACCTGGCGGCAATCCGCACGGGGCGTGCGAGCGTGCACATGCTGGATTCGATCAAGGTGGACTACTATGGGACGCCCACGCCGATTAATCAGATGGCGCAGGTGTCGGCGCCGGAGCCGCAACTGATTCTGATTTCTCCCTACGACCCAAGCATCGTCAAGGAGATTGAGAAAGCGATCCAGACTTCCGATCTGGGGTTCAATCCGCTGACGGACGGCAAGGTGATCCGCGTACCGGTGCCGCCCATGACCGAAGAGCGACGGCGCGACGTGGTGAAGCACCTGAACAAGGTGCTGGAAGAGCATCGGACGGCGATCCGCAACGTGCGCCGCGATGGCAACGATGCTCTAAAGAAGATGGCGAAGGACAAGAAGATCAGCGAGGACGAGGAGAAGCGCGCGCTCGAAGAAGTGCAGAAGATGACGAACGACGAGATTCTCCGCATGGAAGAGCTGGCGCGCAAGAAGGAAGTGGAAGTGATGCAGGTGTGAGGTTACTTAACCTGCAAGTATAGGGATCAAGCGGCCACTCGGAAGGGTGGTCGTTTTGTTTGCGCACGAGTTCAAGGGAGGAATGAAGTGCGGCGAGTGATACGTGGGACAGTGTTAGCGGTGCTGATTCTCTGGCTGGTGTTGCCCGTCCAGGCACAGGAACGATCTGAGGGAATCTCGATCCATATGTTGCCGAAGCGGGTCGCAGAGATGGGTGGAATGCGGTGGGGCTTGGCGGTTGACGCTGCTGCGCGGTTGAAACCTGCAGCCGGGCACCCAGTATTCCAAAGCGCCGCCGATCTGCTGGGACAGGATCCCGAAGTCCAGGCGAACGGGGTCTGGATCGTGGTCACTCATCCGGACGCCTATTCCGGCGCGGAAAAGGAACTGCTTGAGGAAGTGAAGGCAATGAGCCGCCGGGAAAACGTCCCGCTCTTCATTTGCCAGGCTGCCGAACTTCCGAACGGATGGAGGAGATATGACCGTTAATGCGCGGCTATCCGCTGGATTCGGGCGCTCGGATACGCCGCAGGCTGTGGCCGTCAGCATTGTGACCCATTTGGCTATACGGTTCCGCGGATTCATCTCGTAAACACTCGTGGCCCTTTATGGAATCTTGATGCGTTTGCGGCCAGCCAATGGCGAAGGGTCAGCATCTCACCTACATTGAAAGCCGGTCCGAAAATCCCTACCCCAGGACATCCGATTGACGGGCCATACTACTCCCGAGTCCGCTGCCGCCGTTTTGCTTCGATGCGAGGAGTTGAAAGAGCATCTGCAGGCAACGAAGGCGCAAATGAACCAAGCGGCTCTTCAGCTGGAGGAGCTGACGCGGATTCTTGTGTCGAAGAGGGAGTCTCGATTTGACCTGGTTGCGCGCCCGTGGCTGGAGGAACTGGCCTTCGAGCATCTGATTTCGGACGTGATGGACGCCGAACGGAGGCTCGCCGAAGCGCGAGTGGCCGCAGCCGAACTAGGTGTCTCTCTCCCTCCGTACTTGAGGTAGCTTGAAGGTCGCCCGCAAGGCCGCTTTTGTGCCCGACTTACTTCTTCGGCCGCTTGTAGAAGGGCAGCGGGACTTGTTTGGCGCGGACGCGGTTGCCGCGGCACTCGACGAAGACGTCGACGCCGGATGCGGCGACGGCAGTGGGTACGAGCGCCATGGCAATGTTGGTCTTGAGGAAGGGCGCGGGCGAGCCGGAGGTCACGGTGCCGATCTTCTCGCCTTCAAGAGAGAGCACGCAGTACCCGTCGCGGCCAATGCCTCGTTCGATCATTTCGAGGCCAACGATCTTGCGTTGCGGGCCGCCTGCATTCTGCACAGCCACTAAAGCGTCACGTCCGATAAAAGAACCTTTGTCGAGTTTGAGCCAGCGATCGAGGCCGGCTTCGAGCACGTTGATCTCTTCGGAGATCTCGTGGCCGTAGAGGCTCATGCCGGCTTCAAGGCGCAGGGTGTTGCGTGCCCCGAGGCCGCAGGGGCGGATGCCGAATTCGGCGCCGGCATCGAGGATCGCGCTCCACACTTTGACGGTGGTGGCTTCGTCGGAGGGAATATAAACCTCGAAGCCGTCTTCGCCGCTGTAGCCGGTGCGGGCGATGAGGACGTTGTGGACGCCGGCGACCTGACCCCAGGTGAACCAGTAGTTCTTGATCGCGGCGAGATCGACCTTGGTGAGCTTCTGCAGCGTCTCGAGCGCGCGCGGGCCCTGGAGGGCGAGCTGCGAGTAGTAGCTGGAGTAGTCGTTGAGGTGGATGCCGGGGAAGGCGCCGACCTGTTGGCGAATCCACTGGAGGTCTTTGTCTTTGGTGCCGGCGTTGACGACGAGGAGGTAGTCGTTGTCGCCGAGGCGATGGACGAGGATGTCGTCGACGAATGTGCCTTGCGGCGTGAGCAACGCGGAGTAATGCGCCTGGCCGTCTTTGAGGCGCGAGGCGTCGTTCATGCTGATGTGCTGGACAGCGGCGAGCGAGCCGGGGCCGCGGAATTGAATTTCGCCCATGTGGCTGACGTCGAAGAGGCCGACGGCGGTGCGGACGGCAACGTGTTCGGCGATGAGGCCGCCACCGTTACCGGGATATTCGACGGGCATGTCCCAGCCGCCGAAGTCGACCATTTTCGCTTTGAGCGCGCGATGGGTCGCGTTGAGGGCGGTCTTTTTGAGTGTGGGCGTTACGGGCGCAGACGTAGCCATGAGTGTAACTGTAACTCAGCTTTGCGGCGTAGGATGAGGGAACGATGCAGCCTTTTCGTGGCCTTTTGATGCTGGTGGCAGCGGGTATCGCGTTTTATCGCGGAGTGGGAACTGCGCCACGGCGAGCACGCATGGATGGCATTCGGGCTGGGTGCGCTGGCGCTCGGGTTGGCGGTGTGGCACTGGACGCGACGAAGTTCGTAGTTCGCAGTCCAGGGTTCACAGTTCACAGATCGGCGCGCGCAGCTATTTGCGCATTGGGATAAGTGCGCAAGCGTTCCGAGTCTTAGAGCGCGAGAGAGGACGGGATGGCGACACTTTACAACCGCATTCAGGGGCGCAATCTGGAGCGGCTGGCCGCGTTAAGCGACGGCATCTTTGCGGTGGCGATGACGCTGCTCGTACTGGATCTGCACCTGCCGACGGCGGCACAGGTACACAGCGAGAGCGAACTGTGGGCGGCGTTGTGCGCGCTGGCCCCACAGTGGGTCACGTATGGAATGAGCTTTCTGACGCTGGGGATCTTCTGGGCCGGGCAGCAGACGCAGCTCAATCACATGGGCGAGGGCACGCGCGATCTGACCTGGATTCATCTTGCGTTTCTGTTTGCGGTGACGCTGTTGCCGCTTTCGACCCGGCTGCTGGCGGAGTTCATCGCCTATCGCTCGGCGCTGGGGCTCTATTGGCTGAACATTTTCGTGCTGGGCGCGATGTTGTATTGGAGCTGGGCGCACGCGACGCACGAGGGGCTGATTAAGCCGGACACGCCGGAGGAGGTGCGGGGCAGCATCTGCCGGCGGATCGTGATTGCGCAGTCGCTGTATGCAGCGGGCGCGGCGCTGTGCTTCGTCAGCAATTGGGTGAGCATTGCGGCGATCGGGCTGGTGCAGTTGAACTATGCGATTGCGCCGCGATTCTGGGGAAGGCGCAACTGATCGAGGATTCCGTCCTCAGCAACTAACGGAACGGGGTTGGGTCCGATCTTTCGTGCGGACCCATTGCGGTTCAGGGGGCCGATGCGAGGAAACAACCATGATGAGGCTTGCGCATGCGCCGCCTGCACTGTGGCTGGCGCGATTCAGGAATTCCCATGGCAGCCTGAGCGAGGGGTTCGGCCTGTTGCTCTTGGGATTGGTGCTGTTGGCTGTTGTGCTCTGGATTGTGGCGCGGAGCTTGAAGGATGCAGTGTAGGCTGCGGGTTCACTTGCGGCGGGCCCGCCAGAAGGAACTCACTCCCAGATAAAAGAAGATCGCGACGACGACGGCCGAGGCGAGGAAAGTTCGATGGTCGGGACCGTGGGCGTAGCTCAAGCGGGTGCGCCAGAGCGTGGGCGCAAAGACGATCACCGGCAGAAGGAAGAAGACGCCGGTGATTTCGAGCCAGAGGATGCCGCCGACACGGCGGAAGGGCTTGAAGAATCCACCCAGGCCGCGGGAGATGCCAGAGCTGAGGCTGCCCGTGGTGCGGCCTGAGGCTGCAGAATTCGGCGATGTTGGCGCGGCTTGAGTTGGCGCGGATGGAATTTGGGTTGCTGGCACCGGAGACGATTGCGCTGCAGCGCCGATGCGCTGGCCTGCCACGCGGCCGGCGACGCGCAATCCGATTCCGAGCACTCGGCCGAAGGCTTCCGGTCTCATTTCGATATGATGGTAACAGCGGGACGGGCACCTCAGTTTGGGTGCCGCATAACGGACCGGCAGTTGCCGCAGACGCGCTCTGGCAGTAAGGTAGAACAATCCACGCCGTTCCCTGCGCAAGTGCTCGCGCCGGCCGACGTTCGGGAGGCTTAGGTGACATCAAGGCTGCGCGAACTGATTCAACAATTGGGCGAGGCCATTCACGAGTCGGTTATCGAGAGCGAGCAGATCGCGGGCGTGGTCCAGGACATACGGCGGCACGGGTTCGATGTGCTGCTGATGCTGGAGGCGACAATCGGGCTGAACGAAGTCGCGTCGAAAGATGCGGAAGATGCCGAGCCCGCGCTGGAAGCCGGCGAAGGCGGCGCGCCCTTCTCAAAGAACGACGTGAATTTTCTGCGCTCGCTGCGGATCTCGGTGGAAGGCGAAGACGAAAATACAGAGCCGGACACCAACGACGAGGAGCTGGACGACAAGTAAGAGATTGCGAGAGATGGAGCGGCCGAAGATCGGACGATCTTCGGCCTTTCTGCTTTTGCGGGAGAGTCGCGGCCCGACGACAGCTAGTGCTTCACTACGTTCCAGCCGCTTAGCTGCGCCAGTGGAGTTCGGCAGGACCGTCCATCGGATGTTTCGGAGTTACGCCGGACGCGGCGGCATCGAGGCGTGCCTGCTTGAGCGCGAAGTACCACTTGGCGGGCTTGTCGGCATCATCAATCAACATCAGACTCGGGTTGTGCTTCAGGCCTTCGGCCTGCTGGATCATGGTGACCTGATCCTGGCGGACGAATTTCGCGCCGAAGTATTTGGCGATGGGCGTGAGGAAGGGGACGTGATAGAAGACGTTCCACGCGGCGATGACGTCGATGCGGCAAGTGGAGGCGGTGACGGGCGTGACTGTGGTGAGCGACGAGAACCATTTGTCGCCGCAGCGAATGATCTCGGTGCGGCGGTTGGGCAGCACGAAGTCAATCGTGGTTTCAACGGGCTTGCCGTAGACGCCGAGGAGCTTGTAGGGCGCGGAGTTGGCGCTGGGCGCGTGTGCACTCATGCGAAACCCTTCGGGGATAGGCTCGAAGCGCTTGGTCTTTTCGCGAATGCTGGCGCGGCTGCGCCACCACCAAGCCTGATGGACGAAGGGTCCATGGGCGGGGTCCATGAGGCCGATGATGCCGTGGTCGACGTTGCAGGGCAGGTCGGCGGCGAGGTGGGCGGTGCGGAAGCGCGGGCCGAACTTGGCCAACTCTGGAACAGGCTTCGCGCCCAGCGCATGTTTGCCTGAGCCGGGGCCGGGAACATAGACCCACGCGTGGCCGTCGCGCTCTTCGCAGGGGAAGGCAGTGGCGTAGATTTTTGTGGCATCGAGATGGTCGTGACTGGAGAGCGAGGGGATCAATTCGCAGCGGCCGCTGCAGGGTTCGAACTCCCACCCGTGGTAGCGGCAGGTGACGCGGTCGCCGTCGAACCAGCCTTCGCTGAGGGGAATGCCGCGGTGGGGGCAGCTGTCGCGCATCGCAAAGGGCTGCCCGCCCTTTGACCTTCCCAAGACAAGAGGAATTCCGAGAAGCAGGGCCTTGGCGAGTTTGTTGCGGCGCAGGGTATCGGTGCGCAGAGCGGGGTACCAGTCGTCGTAGAGGAGGGTCGCGCTCGGTCCCTGGATAGGCACGCCCGCTTCGGTGGTTGTCACGAACGGCATTTGGGAGAAGGCTAGCATTTGAGACGGTGACGGTGCCAACGGTGAGATGGATTCGTGTTGACTAGCCCAGCGACGATCAGGCAATCGCCAGAATGGTCACGCGGCGTTGTGGAACTCAACAGCAGATCCTTCGCTCGGCTTACCTCGTCGCCGATTTTGTCGGCAACGGGGCCCCAAGCTTGCCGAAGCTCAGGATGACACTTCCACAAGGCCGTTGAAGTTCAGGGGCATGCGGGCCGCAAGGCTACAATCGTGGGGTCGTTTGCTTGAGGATCGGAGTTCGCCGATGAGATACGCGATTGGATGTGCCGTGTTGTTGGTTCTGGGTTTTGCTGTGCAGCCAGCGCTGGCGGCACGAAATGTGCCTGTTCCCGCGCGGTGCACTGCGCAGGTGAACGCGGGGCTCGCAGATCTGATCGCTTCGGGGACGCGTCGCGATGTGGACAACATCATGGTGTGCGGCACGGCCATTGAAAAGACGCGGGTGCATCGCGGCGGCCCGCATGGAAGTCACCACATCACGACAATCGCAGCGCCGCTGCCGAACGGACAGACGGTGAATGTGCAAATTGTCGTGAACGACGATCTCGATGGCGTCGTGACGGCGCAGACCAACGATCCAGTGTTTGCGTATGGGCAGGGGTACATCTCGCACGGATTCTGGGCGGCGGGGATTCACGATGTGCATTGTTCGACGCATCCGGGTGCGGACAACGGCTGGGTGGTGGTGGCCGGAGTGAGGACACCCGCGAGTTGTGCGGGGCGGTGAACGGGGCGGCCTGCGCTTCCGGAAGGTTGTGCACTGTAGAGTAGCTTCCGAATCGGCCGCGACTCGATCATAGCTTTCGTCTTGACCCTTACTATCGCGCAACGGTGATGACACAGCTTGCGTAAATACAATCGTCGCTCTGGTTATGCGCATGCACACGCACACGCCTGATCCGACTAGCGGAGCTGATCTTTCAATCCATTAATCACCAGCATCGCCGTGTTCATGTCTCCTCCAGCGACCTGTTGGTAGCGGGTTGCCGCTTCTCCGTCCTGATGAGCGCGGACCATGGCAAGCAGTTGCGATCGCAGCGGTTCTTTGATGGCGGCAGCCAGTGTCCTGTAATGCTCGCGATCTGCTGCGCTGTCACGAAAGTCCTGGATGGCCTGGGGCGTCATGCACGGAAAATCGGCCATCCATCGGCCATTGCGACGCACCAGCGCGAGGAAGCTCTGTCCGCCGTCATTCGTTCCGGGGTACTGATAGTCGATGTGCAACTCGCGCTCGGGTTTAACCGCATAGGTTGCTAAAGTCGCAGCAGCTTTCAGGTTGTTTTCATTCACCGCAGTAAACGTGAGCTGGTAATCGGGTGGAATGCGGTCGCGCATATCCATGGACTGTATGGCGTCGTAGACGTCGTGGTTGGCTGGCGTGATGCACGCACGCGATTCCGGAAGATACAGAGCCTCGAGCCGAACCTTGTCTTTGGCGTTGAATGCAGCAACGTACTGCGCGGCGAACGCCTTCACGTCGGGCGGCACACTCGTATCCTGGGCCAGCATGTTCAAAGTGGCGGCAAAGGTCACCCCACTAAAACAGAGCCCCAGCAGTAGGCCTGATTTCATAAAGACCTCGGCAAGATAATTCAGGTTGACATACAACCCGGTTGCTCGCAAGAGGTCGCCGGTCGAATAACCGAATCACCCGCCATTCGTCAGTAACACACCGGTCAACAGTCCTCGCGTCGACATAAACGGCCGCGCCGCCGTTCGTCACAAGAATCCGGGTCTCTCCTTGACAGCTTAGGGGAACGGGGCTAATCTCCTAATCAAATTAGGAGAGGCCATGGGCGAGCAGGCGCAAATTCTTCCCGGAACACTCGATCTACTGATTCTGAAGGCGGTCTCGCTGGGGCCACTGCATGGCTACGGCATTCTGCTGCGCATCGGGCAGATTTCGGACAGCGCTCTGCTGATCGAGCAGGGGGCGTTGTATCCGGCACTGTTTCGGCTGGTGCGGCAGGGCTTACTGAAGGCGAACTGGGGCACTTCGGAGAACAATCGGCGCAGCCAAATTCTATGAGCTGACGGCGGTGGGAAAGAAACGCCTGCGCGAGGAGGCCGATGGATGGAACCGGCTGGCGTCGGCGATGGCGGCGGCGCTGGCGGCGCGACCGGAGGAAGTATGAATACAGGGAATAGGGAACAGGGCGAGGAGCAGACATGAGTGTCCTTACCAATTTGAAGGCGGTTGCAGCCAAGTGGTTTCGCCGCGATGAGACCGCGGCGGAGATGGACGAAGAGATTCATCTGCACATCGAACGTCGAGCCGACGATTTGGAGCGCGATGGGTTGACGCGGGTGGATGCGGAACGGCGAGCGCGGATCGAGTTTGGGAGCCGTGAGTACTACAAGGAAGAGAGCTACGCCGCGCTCGGCGGGCACTTCGTGCAGACGCTCCTTCAAGATTTGAGTTTTGCGCTGCGGATTCTGCGCAAGTCGAAGGGGTTTACGTTTGCCGCAGTGGTGACGCTGGCGCTGGCGATTGGCGCGAACGCGGTGGTGTTCGGCGTGCTGGATGCGCTGGTGCTGCACACGCTCAACGTGCCCGACGCGAAGAGTCTCTATGGAACCGAATATGGCGCGGACATAGCATTTCAGTCGTATCCGAGCTACGTCGATCTGCGCGATCGGAACCATAGCTTTCAGGACTTGGCGGCGTTCAACTTTACACTGGGGACAGCTATCGATCCCGGCAACGACCCGAAGGCGGCCGGCGGTTTCGCAACGACGGGAAATTACTTCACGGTACTGGATGTGCATCCATATCTGGGCCGGTTGTACACGGTCGCGGACGAACATGGAACGGGCAGCGCGCCGTATCTGGTGTTGAGTTACAGCTATTGGCATTCGCGCTTTCAAGACGATCGCAGCATCATTGGGCGGATTGTGCGGGTGAACAAGCATCCCTTCACCGTGATCGGGGTAACGCCGCCCGAGTTTCGCGGAACCATCATGTTTGTCCAGCCGGATTTCTTTCTGCCGATTGTGGAGCAGGAGACGATCGGCGGGAATTCACTGACCGAGCGAGCGAATACGGCAGCTCTCTTCGAGACGTTTGGGCATCTGAAGCCGGGCGTGACGCCGGAACAGGCGGAAGCGGATGTGAACCGTGTGGCGGCGGAGTTGGCCAAGGCGTATCCAAAAGAATTCGACGCGAAACATATGGTGGTAGGGCCGGACAGGGTTGTCGGCCTTCAGCGGTGGAGTACACGGGTTCGTGACGGCATTGATGGCGCTGGCTGGGTTGATCCTGCTGGCTGCTTGCGCCAACCTGGGTGGATTGTTTGCGGCGCACGCTTCAGACCGCGCGCGCGAAGTTGCATTGCGGCTGGCGCTGGGGTCGACGCGAAAGAGAATTCTGCGGCAGTTGTTGACCGAGGCGGTGTTGATCGCGCTGGCTGGAGGGACGCTGGGAGTGCTGGGAGGGATGCCGCTTTTGCGCAGGCTGAGCACATGGCAGCCATTCGCGGGCGCGCCGATTCATATCCCGGTGACGATGGACGCGCGCATTTATATCGTGGCGCTGGCGCTCGCGGTGTTGAGTGGATTCCTGTTTGGGATCGTGCCGGTGCGGCAGGTGATGCGCGCGCACCCCTACGAGGTGGTGAAGGCCGGCTCGATGAGCAGAACGGGGCGCAAGGTCACTGTGCGCGAGGTCTTGCTGGTGGCGCAGATCGCGATTTGCGCGCTGCTGGTGACGGCTTCGCTGGTGGCGGTGCGCGGGCTCATGCGAAGCGTGAACGCCAGCTTCGGTTTCGATCCTAAGAATGCGATGGCGGTCGGCGTGAATCTGGCCAATGCGGGTTACACGGGCGAACGCATTCCGCAATTCAACCGGAGGATGATCGATGCGATGGCGTCGATTCCGGGCGTGGAAGCTGTGGGTCTGGTCAACAACTATCCGCCGCTGGTCTACACAGCAGCATTTCGCGAGAAGGTCTTCAACGAGCAGACGCGGGATCGAACGGCGTCGAACGTGGCGCTCTCTCCGTTCCGGTTCAATGTTTCGCCGGGCTACTTGAAGGCGGCGGGAACGGCGCTGCTGGCGGGCCGCGATTTCAAGTGGAGCGACGACAAGAGTTTCCCGGTGCCGGCGCTGGCGAATCGACAATTCATGTTGCGCATGTTTGGGAGCATGAATGGCGGGATGGGAAAACATTTCCGCATCGGCGATGGAACGCTGGTTGAAGTTGTGGGGATCGTCGAGGATGGCAAGTATCTGTCGCTGACCGAGGACCAGGAGCCGGCGATCCTGATGCCGTCGATGCTCTACGACGATCCGATGAGCTATCTGATCGTGCGGTCGAAGCGCGATCCGGAGCAACTGCAGAGGCTGATGCGCGCGAAGCTACGCGAGCTCGATGCGGGGCTCCCGGTGGACATTCAGAGTTGGAATCAATTGCTGGAGGTGGTGCAGTTTCCGGCGAAGGTGGCGACGATGGCGCTGGGAGTGCTGGGCGCGATGGGAGCGATTCTGTCGATCACGGGGATCTTCGGCATGGCGGCCTACTCGGTGAGCCGGCGGATGCGCGAGCTGGGCATTCGGGTGGCGCTGGGCGCGAAGCGAAGCCAGGTGCTGGGCACAGCATTGGGGCGCGCGGTCAGGCTGCTGGCGTGTGGATCGCTGGCCGGGCTGGTGCTGGGATTGCTGGCGACACGGGTGCTGGCGTCGATTGTGTATCTGGCGACGCCGCGCGATCCCCTGGTGCTGGGGCGGTGGTGCTGGCGATGGCGCTGCTCGGCTTGCTGGCGACGTGGATCCCGGCGCAGAGGGCGCTGCGGGTCGATCCGATGATGCTGTTGCGGGAAGAATGACCACCCCACGGACGAAGACCTGTCCGCGGGGACCCCGGGAGAGAAAGACAGGGAATAGGGAACAGGGAGTAGGGAATAGGGTCAGCCGCCTCCCACCCAAGCGGAGCTTGGATGGGGCACCCGCGACTCAGATCGTGCTCGGGACGCTGCGATCTAGCGTTGGGCGATGAGGGCGGTGGTTGGGACGGTGATGGAGCCGATGCGCCCGGAGTTCACATCGACGACCACGACGCGCAGTGAGCCGGATTTGAGCTTGTCGTCGAGGCGTTCATCGAAGGTCAGGCCTTCTTTCATGGCGCGCTGATAGGTTGCTTGCTTGAGGCGAAGGCCGATGGTGAGTCCGGAGACTTTGGCGCGCAGGGCCTCCGGATCGCGCTGGACGAGGAAGATGTCGAGCTTGCCGTCCCAGAGGGCATTCTGCTGGGTGAGGCTGAGATCGGAGCCTGCGACGGTGACGCGGAGCGCGCTACCGACGGCGTCGGTAACGATTTTTGTGCTGACGCCGATCTCGGCGGCGTCGGCCGGAGCCCACACAATCTGGTTGAAGCGGTCTTTCAGCGTGGCCGGCTCCGCATCGTATTGATAGCCGGAGCGGAAGCGGAGGGCTGCGTCGCGATGGCCGATGAGCCTTACGGTCAGCTTGTGGTATTGGCCATCGGCGGGCATGCTCGGGGAGAAGCCGAGGAGGTAGGTGGCGTGGCCATCGGCGACCACGGAATTCAACTCACCGATCAGATCGCTGGAACGCCGGAAGGCCTGGCCGCCGGTGGCGTCTGCGACTTCGCGGAAGACGCCCTGGATGGAGTGTGTGTCCTGCTGCATCTGCGCGTAGAGATGGCCTGAGCCGGTGATGTCGCGTTCCATTCCGTATTTGTTGACGTCCTGGCTGGCCTGCATCTCGGGCCCTTCCTGGGCCTGCTCGTTCAGCACAGGCATCTGGAAGGTTGGTGTCAGAACAATGTTGCGGCGCCCGATGTCGGCGTTCACCACGTTGGCATTGAGCTTCGATGCGTCGAGCGGATAGATGCTGACGTGTGCTCTGTTCAGCGCCTCCTGGGTGCGAAGCGCGACGGGCTCGATATTTCTGCTGCCCTTGTCGAGGTTGAAGGAGAGCTTGTTCCAGTCCGCGAGGGCATTGTCGCTGGTGACCCAGACGAGATTCTTGTGGCCGGCGATAGCGCTCAAATGATGGGCAACTGCAACGAGCAGGTCAAGAGAGTTGGGAACCGGCCTGCTGCCGAGTTCACGGAGTTTGGGATCGAGAGCCTCGGTCTGCGCGAGGGGGTCGAGTGTGCTGTTGCCGTTGACGCTGAGCAGGTCTTCCGGGCTGTGCACGGTCTCAATCTGCTGGCGATTGCGCTGTTCTTCATCCTGGGCGTTGGCGATGTCCTGGGCGATCGGCATCCATTTGGCGAGCTGAGCGGCAAGACCTTCGTGATCGGTGGTGGCTTCGTGCAGCACCTGATAGGCGTGATACCTCATGGCGTAGAGCGCGACACGCTCGCCGGGAGGAAGGGCCCGGATGAAGCGGACCATCTGCTGGCGGGCGTCGGCAAGATCGTTGAAAGACAGATTGCTGCCGTCAAGAAACAGGACCAGCGTGTTCTCCGCGGCGCGTTCGGCTTGTGGGTCTTGCGCGGAGTGATTGGAGAACTCCTCGGCGGCGGGCGCAGCGGTTGCCGGGGCAGGCGCCTTGTCCGCGGTTTCGATGCTGGTCTGCATGAACGAGCGGACGTTCTGTTTGACGCCGTTGTCATAGACCTCGAAATCGTCGGGCTTGAGGTCGGTGATTGGGTGGCCCTTTTTGTCGAGAGCGACGACGTTGACATCGACCAGGCGGGCATTCACGCGCAGAGTGATGGCCGAGTCCTGAGGGGCGGCGGGCTGTTCGGCGGGATGTTCGGGCTTATCCGGGAGTGCGGTTGCAGCCGCGGTGGTAATTTCCTGAGCTTCGGCTCCCTGGCCGATGAGCTGAGGGGTCTCGGGCGATGAGGCGAGCGCGACGGCTGGCGCGGGCGTCGCTGAAGGGGCATCGGCGAGGTCTTCTTCCGCAGGGAGCAGGTCGGTGGGTTCGGCTTTGGGCAGGGTTGCGTCAGGAGTCACGCCGGCAGTGCGCTCCTCCTCGCCGGACAGAATGCGCGCCTCCGCACGGAAGAGATGGTAGCGATCGAAGTCGGCGTGATTGAGGAGCATCTGCAGCGGTCCCATGGCGACCCAGGAGTGGCCGCTGGGGTCCTGCATATTGCGGAGGGTTTTGGCGACAGAGATGGAGATGCTGCGCACGGGGCAGTTATAGGTTGTTCCACCCACCTCGACGGGCCCGTATTCGACGGCGGTGGCAGCGCGCGCAATGGGGTCGTCGGGACCGAGCTCAGCCTCGATGGTGAGACGGGTGATGGCGCCGCTGGCGGGGTCGACGGAGATCTCGCCGTGGTAAGCACTCATCTGGCGGAACAGGTGGCTTTCGAGCCCGTAGGTTTCGGCGACACAGCAGTAGCGCACTTCGTAGTGGGAGCGTTCTTTGGGGACGGAATAGCGGAAGACGGCGACGGGCGCTGCCGAGCCTTGTTCCCAACGAGCCCAGGCGAGCTGGTTCTCTGCCGCGTCGACGAGCACGAGGCCGAGGATGGGACCGAAAGAGCCCCAGGTGCGCAGGCCCTGATCGGCGAAGCGCGCCTTTTCGACTTTGACCGGAGCAGCTTCGACGACTTCCTGCCCATCGCGGTAGAGGACGGTGGCACGGGTGATGCGGACGGCATGCAGCGAATCGCTTTGGTCGAGGGCGGCATTGCGCACCGTGCCGGGGAGATCTTCGAAGTGGGTTACGGTGCGGGCAGCATAGAAGCGCGGCAGTTGGGGAATGGCGCTTTCGATGTAGGTTGCGGCGAGACTCATGATCCGGCGCTGCTCATTGAGATCGGGGGCAGAGGTGGCGGGGATGTCGGAGGCGGGCGGAGCGAGAAAGGCAGATCGATCGGCGAGTCCCAGGAGAGCGCGTTGGGAGTGTGCACCGGGAAGGCTGGAGCTCCAGTGTGCGACGCGAGCGGAGGAGAAACGCTCGGTCAGTTGCAGGGCAGAGAGCTGCTCGGCGAGATCGGCGTCAGACGCGCCCTGGGCCTTGGTGAGAATGGCTTCGAGTTGGGCCACGGTTACGCGGGCGATACTGCCAGCGGCCTGAGCGGGGGCGCGAACGGGCAGTGCGATGGCGAGAGAGAGGAGCAGAAGAGCCCATGTACGGATCACGCGATGCCTCCAGAACTTAGTTGCCGGGGAGTTGCCAGGCTGCGCGGCGGGTTGCACGTATATCGTCCGCCCCGTGCCCGATTCTTCGATGGCCGCCATTTTATGCCGGTTGGCCGTTGTTTTCACGCGGAAAGATCGTGAACCGGACGGAGGACGATGTGAACCGGCACCCGAAGAAGCAAAGAAAGGAGTTGCGTGCTACAGGAGGGTGGGCCGTTTCCCACCCTAGCCGCAGCTACCTGGCCATGGGCTAGTGGGGGGCGTCCGCGTCGGTGACAATCCGGTGACAATCTGGATGAGTCGGTCCTCATTGACGGCGGTGGAGAGGCCGCGGCGATCCCAGTGCTTGCGGCAGCCGGGAAAATCGAGCGGCACGCACTGCGAGGCAATGCCGCGGGCGCGCATCTCGTAGCCGCCGGGAAGGATGTTGAGCATGCAGGCGACAGCGGCCACACCGACATGGGGTTCGCGCTGCCAGCGTGTAAGCCAGCGGCTGAATCCGGTGGCGTGGGGGACGATGTAGACCTTGACGCCGAGCGCACGCATGCGGCGCGTAATCCGATTGACGGTGCATGCGGGATCGCAGGCTGTGCAGGCGATGTCGACGCCGTCGACGCGAGCGAGGCATTGGGAGGCTTTTGCGCCTCTCATGCAGGCGGGGACCAGAACAATCTTTTGGGAAGTGCGTTCGAACGCGGCACGCAGGCCCTGGTTCATGACTTCGGCGGCGACCATGTTGAGGTGATACTCGGCGGACGGGCGGCCGCAGAAGAGCCGGTCTTCGCGCAGACCGCGATGGGCGTATTCGCCGGAGAGAAAGGGTTCGACCCCATGCGTGTAGGGGCCGAGGCGCTGTGCGGCTTCCGCCGCAAACTGGTTGAACAAGTCGACGCTCACCGACATCCAGTGCGTGAACTTGACGGGCCTGAGCTGCGCAAAATAGCTGCGCCAGTTGGCCAGGCGCAAGGCTTCCTGCTCGAATTCGCCTGTAGCGTGGAGCCAGGCGATGAGACGGTTCAGGCGCACCATCGGAGGACAGGCGGGGAGCGGAGCCGGAGGTTGGCCCGGTTCGGCTTCGGCAAGAGAGCGATCGATCCAGAGGGCGGAGAGGAAGGCGCGTGCTTTGTCGATGAGGGGTTTCGCGGCGGGAAGACGTTTGCGGAGGGAGACGAGAATCGCACCGAATCGGACGGCCCAGTGGGGCGCGAGTTCTGCCGCAGCTTCGTAGTTGTGCAGGGCCATGCCAAGGGTGAGGAACTCGAGCGCATACTCAGCGCGGCTGTGCGGGGCTTCCGAGAGCACTTCGCGGGTGTGACGCGTGTAGCCGTCGAGGAGAACGCCTGCACGGGATTCAATGCGCGCGACCCATTCAGTGGAGAATTGCGCGATGCCGGAGAAGTAAGTGTCGGAGTTGCCGCCCGTGCGGAGATCGTAGATGGGTGGAGCCGGTGCGCGGAGACGCGAAGCTTTTGCTGGGTGAGGGGGACGCTCGGTGACGGGCAGGGTGCGATCGGATGTGCCGAGGTCTTGCATGGCACGGCTCTTTCGCTGCCGCGTAAGGACTCGACGGCAACAAAGAATGATACGCGCGGGCGAGGAAAGAGTTCCGTGCGCTGGTTGAAGGGCCGTTGAATTCCTTGAGGGGTGTGTGCGAATTCGGACACCTTTGGGCGGGGACGGACGAAGCGCATGTGATCGGGAACACCGGCGAATCTGGCGGGGCGCGCAAGAGAGGCATTTTGAAGCTGTGCGCTTTGGCACGGCGCGTGCACGTCTGAAGCGAGTAGAACCACAGTCGAAATCCGCAACCACGTTCAGACGCAACGCTGCGTTACGGGAAAGGATTTGTATGGCCGGCCTTCTGCGCGATGTCCGCTATGCACTCCGGCAGCTGCGCAAGAGCCCGGGGTTTGCAGCGACTGCAGTTTTAATGCTGGCGTTAGCGATCTGCGCCAACGGCACTGTCTTCAGCTGGATCGACGGGACGATGCTGCATCCGATTCCCGGAGCGTGGGAGACGAGCAGCCTGGTGAGCCTGGAGCGCGGGGAGTGGAACATTTCCCCGGTTCCGCCCCTCTCGTATCTCGACTACCGCGATCTGCGCGAACGGAATCGCAGCTTCGAGGGCATCCTCGCCTATCACCACGACTGGATCACGCTGACGGGTGGTGGAGCGGAGCCGCAGCGCATCTACATTGCCAACGTGTCGGCGAACTACTTCGACCTGCTGGGAGTGAAGCCGATGCTGGGACGGTTCTTTTTGCAAGAAGAGGAGACACGCCCGGATGCCGTGCCCTATATCGTGCTGAGTTACTCGCTATGGAAGACGCGCTATGCAGGGGACCCGGCGATTGTGGGCAAGGTCATTGAGATTGCGCGGCATCCTGTGACGGTGATCGGCGTGGCGCCGGAAGGTTTTATGGGAGCGATGCCCGGGATTCGGCAGGACGTGTGGGTGACGCTGAATCCGCTTGGGACGGCGGAGTGGCAGCTGACGCATCGCGGGGCGAACTACCTGAACGTGGTGGGGAGGCTGCGGCCAGGTGTGAGCCGGGAAAAAGCGACGCAGGATCTGGAGACGATCATGCGTCAAATCGTGGCGGCTTATCCGGACGATCATCTCGGCGTGAACACAATCACGCTGGACCCGATGTGGCGATCGCCCTTCGGAGCGAACGGCTACATGGCGCAGTCGCTGCCCATTCTGCTGGCGATTGCCGGGGTGGTGTTGCTGCTGACGTGCGCCAACGTGGCCACGCTGACCCTGGTGCGGTTTGTGGCGCGGAGGCGTGAGATTGCCATCCGGCAGTCGCTGGGCGCGGGACGTATACGGCTGGTGCGGCAGATGGTGGCAGAGGGGGTGCTTGTTTCGCTGTGTGCCGGCGCAGTGGCGCTGTTGCTGACCTTGTGGACTGCGAAGACCTTCGCGCGCTTCATACCGCCGAACTCCAACCCCATCGCGCTGAACGGGAGGATGGACGAGTACGTGGTGTTGGGGATCGTGGTTCTAACGATGCTGGCCGGTGTGCTGTGCGGGGCGTTTCCGGCATGGCGGTCGTCGCACGTGCCTGCGGCGGAAGTGTTGAAAGAGGAGGCGGCCAGTGTCGCGGGCGGTTCGCACAATCGGCATCTGCTGAATGGGCTGGTGGTGGTACAGATTGCGCTGTCTCTCGCTCTGCTGGTGTGCTCCGGTTTGTTTCTGCGCACACTGCGGAATATTGCGAGTGCGAATCCCGGATTTGAACAGGATCATGTGCTGACGGCATCGGTGGGCTTGAATATCGCCGGCTACTCCAACGACGACGCACAGGTGATTCGCCACCGGATTCTCGACCGCGTACGCGCATTGCAGGGCGTGACGGCCGTTTCGCTGACCGACTGGGTTCCAATGAGCTTCAACCGGAAGACAGTCGATGCGTTTCAAGAAGGATATGCGCCGCGCCCGCATGAGTCGCTCGAAGTGCGGAGGGCCGATGTGACGCCGCAGTACTTTAAGACGCTGGGTATGCCGATTGTGGAAGGGCACGACTTTATGGTGGATGACAGCGAGAAGACACCCCGGGTGCTGATTGTCGACCAGATCGCCGCAAACCGGTATTGGCCGGGACAAGATCCGCTGGGAAAGAGGCTCTCGATCTGGGGTCGCCTGTTCACCGTTGTGGGGGTGGTGCGGAACACGAAGCACGCGTTCATGAGTGAGCAGCCCGAGCCCATGATCTTCATGAGCTATTTCCAGGAAGCGGACAACGAGACGATTGTGCAGGTGAAGACGCTCGGCAATCCGGCGGATATGGCTTCGGCGGTGGAGCGCGCGATCCACGAGATCGACCAACAGCTTCCGGTATTCGATGTGCGTACGATGCGGGAGACGACACAGATGGCGAACATCTTCGTAGTCATGCAGAGCACGCTGGCGGGGATGTTCGCGGTGGTTGCGCTGATTCTGGCGGCGACGGGTATCTACGGTGTGGTGGCCTATCGCACCGAGCTGCGCACGCACGAAATCGGGATTCGCGTGGCGCTCGGTGCGGCGCGCGCGGATGTGCTGCGGCTGGTGCTGCGGCAAGGGATTGTTCTTACTGCATCGGGTCTGGCTCTGGGGCTGGCTCTCGCGTACGTGCTCACGCGCTTCATGCGAGGGCTTCTGTATGGTGTGTCGGCGACCGATCCATGGACCGCGGTGTGCGTGACGGCGTTGCTGGCCGGGATCTCGATTCTGGCCTGCTGCCTGCCGGCACGGAGAGCTGTACACGTCGATCCGGTCACTGCCATTCGGGCGCAGTGAGAAGGACAGTTCTCAGTAGCAAGTCGACAGCAGCTGGAACCAGGGGCCGGAGCCTGATCGGATCGAAGAGAGCCGAACGTCCGCACTGACGACTGCCTACTTGCTACTGGTCACGTGTGAAATGTCCTCTGGCTAGAGGCGCAGCGCGGCTACATGCCGCGGCGGCTTGCGGGCGGAACGATGCCGTTCATGCGCAGGTACTCGACCATCTGGCCGTAGTGATCCATGAAGTGAGCGATGCCGAAGGCCGCCTGTCCGCCACGGGTGCCGTTGCTGGTTTGGATGAAGGCGTTCTCCGGCGTGATGCCATCGACATAGGCGTGGGCCTGGGTGAAGGAATCCTTGAGGGCCTGCACGATCTCGGCTTTGGTTTTGAGCTTAGCGATGGCGTCGCTCTTGGCCTTCCCTTCGGCTTCGGTGGTGCCGGGATTGCCAAAGAAGTAGTAGTTGGCGTCGGCGACGTGCTTGACCTGATCGGCGAAGGTGCGGACGCCTTTGAATTCGCCCATGGTCACTGGGGGCGCGAAGTCATATTTGTCTTCGGGCATGGCTTCTGCCGCACCGACGAATTCCGACTCCAGCAAAGTGAGGAGATGGCCGTAGACCTGTGCGGGTGGAACAGCGGAGCCGACGGGAGGCTTGGCGGGAGGTGTGGCCTGCGCGAGAGCGAAGGTGGAGGAGACAGCAAGCAGACAACTAGCAAAGAAACGAACGGCGTGCGACATGAACTCTCTCCTTGCGCGGCTCGGGGCCATTCGCCGGGTTTGAAAGGCGAGAAGGATCGCGAGCGAACCGCGTGAAGCGAATCTAGCAGACGGCGCGAAGCAGGAGATAGCGACGCTCTGTGAATCTGTTGCGGAATGCAGCCGGGAACGCATGAAGCGGCCGATTTGTGACGAACGGATCAGGCGACTGATTCGGACAACATCCGAAAAAAAGGACGAAAAGATGTTGACAATTCATAACCATTTGGTTATGGTTTGGAGGTGCAGGCATGACCGACGCCAAGCGGCCGCTGGGAGATCTTCAAAGCGACTGGCCGGCCGGCAGAGCAAATGATTCGGGAATCAAATCGAAAACCCAAAGAGAGGATCAGCCATGCAAATCAAGCTCACCAGCGTTTTCGTCGACGATCAAGAAAAGGCCCTGAAGTTCTACACCGACGTTCTGGGCTTCCAAAAGAAGATGGATTTCCCGGGAGGCGGGAACTACAGATGGCTCACGGTAGTTTCCCCGGAAGAGCCGGAAGGCGTGCAACTCGTTCTTGAGGCCAACCACGGCTACAATCCTGCCGCGAAGACGTATCAGCAGGAGATTCATCGCAGCGGGGTTCCCGCAGCAAACTTCTTTGTCGGAGATGTCCAGAAAGAGTACGACAGGCTCAAGCAGCTCGGCGTGAAGTTCACCAAGGAGCCGACCAAGACGACCGGATCGACGATCGCGATGCTGGACGATACGTGCGGCAATCTGATTCAGATCACGCACCTCGACTGGTAAATCGTCTGCCGAATTGTTTGGAACAAGACAACGGCTGATGAGGGGGCTCTCGATGCAAGCTCAAACCGATCATGTATTCAGGGCTCTCGCTGACCCGACGCGCCGGGCAATCTTCGAGCGATTGGCGCGCGACGGAGAGCAGACCGTGCATGCCTTGACGGGACGTGCCGGCGTATCGCAGCCTGCTGTCTCCAAACATCTGACGGTGCTGAAGCGGGCGAAACTGGTTCGGCATCGGCGTGAAGGACGCGAGACGCACTACAGCGCACAGCCGCAGGCGCTGGCGCCCATGGTGGACTGGCTCGAACTCTACGGAGCCTTCTGGCGTGACCGGTTCGATCGCCTCGAAGAGCTGCTCAAAAGGATGGACGACAAATGACCGATGCCGCCGCGACAAAGACCCTGGTCATCGAGCGGGAGATGCCGCATCCGCCGGAAAAGATCTGGCGCGCCCTCACGCAGGGCCACTTGATCGAAGAGTGGCTGATGGCCAACGATTTTCAGCCGGTCGTGGGCCACCGGTTTTCCTTCCGCGCCAAGCCCGCGCCGAATTGGAGCGGGGTCATCGACTGCGAAGTCCTGGTCGTCGAACCTCCTGCGCGGCTCTCTTATAGCTGGGGCGCCCTTGGCTTGGGGAGCACGGTCACCTGGACACTGACGCCGATCGAGGGAGGCACACGACTGCGGATGGAACAATCCGGCTTCCCGTCGGAAGAAGGCCAGAACTACAAGGGTGCAAAGTACGGCTGGCAGAAGTTCATCGGCAACCTGGAGCGCGTGCTCGGCGCGCACGTCGAGTGAAGCATGCAAAGCAAGCCGACACACGCACAAAACAAACAGGAGGAGGAACCCATGGAATCCGCATTGCACAGTCCCGCGCTCGTCGCCGCAAAGACCGGCCCCAAGGCCAACACGATCGGCTATTGGATTTTCACCGCGCTCTTCTGCTTGGAGATGAGCTTCACCGCCTACTATGAGCTGCTGCCGCAGGGCGCTCAGGCCTTCGCCAACCTGGGCTTCCCTGCCGGCTCCTTTCGGATGGAGCTCTCGTTGGCCAAGCTCTTAGGCGTGGCCGCACTGCTGTTCCCCATGGTCCCCGCGCGGCTCAAAGAATGGGCCTACGCCGGCTTCGCCATCAATCTTATCTCGGCGCTCATTACCCACCTCTCGCTCGGACAAGGCCCGGCGTCGGTGAGTCCATCGGCGATCACCAGCGTGCTCTGGACATTCTCCTACATTTTCTGGCGGCGCCTGCAGTTCGCGCAGGCGAAGGGCTGAGCGCGCATGCGGCCGTTTAGGGTCAAAAACAGAGGGGCTGGGTTTCGCCTCAGGCGCACTCTTCAGGGGCGAGCGCGGGTTATCCACCAAAGGATGAAGTATGTGAAGGAGGCTGCACTCAAGACAATCAGGGCCATCCGAACCAGGCCGCGATCGATCATGCCTGAGTCTCCTACAAGCGGAATCTTGACCGTGCTCAGGCGGATCGCGAGTTGCTCTGGAGCTTCGCTGGGCGCTTCCTGCGTGCGGGAAGGAGTGGAGTGATAGCCTGTCGCGCGCAATTTCACCATGCGCGGGGCCGTCTTGAGAACCGAGAACCATCCCGCAGTTGCGACGAAGAAATCCCGGCGGCTGTTGAAACGAGGAACACTCATTGCACCGCTTTACCCACCAGGTGCGGCTTTGCTCTCACCGCGCCTTCCGCGTTCAGCTCCTGAACAAACCTGAACAATAAGATTAGAGCACCGCACGACTCACGGGTAAAGTGAATTCGCCCAATACGGGGGGATGTTTGAGGGCCGACTGGGGCGCTCCCTCTATTGGCTGCGAAGTTGAAACGATCTGGCCGCCTGCGATCGAAGTATCATTGCGACCAGAGAATTGAAGTTCCCAGGTATGACAACGAGTAAAACAAACCCCAAGGTGGACGCCTCCATCGCCGACGCGAAAACCTGGCGCGAAGAATTGAAGAAGCTGAGAGCGATCCTGCTCGACTCCGAGCTGACCGAAGAGTTCAAGTGGAGCCAACCCTGCTACACATTCCAGGGAAAGAACGTCGTCGTCCTCAACCGATTGAAGGAATCCTGCGCGTTCGCCTTTTTCAAAGGCGCCTTGCTGAAGGATGTCCATGGTGTCCTCACCCGGCCCGGTCAGCATTCGCAGTCGACGCGTTGGATCAAGTTCACCTCGGTGCGCGAAATCGCGGAGATGAAATCTGTCCTGAAGGCCTATATTCGCGAGGCGATCGAGGTCGAAAAAGCCGGCCTGAAAGTGAAATTGAAAAAGACTTCAGACCTGAAAGTTCCCGAAGAATTGCAAACGATGCTGGATGAATTCCCCGACTTCAAGACTGCTTTTGAAGCATTGACGCCGGGTCGCCAGCGCGCCTACATCTATCATTTCTCCGCTCCCAAGCAATCGAAAACGCGCGAGGCGCGGGTTCTGAAATACATGCCGCACATTCTCAAGGGCAAGGGCCTTCTTGACGAGTAGCCGCTTGAATCGCATGGACGGCCACTCATGCGAAGAACGGAGCGCGCGGACTGGACGCTACCTTGCTCAGCGCAGGCACGCACTGCGGGTGGCGAGACATAAACTCTTGTCCTTCTCCAGGAGCCCTCGAAGATTCAGCCGTTCAGCGCGACAACTCGCTGGGAGTCTGAGCCTGGATGCGATTCTCCGGAAGAGCCCACGCAAAAAGAACTCCGCCGCTGCTGGTGAGGATGTACTGGCGGCCATCGAGTTCATAGCTGATGGGCGAGCTCTGCATAGGCGAGCCGGTGCCGGCGTGCCAAAGCGTCTTGCCGCTGCTGGTTTCGAGAGCGAGCACATTGCCGTAGCCATCGCCGGTGAACGTCAGCCCTGAGTCGGTGGTCATCACGCCTGCGCCCGATCCCCATTCGCCGGCTTCGTGGCTCCAGCGGATTTTTCCCGTCTGGTAATCGATGGCTTCGATCACGCCTTTGCCCCACAACCCATAGTCGGCGCCGGCCCAGCCATAGTCGCCATCGGCCGGCTTGGCGAAGTAGATGCTGTAGCTCGGATGGGCGTCGACGATGAAGAGCCCCGTGGCCGGGTCGAAGCTCGGCGAGCGATAGTTGGTGAGCCCGCCTTCATCGGGAGCGATGAAACGGCCGTCGGGCGCGGGGTCCTTGTCGGGATTCGGAATGGGATGGCCTTCCTTGTCGACACCGAGCGACCAGTTCACGGGGCCGTAGGGAACCGACAGAAGGCTCGTGCCGTTGGTGCGATCGAGGACAAAGAAGTAGCCGTTGCGCGAGGTCTGCATGAGCATCTTGCGCGGTTGGCCATGGAAGTCTCCATCTACGAGCACAGGCGTTTCGACGGCGTCCCAGTCGTGCGTGTCATGGGGGGAGACGGAAAAGCCCCAGACGAGCTTGCCCGTGTCGGGATTCAACGCGACGATGCTGCAGGTGTAGAGATTGACGCCGGGGCGCGGTTTGCCGTTGAGCACAGGAGTGGGGTTGCCTGTTCCCCAATAGAGGAGATTCAGATCCGGGTCGTAGGTGCCGGTCATCCAGGTCATGCCACCGGTTGCGGTGTTCGGTGTGCCCGCGGGAGGCGTAACGTCCCACTGCCATTGAGTCGCGCCGGTCTCCGGATCGAAGGAGCGCAGCAGGCCGGGTAGATTGTCGAGATCGCCGCCCACGCCGGCGATGACGTGATTCTTGACGACCAGCGGCGCCATCGTGCTCCAGTAGCCCTTGCTTGTATCGGCGATGATCTTGTCCCAGCGCACTGTGCCGTCTTTGGCATTGAGTGAGATCAGGTGCGCATCGGGCGTGGTGAAGAAGAGCCAGCCTTTCAGCATGGCGACGCCGCGATGGCCGATATGTTCGCCCTTGGAAGGCCGATTGTAGTGCCAGATCATGTGGCCGGACCGCGCATCGACGGCCCAGATGTTATCGGGCACGGTGAAGTAGAGGATGCCATCAACCAGCAAGGCGACGACTTGATCTGCGCAGGCTGGTTGGTCTGGAAGGCCCAGGCCAGGGAAAGATCGCTTACATTCTGCGGCGTGATCTGCGTGAAAGAAACGTGACGGCGGCCGGAGTAGTCGCCGTGATAACCGGGCCACGAGTCCGACGAGGGATGGACCAACTGCGCATTTTCGAGATCCTGGGCGGCAATCGGCGAGGCCAGAGAGAGACCTGCGCACAGCGCGACAAGCAATCGCCAGAACGATGATCTATTGTTCGTCGGCAACTTCATCAATCGAACCTCAAAACGCTGCGCCCGTCATCAACGGAGTGTTTGCAGATAAGCCATCAGGTTGTGGATGTCCTGGTCGGTGTACTTCCCGAACAGGTCAACATGCGCTTCGACGGGCGCGTCAATCGTGTAATGAATCCGGTTCGCTGTCCACGAGCGGTAGACGCCGTGGGCATCGCGCAGAGCGACGGTGAATTCGTCGCGATAGGCTAGGGTGCCCGCGATCCTTTCACCCCCGGGCAGCGTGACTGTGACGCGGCTCTTCGCGTCCTCGGGGAAGAGCATGCGCTGCTCAAGCTCCAATCCCTCGAAACGCGACGCAACGCCGGCCAGATCGCCACTGGGTGAATGGCACTTGGTACATCCGCCTTCGCCGTTGAAGTAGCGACGACCAGCGTCTACGTTGCCTGTTTGCAAATCGGCGACAGCAACACCGCGGCGTCCGCCGGGACGCGCCACGGCTTCGGCCTCGCGCGCATGAATGAAAGCGATGAGGCTGCGAATCTCCGGCGTGGAGAGATTGAAGGCGGGCATTTTGTTGTCGGGGCGGCCTTCGTGAATAACTTTGGCGATCTCGTCGCCGGTGCGGTCACGCCGAACGAGCCGGGATTGTGTCAGATCGGGGCCGGTCTCGCCGCCCTGCGCGTCGCGGCCGTGACAGAAGGCGCAGTTCTGCTGGAACAAGGCCTCGCCGGCTGCAGAAAGATCGGTGTGCGGTGTTCCATTTTGTGCGCCGGGGGACGCTTGCTCCGGCGTAGTCAAGAAGTGCAGCAACGCGGTCAACTCGCCATCCTTCACGTCGGGGAAACCGGGCATGCGGTCCTTGCCGGCGTGGATCATGTCCGCGATCTTGTCGTTGGTCATGCGGTGCTCGATCCCGAGCAGGGGCGGGAAAGCGGGCAAGTTGCCTTCGCGCCGATCGCCATGACAGATGGCGCAGTGCTGCGCGTACGACGCCGCGCCGGGGTCTTGCGGAGCTGTCGCGGAAGAAGCACTTGCGGACTGGTCGGCGCGTGCCGGCTTCTCAAGATGCGGAAGCAGGAGTAGGCAGGCGACTGCCGCGGCGCCGACGAGAAGCGCGGTCCTGAACTTGTTCAATGCGGCAATTCCCGGAGATTGGCTTGTCATTCGTTGGCAGCGGGGGTCTTATTCGAGATGAACATTATTGAGACACTGCAGGCCGCGGATGGCTCGCCGTACTTCCATCTGTCATCCAGAGAGCCCACTTGATGGCTTCGAAATACATGGTGCGGATATCGGGGTCGTCCCAGGACTCTTCGGTATGGCCGAGTGTCGAATAGAAGACGCGGCCCTTGCCATACATCTTCGACCACGCTACAGCGAAATCGTGATCGGTGCGGTGAATGCGCGGATTGTTCTCGTAGTTCAGTCTGCTGGGGTCAAGGCTGAGCAGCACGTTGACCTTGTCGCGCGACCAGTCCTTAGGCTGATAGATCTCGTCGTACTTCACGAACGACTTGGGGAAGTGGCGCACGGCGGGAAAATCCGGGGCCTCGTTGATAATCGGCGCGTTGAAGGTCATCCATGGATGCTGATCGAACCAGCCGCCAATCATCTCGCCGTACTCGGGCCAGGTGTAGTTGGTGTCGAGCGCGGCATGAATTCCGACGAAGCCCTTGCCGTCGTCGTGCACGAACGAGAGGATGTCCTGCTTCTGGCTCGCGTCGAGGTCGAGTTCGCCGGTGGTGCTGGCAAAGACGATCAGATCGAAGTAGTTCAGGTTTTTTGCGTTGCGCTGCCCGAGGTCCTTTTTGGTCAGCAGCTCGGTATCCGTGCGCATCGTCGTGTCCCACAGGCCGCTGGCCTTGCCCATGTTGTAGATCGCAGCCATCGCGTCGGGGATCGAGTCGTGCTCGAAGCCTTTGGTCTGGCCGATGACCAGGACGTGCTTGAGATGAATCTGCTTGGCATGGGGAGGCGGAGGCGTGGCGCCGGCCGATGTTTGCGCGACAGCGCGCACGCTGAGGGCCACAAGCAGGCCGCAGGAAAAAATCAATAGACTCTTGAGCCGCAAGAGATCTCCTTCTGGATGCTTCAGGTCAACCCGCACCAAATCAGGCCGCAGATCGCCAGAAAGCTTCATTCAATCTGTCTAGAGTTCTAGTGGAGAAACGGTCTTTGAGCTCGATCTTGGTGCGCTTCTTTGCTCGCGTGAAAGTCTAAAAGGCGCGGCGCGCCTTGCGCAACCCTCGGGGCGAGGGGGTCGACCCGCACAACGCGCGATCTCCGCAAGGAGCCTTCACCGATTCCCGTAGACCGGAATGGACGCTCCGTGAATCGTTGTGGCAGCGTCGCTGCACAAAAACAGAATGACCTGCGCGATCTCCTGAGGTTTGGGCCAGGCGGCGAAGTCGGCATCGGGCATGGCCTGCCGGTTGGGCGCCGTATCGATGATGCTGGGCAGAACGGAGTTCACTCGGATCCCGGTCCCCTTCGTGTCTGCCGCAAGAGAATCCATCAGCGCCACCGCGGCGGCTTTGGACGCGGCATAGGCCGCCGCACCCGCTCCGTGATCGAAGGCCGCTTTGGCCGCGACGTTGACGATCGATCCGTGATGCTGCTTGAGCATGGCCGGCACGACAGCGCGCGCCAGCGCATAGCCCGACCGCAGGTTGAGCGAGAGCATCGCGTCGAGCGTCTTCGTTTCAAGCTCCCACAGCTTGATCCCACCCGCATAGCCGCCGATGGTATTCACGACGGCGTCGACCCGCCCGTGCCGGGAGACGACGTCGTTCACGAACTCGGCTACGGCATGCTCGTCGGTCACATCGACGACACGTCCTTCGAGTGCTGCAGCATTCGCTGCGGCGCTGCTCTTCAGAGCGGCAAACTCCGCCTCTTTGCGATAGGTGACCACCACCTTCGCGCCTTCCGCGAGAAATGCGAGGCTGACAGCATTGCCCAAACCGCCGGTGCCGCCTGCGACCAATACAACCTGACCGGAAAAGCTGATGTTCATGGGACGCAACTCCTGAAAGAAATACTCTGGAGACTGGGTCAGAGGGAATTCGGATCTTTGCGACCAACCACGCTCTGCGGGCTGCCCGAGTTTTCAGCCCAATGTAAGAGAGATGCTAGCAGTTCGGATTCGATGCCTGGTGCAGGCCTGGCGCAGAGGCAAATTCGGTGTGCCTGGCCCCCGTCTCCGCTAAAATCGATGTATGCCTGCGTACGAGTACCTCTGCGACGACTGCGCCACGCACTTCGAGAAGCGCCAGAAGATGTCTGAAGCGGCCCTCGACACATGCCCCTCCTGCGGAGGACACGTGCATCGCCTCATCAGTGGCGGAGCCGGCGCGATCACCAAGGGTTCGAGCCATGCCCACGCCGAAATGCCCCCCTGCACCTCCGGCGGACCCTGCTGCGGCGGCATGGGCGGCTGCGGCGCCGGAAACTTCTGCGAAAACTAGCTCGCTTTTGCGAAGAATTACTTCGTTCTATTGCACAATTGAAATTGGTGAAATTGGGTAGTGCGGTGGTCTGAAGCGGGGGTACACCCCCTACCCCCCCCACCGATGTCGATTTTCCCGTAAAGATTTGCGAAGAATTTCGTGCTTCTGTGATCGCGCCTTCAAGTCGAGCCCCGTGGAACAATTGGGAGCGTGGAACAACCAGGACTCGCCACGAACTCAGTCGAACGCCGCCTGGACGGCCAGTCCTACAGAGGACGTCTCGCGCCGTCGCCCACCGGCTACTTGCACATTGGCCACGCGCGAACCTTCTGGGCTGCCTATGAGCGCGCGCGCGATGCCGATGGCACGCTCGTCCTGCGGATGGAGGACCTCGACCCCGAACGCAGCCGCTCTGTCTACACCGATGCCGCACTCGAAGACCTGCGCTGGCTGGGGGTTGCGTGGCAGGAAGGTCTGGACGTCGGCGGTCCGTTTGCGCCCTACGCGCAGAGCCAGCGACACGAGCACTATCGCGCCGCCTGGCAAAAGCTTCTCCGAGACGGGTTGATTTATCCCTGCCGCTGTTCGCGCAAGGATCTTGCTGCCGCGCTGAGCGCTCCGCATGAAGGCGCGGATGTGGACGACGAGCCTCTTTATCCCGGCACCTGCCGTCTACTGTCATCGCATGGAGCCACCTCTTGGACAACCGAAGCGGCCGGCGCGCAGGACGCCAACTGGCGCTTTCGCGTGCCTGACGGCGAGGCGGTCGAGTTTGTGGATGGCAACCTCGGCCCGCAGCGCTTCATCGCCGGCAAAGACTTCGGCGACTTCGTGGTCATGCGTCGTGACGGTGTCGCGAGCTATCAACTGGCCTGCGTAGTCGACGACGCGGCCATGCAGATCGCTGAAGTCGTGCGCGGCGCCGATCTGCTCAAATCCACTGCGCGCCAGATTCTGCTCAATCGTGCTCTGGGCTTTAGCGATCCGGCCTGGTTCCACTGCAACCTGGTCGTCGACGAGCAGGGCCAGCGTCTCGCCAAACGCCACGACGCATTGAGCATTCGCACACTGCGCCAGCAGGGGCTCTCGCCGGCCGAAGTCCGGTCGAGATGCGACGCGAAAGTTTAGTGCCCTCTGCCTTTCTTTCGAGCCTCCGGCTCCAAACGGATGATAGGATGGCACTCGTTCGCCCGCCGGATGGAGAAAGCAATGGCTCGGAAGCCAGACTACGGAATCGATGCGCCGAACGTGATCCGCAACTTCTTTCTCGCGGGTGCCGTGTTTCTGATCGTCTCGCTTGTTTTTCCACGCGTGGTGATCGCGCACATCGAGTTCATCTTGTTCCCCGGTTTTTTGTGGCCGACGCTCTGGTTCTTTCTGTTCGGTGGACTGATGCTGCTCTACTCGCTGGTCGGCAAGTTTCGTCATCGCGATCGCATTCTCGCGAAGGTGAACTGGACGGGCGAAGAGAATGTGCTCGACGTGGGCACGGGCCGCGGTCTGCTGCTAATCGGCGCAGCAAAGCGCCTCGCGCAAGGCCATGCGACGAGCATCGACATCTGGAATGCAGAAGACCTTTCCGGCAACGGCCCAGAAGGACTCAAGACGAATATCGCGCTCGAAGGCGTTGCCGCGAAGACAACGATCCTGAGCGAAGATGCGCGGCGGATGAGTTTTGCGGATGCATCGTTCGACGTAGTGCTGTCGAACCTGTGCCTGCACAACATCTATGAAAAGCCGGGGCGTGCCAAGGCGTGCGGCGAGATTGTGCGCGTGCTCAAGCCCGGCGGTGTGGCCGTCATCTCCGACTACAAATTGATGAAGGAATACGCGGGCGAGTTTACCAAGGCAGGGTTGGCGGTCAAGATGTTCCCGCTGGATTGGACCGGGACCTGGCCGCCGCTGCGCATTCTGATCGCACGCAAGCCGGCCTGACGGGGAAAACTTCTTCGGCGGAAGAGACGCGGACTACTCGAAGTAGGTTGCGGTCGTCGTGTCGGTCTCCCAGATCGTGCAGTCTTTCACGCGCACACGGCCTTCGGTCATGCCATGGAGCTGGTCATTGGTCTGGTCGTAGAAATACTTCGCAATGTTTTCGGCCGACGGGTTCAGCGCGACAAAGGGCTCGATATCGTTGAGCATCTGGTGGTCGATGCGGTCGATGACCGGACGCAGGACGTTTTTGAGCAGCTTGAAGTCGAGCAGCAGCCCGGTCGCATCGAGATCGGCGCCGGCCAGCGTCACGCGCACCTTATAGTTGTGCCCGTGCGGGTTTTCGCACTTGCCGTGGTAGTTGCGCAGATAGTGGCCGGACGAAAAACCTGCCTCGACGGTGACTTCATACATCGGGTTCGATCGATCCTGAGGGAGAGGTCCCGTCTCTATTCTAGGAGACGGCGCCGGTAGCCGCGGTCGGGTTCAGTTGCCAGTCCCGCCGCGACGTTTTTGGCGGGCTGCACGGCGCTCCTGTTCGCTATGCCGGTCGACTTGTTCGAAGAGATGCGTCATGACGCCAACCAGTGCCGAGGCCAGCGCACCGAGCAGCAAAACGAGAGCGATGGTGCGCCAAAGCGAGGCATTGGCCGGAAGACCCGGCTGAAAGCTCGACGGCACCAGCGACATGCCGGCAGAGAGCAGAGCGAATAGGCCGAGCACGGCGGCGAGGATGTAGAAGTTGCGGGACATCACTGCGCCTCCCGCGTCTCGAAATCGTCGCGCGCACCATGGCGAATATGAAGAATCTGAACTCGCTTCTCTCTTTCAAGGATGCGAAAGACCACCCGGTACACGTTGGGCTTTCGCCCGTACAGAAGGTGTCTCAATCGGCGGTTCTCGCGGGTGATGGCGCAGCGCCCAGGCATCTCCTCCAAGCTGAGGATGACTCGCTTTAGCCCTCGATTCCACCTTGCAGCCGTAGGCGAAGCCTCGACCTGGATCGCAGCAAATAGATCCGCGTAGTCGCGCTGTGCCCGCACCGACATCTCAACTCGATAGGTCATGCGAGGCTTCAAAATCGGCGAAGAACTGGCGCGCCAGTTTCGTCCGGCCCGCACGGGCATCCGCAAGACCCTGCCGAATCCCTTCGCGCGCATCGGCGCGGGCGGCGATATCCAAAAGCCTCTGGTAGCCCTCCGCGTCCTGGACCACGGCAGCGGCCTGCCCGTTCACGGTCAAGATCATAGGACGCTTGCTCTTTTTCAACTGCTGCATCAGCGCCCCCGATGAGCGGCGGAACGCAGTGAGTGAGCGAATGTCGGTGGTGATGTTGAGCAGGCTATGGGCCATGGTGAGCACCTTATTGAGTGCTTCGATTATACGCGAGCGCAGTTGAACTCGCTGGAAGCTCTCTAGCGACCCAGCCCGATTTGACCTGTCTCGAGCAGAACGACTCCGGCCTTTGCAAATTCCGTTTCCGTGGCGGCGGCCGAACCATTCAAATCGATGGCCCGGCAGGCGTCGCGTAGCACGAACACCGCGAAGCCAAGCCGCCGCGCGTCGAGCGCAGAGTAACCGACACAGTAGTCATAAGCGAGCCCGGCGAGAAAGACGCGCGTAAGACCGCGTTCGCGGAGATAGCCGGCGAGGCCCGTCGAAGTCGAGCGGTCGTTTTCGAAGAACGCGGAGTAGGAATCGATCGTGCGCCGGAGGCCTTTGCGCAGAATCAGCTCGGCGCGTGTAAGTCCCAGGTCCGGGTGAAACTCCGCTCCTTTCGTGCCTTGAACGCAATGGTCGGGCCACAACGTTTGCGGACCGTAGCCGGCCTCAATTTGCTCGAAGGGCTTCTTGCCCGGATGCGCCGACGCGAACGAGAAATGATCGGCGGGGTGCCAATCCTGCGTGAGGATCACGTGCTCGAAGCGTTGCGCGACTTTTTGGATCGGCTGGATAACCGAGTCCCCGCCCGGCACGGCCAGTGCCCCGCCGGGGCAGAAGTCGTTCTGCACATCGATGACGAGGAGGACGTCGCTGTCGGTGATCTGCATCGAGGAGAAACCGGTCATGTTCTCAGCTTAGTCGGGAACTGGCGGAGGGAGCAGAACGTGGCCTGCTCCCTCGAAAGCGAGCGCGGATTTTCCATCGAAGCCTTAGTCGCCCGCATCGTGCCGACATAGGCTAGGGCTTCTTTGCCGCATCGAGACGTAAAAAGCGTGCCGCGTTGTTGTAGAGGATGTCGCGCTTCTGCTCGGGCGTCAGGTAGTCGGCGTTTTGGATGATGCTGATCGAGTAGGCCATCAGCTTGGGCCACTCCATTTGATCGGTGCCGAACATGACACGATCCTCAAAACCGGCGTCGACCAGGCGCTCGATGTAGCGGTTGACTTCCTTCAGCGGATAACTCCAGATGAGTCCGGCCACGTCCACATAGACGTGGGAGTTGGCCTGGAGCAGCGTGAGCATGTTGTCGATCATCGGGTAACCCGCGTGCATCACCTGCACCCGAAGCTTGGGGTGGCGCGCCAGCAGATCCTCGAGCAACAGCGGGTTGCCCATCGAGCCGCGGAACTTCGACATCCCCACGTTAGCGCGGCCCGAGCCGCCTGTACCCATGTGGATGGCGACGGGGATGTCGAGTTGCTCGGCCAACGCGAAGTACTGATCGACCGACATATCGCTCGGCGATAGCCCCTCGTATTGCAGCCCGATCTCGCCCATGACCTTGAAGCCGCCGGTGGTGAAATCCTTGCGGAGTTCTTCGAGTGGCACGCGGGCGCCGGGATTCATTCCCTCGTCGAAGCTCGTTCCGGGAATCACGCGGCCGGGCATCGCGTCGATCCACTTCTGCACACTCTTCGGATCGCCGAAGACCACGGCGGTTACATTCAACCGCTGCATCTCGGCCGCCATGTCCTTCAGGTATTCGCCTTTCGCCGCAGGATAGAGTTTGGGCGTGCACTCCTCCTGATCCCAGCCGAAGCCTGCCTCTTTGGTGTCCGGATCGGAAGCGAGAAACTTGGCTTCGTTGGGGCACATCGGCCCGCCGCCGGGAAACGATTCATCCATGGCGTGCACGTGGACGTCGATCACGGGCGGAACCGTGCTGGTGGTGTTTTGTGCAACGCACCAAGAGGCGCTGCAGACGAGAGCCCCGGCAACGGCGAGGACAGATTTCAGACGCAGAAACATGACGAATTCTCCTGTGCAGGCCATAGTAAGGCACAGCCTGGCGTCTTGGTGGCCAACGGCTGCGTGTCTCTGGTGGGAGAGTCGCGGTGGATTATTTGTTCACAGCGCGAGGACGTTGATCATTGCGTGCATCCTGTGCTCCTGGCCCGGTGCGAGAGAGATGGAGGAGCCGAGAATGTTGCTGGCTTCGACGCACGCAAACTGCCGCCATTCCTCGTCGCCGAGATCGCTGAGCGAGGCCGCGCCGTCTTGCCAGGGATTCCAGACGACGGTTGTGGCCGAGTTCTCTTTCTCGGTCCGCAGGGTTCGACGCGCTGCCGGATCGAGCAACTCCGCAGCGCCGCGGACATCGAGGTAGGCGTTGTCGGTTTTGCCGGTGAAGATCACGTCTCCGGACTGGGTCTTTTGGTGGTTCCCATCGACGTTATCCAAATATGAGGCGCCCTCGAGACCGCGGATGCTGGATTTCTCGGCCTCGCTGACCCGGAAGTAGGTGTGAAGCGCTTCTTCGAAACGGAACGGGGTCTGCCCGGTATTCGTGACGATCAATTGAAGCCGAAGAGATCTGCCGATGGACAGCACGTGCACCAGGCGAAACGCGTGCGGCCACCAGCGTTGCGTCGATTCATCGCTCTCCGTGGAGTAGACGACGGCTACGGAGTCTCCTTCGGCCTTCACGGACTCGAGACGCCATTCTTTGGTGCGGACAAAGCCGTGAGCGGGCGCAGCGGGGTCATCGGCCTTGGATCGAAACCAGGGAAAGCAGATGGGAATCCCCCCGCGGATCGCGCGGCCGTCCTGCCAATGCGACTGTTGGCTGAGGAAGAGGACTTCTTTTTCGCCGGCGGGCTGCCACGACGTGATCTGGGCGCCCTGCAAATAGATTTCCGCCGAAGCCGAAGGTGCGGTCACGCGGATTTTGGCCAGGCCGCCGCTTCCGGAGACGACGGCAACGACATTGGGAATGCCGAAGGCGCGGTTGAGTGCATCGATCTGTGCCTGGTTCATCACAGACACGATTCTATCGAGAGCCGCTCCATTGCGGTCCATACGGAGGGCGACGGGGTATTAGCTCTGAGGCGTCGGTATCGACACATCTTGCTCCAGCGTGAAATCGAGCAGGGTCTCACTCGGCACCTTCACCTTGTCTCCACGAGTGATGATTTCCGAGCCTGCGCCAGCACCTGCGCCGACGCCCGCGCCGATCGCTGCTCCCTGGCCGCCGTCGGCAACGGCGCCGATGATCGCTCCAAGTGCCGCTCCTCCGACCGTTCTCCTCGCGGTGCTCGCGCCGCGCGACTTGCCGGTTGCTTCATATTCTCCCGTCACCACGGGCACCATTTTTCCATTCACGACAATCCCGGTCAGTTCCAGACGTAGCTGCGATCTGCCGGTGAATGTTCCCGACTCTTTCGATTCTGTCAGCCGGCCATAGACGAGGGCGTCTTGCGCGACGACCACGTTGCCTTCGAACATCAGGGGCTCATCGAGCGAAGCCTGAAAGCGCTCTCCTACGAAATCATCGGCGGAATCGATGGCATCGATGGTGCGCACAGAAATTCGTGTCCCGGCTGGGATCGTTACATAGGCCGGCTTCGTTTCGACATGCGCTGTCGCCTCGACAGGCGCTACGGCCCGCGGTTCGTCGGGAAGCAAACTCTGCGACTGCGGCGCCGCAGCGTTTGCCGCACTTTCCGAATCGAACTTGAGCGAACCGATGTCAGCGATGTTGTATTTCTGTACCGTCGAGCCGACCTGGAAGCTGATTTCAGTCTCCGTGCCACCCAGGAACTTGCCCTTGATCAGGCTGCCGTTCTTCAACTCCAAGGTATCGGCCCGCACCATCGACGCCGCCAGGGTCAGGCCGATAAGGAACCCGTATTTCAGCTTCAGCCTCATCATCCCTTGGATGCCCCTGTTACTCGCTTGATTCACACAAATTCAAGGCAGTTTGGGGCTCACCCTTGAGCCGAAGTGCCCGGAGCAGCAAAGAACCTCTCCACATCCCCAATCGCTGTCGTCATGCGATAGGGCGGCAGGCTCTGCAGAAACGTCTGGCCATAGCGCTGTTTACGAATGCGGGGGTCGAGCAGCACCAGCACACCGCGGTCTTCGAGCGACCGAATGAGGCGGCCGAAGCCCTGCTTCAGCGTCAGCACGGCAGAAGGGACCTGGTAGTCGAAGAATGGCTTGCCGCCGGCTTCTTCGATGGCCTTCATGCGGGCCTGCACCACGGGATCGTTGGGCACAGCGAAGGGCAGGCGGTCGATGATGACGCAGCTCAGCGCCTCGCCCTGCACGTCCACTCCCTGCCAGAAACTCGAGGTGCCGAAGAGGACAGCATTGGGCGTGATGCGGAACTCTTCGAGCAGCGCTTTGCGCGGCGCGGTGCCGTGCAGAAGGATCGGAAAGTCGAGCACCGGCAGCAGGAGCTCGTAGAGGGCGCGCATCTGCGCGTAGCTGGTGAAGAGGCAGAAGGCGCGGCCGCGGCTGAGGTCGAGCACGCGGCGAATGCACTCGGCGGCGGCTTCGGGGAACTCGGGATCGCGGGGGTCGGGCATCTCCGGCGGAAGATAGAGCAGCGCCTGCTCGCCATAGCGAAAATGCGACGGCACCACCAGCTCGCGGGCTTCATTCATGCCCAGCCGCTTGCGGATGTGTTCGAAGCCGCCCTGCACGGTGAGCGTGGCCGAGGTCAGCACAACCGTGGGAATGGTCTCGAAGACCAGCTCGTGCAAGAGCTCCGACACGTCGATGGGCGTGGCCTGGAGAAAGGTATTTCTGGAAGCCGAACGAAAGCCGTCTTTCGCGGCGGATGCTTCGGAACCGCTTCGTCCGGAGGCGCGCCGTTCGAGCCAATAGACCATGTTGCTGGCGTTCGATTCGAGCAGGAACTCGAGCTCCGTGCGCAGACGCGCGACACGCTTGCGCAGGCCGGCAGATTCATCGATGTCTTTGAGCCGTTCGAGCTCGGCCTCCATCAGCTTGAGAGTCGTGCGCACGCTCATATAGAGGTCGCCTGAGGTCTCGAGAAATTCTTCGCGCTCGGTAAAAGGCTGGCGGCCATCGGAGCTCATGGGCAGGTTGGAAAAGAAGAGGCGGGCGCGCTCGCGGAGCTGCTGCGTGGTGGCCGGCATTCTCTCGGCGCCGTTCTTGCCGCGCAGCAGAACGTCGGTGTCGCGTGCCAGCTCTTCAAACCGGATATTCGAGACGGACAGCCCGAAATAGCTCGATGCGACTTCTTCCAGTTCGTGGGCCTCGTCGAAGACCACGGCTGCAGCTTCAGGCAGCACGCCGGCGTCGGGCGCGCCGGATGCTTCCTGCTTGACGGCGAGGTCGGCGAAGAAGAGATGGTGATTCACGATGATGATGTCGGACTCGAGCGCGCGGCGGCGCATCTCGGTAATGAAGCAGCGCTTGTAGTCGGGGCAGGTTGTGCCGAGGCAGGCGTCGGCGCGGGCATCGAGCTTGTGCCAGAGAGCGCTCGACTCGGGCAGGCCGGCCAGCTCAGACCGATCGCCGGTTTCGGTCTCGCGTTCCCACTCGGCGATCTGCTGGTACTGGTCGATCTCTTCCAATCCCGACAAAATCGGCTGATCGCGCAGGGCGACCAGCTTGTGGCGGCAGAGATAGTTGGCGCGGCCCTTCATGTAGCAGACGCGCAGCTCGCCCAGCAGCGACTCGAGAAATGGAATGTCGCGGAAGTAGAGCTGGTCCTGCAGGGCTTTCGTTCCGGTGGAAATGATGACGCGCTGGCCGGTGCGCAGGGCGGGCAGAAGATAGGCGAGGGTCTTGCCGGTGCCGGTGCCCGCTTCGACGATCAGGTGGCGGCGCTCGGCAAGAGCGCGTTCGACGGCCTTGGCCATCTCAAGCTGGCCGGGGCGGTACTCGTAGGGGAGCGGCGATTGCGCGAGAATGCCGCCGGGCGCGAAGAACTCGTGCAGGGTCGGAAGGGCCCGGGTTGTGGTTTCGGAGGAGGACATCAGGACCGGCGTACCTCTATTTTAGAGAGCCTGCCGGTCCGGGGCTGGGGCGATCGTCACGCGGAGCACTGCTGCCGGTCCGAAATCGGAATCAGGCTTCGGCCGTGGTCGGATCGATCATGGTTTTGACTTCGGCGACGCTGTTGGCCGGAAAGCCGCCCTGGCTGGCGTGCTCGCGGACCATCGCTTCGTTGGGCGCGATGTAGACGCAGTAGATCTTGTCGGCGGTGACGTAGCTGTGGAGCCACTGAATCTCAGGTCCGAGATTCTTGAGGACGCCGCAGGATTTTTGGGAGATGGCTTGCAGGGTTTCGGGCGACAGCGAGCCGGCGCCGGGGATTTCGCGTTCGATGACGTACTTGGGCATTGGGGAAGCTCTCCTTGCGACTTCGGTGTGAGCGGTAGTGTATACGGACAAACCGCGGAGGCGGGAGAAAATCTAGGGATCGGGGGCGGGCGCGCAAGGCGGGGAGCGGGAGTGCACAGCGAAATCCACTTCGGATTGACTTTGCAAAGTGGACTAAGCATACTTAGTCCATGGCGTATACCGTACATCAGGCCAAGACCCAGTTCTCCCGGCTACTGAAAGAAGCGGAGGCGGGCAAAGAAGTCATTGTGATGCGCGGCAAAAAGCCGGTGGCAAGGATTGTGCCGGTGGAACCCGCCGTCTCCCGCAAGGATCTGGCGGGAGCTTATAAGCGAGGTGTCCACTGGGATGACGATGCCTTCGATCCGCTGACCGATGAGGAACTGGTGCAGATGGGCATTGGCTATTTGCTCGATGTACCCCTCGTTCCCGCGCCTAAGAAGCGCGGCCGCAAATGACGTACCTGCTCGACACCCATACGCTCATCTGGTTTCTTCGTGCGCCCGCATCTCTGCCAACACGCGTTCGGAGACTGATCGAAGACCCGGAGGTCACCCTGGCAGTCTCGCTTGCTACTCCGTGGGAGATCTCCATCAAGACATCTGCGGGAAGGCTCGATGCGGCGGATATCCTCAAGGATTTTGAGTCGATTCTCACGCGCGGAAGATTCAACCTGTTGATGCCAACGCTGGCGCAGGTGGTCCACAGCGGCAGTCTCGCGTGGTTTCACCGCGACCCGTTCGACCGGCTCATTGCGGCGCAGACACTTGAGCTGGGGTGGAGCCTGTTAAGCAAAGATGTCATTTTCGACGCCTACGGCGTACACCGCATCTGGGACTGAAGCGACTCCGTACCGCACAATAGAAGAAGGCCAGCTCATGTGGGAGCGGCCGCACGGAGACTTGTTTGCCCACCTATCGCAGATCGGTTGTTCCCAGCAGGCCGGGGTCGGCTGCATTGCCTCTGATTGCGATTGTGGGCCGGCCTAACGTGGGCAAGTCGACACTCTTCAATCGGCTGACTGGCAGCCGCCGGTCCATTGTTGGCGATGAGCCGGGCATCACCCGCGACCGCATTTATGGCGAATATGAGTGGGAGGGCCGGCATTACCGGCTTGTGGATACGGGCGGGATTGTGCCCGACGATCCGGAGCTGATTCCCACGGAGATCTACACCCAGGCGAAGGTCGCGCTGGACGAAGCTGCGGCGCTCGTCATGGTGGTGGATGCGCGCACCGAACTGGCACGGCCCGACTACGACCTGGCGCGCCTGCTTGCAGCGTGGCAAGAAGCCGCTGTTTCTCGCAGTGAACAAGGTCGAGGGCGCTGCGATGGAGATGGTGGCAGAGAACTTTCGCCAATTGGGGATTCGCGAGGTGTATCCAATCAGTTCGGAGCATGGGCTGGGCATCGGCGATCTGCTGGATGCGATTGCCGCGTCTGTGCCAGTGCCGGAGACCGAAAGCGAAGAAGAGCTGGCCGAAGAGGATGAGATATTTGAGGGTGCGCCGCTGGAGCCGGGCAGCGGAGGGAGCGATGCAGCCGGAGAACGTTCGCCAAGCGCGAAGCTTAGAACCCATGGCGAGTTCGAGCAGCACGAGACCTCGGTGGCCATCATCGGCCGGCCCAACGTGGGCAAATCGACGCTGCTGAATGCGCTCACCGGAACCGCCCGCGCGATCGTTTCGCCCATCGCCGGAACCACGCGCGATGCAGTCGACGAAGTGGTGGAATACGAGGGCGGCGCCTTGAGATTCGTGGATACCGCCGGCATCCGGCGCAAGGGCAAGACGCACCTGATGGCCGAGAAGCTGAGTCGTGGTGATGGCGCGGCGGCATCTCGAAGCCGCTGACGTGGCCCTGCTGGTGCTCGACGCCACCGAGGGCGTGACGGCGAGCGACGCCACCATCGGCGGCTATGCGCATGAGAGTGGCCGCAGCGTCATCATCGTGGTGAACAAGTGGGATGCGGTGACGACCGGCCGCACCGACGGCAAACCGCCTGCCGATCGCGAGATCTTCGAGCGGCAGCTGCGCAACGTGCTCAAGTATCTGAGCTATGCGCCGGTGATCTTTCTTTCGGCCCTGGAGATGACGGGCCGCGATCGCAAGGGAATGGGCCGGGTGCTGCGCGAGGTGAAAGCCGTTGCCGCGGAGCGACGCAAGCGCGTGACGACCGGGCAAATGAACCGATTTCTGGACAAGATCGACTTTCAGCGTGCGCCGGTGCCCATGGCGAAGCGAATTCGGATCTTCTATATGACGCAGGCGGCGGTGGCTCCGCCGACGTTTGTGCTCTTCACCGATCGCGACATCAAGCTGCACTTCGCCTTCGAGCGCTTCCTCGAAAACCAGATTCGCGAGGCCTTCGGCTTCAAGGGAACGCCCATCTGGTTCAAGGTGAAGGCGAGAAACGAAAAGGCAGGGAACAGGGAGTAGGGAACAGGGAGCAAGAGGACGCACCAAAGGCACCGGGAAGCCTGGCGGAACCTGTATTCTGCCCTTCCATTTACCGATAGAATGAGGGACGATATTTGAGCTCGCCCTTCCCCTGGGTGAGCAACGCGCCGATTTGTGCAGCACGGCCGGCGCGAAAAAACCGGAGGTCGGCCAGTGAGAGGAAGCCATGGCAGACAAGCACTCCGGCAAGAACGGCAAACACTCGAACGGCGCAGTCGGCGTCGTCGAAGAGCCCAAGAACGGCGAAGCGAAGCCGAACCATTTCATCCCTAATCCCATCCGCCTCGGCAAAGACTGCGACTACGAGAAGGAACTGCGCCGGCTGCAGGTCGAGCTGGCCAAGCTGCAGGAGTGGATCCGGCACGAAGGCCTGCGGGTCGTAGGGATCTTCGAGGGGCGCGATGCTGCGGGCAAGGGGGGCGCCATCAAGCGCATCACCGACACGCTCAATCCGCGCATCTGCCGCGTGGTGGCGCTGGGCACGCCTACGGAGCGCGAGAAGGCGCAGTGGTACTTTCAGAGATATGTGCCGCACCTGCCGGCGGCCGGCGAGATGGTTCTGTTTGACCGCAGCTGGTATAACCGCGCCGGCGTCGAGCGCGTGATGGGCTTCTGCACCGAGGCCGAGTACCTCGAATTCATGCGCAGCTGCCCCGAGTTCGAACGCATGCTGGTGCGCTCGGGCATTCTGCTGCTCAAGTATTGGTTCAGCGTGAGCGATGAGGAGCAGGAGCGGCGCTTCCAGGATCGGATGAAGAACCCGACCAAACGCTGGAAGCTGAGCCCGATGGATCTGGAATCACGCAAGCACTGGGCGGAGTATTCGCGGGCCAAGGATGAAATGTTCGCCGGCACCGACATCAAGCAGGCGCCCTGGTACGTGGTGAACGCCGACAGCAAGAAGGCCGCGCGGTTGAATGTGATCCGGCACCTTTTGTCGATGATCCCGTACAAGGACCTGACATCGAAGCCGTTGCCGTTGCCGCCGATCGCCAAGCAGAACTACACGCGGCCACCGATCAACGAGCAGACGTTTGTGCCGGAGACGTACCGGTAGGGCCGCAAAGCGTGTCGGTGGTAGGCCGCTTGACCCTCTCTTTGCCCCAGACGTAGAGTGGCGACCATGCCGCGCAGAGCTTTCTTCTTCTCATCATGTGTTTTGGGCACAGTCTGCCTGATTTTCTTGCCCTGTCACCCCGCTCGAGCGCAGGCCGCTCCGTCTGGTCAGGAATCAGAACCAGGCATGGTGTTCCTCATCGAATCCCGAGAGGCTGTGATTGACGTGGTGGCGCGCGATCGCCACAATCTGCCGATCGCGGATTTGGCTGCCAACGAATTCCTGGTCTATGAGGTTCCCAAACATGGCCGTCCGATTCCCCGCCGCGTTCTCTCCCTTCGCACCATCGATCCAGAACGCAAGAATCTGGAGGAAGATGCAACGAGGGGCTTTCACGTCAGTTCGGGCGCGGTTTGCGCGCTCGACGCTGCGGTTCACTACCAGATCGCCATATCGGCATCTTCAGAACCCGGCTATCACACTGTTCTGGTGAAGACTACGCGGCCACAGGTCACTCTAACGTTCCGCCGGCAATACTATGTCGGTCTTACTAGAGAAAAGGCCACTCCGAAAGACCTAAAGAAGCTCGTCACTGCAGAGGCGTTGCAAGAAGCAGCTTGCTATCACCCTCTCACCCCGCCCACGCTTGCGATTACCGCCAAAGTACTCGATGCTCCCGGCGGCAACACTACGCGTTACGAAGCCGCGATCAAGCCGGAATCCCTGAACGCCATCGGAATCAACGGCGCCGTCCCGCGCGTTCAGCTCGGCTTCGGCATGTGCGTCTTCGACGCGTCCGGCGAAATCGCCGACTACATGCACTCGACTGTGGATCACCAACTCAACGCAGCAGACATTGCGCGGTTACCGGAGCATGGCTTTGTGAGTATTCTCGAGGCCCCGGACCCGAACCGCCTGCTCTCGCGCGCCTGGCTGTGCTCGATCGCACTACCGGCAATCTGGGTGTCGTCGATGTATCGCGGCCTCTCCCGATCGCCGACCAAACGAGCCAAGCGAGAAAGAAGCGGAAACTCATCGGCGATATTCGAGCTTTTGGCTCAGTCACGCCTAAGCAAAACGCCTTCTGCGGCGATGTTTACGAAATACCGGCAGGCGCGAACTCTCTCTACGATCTTCACGATCTTGGTGAACTCGATCCAGTTGCCTCGCTCTATACCAACGCCCTCGACGTTCCCAACCAGGACATTACGCGCATGGGTGGTATTCCTGGCATCACCCACACGAGCGTCTGGTTCGGGATCGACTACTACGGCAAGTTCTATGTCTCCAAGCCTGGCGAATATTTGTTCGAGCTCCAATCGGACGATGGCTCACGCCTTGAAATCGACAACCGAATTCTGATCGATTTGGACGGAGTGCACCCAGTCAGCAGGCAAACCGTAACGGCCACGCTTTCGGCGGGATGGCATTCGATTCATGTGCCCTACTTTCAGGGCCCTCCCACTGCTCTTGCGCTCGTCCTCAACATTCAGCCGCCCGGCGAAGCGATCCGCCCGTTCAACCTGAACGAGTTCGTGCCTCCGGCAACAAGGCCGTGAAAGCCGTTGCGTTCTTCACACCATAGAAATGGCCAATTCGACCGTTCGCCGCTGATTAACCTGCCCTCGTGCTCTCGGTCACAGACGCGCAGACCCCTGACCGCCAAGGCTATTGCCGAGCGGCTTTTCGCGGCAGCGCGAGGCCTGAAGGAGTGTGTCCTGAGTGGAATATCTGAATCTGCAGCGGCTGGACGAGATCGCAGCGGAGTCTTTTCAGAACCGGCAGCCCTATCCCTGGGCCAACATCGAAGCGTCCCTCACACCGGAGGGGTATGAGCGGCTGCGCACGACGATGCCGGCCGTCCAGGGATTCGACAAGCATGTCGGCGTGAAGCGCGCCTACGGACAGGCGCCGCACGATCGCTACCTGCTGCACTACCGGCCGGGGGTCGAGGTCGCCGAACCGTGGAAGGAGTTCCTCGCCGAGTTGCAGGGCCCGGTCTACCAGAACTTCCTGCGCCGCGTGCTCGGCAATCACACCTTCATTCCCACGTTCGAGTGGTACTACGCGTGGGAGGGCTGCGCCGTTTCGCCGCATTGCGATGCCGCGCGCAAGCTGGCTACGCACATCTTCTACTTCAACACCGAAGACGACTGGGACGCGGCGTGGGGCGGGCAGATTCTGATTCTCGACAGCGAGCGCAAGTTCCCGGTGCACTCGGGCCCGAGCTTCGATCAGCTCAAGGTCGCGGCGTCGATCGAGCCGCGCGGCAACGGCAGCCTGCTCTTCCAGCGGACGCATCACTCATGGCACGGCGTGCGGCCACTGCAGTGTCCGCAAGGCCAGCTGCGCAAGCTCTTCCTGATTACCGTCAATATTCCGAGCTTCCAGGTCTGGTGGCGGAAGGTACGCGGCAAAGATCCCGACGGCTACAAGCTGCGGGCCGCCTGAACAAGAACTCCGCGTCCGGCGAAGATCGTCGGATGCCGAGTTGTCGGGATCGTGCGCTGCTCCTACGCCGCGCCCACAGGCTCACGAACCGAGGGAACAAGATAGCCTTCTTCGGCGAGATGTTCGCCCATCTGCGCGTACATTGCCGGGTCCGTCGGCTGGAACGTTCCCAGGCCATCGACATAGCGGTTGTACATGCTGAAGGCGGCCGCAATCAGAACCGTGTCGTGAATCTCCTGGTCTGTCGCCCCTTCCCTGCGCGCAGCTTCCACATCGGCCGCGGTCACGAGCTTCCCATCCTGCTGGACCTTCCCCGCAATAACGAGCAACGCCTTCAGCTTGGGGCTCACTTCGGCGCTGGCCAGGTCGGTCTTGACCTGCTGCACCACCTTGTCGCCGCCGAGATGGGCTGCCGCAGCCGCACCGTGACTGAGCGCGCAAAATGTAGTGCAGTTGCGCGACGACACATAGGTTGCAATGAGCTCGCGCTCGCCGGGTGCGAGAGAGTTAGGCTCGTGCAACAGAATATGCGCAAGCGCTCGCATGGGCACGGCGGTCTCGGGGCGGAAGTTGAATCCGGCAACGATGCCGGGGAAGTTGGGAAGGTCGATGTGGGGCATGGGGCTCCTCCGGAGCAGTTCTTAGTTCGTAGTTCACAGTTCTCAGTTCGTAGCTATCGTCGTTCAGAGAGTCGTCGGCCAGAGTTCGGCAGGGCCGCTGTGAACTAAGAACTACGAACTGGCGCGCTACGCCCTAGCGTGCCTGCGCAGCCAGATACTCCTCACTAACGGCCACATAGCCGTCGCGGGCAACGCGCTTTCCGCGTTCGCGATAAAACGACACGTCGGCAGGCTGTGCAGTACCCAAGCCGTCGACATAGCGGTTGTACATGCAGAAGGCCGCGGCGATCAACACGGTGTCGTGAATCTCAATGTCGGACGCACCTTCCTTGCGCGCTGCTTCTACGTCGGCCGCAGTGACCAGCTTGCCGTCCTGCTGCACCTTACCGGCGATGACCAGCAGCTTCTTGAGCTTGGGGCTGATCTCCGCCTGCGTGAAGTCGGTCTTGACCTGCTTGACCAGAGCTTCGTTGCCGCCGAGATGAGCCGCGGCGATGGCGCCATGAATGTTGTGGCAGTATTCAGTACAGTTGCGCGAGGAGACGTAGGTGGCGATCAACTCGCGTTCGCCCTTGGAGAGTGTGCTGGGGCCGGTCAGCAGGATTTCAACGAGAGCATTCATGGGACGCGCGGTCTCCGGCCGGAAGGCCATCGCACCGCGGATGCCGGGAAGATCGGGAGGAAGCGGGATATGGGGCATTGGAATCTCCAGTGGTCAGCGATCAGTTGTCAGTGGTCATCGGGGTAGCCGGAACTGCAGCGACCTCACGTTGAGAGCGGATGAGCAGGGCGCGCGCGGGAAGGCCCACGAGAACAATGCCGGCACCGAGCAGCGATGGAACCAGGTTATGCAGCAGAAGCATCGCCGCGAGGATACCGCTTCCAGCGATGAAGACGATGGGGGCGACAGGAAACCACCAGCGGCGCACCGGAGTGATCACGCGAAACAAGGTGGCCACGGTCAGAGCGAGAAACGCAACCGCGGAAAAGATGATGAAGGCGAGGATACGGTCGAATGCGCCCAGAACAAGGATTGCGAGGGCTACCGCTGTCTGCAGCAGGACCGCATTCGCTGGGACGCCGGTGCGCGGATCGATCCGTCCGAGGCCAGCCAGGATACCCCGCTTCCGATCGCCCACTTCTCCGCGCGCCAGCGCATAAGTCACGCGCGGCACGGTCATGCTGAGCACCATCAACCCGCCGAGTACGGCGAGAATGACGCATGCCGAAAGAACGCGGCCGCCCGCGGCTCCGAAGAGGGCCTCACCGAACTGGGCCACGAACGCGGTGTTGGACTGAATCTGCTGCATCGGAACAACGGCAACGAACGCGAGGCTCAGCAGCAAATAGACTGCTGTCACCACAAGCACGCCGCCGGTGAACGCAATGGGGAGCGTGCGCGACGGCTCGCGGACCTGGCCGGCGATCTTGCCCGCCTCCCACCAGCCGCCAAAACAGAAGAACGCGCTGATCGCGGCTCCGGCGATGGCGTCGATCAATGGATCGGAACCGGCACGGCGCAGTGTGAACGGCGTCAGGTTGGCCATACTGGCATGGCCGGAGAGAAGCGCCCACCCGACCAGCGCGGCCACGACCGGAACCTTGAGCCAGTTCAACGCGGTCATCACGCCGCTCGAAAGGCGCGCACCAATATAGGTAAGCAATCCCAGACCTAGAAGCAGCGCCGCGGGCACGAAGGCAACCAGGCGAGCGGGAACAGGCACGAGCGTCTGGATGTAGGGCACGATACCGACGCAGAGCGAGGCAGCGACACCGGGATACATGACAAGAGCCGCCATCCAGCCGTAGAGGAAGGCCACGCGCCGGCCGAAGCCTCGCCGCAGATAGACATACTCGCCGCCATCGTGCGGGTCGCGCACCGCCAGTTCGGTAAAGCAAAGCGCTCCAGCGAGCGTGAGCACCGCCATACCGCACCAGACTGCGCCCAATAACACCGGCGAGCCGAGCGACCGGGCCATTGCGGCTGGGGTGAGAAAAATGCCGAGCGAGATTGCTTCGCCTGTGACGACAGCCGTCGCCGCCCACACGCCCATTGGACGCGCAGATTCGCTTCCTGCCTGGCGTTTGACCCCCATCGTGCGCCGATCGTACGTGGATCCCGGCGGGACGCGCATCGAACTTTCGATGGAGGGCACTGTGCATGGCGGGCGGTTTCTACTGGGGCGGGGTTGGGTCGGCGGTGGAGGAAGAAGCGCTCGCACCCTGTTGTTTGACGGGCTGGTCCGGCGACTCGAGATTGATGTCGGTGACGTGCACGCTGGCCGTGGTTTCGGGCACTGTTCCATCGTTGACCTGAACCTGGGTGGGCGGGCCCATGACCACGAGGCGCTCGACCGCGGAGCCGCGCGCCGGAACAAGAACCCGTTCGGTGACGAAGGATTTGGCGGTGCGGACGGTGACGGGGACGTTCGCGGCGGCATACCCCGCATTGGCCACGTTGACAGCGACAAGCCAGGTGCCGGCCTGTGCGGCGTTGGGAAAGACGCTGCCGATGGTGAGGTCAGGCAGACCTTTGTCCGCATCGATCCAGTCTGCGAAGAACCAGGAGAGATCGCGTCGGACCCCGGCCTGCTTGAGAAGAATCTGGAGAGAAGGAGACGGCTTGTTTGCCGATGTCGCGGGCGTGACGCCTGAGAGCCGGGCGTTGCCGATCAGGCCGCGGAGTGCCGCACTCAGAGCCTCATCGCCGGTGAGATCGCGGAGCATCCATAAGACATAAGCCGCCTTGGTCCGGTAGTAGACGGGCGCAGTGGCGATCGCGAGGGGCTCACCGGAGCTCGTGCCTGGACTGGGCGGTTCTACGAGCGCGAGAGCGGCGCGGTTGGATTCGAGGAGTTGCAGGGCACGATCGCGCCCATGCTGCTTCTCGATCCAGGCCGACTCGAGGAAAGTGGCGACACCTTCGTTGAGCCAGTTGGGCAATGGGTCTTCTTTCGACTCGAGGTAAGCGTGAGCGAGCGTGTGCACGAGCGCACGGTCGAGCTGGCCGGCCGGTCCGACGCGAAGACCGGTGGCTAGCAATGCACCCGTCTCGAAGGGCGCATCGCCGGGATCAGGCAAGTCAAGCAGCGTGAGCGGGGAATGCGGTTGCTGACCGAGCCAGCTCTGGACAAAGGGCGTGACAGCGGCATCTTCGGTAAGCCAGGTCTGCACGGAGATGTCGTTGTCTGTCGTTGTGTAGGCCGTGAGGCTTGGCGCGGGATGAGCCTTGCGCACCGCAACAAAAAGGCTGGGCGCGAGGAAGCCGAGGGCTGGCGTCTCGAAGGAAGCTGTGGCGATGCCGGAGAGATCGGCATCAAGACCTTGCGCGTCGGCGACGGTGAGCGGCACGGGAACGCCATTGACGAGCGCGACTGTGGGCGGATTGCCGTGCGGAAATTCGACGGTGAGGCGCAGGCGAAAGTGCGTATGCGTGAGCGAGAACTTGTGCCGGCCAACCTCGTCGAAGAGCCGCGAGCCATCGCCGAGAATGACCGGAACGGTCGAGACCGGATACCAGACGACGTTGCCGAAGCCGCGCAAGCCGGTAAAGTCCGGCGAGATTTCGTCCCAGTCGGAGTGGAGTGCGACCGGCTCCGGCGTGCCGATGGTCAGCAGGCGTTGGGCATTTGGAGCGATGGTGCCGGAGTAGACCGTGTCGAGAGTCAACGACTGGCCCGGAGGAAGCGGTGCAGCCAGCGGAACAGCCGCCTCGTGCAGCTGGCCGGTGTGGTCGGTGTCGGAGTTGAGCGTGGCGACAGGGAAAGTGGCGTTGCGGCCATCGACGCGAATCTGCTCCCAGTTGAGCGAGGAAGAGATCTGCAGCGGAATACGTGTGAGCGGGGCTTTGCCGTCGTTGCGTACCGTGACCTGGGCGCGCACCGCGATCCGATGCGCAGTTGTCTGAAGATGCACGTCGAGGTCGAGTGCGGTGAAGGTGAGGGCAAGGCGGTCGGCGTCGGTGGCCACGGGTTCGCTGGTCACAGTGGGTTGCGTCGCTGCGGGACCGACGGTTGTGGTGGTGTCGCCGTTCTCGTCGGTCGAGCGCGAGAAGATGACCTTGCCACTGGGGCTCGAAGGTTGGGTCTGTGTCTGGAGGAACAGGAGCGGCTTGCGCTGCGCAGTACAAAGATAGGAGCGTGGCCCCGGTAACAATCGCGAGGGCCCCAGACAATCGCCGTTTTATACGTGGGCCGAAGCCCGCGCTCTTCAAGTGGAATGCAGCGAGCGGCCGGAGAAAAGAGCGAAACAACAATTGGGCGAGTTGGTTGCTTTCCCAGGTCTCAAAAGCGAGACCTGGGGCACCCTTGTTCGCGCCGGTGCTCGGAAAAATCAAGAACCCAAACCTTTCTGCGTACTGCGTGCGGCAGACTTTTGGACGAGAGGCCGGGACGTTTGGGCAGCAGCGCGGCGTTGGCGCGCGGCCTCATAGAGTACGACCGCACCCGCAGCAGACACATTCAGTGAGCTGACCCCGCCGGCCATGGGAATGCGCAGAAGGTGATCGCAGGTGCGACGAACGAGCTCGTGCAGCCCCGCGCCTTCGCGTCCGAGGACAAGAACACAGTCGCCGGTGAAGTCGAACCGGTCGTAATCGGTCGCGCCCCGCTCATCGAGCCCGATGACCCAAATATTCTGACGCTTCAGATCCTCGAGCGCACGGACGAGGTTGACGACGCGGGCGATGCGGAGGTGTTCGGCGGCGCCTGCGCTGGCCTTCACGGCCACAGGACTCAGTGGTGCAGAACGCCGCTCGGTGAGAACGATGCCGTCGACGCCGGCTCCATCGGCCACGCGCAGCAGCGCGCCGAGATTCTGCGGATCTTCGACGCCATCGAGAGCAAGCAGCAGGCGGGCCGATCCGGACTGCACCGGAACAAAGAGATCCTCGATGGCCAGTGTTTCCTGCGGGCGAACAACTGCTACGACGCCCTGATGCGTTGGTGTTCCGGCGAGCTGTGTGAGTTGCTCGCGGGCTTCCTGCCGGACGCGCACGCCGGCCTCGCGACACGCGGCAACCAGGCGGGCAAGCCGGTCGTCGTGGCGCTCGCGCGCGACCAGAACATGGTCAAAGCGGCGCTTGCCGGCTTTGAGGGCTTCCTCGACGGGATGGAGGCCGTAGAGAACTTCCATGAGAGTAGTTTACGGGGTAGCTGGATCAACGAGAGTTAGTGGTGAGTTTGGCGCTCGCAAGCCGGTTCAGGCTCACGCCTTGCTCCGCGGCCTCGATCGCCAGATTGCGGTGGACCTGGGGCGGGATGCGTACACGGAACTGGCCGCTATAGTGCTTCACCGCGAACGGTACCGGTACCGGTTCTCCCGTTGTCTGCATATCGCGGACCGATTGCTTGACGATCTTCCGGATTCCGTCGAGGGCAGCCTCAGGAGTGGGCGCAAGCCAGGAGAGCGAGGGGAACTCGGCACAAAGTCCAATATGTTCGCCATCCTCTTCCGACCAGGTCACGCGATAGGTGAACTGGTCAGCCCTTGGATTCGCTTTCAATGTCCGTTTCATCTCTTGTTCCTCTTAGTCCGGTCAGTTTGTCGATCGCGAGAAGAACTTGCCGTACCTGATAGGCCTTGGCTTTTCCTTTGTCATTCTGAATATTGACGCGAGGGTCACCCGGCCATGGTGTTTTGAAAATCGCGTGGCTCGAACCTCGCTGACGGGCTTCGCCGAAGTATTCAACACAGATTTTGAATAGATCCGCATAGCGCACGTTGCGCGGTTGGCCGCGCATGGCTTCGAGAAGTTTCTTCGAAGAGCCCATCTGCCTCAATGGTACCATTATTGGAACCATTCAAGCCATCCGATTGCCCTGTTGGCTATCCGTGGTCATACTGAATTCGCCTGAGTTCATGCCTCAAAAAGCCAAAACATTTCGCGCAGTTCTGGAGCGGGTAGAATCCAGCCCGCCCTGGGTCATAGCACGCGTGCCAGTCGATTTGAAGAAGGCATGGCCGGAGTGGCGTAACCGGCGCGTGCGGGGAACGATCAGGAACGCAAACAAAGGCAAAGGCCAAGAATTCGCGTTTCAGACCTCGCTCTTTCCCGGTGTGCAAGGGTTGGGTCACACCCTGGTTGTGAACAAGAAGATGCAGACCGGCGCGGGTGCCGGACCGGGAGACACGGTCCAGATCTCTTTGGAGCCCGATCTTGCCGAACAGCACTATAGCGAACCAAAGGAGCTGACAGCCGTCCTGCGCCAGGACAAGCAACTGCGCAAGTGGTTCGATGCCATGGCCCCCTCGATGCGCAAGGGGTTCGCGCAGGTGGTCGATCAGGCCAAGGGTGCCCAGACGCGCCGGGAACGCGCCGAGCGCGTGGCCGAAACGGTGATGCTGGCGATGGAAGGCGAGCAAGTGCCGCCGCCGATCCTGCGTGCCGGCTTTCAGCGCCAGCCATTGGCCGAACAGGGCTGGTACGCGATGACGCCCGGGCAGCGACGCCGACATCTGCTGGGAATCTTCTTCCCGGGAACTGTGCAGGGACAGGCGCGTCGTGCGGAAGGCGCGTTAGAGGAGTGCGTGCGCGTGGCGCGGCGCAAGAGCCGGTCCCATGACGCCTGAAACAAACGAACCAGCTGCCCTCGCGCTGGCAGTCACGCGGAGTCGGCAGGTTCTCTTGGTTGCACTTGAATCGGTGCAACCAGTGCAATCCGGGCACTCTGTCACATTCAAAGCGGCTCTCTCGCCTCTTTCGTCGTCTAATTGAGTAACATGAACGCAACCTCCGCGATTCGCTCGATCTTCGCCCCGGCCTCTGCCACTCTTGCCGAAGAACAGGTCAGGCGCGAGAATCTTGCTGTCGCCGAAGGGCTCAAGCGGCAGGAAGCTGGTCTCCTCGACGACCTGATCGTCCGCTACCAGCACCGCCTGCTCCGCTATCTGCTCTTCCTCACGGGAAATCGCGAGATGGCCGAGGACATGTTCCAGGATGTCTGGATGCGGGTGTTGACCCGTGGCGGGCAGTTCAACGGCAAGGCGCGCTTTGAGACCTGGCTTTTCACGATCGCGCGCAATCTGGTCATCGATCATAGGCGCAAGCGCACCATGTCGAGCCTCGACGAACTCTTCGAGACGGGCAACGACGACGACAAGCCGATGAGTTTTGAGGTCGCCGACCACCAGCCGTCTCCGTTCGACAGCCTTTCGAGCGTCGAGGACCGGGAGCAAGTGGCCGCTGCCCTGCTGCAGATGGACACGCTGTACCGCGAAGTTCTCGTCCTGCGATTCCATGAAGACTTGACTCTGGAAGAGATTGCCAAGGTCACGCAGGCGCCCCTGTCGACGGTGAAGTCGAGGCTGTATCGGGGTCTGGCGGCCATCAAGCCGAAGCTGGAGCGGGCAAGGCATGCCGAGGTGACGGGATGACCGGCTCCGGCGCGAACGCAGACGACCTGGCGCGAGCGTTGGCCCGCAATGACGCGGACCGCGATCGAGCCGTCGCCCATCGGACCAGCCGCGTGGTGATGGCATCGCTCGGCGTGATCAAGGAGATCAAGGCCGATCACAGGAGAAGTCGCGCTGTGGCGGTGGCAGCAACGCTGCTGATTTTCTTTATCGTAGGGCCGCCGGTCTGGTGGCTTGCCGACACTCTGATCGAAGAGGAGCGGATCACCAGCTTCCTTAGCGAGGTCGGGGTGTGGGGCTTTCTGATGAGCACTGCCCTGCTCGGATCGGCCCTCCTGGCCGGCTGGTTGCGCCGCAAGTCCTGACCCCCCAAGAGCACCTTGAGACCAACCCTCAAAACCAACCCCCGAAGACCACGCCAAGGTACTCGCAACTTCCGGTTTCGCCTTTGCGTCCATTGGAATAGGGATTAAGCTGGGCTTAATCTTCATCCAGAGACTCAACCGGCAGGGAGCGGGTAGTATGCCTGAACCTCAATCGATTCACGTCAAAGAAGACACGCGGCTGATCCCCGTCTGGTCGATTGTGACTGCTGCGGCAGTCTTTGTGCTGGTGGAGTACTACTTCTGGATCGCGTTTCCGCAGCAGCAGCATCATGTGCCGCCGCTAGGACTGCGCATCTACATGAACCTCTCCTGGGGCCTGCTGGCTTCGATCTATTTCCTGATGATCGGCTTCGTCAGCAAGGATGCGCCCCGCCGCTCCATGAGCGCTCGCTTCTGGATGCTGATCTGCTTTGTTATGCCGGGAGGGATCGGCGCAGTCCTTTACTTCCTTCTGCGCACACCACTGGTCTCCACCTGCCCCGCCTGCGGAACCCACGTGCAAAACAACTTCCACTTCTGCCCCCAGTGCAACTACCAGCTCACGGCGAGTTGCGGCACCTGCTTCCGCACCGTCCGCCCCACGGACCAGTTCTGCACCAACTGCGGGCATGAGCTCGAGCGCGACCACATCCCGACGCGGCTGCGGGTGCTGGGCGAGTGAGCAAAGAACAGGGGTCAGGGTTCAGGCTACAGACCCAAGTCGGGACTTAGCCTTTGCCTTCGGCCGGCGGATGCGGCAGCCGTTGGAGAAGCAGATCCTTCGCCCCGCTTACCCCACAAACGCTGGCGCGTTCGCGGGGCCCCAGGCGCGCGGGTTTTCAGGATGACACAGCAATGGGAAATGGAGAGTCGAGGACGACAGGAGGCTGCCATTTCGGCGAGCACCTGACCCACGATCCATGACTTTGCCTCGTTTGACCCAGCTCAGTTCCCCTCCCTACAATCAACCTTTCGTCTATGTCCCTTTCCGCCCTCATTGTCGATGACGAACAACTGGCCCGCGACGAGCTGAAGTATCTGCTCGACCAAGCCGGCGATGTGGAAGTCGTCGCGCAAGGCGCGAACGGCATCGAGGCGGTCGACCTCATCCAGGAACACCATCCCGATGTGGTCTTTCTCGATGTGCAGATGCCGGGGCTCGACGGCTTCGCGGTCATCAAGCGCCTCATGGACCGGCACGCGAAAGACGCGACCGAGCCGATCCCGCAGGTGGTCTTCGCCACCGCCTACGACCAGTACGCCGTGCGCGCCTTCGATGTGAACGCAGTCGATTATCTGCTGAAGCCCTTCGATCGCGCGCGGGTGCAGCAGGCGCTCGACCGCGTGCGCGTCCGCATCACGGAGAACGCGACCAGCCCGCGGCCCGAGGCGCAGATCGAAGCACTGTTGAAACTTCTGAACCGCCCTCAGGCCAATGGGCGCGGCCCACAGCCGGCCAAGTTGATTGTCCAGTTGCAAAGTCGGCTGCTGCTGGTGGACCAGGCCGAAATCTGCTACGCGGCCATCGACGAAGGCGTGATCCGTGTGGTGACGCAGACGTTCGAGGGCCAGTCGAAGTGCCGAACCCTGGAGGAACTGTTAGATCAGCTCGACCCCGACCAGTTCTGGCGAGCCCATCGCGGCTTCGTCGTCAACATCAACCACATCCGCGAAGTGGTGCCGTGGTTCAAGTCGACTTATCAGCTGCGCATGAACGACAAGAAGCAGACCGAGATTCCTGTAAGCCGCGGCCAGACTAAACGGCTGAGAGAGCTGTTTAATCTGTGAAGAGGGTTGAGAGGGCTGGCTGCGGACGCGTCTCTGTTCTTGAGCCAGTGCAGACGATTCACCGATAAGTAGTCATTATGTAGTGACCGGCCCGCTGCGCTAGTCGTGGGTTAGGCTGAGTTTGCGAGAACGCAGTTCAGAGTCACAAGCGATGATGCGCTTATTGACTACTCGCGGCAGATTGGCGGGATTCGATCCGTTTACAGGCAGCAATCTCCATGGCGCGGTTCGTCTATTGATGCATGCGTGTCAGTAGATTGGCGTATCGGGAGTCGTGGCGGACGGAGTCAAGGAGCGGGTCCACGCGAATGAATGCCATGCTGAAGCAATGGTCGTCGATCGCGCGTCGGAACGATTCGAAGGCATGGTCGAGAGCATTGACGCGAAGATCGTCTATGCCGATTTGATAAGCGGTGCAGGCTCCGGCCGTGGTGGTGTGGAGAGCGCGGGTATATGCGCGCCAATATTCCTCCCATCCATGTTGCCGGTACACGCTAAGAAGAGCAGCGCCGTCGAGCTTTGGCTCGGCCTCGTGCAGCGCCAACACGTCCTGCCGTACGGCCTCGTCCCGGTCGCCCTTCTGCTCATAGATGAGGCTAACGTAATGTTCCACGGAGCCGGACCCCGGCTCCATCTCGGCGGAGCGCTGCAGTTGAGCAAGTGCGGCATCGTATTGGCGGTCGTAGTAAAGAGCAACGCCCAGGCGACGGTTGACAAGGAACGATAGCGGATCAAGCTGAAGTGCACGCCTCATGTGAGTGACGGCATCCTGCGGACGGCCTACAGCGTCGAGGTAGACGGAGTACTTGAATTCAGCGATGGAGTCGCTTGGACTAAGGGAGATACCGCGGTTGAGATTCTGCTCTGCCGCGGTCCAATCCCACGAATAAATGGTTTGGACGCTGCCGAGTTCGGTGTAGGCTTCGCCGTTCTGGGGGTCGAGCTGGATGGCGCGCTGCGCTGCGGCGATCGCTTTGGGCATGAGCTGTTCGGGCAGCCCAATGTTGTAGGTCGTGGCGGCATCGAGCGCGGAGGCGTAGCCGGCCTGGGCTGAGGCGTAGCCGGGATCGAGTGCAACGGCCTGCTGAAAGGACTCGATGCTGTGAGCGAAGTCCTGCTTGTTAAAAAAGTAGCGTCCACGCAGGTAGGCGTCGTGGGCGGCGGGGTCGACGGGCGCGCGCGGCGACGCAGCGGCAAGGACGAGCCGGGCCTGAGTGGCGATTTGCTGTGCGACGCTGTCCTGGAGGGAGAGGACATCGGATGCGGAGCCTTCAAAGGACTGTGCCCAGAGGTGGCGGTCGGTGCGCGCATCAATGAGCTGGGCGGTGATGCGAATCCGTTCTCCTGAGCGGACAATGGAGCCCTCGACGATGGCGTCGACGCCGAGCTGGTGGGCGATGTCGGGAAGGGAGCGGCCGGAACCCTTGTTAGCCATGACGGACGTGCGCGAGACGACGCGAAGGTTCGGGATACGCGCCAGTTCGGTGATGAGCTCGTCGGTCATGCCGTCGGCGAAGTATTCCTGGCCAGGGTCGCCGGAGAGATTCTGAAGGGGGAGAACGGCGATCGAGCCAATGGGAGCGCGACTGACTCGATGGAAGAAGCGGGCAGCCAGCGGATGGGAACCGAGGGTGAATATCCCTATGAAGACGAGGGCGGAGGCGCACAAAGCGACGACCAGCGAAAGTCTATGCCGCGGTTTGCTGGCCGGCAGGAGATCGGGACCGGCAGATCTGTCGCGCGCCGCATACTCGTCCGGCGCCGTGACAATCTCCGGCACAGGAGGGGTCGCTGGTGAAGGTTCGACCCCGGACGGAGCGGGAAGATCCTCGACTGGCGCCTCGGAAAATTGGGCCGGCCCGGTGACCTCTGGCTCAAGCTCTGTAACGGTTGCGATGAACCGGTAGCCGGAGCCGGAGATTGTCTGCAGATAGATCGGCAGGACCGAACTGTCGCCCAGAATCTGGCGGATCTTGCGAATTGCCGTGTTGATTCCGTGTTCGATATCCACGAAGACTTCCCGGTTCCATAAGTGCTGGGCAATTTCCTCCCTGGTGACAACCTGTCCATGTTTGGTGACCATGAGGACGAGGAGTTCGAGAGGCTTCCGCTCGAGCTTGAGCCTGCGGCCTTTGCGGCAAAGCTCAAATGTGCCGCAATGTAGGGTGAAGTCGCCGAATTGATAGACGGCAAACGGCACGATTCTCTCCCGAAGTGGCTGAAGTATAGCATTGAAGAAAAACAATCGGGCAAGGTTCCCTTGTAAATTGAGTAACTTACGTCTTCATCTTTCTTTACCTCTTAATTTACTTTCCTCCATTGTTCCCGCACTCGAATTTGCGTTGTATCGAATGCGAGCCGGCAAATTCCCCGGCAATGGAGGAAGTGATGACATTAGGAAATTGGAAATTGGTGCCGGTGCTTAAGCAAAAACTGACGAGGTTCTGCACCCTGGGGTTTGTCTGCGCCCCCACCCTATTAATGCCAGCACTGATTCAGGCGCAGGACTGGCAAGTGCAGGTCGGCGCCCAGAGCCACGACAAGGGACGGCAGGTTATCGCTTTCCTGCCGAATGAAGTGTGGATTCATGCCGGCGACTCCGTTGCTTTCACGGTCGCGACCGACGAACCGCACACGGTGACATTCTTGACCCCGAACCAGGTGCGACCGCCTTTTCCGGTTGGCTGTCCGGGCACCACGCCGAGCGGCAGCGCGGAAGATGGATCGATCTGCGTGAATAGCGGAACGCTGACCAAGGGGCAGGGATACTCGGTGACGTTTCCAACGGCTGGAGACTACAAACTTGTCTGCCTCTACCACCAGAATCACACTGCGATGATCCACGTTCTTGATCTCTCCGCCGAGCTGCCGCATGACCAATGGTTCTACAGGGCTGAAGCCGAGGACATGGAAAATGACATGCTCTCTTCTGCTGGACACATGATGGATCACGACATGGACAGTTCACGCGATGAGGTGACAGCGGGAACAGGCGTGATCACGGCGACGGGTGGCGGTTCCGATACCTTGTCCGTGATGCGCTTCATGCATCCGGACAAGGTGGTCCATGTCGGAGAAACGGTGGAGTGGACAAACGACGATCCGATAACGCCACACACGATCACCTTCGGAGTTGAGCCCGCCAACCCCATGCCGCCTTCCGCGAACGTAACCATGGACCCGGATGGAGCGCTGCACGCTACTGTGAGTTCGCCAACGGACAGCGTGCATTCGGGCTTTATTTCTGCAGCTCCGCAGGACCAGATCGGGTCACCGCAGCCGCTGCCGGGCGTAACCCGGTTCCGCGTGACATTCACACGGCCGGGCATCTTTCAATACAAGTGCGCGCTGCACGACGGTCTGGGGATGCTCGGTAAAGTGACCGTTCTGCCGTGAGTTGAGAGAAAGGCTCAACCTTCGGGAATCATCGACGACTTTGAGGCCAATACCTCGTCGGGCGCAACTTGTCGCCTCACAGTTTGAGCCAGCCGGTGCACCGGGAATGCGTGCCACGGCTGCCTACAACGGCCCGTAACCATCCCGGCCTCTTGAAAGGAGAACCATTTCCATGCGCAACATAATGCTCGCCGTTTTACTTTTGCTCACGCCGTGCCTTGGTTTCTGCGGTGTCATCCCGATTCTGACGGTGAACCGCGCCACAATCAATTACGGAGCCGGTCAAGTCACCTTCAGCGGCTCAGGGTTTGAGCCTCTAAAGAAAGCGCCGACGGTGCTGTTCAACGGGGCGCCACTCACGATCGACTCGTTCAGCAACACACAGATCGTGGCCACCCTGCCGGCGAACACCACGGCGGGAACCTACGCGATGATCGTTGCCAACAGCATCGGCGAATTCAATGGGTTTGATCTGGCTTATGGAACCACCGGGCCGCAGGGACTCGTCGGGCCTCAAGGGCCACCAGGACCGCAGGGGCCTGAGGGACTCATGGGCAACCCGGGGCCGCAGGGACCTACTGGTCCGGCGGGGCCGGCGGCAAGTGTCCTGTCCTTCGTAGCAAACAAGGAATCAGGCCAGGTCACGATTCCTTACAACACTTACGTGACTCTTAATACAATCGTCCTGCCGAAAGCCGGAACATATCTGATTGCGGGGCAACAAGAGTTCTGGAATACCGGCGATCAGTCTGCACAGGTTTACTGTGCAGTTTTCGGACCGGCGAGCCCGGCAGGAGGCGATGTTCACATCGTATCGGCAAGTCTCGGGGCCGACTCATATCCTATCTTTCCCTTCAATGGATACTACGTTGCTCAAGCAGCAATGACCACGCTCGAAGTCCAATGCGTACAAAGCGCACAATCAGTGGACTTATTAGAAATTGGAAGCACGTTGACCGCGGTCCAGGTACAGTAATCGCGCAACGGTTGAGCTGTCAGGGCGAGTCACTCGCCAAAACCATACGCACGTTAGCAACCACCTGAATCGTTTGCAGTTGGTCAGAACGGACGCATCGGCAGGCTCGGGGAGAATGCTATCGAACCATGAATCGGATGCCGCATAGGACGCCACTGTCAATTCACCGGTTTGTGCCTTACTCCTGCCTCACCCGCTATTCGGAATGTATGGTCCGCCGCTTTGTCGCAAGCGAAAAGTGAGAGTGGCGGGTTGGTCTGTGCAAATGTATTCGGCCTTTGTTGGAGCCGAGGCTCCGGGCCAGGAAGGAATGCGCTGCGCTCCGTTCCCCACCAGTTACGCAGTCTCTAGGACTCCTTCCGGAATCGGGTTCGCCGGGTTCGACCGTTGTGCCATCTCATAGTTCGCCAGCAGACCTGGCGGGAAAATATAACCTTGCTCGTAGCCGTAGCTGGTTTGCAGAGCCGCCTGCTCCTCGTGGACCAGGCCGAGATCTGCTATGCGGCCATCGACGAGGGCGTCATTCGCGTGGTGACACAGACCTTCGAGGGGCAGTCAAAGTGCCGGACCCTGGAGGAACTGTTAGACCAGCTCGACCCCGACCAGTTCTGTCGGGCCCATCGCGGCTTCGTCGTCAACATCAACCACATCCGCGAAGTGGTGCCGTGGTTCAAGTCGACTTATCAGCTGCGCATGAACGACAAGAAACAGACCGAGATTCCGGTGAGCCGCGGGCAGACCAAGCGGCTAAGAGAGCTGTTCAATCTGTGAGGACGCCTGGAATGCATCTGCAATGGAACACTGCCGCACTCGGTGGTGTCTAAGCAGATATGCTATGGAGACCCTGGAGCGGCTTCCCTGAGCCCTTAGTGAAACATTTCTGGCTGGCAGGCGCGTTGTTCGCGTCGTCGGGAGTGTTGTGCGCTCAAATCCCACCGGCAACCCGGCCAGCCACGCCCGTGCAGCAGACCCCGTCCGCGCAAGCGCCGGATGAGGCTGCGATTCCCGCGAAGTCGCCCGGGGAACTCTTCAAAGACGCAATGCATCCTCTGGATGCGGTGCGCGCTTCGCTCGATAACTGGTCGGACGCCGAACTGGGCGCGCTCGCAGCAGGGATGCGCATGGCGGCACAAGACTGCGCCCAAACCAAGCCTGAGCTCTACCAAAAGGACGATCTCTACGCTCTGGCGCGGTTGTGCGCCTTCGGGCAGGACTGGGAGGGTGCGAATGCTGCCGCTCTCGCCTACGTGGCCCGCCACGAAGACGAGCATATGGCGCAAGCCTACGCCATCAGCGTGAGCGCACTGGTTCACATGGGGGCGACCGATCTCGCCGTGCAGACGGCGCGCGAGATGTTGAGCCGGTTGCCTTACGACGCAGAAGTCGCGTACGCCATGCGCGACCTGAAAAGCGATCTTGTGCAAGCCTCGAACCCCGATGCCTTGGCACTCGCTGAGTTGGAGCATCCGTTGATCGTGGCGGCCCTCAAGCAGGGCGTCGCGCTCAAGGCGGTGCATGGCGATGCGGCCATGGGGTTGGGCGTCCTCTACGAATCGGCGATGCAATTAGCTTTTCTGGAACGATTCTCCGGCAACGATGCAGCGGCGGCAACAGATGCAGCCGATACGCAAGCCGCACTGCCCGCTTCGATGCCACTCGGTGCGGAAGACCAACAGCGCAGAGAGGCGGTCGACACTCGATATGGATTGCTCGGCATGCATCTACCACCCGTGAAGGTGCTGCGCGCTCTGCAGTCGCCGGCCGTGAAGGCGCAGATCGATCTGAGCTTTGCCTCGGCATCGGTTCTTGTGCTCTTTCCCGATTGGTGCGTGGGGTGCCGCAAGATGATGGAGCCGCTCACGGAGTTTGCCGTCGTCAATCGCGACACACCGATCCACGCCTACGGGCTGGTCTTCGCGGACGACTCCGTTGTGCTGGGCAAAGCCGCTCACGACGAAAACTTCAAGCAATTGGCGGGCACGCAGACCCTTGAGGTGTCCGATACGGCAGCGCAGACCTTCGGCGCCACCGACTATCCGCTCGGAATCGTGCTCGACAACACCCGGACCATCCGGTTCATAGGTCTCTTGCCGTCGAACGCGTTCAATGGCGACGGATACATCTCCAAAGTGGTCGTGAATATGACGAAGCCTGCCAGCGGCCCGCAGGTGAGAACGCAAAACTGAAGCAATCGTGCGCAGATCATTTATGCGCAGGCAGTGCTGTGATTCGGATCAGCTGCGCATGAACGACAAGAAGCAGACCGAGATCCCTGTAAGCCGCGGGCAGACTAAGCGGCTAAGAGAGCTGTTCAATCTCTAGCCGCGACTTGCTGCGGCGCACGCAGCCAAGCTAGGACCACAAACGATCCCATCACGAAGATCGAGACCAGTGCCGAGGCACGAGTGATGTCGGCGACACGCCAGAGCTTGCCCGTGGGATCGGCCACCACACCGCTGCTGCGTGACAACATCTGCAGGACATTGCCCAAAGCACAGGTCGCGTAGAACAGCACGGCGTTCGGCGATCCCCTGAGCTCCGAAGAAGCGCGACGGCGCAAAAAGAGCGCGAACAGCGCGTAGATGCAGAAGACCGTGCCGAGCCAGCCGAGATAGTTGGAGATGGGCACGCCGAACCACGGTCCGCCATCGCGCCAGACCCAGCCATGCAGCACCGTGCCCCACACCGGGTCCTGGGCGAGATCCCACGCGGTCATGATCACGCTGGCAAGCGCGCAGATCGCAAGCAGGCGTGGGCCGGACAGTTTGGTGCGCGCAAGAATGAGGCTGGCAACATTCCACGACACCCAGGCCATGCCGATGTAGGCGAGCCCAAGGAGGATGGGCACATGGAAGAGCTTGGGGCCCATCAACTCGACGAAGTAATAGCGCCCGTAGGGAAAGCCGGTAGCGACGCCGATGTTCTCCACGATGTTGCCGATGACAATGCAAATCGCAGTGAAGACGAGGACGATGCGCAAGCTGTAAGTGCGTGCGCCGTCGACCAGCGCAAACACCAGAGCCGAGAGCACGTCGAGCGCAACAATCGCCATGCGCGGAACAGAGCTGGGGACGATCTCGAGAATGCGAGCGCAGGCGTAGGAGACGAGCAGAAACGCGAGCCAGGGGCCGGCGAACGAAAGATGACGGCGAGCGACCAGCTGCATGTCCGCAAGTATCGCAGATCCATTGCGCAGAGAAGTAACGCGGATGACGAAAACGTCACGCAATCTCTCGATCACCCGGCGCATACGGCAGCGTCCATTCGATGCTGGGTGAGCGCTGGCTCGCATCTTGCGAAATGAATTGCACACAATGGAAGGCCTTGCTTCGCAAGGCGCAGGAGATTTTGTGGCTCGATCGTTGCGCGCATCTATGTCTGTTCCAAGGAGAAGCAGGAATCGCGGCGTGCGCCAATCTCTCGCGTGGGCAGTCTTCGGACTCGCCGCGGCTGGTGGCGGCCTGCTGTCATCCCTGGAGGCACAACAGCCGTTGGCGGAGACGGCGACCGCGGGCAGTTTGCCCGATGCACCCGGGGATCACACCGCAAACGCGCCGTCGGCTCGCGGCGCTTCTGCGTTCATTGAGGGGACCGTGCTGGATGCAAGCGGTGCAGAGGTGCAGGGCGCGCGCGTCGAGTTGAGCGACATCGCCGGAGGCGTGAGTGAACAGGCGCAGTCGGGAGGCGACGGACAGTTCCTCTTTCATGGACTTCCGGCGGGCAAATTCAAGCTGACGGTGAGCGGGCCCGGCTGGGGAACCTACGTGTCTCCGGAGATCGATCTGCGCGACGGCGACTTCCGCATCGTTCCCGGCATTGTGCTGCCGCTGGGCACGGCGGTGACGCAGGTGAGGGTCGTTGGCGACACGGAAGAGCTGGCGGAAGAACAAGTACACATCGCCTTGCAACAGCGGGTGATGGGTGTGTTTCCGAACTTCTATAGCAGCTACGATTGGAACGCGCCGCCTTTGCAGGCGAAGCAGAAGTTCCAGCTTGCGTATCGCTCCTTGCTCGATCCGGTTACGTTTCTTGGTGCAGGCGCCGTAGCGGGCATCGAACAGATGAACAATAGCTTTCCGGGCTTCGGATCGGGCGCGCAAGGGTACGCCAAGCGCTATGGCGCAGCGTATGCCGACGATGTGACGGCGCGGCTGTTGAGCAGTGCCTTGCTTCCCACGATCTTCCGCGAAGATCCGCGCTATTTCTATAAGGGATCGGGTAGCGCGCGGTCGCGAGCGTTTTATGCTGTTTCCGCGGCCGTCATCGCACGCGGAGATAATGGGCGATGGAAACCGAACTATGCGCGGATTCTCGGCAGCTTCTCATCTGGCGCGATCTCGAATCTCTACTATCCGGCGGGGAGCCGGGGCACGACACTGGTATTCGAGAACGGCTTGATCGATCTCGCATCCTACGCGGGGTCGAACCTGGTGCGCGAATTTGTTCTGAAGCGATTCACCACCCGTGCGCACTGAACAGTAATTGCTTGGCGGGAACGACCGCGTTCAGGCGGCAGTGTCAGTCGTTGGCTCGCAGCGTTGCTCGGTGAGCGTGCCAGCGGAAAGCACGGGGCTCTTATCGCCGAGGTAGCCGTCGGCAAAGATGATGTTGCGGGCGAGGCCCACTTTCCTGAGACCCAGGATGATGATGCCGTTCAGGTCAACCTCGTACTTGAACATGCCGTGAAAAGCGGAACGCGGAAACCGATGATGGTTGTTGTGGTAGCCGTCGCCAAAGGTGAGCGCCGCAAGAATCCGGTTGTTCTTGCTGTTGTTCCGCATGTTGTAGTTCTCATAGCCGAAGGTGTGGCCAAGAGAGTTAACCGCCCAGACGGAGTGCTGGAAGAGCACGGTCCGCAGGCAGGCCGCGAAGAAGCAGCCCCACGCATCGATTGATCCGCCAAAGGCATAGCCGACGAGCCAGGGAACTGCCACGGAGACCACCGGCCAGATGTAGTGAGTCCGCGCGTAAAACCGGATGACGGGATCGCGCGCGAGGTCGCGGCCGTAGATGCTGACGTCGGTGCTGGTGTCGTCGAACATCCATCCGATATGGGCGTGGAACAGGCCTTTGAGCGTCGACTCGTGGCCGCAGTGGCCGTCGACGAACGGGCTATGGCCGTCGCCGCAGTTGTCGGCATGGGCGTGATGGCGGCGGTGGTCGGTGACCCAGGTCAGCAGAGAGCTCTGAAACGACATGGAGCCCGCGGCGCCCAGCAGATAAGCGACCCACGGGGCGGTCTCGAAGCTCCTGTGCGAGAAGTAGCGATGGAAGCCGACGCCAGTGCCCATCCCGACGACGAAGTAGCCGAGGATAAAGGTCACCACCTCCACTGCGTGGATAGGGTGCCCGCGAAACCAGAAGATGCTGGCCACGGAACCCACGAGCGGAAAGCCGATCAGGAAGGTATTGTCGATCCGCTTCTTGAGAGCCGCACGGCCGGCAAGGATTCCGCGCGGCTGGACGACTGCGACGGGCTGGCTGGCACGGGAGATTGCCATAGCGCACGCTCCATTCTTTCTGAGTCTCTCCGAGAACGGTCTCCAGGGCAATCTGGATTCCTTTTTCAAGGTTAGATGCCCAGGGCTAGCCGCGGTGATCCCACGAAAACTGCCGTTGGGGAGATCAGAGTAGTTGGAGGCAACGAGCGCTCGCGTGCCGGAACCTTCTCGGCTGCGCAGAAGCCGACGTTGATAGAACGCTGCTTTCAAGCCACGGGATCGGCTGCGAGGGCTCGACGCCGAAAGATGGCGACGTTGCGCATCGCGATCACGAGGTAGAGTGCGATCCCGATCAAGAGAAATCCGGCGCCCGCGAGGGCTGAAGATAACCCAAGGATCGGGATGAGTTTTCCCAGCGCCAGGCTCCCGAGTGGAATGCCAAGGCGAAAGGCGAGGTTGTAGACGCTCATGACCCTTCCGCGCATCTGGTCCGCAACAATCAGTTGCACCAGCGAGAGCATCAAGGATGCCGATGCCATCATTGCCATGCCAGCCAGGAAGATGAGCAGGCACGAAACAACGAGCCATCGGCTGAGTGCGAAACCAGCTATCGAGGCCCCGAGCATCATCAAGGTTAAGAGCACCACGTAGCCTTGTTGTTTCAGCTTCTCTGAAGAGGCGACGGTGAGTGCTCCCACGATGGACCCGGCGCCCGACGAGACGAGCAGCAACTGGTAGGTGCGCGGCCCTTGATGAAAGACGGTTTGAACGATGACCGGGAGAAACGCTGTAAGTGAAAAGCCGAGAAGTGTCGTGACGAAGGCCAGAAAAACGAGCGCCGGCAAGCCTTCCCTTTCGCGTATGAAGTGCAGCCCGACTTTCATGCTTTTGAGAATCGATTCGGTCGATTTCTGAGGGATGAACTTCACCTGGATCATGAAGAGCGATGCGATCACCGCGAGGTAGGAGACGCCGTTCAGCGCGAAACACCAGGTCGCACCGACGGTCGCATAAGCCAACCCGCCGAGCGCCGGTCCCAGCACCCGAGCGAGATTGAACTGGATTGAGTTCAGGGCAATGGCGTTGGCCAGATCTTCGGACGGGACCAGGGTTGGAAGAAGCGCGGAGTAGGCGGGTCCGCCAAACGACTGGCCCAATCCAACAACAAAAGAAAGGGAGAGAATCTCCCAGATTCTGACATTGTGCGTAAAGAACAAAGTGGCGAGCACGAAAGCCGAGATCATCTGAATGTATTGGGACCCGAGCAACATCTTTCGGCGGTCCAGACGATCCGCGAAGACCCCACCGATGAGCGAGAAGAGAATGATCGGCAACTGGCCGAGAAACAGGTCCAGTCCGAGATAAAAGGGGTTCTTGGTGAGGTCATACACCAGCCAGCTCTGGGCAAACTGCTGGACGAAGGTGCCAATCGTGGATGTGCAGGCGCCCAGCCACATGAGCCGGAAGTCGCGGTGCCGGAAAGCACGGAAAGTGCGGCGAAAGATGGTTGACACGGGCATCCGGTACGAACGATCTCCTCAGCGACAACTCGACCCGTACCAACTGCGTGGAACGAGCAGACTATCTAGCGCAGTCCGACTGACTTACTTCACTTCGCTCGTGACCAAGTATCTAACGGTCTGATGAGTTTTAGAACAATCGGTCGCAATTTCGATGCTTTCAGTCGTAGCGCTCGAAGATGATTTGCTTGCGGTGCCAGCCGAAGGATTTGAGGCGGTCGCGCACGGCGTTGATCATGTTGGAGAGGCCGCAAACGTAGGCATTGATCTCGAAGCGGAGCTCGGCGGGTGGAATTCCGGGCTCCAAGCTTTGATTCTTGGCAGGCGGACCCGAAAGCGGCTCGCCCAGACGCGCTGCTCTGTCGCGCACGATCCGCTCGACATGTTCCTGCACATAACCGCGGATGCCGGTCCAGCTTTCTTGCGGGCGACTTAAGGTCGGCAGGTAGTGGAAGTTCGGATGCTTCGCAGCGAAAGCCTCGAACTCTTCGCGATAGTAGATCTCAGTTTCGTGGCGAGTGCCATAGACGAGCCAGATCTCTTTGCCGTTGCTGCGGTCGGGACCGTTCGCCGGAAACAGCCATTGCAGAAAGCCGCGCATCGGCGCAACGCCTGTACCTGTGGCGACGAGAATCGAATCCGCGATGGGCGTGCGCAGAGTGAAAAATCCATTGGGCCCGTAGATCTGGATGTCGCCGTCGAGCGGCAGATCGGGCAGGTCGGCGAGCCGATTGGAGAAGAATCCACCGGCGACGCGATTCAGGCAAAGGTCAAACCTGTTTCCGTCGGGCGCCGACGCAATCGAATAGGCGCGCGTCTGTTCCTTGCCCGCGGGATCGTCAGCCACCGCCGAGATGAACTGGCCGGGAAGAAACGAGAAGGACTCGACCTCGGGCAGGACGAATTCGAGATGATAGGTCTGCGCCGACTCGGAGAGACATTGCTTCTTGACCAGACGTGCTTTGAGGAATTCGCGATCCAAGGCAGACTCTCGCGGGGAAGAAGCCGAAATGGAGGACATAAGCGAGTATCGCCAGCCGGACGCCGCGCTGGCAACCACCTGCGGCACCTGCGGTGCGGCTAACCGCGCCTTCGGCGCCAACTGAGCCGGCGCGGGAATTTGCCACCTGCGGTGGGGCTAACCGCGGCTTCGCCGCCCAAGGTCAGGCGTAACAGCCAACTGACACCTGCGCTGCGGCCAATTGCCACCTGCGGTGCGGCCAACTGCGGCTTAGCCGCCCTTAGACCCTAGAAGTGGTTGCATAAATGGCTTTGTGTCAGGGCACGACTTCAGTCGTGCCGAAAACTGTGCCAAAACTGAGGGGTTTTTCCAGCTTTCGCCGGGGCCATTTATGCAACCAGTTCTAGTGCCACGATCAGCCGAGCTTGCTTGCAGCTGTGGCCAGATCGAAGTCCTTCGTCGTGATGCCGCCGGCATCATGCGTGACGAGGGCGAGGCGGACGCGGTTGTAGCGAATGTCGATATCAGGGTGATGGCCCGCTTTTTCGGCTAGTTCGCCGACCTTATTGACGAAGGCGAGGGAGGCAACGAAATCCTTGAACGTGAAGGTGCGGGTCAGTTCGCCGGATTCGACTTTCCAGTCAGGCAGCGATTTGAGGCGGGCTGAGATTTCGGCATCGGTGAGAGGCATGGTTTGACTCCTGGGCGGGCACAAGGAACGGCATGACTGTTGAGATGCGGGGAAATGCGAGAACTGGTTGCATAAATGGCCCCGGCGAAAGCTGGGAAACCACAGGGGTTAAAACCCCTCAGTTTTGGCACAGTTTTCTGGCACGCGACCCACCCACTGGGTGGGTACCCCGGTCGTGCCCTGACACAAAGCCATTTATGCAACCACTTCTAGAATGCCGGGCTACCCGCGCATCATAGCAGTGATTGTGGACTATTTTCCTGCCTCTGGAGTGGAAGACGCGACGGAAGGCTGTTGCTGCGTTGTGCGATGCGCGCGAGCATCGGCTCGATCTCCGGGTTGGCCATAAAGTTTTTCCAGATGAGGCCGCTGCGGTAGTTCTCGATCATCACGACCATCGGTGCCTGGTCGAGCCCGAGATAGTCGGGCGAGTACCAGTTCTCCGTTATGTTGAAGGCGTCGGTGGGGCCGTAGATTCCCCACAAGCGCGCGCCGAGGGTGCGGTAGAAGTATTTGAGCGCGGCCATCGACTCCTCGGGTGTATAGGGGAACGAACCGAGAGCAGCGGTGGGTGCGATGGTGCCATTGTCGCTGGAGGGGTTCGGTGCGTGCGCCAGATAACCGTAGGGGTCAAGGCTCGCGGTGAGGCCCCAGACGCCGGGTCCATAGCCTTTAAAGTGGCCGGGATTCTGCTGGCAATAGCGGTAGTTGATCAGAGCGATGTTGCGGTTGTTCTGGAAGTAGTCGGTGTACTTATCGCGAATCTGGCGCGGGTCGGCACCCATGAAGGAGTACTGTGTGAAGAAGAGCGGGCCGCCGTTCCCCACGCCGACATTGAGCTTGATGCCTTCATAGGTCTTGCCATTGCCATAGCGATCGCCGTCGGTGGTGCCGGACCATGCGACGCGGTACTGTTCGGCCGCGGCAGACTGGCTGGCCCAGCCGGCATAGTAAGATTCGGTAGGAATGCCATGCGTAGGCGAGGCCATCGCAAGCAAATAGGCGACCATGGTTTCGTTAAAGCCGGTCAGCTTGTGATCGGTGCGCCACGACCACTCCGGTGACCAGTGCCAGATGAGCGCGTTGCCTCCGGCCTGACGCTCATACCAGTCCCACTCGACGGTTTCCCAGAGATGGGTAATGCGCGCGGCGAGGGCCTGGCCAGCCGTCCCGCGGTTCTGCAGGTATTGGCGTGCGGTGAGCAGGCCTTCCATCAGAAAAGAAGTTTCGACCAGATCGCCGCCGTCGTCGAACATGCCGAAGACGGGCATGGTTCGTCCGGTGGCGCCGTCCATAAAGTGCGGCCACGCGCCGTGATAGCGCTGCGCTTTCTCAAGAAAGCCGACGATGCGGGTGAGACGCTCGAGGCCCTGCGGCTGGGTGATGAAGTCGCGCTCCATGCCAACCACAATAGCCATGATGCCGAAGCCGCTGGCTCCGGTGGCCACGATGCGCGGATCGCCAGGGACGCTTTCCAGAGCCATGCCCGAAGCAGGATGCGAACCGCGTTCCCAGTAGTAGCGGAAACACTCTTCCTGCAGCATGCTGAGCAGCTCATCGTCCGACATCGGATAGGTCTCTGCACTCACGGGCCGCGAGAGCGTGGAGGAGCGGTATTGTTTGTCGACTACCGCGACCTTGTAGGTCACATGCACGTTCAGACTGCCAATGAAGTCGGCGTAGCGATGGAGGCCCGGGTGCTGAATACCGACAGCCTCGAACGGGCCGTCGTCGATGGATCGGAAAATGACGGTGTAGGCAAGCTTGTTGGAGTCTCTCGATTCCCACTTGAGGTCGACATGGCGCTCAAAGGCTTCGGCGCGCAGATCGTAGGGCACCGGTAGCGCAGTCGTGCTCGACTGCGGAGGCGTGTCGTCGATGCGAATTTCATCGACGATGAGTGTGTGGGGAGTGTTATCGGCTTTGCCCTGGGCAAAGAAGATCGAGTGCAGCACCTGCGGGTCGAAAGGGTGAATCGACTCGGTCGCGAAGCGCTGCAACGGAATCTGCACCCGCGTCCATTTTTCGGCAGGTAAGTTGCCAACGAACTCGGCCAGGGGCAGACGAGCCGTAAAGTTGTGCTCATCGTCGGTGAGCTGAAGGCGCGGCAGGTCGGCAGCAGCGATGCGTTCGGCGGAGTAGATCCAAAAGGAGAGCGTGTCGCCGCGAAAATCGGTGGGGCGATTGTCGTAGCTCACCACGCGGATTTCGGCGTCCCAGCTGCCGCCTTCGACCGAGCGCCATTGCAGGCGGAGTGCGTTAGGCGGCGTGAAGAAGGTGTGTGTGTCGACAGGGAGACGGCCGTTGGGCGAGTCGAGGGTACTTGGGGCGACCGAACGAGCGCCAGTGTAGAAGTCGTTGTCCGGGGTCTGGCTGTTGGTGAAGACCAGGTGGTTCAGGTAGTCGTCCTGCGCCAGTGCGCACGTCCCGCCCGCGAGCAGCGACAACAAGACGAGGCAACGAAACGCTTGAAACACACCAACATCCTTCAAGGAAGAATCTAACCGGGCATCAGATTCTAAGTCTTGCTTTTGAGCAATTTAGCCGGACCAAGCCGGGTAATGGCAATTGCCCTTTCGGGGCATGACGATTTTCTCACAGCCTCGAAAGAACTGCACCTATTTTGGGGCGCAATGGCATAAGAGTTTTCGACACGATGCCGCTTCGGGAACCCCGGTCCGAAGGCGGAAGTCGGCTTCCGAGAACTCGGACTTGCATTCGATGAGAGAGTGCAGGCGTCAGTTTCGGCTGTTTATGCGCCGGGGCGAGTCGAATTGCGGGTGCGGGTGTTCGTGATCAGAATCGCATTCACGATGGTGAGTGCGGCGAGGAGATAGAAGCCGGCGCGAGGCGAGCCGAAAGACTCATCGGCCCATACCTTGAGGGTAGGAGCCAGAAATCCGCCGAGATTGCCGGCGCCGATCAGAGCGATCCCTCCGGCTGCGGCGCGATCGGCGAGGTAGCCGGTGGGGAATGTCCAGAACAACGGCTGCACAGCGATGAAGCCGGAGACGGCGATGGCCAGGGCGATGAGCGCAACCAGTGGGCCGGCGGCGGGAAAGACGAAGCTGGCGCACCCTGCCGCAAGCAGCGTAAGCGATGCCAGTCCGCGATGGACCAGCCTGCGGTCGGCAAAGCGAGGCAGAAAGTAAACCGCGGCAAGGGCACATAGCCAGGGAAGCGCGGACACCATACCGACCGTGAATCCCGCGGAACGGTGCAGGAGCCTCGATACCTCTGAAGGCAAATAGAAGATGGCGCCATAGGTGCTCATCTGAATGAGCGTGTAGATCAAGACAAATCGCAAAACGCGAGGATCGCGAAACACGCGCAGCAGATGGGCGGGGCCTCCCTGGCCGGCGGCCGTGCTCCTCTTGTGCCAGACATTCTGTGAGGGCCTGCTTTTCGTCGCCGGGAAGCCATTGGGCGTCGGCCGGTTTGTTGTCTAAATACCAGAACGAGCAGACGCCGAGCACGACTGCGAGCGATCCTTCGACGAGAAACATGTTCTGCCAGCCTTGAAGGCCGCCGAATGAATGCAAGTCAAGCAGCAGGCCCGAGAGCGGCCCGCCAACGATGAGCGAGATGGGGACACCGAGATAGAAGAGGCCCATGATCTCGCCGCGCACACGTTCGGGAAACCAGTAGGTGAGATACAGGACAGCGCCCGGAAAGAAGCCGGCCTCGAGGATGCCGAGCAGAATGCGCAGGGCATAGAACGAGGTGCTGCCCGTGACGAACATGGTCGCCATCGACGCCAGTCCCCAGCCGATGAGTAGGAATGAGAGCCAGCGCTTCGCGCCAATTCTGTGCAGGATGAGATTGCTGGGGAACCCGCAAAGCGAATAGCTGACGAAGAACAGCCCTGCGGCGAGAGCATAGGTTCGTTCCGAGATGCCGACCGAAGCCTGCATGGCTTGTTTGGCAAAGCTGATGTTGGCGCGATCGAGAAACGAGACGATGTAGAGCAGCATCATGTAGGGCACGATGCGCCCGCGGACGCGCGCAATCGCAGCGGGAAGCGCATTGGTTGTGAGGGCGGATTGCGCCGGTGTGGACTGCATCATGATTTGGCTGCGGCCGCGAAGGGAAGCGAGGCGTCTTCGGGAGTGTATCGGAAAGCGCTCGCGCCTGGTGGATCAGGCGATGGGGCGATCCCAGCTTTCGAGGATGCGCTTGAACTCCGTCATGAACTTGCCGGCGTCGGCGCCGTCGATCAGGCGGTGATCGATGGCCAGGCAGTAGTACTGCATGGAGCGAATGGCGATGGTGTCGTTGCCGTCGGCGTCGGTCAGCACGACAGGTTCTTTGCGCAGGCCGCCGATCGCGAGAATGGCGGATTCGGGTGGATTGATGATGGGCATGCCGTATTCGCCGCCAAAGGCGCCGGCATTGGTGAGCGTGAAGGTCGATCCGCCCACTTCGTCGGGCAGAAGCTTCTTGGTGCGCGCGCGGCCTGCGAGATCCTGGATGGCGCGTGCGATGGAGAGGAAGTCGCGGCCTCTCGGCTGCGCGAATCACGGGCACGATCAGGCCCCACTCCAGAGCAACGGCAAGCCCGAGATGGATGTTGCCGTGGTAGTGAATCGACGTCCCTTCCAGTGAAGCGTTGAGGATGGGAAACTTTCGGAGCGCCTCGATTGCTGCGACGGCGATGAACGGCATGTAGGTGAGCTTGACTCCGTGGCGTTGTTCGAAGGCAGCCCGCTCGCGATCGCGCAGACGCACGACACGCGTCATGTCGACTTTGTAGACCGTGTGTGCGTGAGGAATGGTGCGCTTGCTTTCGGCCATGCGCTCCGCGATGATTGCCCGCATCTTGCTCAAGGGGACGATTTCATCTTTGAGCGGCACCTGCGGGGTGGCCAACCGCGGCTTCGCCGGCACCTCCGGTGCGATTGACTCCGCCTTCGGCGGCACCTGCGTTGGGGCTAATGGCCGCTGAGCGGCGGGAACGCTAAGGTAGCCCACGATGTCGTCTTTGGTGATGCGGCCCTGCGAACCGGTGCCGGGCACTCGCGCCAGATCGATGTTGTGCTCGCGGGCGATGCGACGAACAAGTGGGGATGAACGCAGGGTCTGACCGGTAGAGGCGACAGGCGGTTCTAATTGCGTTTCTGATCGCGCTATGAACGGCTGCGCCGGTTTCGTTTGGACGGAGGCAGCCGGCTGCGATGATTTGGTCTGCGCCGAGCTGGAGGAAGGAGCGAGCCCTCCGATCACGGCGACCACCTGGTTCACCTGCACGGTTTCGCCTTCGCCGAACTTGATCTCGGTAAGGATGCCGTCGATGGGCGCAGGAATCTCCGCATCGACTTTGTCGGTGGAGATTTCGAAGAGCGGCTCGTCCTTCTGGACTTGATCGCCGACCTTCTTGAGCCACTTGGTGATGGTGCCTTCGAAGATGGATTCGCCCATCTGCGGCATCACTATTTCAGTTCCCCCTGGCACCTGCGGTGGGGGCACCTGCGCCTTCGGCGCCAAATCGGCAGCGGTCGCTTGCGGCACCTGCGGTGCGGCTGTCCCCTGACGCTTTTCGCGTGTGGCCGAAGCAGCGCCGTTCTCCGACAACACGGCAACCACCGCATTCACCTGCACGGTGGCGCCTTCGGGGAATTTGATTTCGGAGAGCACGCCGGCCACGGGCGAAGGGATTTCGGCATCGACCTTGTCGGTGGAGATTTCGAAGAGAGGTTCGTCCTTCTCGACCGGATCGCCCGTCTTCTTGAGCCACTTGGTGATGGTGCCCTCGAAGATGGATTCGCCCATCTGGGGCATGATGACATCCGTTGGCATGAATCGTTCTCTCCGCGCTGCCGAGCGCCGACTGGTCCTGCCGGATTATAAATCGCTGCGGCGTGAGGGCTGGATCAGGCGCGGACCGGATGCTCGCGAGGATCGTGGAGCCGCTCGACTTCGCGCGGGATCTGGAGCGGCGTGTCTTCGGCCAGCACCTGCGGTGGGGCCAACTGCGGCACCTGCGGTGGCACCTCCGGTGCGGGTGACTGCGCCTGCGGCGCGCAGGGGCCGGTGTGGGCGCGCAAGGCAGCGAGATCCTCGACAGCCAGGATCGCTTCGCCAAAGACGAGCCCAAACTGTTGCGCAGCCTCATGAGCGATCGTTTCGAGGTTTGGCAGAGTGGCCGGGTCGACGACTTCCCGGGCGAGACTGGTCACAGGCCGGTCCGTGATTCCGCATGGATTGATGAGCCGGAAGAATTCGAGGTCCGTGGTGACATTCAAGGCGAAGCCGTGCGACGTGATGCCGCGCGCGACGTGAATCCCGATTGCTCCGATCTTGCCGCTCTCCGACTGGCCACTGCTCTCATCCAAAGGTCCGCCGTCTGCAAGACTGCACCAGACGCCGGTGAGGCCGGGAATACGCCCGGCATGCACGCCATAGACGGCGCAGAGCCGAATCAGCGTCTCTTCCATCGTGCGGACGAAATCGACCGGACCGAATCTACCGCCGTTCGGATTGCTGAAGGTGCGCAGATCGAAGATGGGGTACCCGACGAGCTGGCCTGGGCCATGATAGGTGACGTCACCGCCGCGATTGATCTCGTGCACGGTCACGCCGCGCTGGGCCAGCAGCTCATCCGAGACCAGAATGTTGGCGCGGGTGGCGTTGCGGCCGAGGGTCAGGACCGGAGGATGCTCAAGCAGGAGAAGCACGTTTTCGATGCGGCCGGCAGCGCGAAGCGCAACAAGCTCTTCCTGCAGGCGCAGGCCTTCGTCGTAGGGGACACGGCCGAGATAGAGATACTGGATCACCGCGTATCTCTATTGTAGGAGCGTGCGCCGGTCTGCTCCTTGAGTGCGATTCCTTGAAGACGCTACTCCTGTTTGGTTGGCTTGAAGAGCGGGGCGAACTCCGAGCGGACGCGGAGGTAAACCAGGATCCAGCACACAGTAACCACAAGGGTCGCAGGAAGTGCCTGCGGTGTCATCGTTGCGTTCACAAACAGGATGTTCACGATCACCGGGGCCAGGAAGGCAAGAGCCAGAGGGACAAAGCGATTGGCCAGCAGGAAAAGGCCTCCCACGACCTCGAACGTCCCGACCAGCATCGCCCACTTGGTGACGATGAAGACGTTCATGAATTGGCCGGCGACGCCTCCAGGCATAGGTCCGGTGGGCATAAAGTTCAGAAACTTGTTGAGTCCGAAGACGACGAAGATCAAGCCCATCAGGTAGCGGGCGATGGTTGCCACAATCTTCACTGGGTTTCTCCTTCTGGAATGCGCTCGGGTTGTCGGGCGGCGACGATGAGGTCGTGTTGGGGAACTGGCCGCGAAAACCTGTGCACACCACTATGGAGGCTCGGGCAGCCTTTGTCGATGCAAACTGTTGGTACGCAGCGGAGAGGCAGCATTCGAGTAAACTGGAGGTGGCAGGAGGACCGGGCGGTCGCTGCCGGGGACCTGGGCAACCGGGTAGCCGGGGGAGGAAAGTCCGAACTCCGCAGGGCAGTGTGCCGGATAACGTCCGGGATGTGGGTTTCAAGATCCACAGACGGCCAGTGCCACAGAAAACATACCGCCGCGGCTGCGCCTGCTTATGGCATGTGCAGTTGGCCCGAAGGGCTTTTGCCTGGACGGCCAGTCCGCGGTAAGGGTGAAAAGGTGCGGTAAGAGCGCACCGCTCCGACAGTAATGGCGGAGGCAGGGTAAACCCCACACGGAGCAAGACCAAATAGGGAGGGATGTACGAGCTAAGAGCCAGGCTCGTACAGCGCATCGGCCCGATGCGACAAGGCGGCTCGGGGGAGCTTTCGAGCGGCGATACCTCGTCGCAAGTCTGCTCCATGCAATGGCCGAAACCTCCGGGTAGGTCGCTGATGAGTGTCCGCGGCAACGCGGCGCCTAGAGGAATGACCGCACGAGGGACCTTTCGGGGTCCTGAACAGAATTCGGCTTACAGGTCCTTTTGCCGAATACTGAGTAGAAAAATCAGCCCCGGTGGGTGAACCCCATCGGGGCTGGCCATTTTCTGGGCGACTACTTCACGCAATATGCCAGAACGGTCACGGCGATCAAGCCGACTCCGGCGAGCGCGAGCCATCGCGGTTGACGGATCTCGGGCTTGAAACGACGAGGCACCAGGAGGACGGGCGAGAATCTGGCCGAGGCATCCGCGACTGCATTCGCGATGCTTTGCAGGATTCCTGGAACGAGGCCCAGGAGCACAAGAACGAGCCCCATCCAGACGCCATTGACGAGTTGGTTCGGTCCAATCATGCGTCGATGATATACGGGAATCGCGGGACATGGCCGCGAGCAAGATGCAAATGAAAAGGCCACCCGCAGCGGGTGGCCTCTTCGACACCGAACTCGATTCGTTCTTACAGCCCTGCGGGCTTGGGATCTTTCGGGTCGTACTTGGCGACCGCAATCTTCTTCGCCAGGCCGATCTTGGAGAGCAGCCAGATGCCGTAGAAGTTGGGGTCGATCTCGTACCACCGGAGGCCGTGCCGCGCTGAAACCGGGTGCGCGTGGTGGTTGTTGTGCCAGCCTTCGCCGCCCGTCAAGAGAGCAACCCACCAGCTGTTGCGCGAGTCGTCGCGGGTCTCAAAGCGGCGGCTGCCCCACATGTGTGTCGCGGAGTTGACCAGCCATGTGGCATGGAGGCCGAGCGTGACGCGCAGCAGCACGCCCCACAGGACCATGGCAACGCCGTTGACCCATCCGCCCCAGATCCAACCTCCGGCCAGAAGCAGGACACCGCTGGCGGTGATGGGGAGCCAGTGATACTTGCTCAGCCAGACATGAAAGCGGTCTTTGCTGAGATCGGGCACGTAGCGAGCCAGAACCTTGGTCTGCGCATGGAGCGCCTCGCCGAAGAGGATCCAACCCATATGGGCCCACCAGCCGCCTTCATGCGGGGTGTGCGGATCGCCTTCGTGGTCGCTGAGCTGATGATGCACACGGTGTGTCGAGACCCAGAAAATCGGTCCGCCCTCGAGCGACATGGTGGCGAAGATGCTCATCACATACTCGACCCACTTGGGCGTCTGGTAGCCGCGATGCGTCAGCAGGCGGTGATAGCACATGCCGATGCCCACATTGATGGCCAACACGTAGAGGATCGCCATGACGGCAAGCCGTCCCCAACTGAAGAAGAAGAAAGCGGCAAGCGCGCCGACGTGAAAGAGGGCAACGGTCACGAGCGTAAGCCAGTTCATGCCTGCGGGGACCGTTGCAGCCTTGCCCATGTGCACGAGCTCGCGTGCTGCTACGGTGTTGCCTGCAGCTGTCTTGTCAGCCGCGGTCGAGGGCGAGTGGAGGGCTTGTGCTTCGTCCGTGGACGCGCCAGGAGGTGAAGTGAGAACAGACGCCATTCTTCGGAAAGTCCTTGAAGAGTGGCTTAAGACCCACCCTTGCTCCTTGGATTGTATCGGAGGCAAAACTAGTATACCGGTCCGGCGGCCTATGTTTTCACCAAAGTCACCCTATATTCGCAGATTCTTCGACAGGACCAACGAAGTTGGCTGGTTTCAACGGGATCAATTCTGCGCTTCGATTGAGGTTGCGCCCCCGCCGGTGACGAATAACTGCGTTGCCGTGCCGCGCAGCACGCGGTAAAGCGCGAACTGCCGCTGGGTCTTGCCGCGCAGCTCGAAGAGCAGCTCGCCGCGATTGTCGGCCAGGGCGTCGACCGCGTCGACCAGGCGCATGCGGGGCGAATCGTCGAGGTGCGCTCCGTCCGCGACGTTCTTAAAGAGCACGAGGAGGCTGCCGTAGAGGTCGGGCTGCCCGATCAGCGTGACGTACTTTTGCTGGTTGGGCGGGCCGTCGGTATGGGCCGTCAGCACCAGAGTGGCTCCGGCGCCGTAGGCAAGCTCGAAGACGCGGAACTGTTCATCCACCAGCGGCGCGGGCTGGGGCGGAGGGGTCCGCTTGGCTTTGGCTTTGGTCGCGGCGGTCTTCCTCAGAGCTGGCGCGGGCGAAGGGGCCTGAATGCCGAGAGCTGTGCGCGCGGCGTCTTCCATAGCGGCCTTCATCTTCGCCTCGTCGTCAAGATTGGCCCAGCTGTAGCTCCAGGGATGTTCGGGGCGATTGCGCGGGTCGGAGACGGCGACAGCCTGCTCCATATCCGAAGGCAAACCCATCAGAGTCGGGGTGACCGCTGGACCGCTTTCGGCCGGCTTACCGCGCTGCAGGCGCGGCCTGTCGGGATCGGTACTCTCTACCGACGAGACGTAGCCCTCATCCGCCTGCTGCCTGGCCTTGCCGTGCTTCAACTGCGGACGGTCAGGATCGGAGGCGGCAGGCGTGGAACTTGCCGTTGAATTTGCGCCCGACGGCTGGCCCGATGTCTGGGGCGAAGTTTGGCCCGCGGACTGGGTTGAAGGCGAACCGGAGGGCTGACTTCCTGTTTGACTCGATTCTGGGGCCTTGTGCAGCGTGGGCCGGTCGGGATCGGCCGGCGGAGCAGAACTCTTGTCCGAGTCGCCGCTGGATGGCGCCTTGTGTAGTGTCGGGCGATCGGGATCGGGCGGAGGGCCTTGCGGGCCTGAGCCATCTTTTGAGGAGTCGCTGCCTGAGCTGTGCTTGCGGTGCAGCACGGGCCGGTCGCTGTTTGCATCGTCTTCTTCGTCGATCTTCTGCGCCACAATGGGAACCGGCTTGGGCTTGGGCATCGGCTTCCATCCACCAAACCCTACCCACGATCCTTGCTCCTGTCCCGATTTCTCCACGTCGTAGAGGCCCAGCTTCGCGCCGTTCTTTTGCAGGATGTACTCCACCCCATCGGCTACAGCCATCGGCTCCGGACGCGCCAGATAGACACTTCCGTCCTGGAGTTGCTCGCCGTCGTAGACCGTGATGGGCACCAGCCGGCTGGTCTTCGGCTTGGTCAGATCGCCTGTCCACTCGAGAACGGCGACCGCTCGCAGCGAGGGCGCCCCCTTGTCTTTGTCCTTCTTGTCGACCTGACCCGGATACTGCGCGGCGGCGTGCGATGCCGTCAGAAGCGCGATCGCGAGCGAGCAGGCAAATACGCACAGCCTGCGCGATGACGCAGCGCGGCCTGCTCGGCCATAATGCAAGCTGGCGGTCAATCGATCCGGTGTACCAGGGCCACCCGGCATACGAGGGAAACTCCGATGGAACTGCATAAGAAAGTTGCCGACTTCACGCTCCAGACCGACGAAGACAAGGAAGTAAGCCTCTCTGACTTTAAAGGAAAACCGGTCATCCTGTTCTTCTATCCGCGCGCCGATACGCCCGGCTGCACGATCGAGGCCTGCGGATTCCGCGACACCTTCAAAAAGCTGCAGGCCGCCGGCGCGGTGGTGCTGGGCATCTCGCGCGATACACCCAAGGCCCAGGCCAAGTTTCGCGCAAAGTACGACCTTCCGTACACACTCCTTGCTGATGTAGACGAGAAAGTCTGCAATCAGTTTGGCGTAATGAAGGAAAAGAACATGTACGGCAAGAAGGTGTGGGGGATCGAGCGCACAACCTTTTTGATCGGACCGGATCAGACGTTGATCCACATCTTCCCCAAGGTGACGCCGGAAGGCCATGCCGAGGAAGTGCTGAAGCTCTTGAAGGAATGGCAAAAAGCGCACAAGTAGGCAAGACCGGGACCGTGGGACCAAGGGAACGAGGGGGCAAGGGAACCGCGCGCCCGAAGGCCAAATCTCTGGTCCCGCCGAGGCCGCCTGTCGGTCTTGGCAGGCTGCTGCCCCGTACCTTTTTTGAGCACGCGCCGGAGCTGGTCGCGCCGCGGCTGCTCGGCAAGCTGCTGGTACACAGAACCGGACACGGGACGACGGGGCGCGGCGTGATGGCCGGGCGCATCGTCGAAGTCGAGGCCTATCTCGGTCCGCACAACGACACGCCCGATCCTGCAGCCCATTCGTATCGAGGGCCCACGCCCCGGAACCAGGTCCTGTTCGGCCCGGCCGGATATTCGTATGTCTACTCGATCTACGGCATGTACTTCTGCATGAACATCACCTCGGAGGTGGAAGGGCTCGCCGGATGTGTGCTGCTGCGGGCGCTCGAGCCTGTGGCTGGGTTGGAGCAGATGGCGAAGAATCGAGATCTGGCACCGAACGCGCCGCATCGCCTGCTCACATCGGGGCCGGGCCGTCTCTGCGAGGCGCTGGGCCTGACGCGGATGAAACACAATGGACTCGACATGACAAAACGTTCATCTCCGCTGCAGGTGCGCGACGACGGATACGCAGTGCGCGAAGTGCTGGTCACTGCGCGCATCGGCATCAGGCACGCGGTCGATTGGCCGCTACGTTTTGCCCTGCCGGAGCATGCCTGCGTCTCCGGCGCGCGGAATTTATCCGGCACGCGAGTCCATCTTAAGTAGGATTCCGTCGAAGAAATATCGTCTGTTAGTGTGAGCTAATCGATTTCAAATCTCGAGAGGAATTCTGCGCTTGAAAATCTCTTCCCTGTTGTGGTCCGTCGCAGTGGCCCTTTGCGCCGTCGCCTGTTCTGTAGCCCAACAACCGCCAGTCCCTGCACCCGCCGGTCATGCACATCCGCCTGCTCCGGCTCCGACGAATCTTCAAGTATTGCCCAAAGACATGACCGGAGACCAGGTGCACGAGATCATGCACAAGTGGGAAGCCGCGCTAGGCACGGAGTGCAGCACCTGCCATGCGGTCGATCCAAACCATAAGCGGCCGGATGGGCGGCCCATGCTGAACTTCGCCGACGACTCGAAGCCGGAGAAGGCGACGGCGCGGCTGATGGTCAAGATGGTGGAACAGATCAACACGCAGTACATCGGCAAGATCGACAACTCGGGCACGCCGGTGACGTGCGGGACGTGTCATCGTGGCCACCTCGATCCGGGCCCGTTTGTGCCTCCGCCAGATCATGACCACGATCACCCGGCGCCGCCGGCAACGCCCAAATAGGCGGCAGCGGCGCGGCTCACTGGGCTCCACGCTGGTTGGGAAATTCGCTTGGGGAAGATGCGGTTGTCTCTGAGCCACTCTGCGCAGCGTCGCGCGCGCGCAGGAGCTCAATGAAGATCGCTTCGATTTCTGCGCGGTCGGCGTCGCTGATGGCAACTTCGTATTTGGGATAGTGCGTCATGTTGCACCTCGCGACCACTCATGCAAGTAGGAACACGATTCTGTCTCTGTAGTTGCATGGCGTCCGCGGGCAGTCCCCAACTAGGCCCTGCATCAGCACTTACACGCGCACGAAATCGCCGCTCTTACCGCCGCTCTTGGCTTCGAGCCGAATCTCGCGAATGACGATGCCCTTATCCAGAGCCTTGGTCATGTCGTAGACGGTGAGGGCTGCGACGGACACTGCGGTCAGCGCTTCCATCTCCACGCCGGTGGGACCGACTGTGGCCGCGGTTGCCGTGATCCGCACGCCACCTTCTACGACGTCGGCTTGCACATCGACATGCGTGAGCGCCAGCGGATGGCACATCGGAATCAGTTCCGATGTGCGTTTCGCGGCCTGAATTCCCGCGATCCGTGCGACTTCCAGCGGATTGCCCTTGGGATTCGCAGGCAGCGCGGCCAACACTGCGCGCGAGAGCTCGACGAATGCGGAAGCGGTGGCCGTGCGCTGTGTCGATTGCTTGGCGCTCACGTCGACCATGTTGGCCTGACCGGCGTCGTCGTAGTGCGAGAGCCTGGGATGCGACAGCTTGGCTTGATCCGGCATGTTCATCTCTTCCTCAGATCATCAGAATACGCACCATGGTTCCCGCGTCGAGCGTCGCTTCATCCTCGGGGATAACGACGAAGCAATTCGATCGTGCAAACGCAGGCAGATCGCCGCTGCCGTGCCACGCAACGGTTGCCACTTGCGGGAACTTCTCGTTCGTCTGAAACTCGCACTTTGCCGGCAGGAAGCGCGTGAGCCCCGGCTTGCCTTTGCGGTCGGTGTCCTTCGCAAGCTGTGCGGCCAAGAAATGCGGCTGCGAATCGTTATGTCCCGCGAGCGCCTTCAGCATCTGCGAGCCGAACAGCAGAAATGTCGCTGCCGAGGAGATTGGATTGCCGGGCAGTCCAAAGAACGGCAACGAAGGATTCGCTGCACGCGGGAGTTCGCCGAAGACCAGCGGCTTGCCGGGTTGAATGCGCACGCCGGTGAAATGGAACTTTGCGCCCAATCGCTCCAGGGCCGGCTCGACCAAATCGAATTTCCCGGCAGACACGCCACCGGAGATCAGCAGAAGGTCCGCGTCCAGCGCCCGATGCAACGCCGCATCCAGAGCCTCGGCCGTGTCGGCTGCGCGCGGCAACACGAGCGGCTCGCCTCCGGCCTGCGCAACTAGTGAGGCCAACATGGGTGCATTCGAATTGCGAATCTGTCCGGGACCAGGCATGTCTTCAACTGAAACTAGTTCATCGCCGGTGGTGAGGATCGCGACGCGTGGACGCGGATAAACCGTAAGCTTGGCGTAACCGCACGCTGCCGCCAGGGCGATCTGCGCGGGACCAAGCACGACTCCGGTCGCGATCAACGCATCGCCGCGATGCGCCTGAGCGCCACGCTCGACGATATTGTCTCCAGCCTTGATCTTTCGATCCGCACCGAGCCGAACGCGGTTCTTGTCGCGCTCCACATGCTCGATCATCACAACTGCGTCGGCTCCATCGGGAACAGGCGCGCCGGTCATGATCTCCCAGACGGCACTTTTGCGCAGGGGACCGGGCGGGGCTTCCCCCGCATGAGTCAATCCCTCGATTCCGAGAAACGCGTGCGCCGAAAGCTCGGCCGCGCGGCAGGCAAATCCGTCGCGTGTGGAGCGCGCAAAGGGCGGCTGGTCCTGATCCGCTAAGAGCGGCTCCGCAAGCACGCGGCCCCGCGCATCGACCAGATCGATTCGCTCTGAAGCCGGCCGGACCTTGCTCAGCTCTCGCGCGAACGAAGCCACAACGGCATGGGCTTCGGCATAGCTGAGCAACGAGGAACTCATGCCTTGGATTGTAGAAGGCGGTGCCAGCTCTCTTTGCGCCGCCCCCTTCGCACAAAAACGAAGAGCGCCTCCCGACTGCGGAGGCGCTTCTCGTTCCAGGAAAACTTCGACTGCGTTTTTTGGCAGCTTACTTTTTGCCTGCCTTGTAGCTCGAATTGATCTTCTGCCCGGCCTGTTGGAGAATGGCCTGCACCTCGCCGGCATAGGGGCCGGTCGGCGCCAGGTCAAGATATTTCTGGTAGGCCGCGGCGCAGCCATCGGGCAGCACAATCCGCTGCGTCTTCGGATCGACGGTTGCCTTGGACACCAGGCCCTGGCCCTTCAGATAGTAGACCAGCGCGTCGTTCGGATCGTTCTTGATCGCGATGTCTGCAGCCGCAACCTGTGCGTCTGCATTTCCAGTCTGGAAGAAGATGACTGCCTGGTTCCGCAGGTAGGTCTCGGCTGAGGAAGGGTTCGCCTTGACCGCAGCATCGTAGGCTGCGTTGGCTTCAGGCACCTTTCCTTGACGAGCGTAGACTTCGCCGAGACCGGAGTTTGCCATGCCCTCGATAGCCGGATTCGGCTTCTTCGCGGCAGCATCCAACTCGATGGCCTTCTTATAGGAGGTCTCCGCATCGTCATACTTCTTCAAGCCTGCCTGAGCCTGTCCCAGATACGCCCAGAGAACCGGCTCTGTCGGCCGCATCTGCGCATCCTTGGTCATCAAGGTTTCGACGTCGGTATACTTCGCCGTCTTGATCTCGGTCGTCTTGGCCTCGACATCCGCTTTTGCGGCAGACGCACCTAGCTGCTGCGCGGCTGCGACATGCGCAGTATCCGCGTCCTTCAGATCCTGACCGACTACTTTGAGATCTGCGTTGAGGTTCTTGATCACCTCATTCGCCTTCATGGCTTCCGCATTCTTCGAGCGAAGTTCCTGCAACTGCTTCTTCTGGTCTTCCGGTAACTTCTCGATGTATTCCGCGCGCGACATGTCGAGATCGGCGGCGTTATCCTTGCCGGCGACAACGGTCACGTTCTCCAGCTGGTCGGCCTGCTTGTCCGCTGGCATCTCCGGCGAACGGTAAATCACGGTGTAGTTGCCCGCGGGCACCTGACCTGAGTAATCGCCATTGGCATCGACGTTGAATGTGCCTTGTCCGGCTTCAATCGGTTTGAGCCCGGGGCCCGAAGCCGCATGAATGACCTGACGGAACTCGACCGTACCGCCATTCTGAGGAGCACCGGTTGGGTTCGTGATGTGACCATGTACCTTGCCGGTATCGACGGCCGCAGTGGCCGGAGCAGCAGCAGGCTGCTGGGCCAATGCAGGGATGAGGGCAACCGCCAGCATTCCCGCGAAAAGCGAAATCGTGCGCTTCATTCTTTTTCTCCTTGGAGCCTCAGCGAACATTGCTGCACGCGGGCTCAATCCACAAAACTGCAATCTTCACATGATGGTGCATCGGGCTACGTTCCAAGGCTTGTGCACGGCGCCCACGCAAAACCAGAGATGCTGTAAACCAAAAATGCACGAACTGCAAGTCGACGCGACCCTGAGGAGCGGCGACCCTCTACGGAACCAACAGGATATTCCTGCTCTGGTATTGCCGTAACGGGCAAGGATACAACACGCTGCAGCGCCGGTTAAAGCAGCTCGCAGCCAATCAACCTCGCATAGGGATCCAGTGTTCCGCAGGACTCACGTTAAATGCAACCCGCCACCCGGCACAAGACCGAGTGCGAACAACGGTGATTCTGCACTTCGAGTGGGTGCGCACGGTGAAATCCTGGCTCAGGCTCTCGTCCACTGTAGAAGTCGGATGCGGGATTGGTTGTGGCCAGCGTCACACGCCCTAAAATGAATGCATGGCGATTACGATCCGCGCCGCAACCGCAGCCGATGTTCCCTTGATTCTGGGGTTTATCCGCGCCCTCGCTGTCTATGAGCGTGAGCCGGAAGCCGTGACGGCCACCGAAGCCGATCTGTTGCGCGACGGCTTTGGCCCTAATCCTTTTTATTTCTGCCTGATAGCCGACTCGAATGGAGCTCCGGCGGGCTTCGCGCTCTACTTCTTCAACTACTCGACCTGGCTCGGGCGTCCCGGACTCTATCTCGAAGACCTCTTCGTGCACCCCGGGTTCCGCGGCCTCGGCGTGGGCAAGGCGTTGCTCGAGAGGGTGGCTGCCATCGCGGTCGAAAAAGGGTGTCTCCGCCTGCAGTGGGAAGTGCTCGACTGGAATAAGCCGGCGATCGACTTCTACGCAGCAATGGGCGCTGAGTTCCTCGATTCCTGGCGCAATGTGCGGGTCAGCGGAGAGGCGCTGCTGAAGTTGGCCGGAGTCACTGACGATGCAGCTCTTCAGGGGCGCGCAGTTAGCAGCCGCCTGCGTCCGCAAGCGGGACGAGCACGAAGTTGAGGCTGCGTGTGATCGGCGGCGGCCTCGCCGGCCCCGAAGCGGCGCTGATCGCGGCACGTCACGGCTGTTCTGTCGATCTCTACGAGATGCGCGCGATGGTGGACGGCAAGCCGCGACTGACCCCGGCGCATCAGACCCTCGAATTCGGCGAGCTGGTCTGTTCCAACTCACTCAAGAGCGAATCGCCGCATACTGCTCCATGGCTGCTGAAGCAGGAGATGAGGCGTGCGGGGTCGGCTCTTCTTCGGATCGCCGACGAGACGGCGGTACCGGCGGGCCACGCTCTGGCCGTCGACCGCGTCGAGTTCTCGCGGCGCATTGCTGAGGCCATTGCGGCCGAGCCAAACATTCGCGTGATTCGCGAGGAGGTCACTTCACTTGCAGATCGCCCAGATGAGGACAGAACAATGTGCACGGTGATCGCGACGGGCCCGCTCACATCGAGCGCTCTGAGTACGGAGATTCAGCGCATCACGGGCTCAGAGCATCTCGCGTTCTACGATTCCATCTCGCCCATTGTCGATGCGGATTCGATCGACATGAGCCGCGTGTACTTCGCCGCGCGCTGGGACAAGGGCACGGCCGATTACATCAACTGCCCGTTCACGCGCGAGGAGTATGACCGCTTTCTCGATGCACTGCTTGCCGCCGAAGCGGCTGAGTCGAAGGAGTGGGAGAAGCTGGAGTATTTCGAGGGCTGCCTGCCCATCGAGATCCTCGCCCGGCGCGGACGCGACACGCTGCGCTTCGGCCCAATGAAGCCCGTGGGTCTGCGCGATCCACGCACCGGCAAGACGGCGTGGGCCGTGGTGCAGTTGCGCAAAGAGAACCTGCGCGCCGACAGCTACAACCTCGTCGGCTTCCAAAATCATTTGAAGTGGGGCGACCAGGCACGTGTGTTGCGGCTGATCCCTGGACTGGAGAACGCGCGCTTTCTGCGCTACGGGCAGATTCACCGCAATACCTACATCTGCGCGCCGGCGCTGCTGAACGAGACCCTGGGCTTGAAGTCAGAAGAGCGGAAGCTCTTCGCGGGGCAGCTCTCCGGCGTCGAGGGTTACACCGAATCGATCGCGACAGGAATGCTGGCCGGCCTGTACGCCGCGTCTCTTGCCAAAGGAGAGCGGCCGAAAGCCGGCCCCACGCGCAACGGCGCTAGGCTCGCTGGTTCACTACATCACCCACGCCGATGTGAAGGACTTCCAACCGGCGAACATCACTTTCGATCTATTGGAGCCGCTTGACGAAGAGACGCGCCGCGGGATTCGCGATAAGAAGGAGCGCCATCGTCTGCAGTGCGAACGCGCGCTGGCGGCGTTCGATGCCTGGTGGGCTAACTCCGGTTACTCCCCGCGCGCAAAAGTAGGGGCGTGAATACGCGGCTTCATGCGATAGTCGTGCCAGGAAACCTCCATGCACGCCGTACGCCAATCGCCGACCGAGCTTGTCGTCAAAGACAGCAGCGTGTGGATGACGATCCTGTTTTCGGGCATTGCGGTGGCGCTTGTGGCAGGGCTCGGTTTCTCCCAGCCACTCAGGCTTCTTGTGCCGGCATTCTTTCTTCTCTGCGGCATCGTCACTGCACGTGCAACGACATTCACCTTCGACGGAATGCGGCGCACGGTGCAATGGAGCGGCTTCAAGCCGTTCAAGGCGGAGTCCGGAACGATCCTGTTCGACGAGATCGACGACATCGTAGTCGAGGCGTCGTCGAACGGCAACGGCGCAATCGCCTACCGGCTTTCGCTGAAGACCAGGCAAGGCACGGTGCCCATGGCGTATGCCTACTCGGGGAGCCGCGACGGTTACGCGGCGCTTCGCCAGCAGATCTTTGCATTCATCAAACCCGGCTTAGAGGCGCCTTCGCACGCGGCGCATACCGACGGCATTCCGTCCGATCTCGAATCGTCGATCCGATCAATGCTGATCCAGCGCCGCAAGATCGACGCCATTGCGCTGCTTCGGACGCGCGAGCGTATCGGCCTGACGGAGGCCAAGAAGCGCATCGACGCACTCGACGCAAAGATCAAGGCCGAGAACAAGCCCCTGCAGGCGTGATTCCGCACTGAACCTGCTCCCCAACCTGTGCTACGCTTTTGCCGTCCTCCCTTTTGCGACTCGTATGATCGTCTTCTCTGCCACCGAAGCGCTTTCTCCCGCAATCGAACGAACCCGCCGCCTCTTGTTCGCTCCGTTCCGATGGGGAACCTTCCTCAAACTCTGCGCCGTCGCAGTTTTCACCGAAGGATTCGGGGGCAACTTCAACTTCTCCGGTCCGAGCCACTCGTCGCATCACTCGGGCAATCCTCCGTCTCTGACAGCGACAGGTTTTTCGTCCTCCACTCTGCCAACCGGCCTTTCGCCCTTTAGCCTGACGCCCGGTTGGATCGCACTGATCGTCGTGGGTGTGCTGCTCGCAATTGCGATTAGCATCCTGCTGTTCTATCTCATCACTCGCCTGCGCTTCGCGCTGTTTTATTGCCTCGCTTACCAGGTGAAAGAGATTCGGCCGGGATGGACGCTCTATCGCGAGCAGGCAAACCGTTTCTTCGTGTTCAATCTTGTCGTGGGGCTCATCTTCATGGTGTTGATGGTTCTGGCGATCGCTCCTTTCGCCGTCGGCCTGGTCCAGGTCTTTCGCTCTACGCACGCTGGGGAGCGCTTCGATTTTGCATTGTTCTTCTCGCTCTTCATACCCCTCTTCGCATTGTTTTTTGTGATCGTGCTGCTCGCAATCGCGGTCGACATTGTGCTGCGCGACTTCATGCTGCCGCACTTCGCGCTCGAAGACGCTTCGGCGGGAGAAGCCTGGGCCGAGGTCCGTACCCGCATCGCAGCCGAGAAGGGTTCGTTCTTTCTCTACGCTGTCCTGCGTATCCTTCTCCCCATCGCCGCTTCGATTGCACTGGTCATGGTGATGGCGATTCCCATGCTGATCGTCTTCGGCATCCTCGCGGCCATCTTTGCCGGCATTCATATGATGTTGACTGGCGGCCTTGCATTCGCAGGGATCGTGCTCGAAGGTCTCATCGGACTGGCCGCAGTTGCCATAGGGCTATTCCTCGCCATCTGCTTTGGGGGTCCACTCAGCCTTTGGGTGCGGAACTTTGCGCTCGTCTTCTACGGCGGACGCTATCCGCTCCTGGGCGATGTGCTGTTTCCACCGCCGCCTCCGGCGCTCTTCGACGCAGGAGATGCACCGGCTGTCTGAGGGAACCTTTTCGTTCGCACCAGTGTCAAAGAAAGAGGCATCGTCGGGAGCTCGGCGCCGAAGAATACCTGCGCGCAGAACGCTTCGTGTCGCGTTGGAGTAGTCTGATCAGGGACGCGTTTCTGGGAGTGTTCCGGGAGAAGTATTTGCGGCGCTGGTTTCCAATTCTGATCTGTTTGGCGGCGCTGGCGTCGCACCTGGCTGGCGCTCAAGCCAAGGCTCCGTCGTCTCAACCCTCGGTGAAAGTCGAACTGCCGCCGCCACCCAAGCCTCTTTTGCCCGATGCGTTTGCCGGATGGGTCACCGCCGAGCCGCCTAAGATCGTGATTGATGCGGCGCAGGCAGACGCGGCCAACGCTGCGGCATTGAAGGAGTACGACTTCTTCCGCGCAGCCCTGGCAACCTATAAGCGCGACGGCGAGACTCTCACGATTCGAGCGCTTCAGTTCAACGACACGAGCGGCTCGTACGGCGCGTACACGTTGTATCGCGAGAACGGCTGGCCGCGCGAAGACATCGGCACAGGAGCGGCGTCGAATAAAGACCGCGTGCTGTTCTGGGAAGGGAACACGGTTGTCGACGCGACTTTCTCGCATGTCGGCCCCATGTCGGCTGCTGAGCTGCGTGAGCTAGCCAGTCAACTGCCGATTCCGCATGGCAACAAAGCCATCGCTCCGCCGATTCTGGCCAACCTGCCGCAGACCTCGCTCGACAAACAGACGACACACTATGCGTTCGGTCCGGTCGGCTATGCCAACGCAGGAGGCGCGCTGCCCGCGGAACTGGTTGGATTCGATCGCGGCGCAGAAGCGGTGACCGCCAACTATTCGCTGTCCTCGGGTCCGGCAACGCTCACCATCATCGACTATCCCACGCCGCAGATGGCGGCAGCGGAGGAGACGAAGATCCGCGACTACATCAAAGCCGGATCGCGCGCGCAGCCCGCGTTTCCCAAGCCGCTCGCCGACTCCGATCAGGCTTCGCTCGAGGTGCGCCGCAGCGGACCACTGGTGATTCTGGTGAGTGGCGATGCGATCCCCGATGAGAGCCACAAGCTGATCGAGTCGGTTCACTTTCAGGAGGAGCTCGTTTCGATCCCGCAACCGACCGACTCCGAGGTCAACAAGACAGGCCGGCTACTGCTCGGCATCGCCGAACTTGTCATCGTCGGTTCCTGCGCAGCCATTCTTCTGGGACTCTTTCTGGGCGGAGGCCGTGCGTTGTATCGCGTGGCACGCGGTAAGCCGGCGTCGTCGGTCTATGAGACTGAGTTCATTCGTCTCAACCTGGAGCGGTGACCATCGGCACGAATGATGCGCTTGCGTCGAGACGAGGCGTTAATTCTGTGGAAAAACAGATGAAAACCCTAGAAAAGTCCTTCAAATTCAGGCGAGAAGGCGGAGCATGAAGGCGAATAGACGGCGAAATCAAAAGCGCCCTAGCGAAATCCACAGTCTCCGTAAATTATTGTAAATAATTGGTTTATTTGGTACCTGATTTAATCTTGACACCCCGCCTCCCCGCCCCTAGTATGCAGCCAGAAAGTTCTGATGGCTTTGCCTCCGTTGGAACTATTCTCCCTAGGAAGGAGCTGCCCTGTTGCCGGGCGGCTCTTTCCGTTTCTGCACCCCTATCGACCCTCGGGGTCCCACCGGCCTCCATCCAACGCGAAAAGATTGCTCCCTTGCTGCTCCGCACGCTCAAGGATTCTCCTGCGCCCGTCACAAGTCTTCCCTGCCCTGCAACAAATCTCTCCCGTTTCGAGGGCACCCTTGCGCATACTGCATCCGGTCGCTACACCCTCGTGGAGGCTCTCAATGAACGCGCGGCTCTTCAAGGTTGCTCTTTGGTGTCTTTCAGTTCTTGCCCTTCTTGCGATCGTTCGGCCTCTGAGTGGACAGTCGAGTGCGGTTCCAAGTGCAGTTCAGGGGGTTTCTTTCTCCAATGCAGCCGCCTTTGAAGCCCATCACGTCAAACTCGAGGCGGTCGAGTGTCTCGGACGCCCGGCGATTCGCGTGACAACCGAGTCGCCCAACGATGAGTCCGGCTTTGCCATTCTGCCGGGCATCGATTTTCAGGATGGAACGATCGAGGCCGATCTCGCGGTGAAGATCACGACACCTCCCGGCGTCCGCATGCCGGGCTTCTCTGGAATCTCATTTCGTGGAAAGCCCGATGGTTCCGAGTACGAGCTCTTTTATCTCCGGCCAGGCAATGCGCTCGCTCCGGATCAGGCGATGCGCAATCACGCGGTGCAGTACACCGCTGAGCCGCACGATGGCTGGTATCGGCTACGTCGCGAGTGGCCGTTTGTGTACGAGAGCTACGCCCCCATCGCGCCTGAATCCTGGATCCACATGAAAATCGATGTTGCGGGCCGCGCGGCTCGACTCTATCTCAACGGGGAGGCGCAACCGGCGCTCGTGGTCGACGGGCTCAAGACCTCCAACCTGCACGGAGTGGTGGCGCTTTGGGGGTATGCCGGCGAAGAATCCTATTTCTCCAACATACGGGTTACGCCTGCGTCGGCTGTGCCCGTGAAGAACGGCTCGGATGCGGCCGGAGAATGGGAACTGAAGTCGTCCACCGACGTTGGGCCATTTGCGGGCTCGTTGAAATTGATGCGAGACGGCGATCGATTAAGCGGCTCCTGGCGCGGCGATCTCGGCAACGACAAGCCGGTGACCGGCATCTGGCGCGACGGCTACATCGAGATCTCGTTTCCAGCCGACTGGCCTGAGGGACGAGAGGGCAAGCCGGGACCGACAACAGCCTTCATCGATGGCTGGATTGACGACGCGAACGCCAAAGGACGCATCCGCGTAGAGGGGCGCACGATGGGGCAATGGGCGGCGCAGCGAAAAGTACCCTGAGGGGTTTTGTGGAGTGGTCAAGTGGAGTTTTGCAGGTAAGAAGATATGGCTCTGGCTGCGTTCTAACGGAAATTGCCCCAGCCGATATCGGCGAGCAGGGCCCGGCCCACGACAAGCGCAGTCACGGTGAGGGCTGCCAGCAGACAGGTCCAGAATCCCACCCGGTTGAAGGGAATAAAGAGAGTGCCCTGGTGGCTGGTAAGCGTGAATCCGTTCTGACTGGGGAGCAGCGCGCGGACTGCCACTGCAAGAAGAAAGCCGCCCGCCCACGCGATCGCGATTCTGAACGCAAGTTGAATGGTTTGATCCATAGGGTCGTTCCCTGCCCGATCGATGGTCTTGCCGGGGGCCCATCGATGGCTCAACTTTACCGGAGCCAGACTCAACGATACAATCCTAGAGGAAGCCGCCGACGTAGCTCAGTTGGTAGAGCAGCTGATTCGTAATCAGCAGGTCATCGGTTCAAGTCCGATCGTCGGCTCCATCTTTGCTGGGCGCGACTGTTTTTCCGAATGATTGGCGAGTGCCGAGACCCCGCTTGAATCACCGAATCTCCTGGTTCTCCACGTCTAAAGATTGGGCCGCATTTTCCTGCCTTGCACCGAGGTGCCGGTGAAGCTTCTTCCGCTGTTCTATTTCTCTGTCCTGCTGTCGGCAGGTCTTTGTTCCGGCGCCAAAGCTCAGACGGCTTCTCAGACTCCGCTCCCGATCGATGCGGATTCGTACTCCTTCGGCGAAGACACGGACAACCAGGGTTCGACCTACGTTCCGCTGGACAGCTGGATTTACCCGGCTCTGGACCGGCTGCACGCTCTCGGCTACGTGGACTCGGCGTATCTGGGCCTGCGGCCCTGGACCCGCCTCAGCATTGCGCACATGCTCGAAGAGAGTGCGGATCCCATCGAGTCCGAAGCCGGCAACGAAGAAGCCCGTGCGATCTACCTGTCGGTCCTGCGCGAGGTGAAGCCGGATCTGGATCGGACCACTGAGACAGGGCATCCGCATGGGACGCTCGAAACCGTGTATACCAGCTTGCGCGGCATCGGCGGCACTCCGTTGCGCGACAGCTACCATCTTGGCCAAACGATCGTCGACGACTACGGCCGGCCCTACGAAAATGGGTTCAACAATTCAACCGGCTTCAGTGGGCACGCCGAGGCAGGACGATTCTCGCTGTATTTTCGCGGCGAAGCGCAGTATGCTCCTTCGGCGACGGGCTATTCCGCCACCCTCGCAGCATTCTTGTCCAACACCGTTGACAGCATCCCGTTTGCGACGAACCCAATTCAGGACACTATTCCGGAAGGCCCGATTGCGACCGCAAGCAATGCCCGGGTGATGGAAGCCAACCTTTCCTACCATCTTTTGCATCACGAGGTATCGCTGGGCAAGAACGACCATTGGCTCGGCCCCGACAAGGGCGCGTCCATGCTGTGGAGCAACAATGCCGAGGACATCTATGACTTCGAGATCGACCGCGTCGATCCGTTGGTCATCCCCGGACTCTCCAAGATCACAGGTCCTTTCCGCTACGACTTCTTTGTGGGTAGCCTGAAAGGCCACACGTATCCCAACGACCCGTGGGTGCACATGGAGAAGGTCAGCTTCAAGCCCACGCGCGATCTGGAGTTCGGATTCGATCGGCTGACCATCTGGGGGGGGAAGGGACACGAGCCCATCACACTGCACACTTTCCTCCACAGCTTCTTCAGCTTTCAAAACGTCACCGCTGCGGAGAAACTCTCGGCCAACGATCCCGGTGCACGTCTCGGCACATTCGACTTCAGCTATAGGCTCCCGTTCCTGCGCAGGTGGGTGACGCTCTATACCGACTCTCTTGTCCACGACGATGTCAGCCCGATCAGCGCTCCCCGCCGAGCGGGCTACCATCCAGGCATTTATCTGTCCAGATTCCCGGGCATTGAGCATCTCGACCTTCGCATCGAGGGTGCTAGCACAGATACAGTGAGCACCTCTATCGAGAGCGGGCAGTTTCTCTACTACGAGACGATCCAGCGGCAGGGACCAACCAATAAGGGCTTCCTGGTGGGTGACTGGGTAGGCCGTCAGGGCAAAGGTGGGCAGGGGTGGCTCACCTACCACCTGTCTCCGCAGGAGGAGATACATTTCATGTATCGCAACGCGAAAGCGTCGAATGAATTCATCCCAGGCGGGACCACGCAGAACGATTTCGAATGGTATGTGTGCAAACGGCTTCGCAAGGATATTGAAATCCGCGGCACGCTTCAGTATGAGCGATGGAAAGCGCCGATCTACCAGGCCGGCGCTCAGACCGATACGTCGGGCAGCGTGCAAGTGACGTTTTTCCCGCGCTTATCGCGTTAGCGCACACCTAAACCGAGACCAGGTGTAACCCCGTCTGCTGGGAAGGTGGCGCTCGGTTGCCAAACGGACGAATGAGCTGGCTGCTCTAGTGAGGCGCGACGATTATGCTTCGGTGAATTGCCGTTCGGCGGTCAGATCTGAGTCCGACAGAATCGAGACGTGGGTCATGACTGGAACGACATTGTTGTTTTCTATCGGAATCTTCCCGTGCAGGAGAGCTTCCAGAACTGCTGAATCCCAGCGCCGCAACACCGTATCCACAAGAATTCTGAAGTCGGAAGCGAACGTCGCACGAGCCATGTACTCAATATCGAGTTGATGCTTCAAAGGAAGGATCTGGTCGCGGTAGTACTCATCGAGTTCGTGCTTCGGCAACTGTGCGAGGAAGTGCTCCTCTCGCGCGAAAGCCAGTGTTGCTGCGCCTGTGATGCCGGGACGGCACTCCAGTTCGCCAATCTGATGTTCAGGAAGCTTCGGTCGGGCGCCTACAAGGCTCATGTCTCCCTTGAGCACGTTCCAGAGCTGCGGCAGCTCATCCAGCTTCCAGCGGCGCAAGAAGGGACCGACCGGAGTAAAGGACTGGTTGTCTGCGGTGGTGATCGCCTGATGAGCCCGGTTCTCGAGGTGCTCGAGGGTCCTGAATTTGACAATCGTGAACGTGCGCCCGTTGCGCCCCATGCGCTTCTGTTTGAACAAGACTGGCCCTCGCGATGTTACGCGCACCGCCAAACCAATCAGAAGGAACAGAGGAACCAACAGCGGCGCGATCGGGATAATGCAAGCACAATCAAAAAACCGCTTCGCGTCGGACAGAGACCAGGCGCTGACGCGCGTCCGTACCAAGTGAATTGAAGAGCGAGGATTCATCGACTGCTTTCGGACTCGCACCTGTTTCTCAAGCGCTTCGGCGTTTTCAGAATCTCGAGTCAGGGCCGAACGATCCAGGGCTGCGTCAAGAGTTGCAGGAAGAAGCGACTTCGGACTCAATTCACCCTCCACCGAGTGACAGACTTCAAATATGTGTATCGATACTTGGTATTCTTTGGTTGCTTTTGCGGTTGGTCTGATGCCTGCTCAAACGACTTTCACGTTCAGCAGACGTTCCGTTCAGGAGTTTTGCTGCGCATTACCACTGCAAGCCACTCGCGGTATTTCAAACTTGAAGGTCGGTACCCAATTTAGCCGCATTCACACTGTTTGACTGCACAGAACGAATCCGAGTTATCCGGTTCTGCAATCAACACTCAAAAAAAGCCTTGGCTGATGCCCGGTTGGTATTGCTTGCCAACAGGATAGCAGACATCGAATATGCAAGATTTACAAAATTGATAAAACGTAACGTACAGAGAAATTCCTTCCCAAAACAATGACCTCAACTCATGCTCGCCCAAGAAGGGAAAGTTCGCCAGCAGAAATGGAAAAAGAGAAACTCCCCGTGTACTGTGACGTAAGTCACTCTGAATGAGCAACCCAACACCTGCGTCGAAGTTGTGCTCGATTCCGAGAATTCTCTGCGTTCTGAAGTATTCGCGATCGGCATCTCAGGTTCGCGAGACAGCCTGGACTGCTTTCGATGTGTTTACTTAAAGGTAAATAACGTGAGCGAGACCAACTCGTTCTCTGGATCTATTTCACTGTCGACAAAACATCGAAAAACCGAATCCGCTCAGAGCGTCCGGTGTGCGATCATGTTCCCACTGCTCGCGAAGATCGCATAGATGGGCATGTTAGACTCGTGCAATATGGGCAGTCTGCATTGTGACAGGAGAGGTATGTCTTCTGTCTCAAGCTTCCGTGGAGCTTCGCCGTTCATTCGCATGATCAAGCGCGCTTTTCCTGTATCTCTTCCGCTTCTTCTCGCCGCATCGTTATGTGCACAGCAGACCCAGAACAGCCCCACGGGCGGCAGCACTAACACCTGGGATTGTTCGGATCCCTTGCTGGCCTCCAGCCCTCAATGCAGCGGACAGAGCTCGGAAGACATGAATACCCCGCCGAGCTTTCCGGCCACGGGAAGCTCGATGAACCAGAACCAGCCCCAGACGCAGACAAGAACCTACTCTGACATCGAATCGCAGACGCGCCAGCAAACCAACCGTGCACAGCAGCCCAACCGGCAATTCCCTCCTGAGCCTCTTACGGAGTTTCAGAAGTTCACCGCAACCACAACCGGACAGATTCTGCCCATTTTTGGTGCAAATCTCTTCCAGAATGTGCCTTCCACGTTTGCGCCTCTGGATAATGCTCCGGTACCGCCCGACTACGTCCTCGGGCCGGGCGACGAGCTGCGCATACGGGTTTGGGGCCAGGTGAACTTTCAGGCGAACGTACGCGTCGACAGGTCCGGAGAAATCTACATTCCCGTAACTCAGATCGGACCGATCCATGTCGCGGGAATGCCTTACTCCGAGCTGGACGCTCATCTGCGCGATGCGATCGGGCGCGTTTACCGCAATTTCAGCCTTCAGGCAGATATGGGCCAGATCCGCGCCATTCAGGTGTATGTCACCGGGGATGCGCGGCGTCCCGGCGTTTACACGGTGAGTTCCCTCACAACCCTTATCGACGCGCTTTTCGCCAGCGGCGGACCCTCGGTCCAGGGGTCTTTCCGCCAGATTCAGCTGCGGAGGGGGAATGACGCGCCCAAGACCTTCGATCTTTATGCATTCTTGATTCGAGGAGACAAATCGGCCGATGTCCGGCTTCTCTCCGGCGATGTTATCTTCATTCCTCCTGTCGGACCGCAGGCCGCTCTTGTGGGGAGCGTTCGAGTTCCCGCGATCTACGAACTTCGGCCCAACGAGTCTCTGGCCGATCTCCTGAAAGATGCAGGAGGCGCGTCCGCGGTTGCCGCAGAGTCCCGTATCTCGATCGAGCGGATCGAGAATCACGATCAGCGCATGGCAACTGAAGTCGCTTACGACCAGGCAGGGTTGGCGACGCCTCTTGCCGACGGCGATCTTGTTCGCGTCTTCTCGATCGTGGCGAGGTATAAACAGACGGTCACGATTCGCGGCAATATCGCCAACCCGGGCAGATTTGCCTGGCACGCCGGCATGCACGTCAGCGATCTGATCCCCGACAAAGACTCGCTGATCACGCGGAACTACTGGTGGAAGCGTACGCAGCTGGGATTGCCTGCCCCTGAATTCGAACCCACGCCTGGATTCGACCGGATGCGCCAGCCGGCAGAGGGGCACCCCATCAATTTGCCGCGACCGCAATCCGAAACGGGTCCGTCGTCGGCCAACCTCACGAATCAGAGTCTGCCGACTTCGGACCAATATCAAAACCAATACGGTCAAACACTCGATCAATACGGCCAAGTGCAGAACCCATACGGTCAGGCGCAGAATCAGTACGGCCAGCTTCAGGACCAGAACAACCCCACCTACCTGAATACGCCCCTACAGAGCCCGCAAAACTACGGCGAGCAACAAGGCCCGCAGCAAAGCCCGTATCTGTCGGCCCAGCAACGCGGCTCCAGTGCGTCGCTCGGCGCGCAGGAGCAGTCGCAAATCTCTTCTCGCATCGGAATGAACGCGCAGAGAACAACGATCACGCAAGCAGCACCGGAGATCGACTGGGACTACGCGGTAATTGAACGGCTCGATCCGAACACCCTCAAGACCGTCCTGGTCCCCTTCGATCTGGGCAAGCTGGTTTTGCAGCACGACTCCTCACAGGATCTCGACCTGCAGCCGGGCGATGTGGTCTCGATCCTTTCCGAAGCGGATATACGTGTCCCCATTGCGCAGCAGACGAAAATGGTGAGACTCGAAGGCGAGTTCGCCCACGCAGGCCTCTACACGGTCCAGCCTGGAGATACGCTTCGCAGCCTGGTGGAGCGCGCGGGCGGGCTGACCCCGAATGCCTACCTCTACGGTTCGGAGTTCACCCGCGAATCGACGCGCGCCGTGCAGCAGGCACGGCTCGATGAGTACATTCAGAATCTAGACATGCGCATTCAACGCAGTAACCTCGCAATCGCTGCATCGCCTGGCGGCGCGGCGCCGGATGTTGGGAGTGGAGGTGCGGCGCAGACCAGCGAAAGGGCACTCATCAACCGCCTGCGTCAGATCCGCGCTACAGGTCGCATCGTTCTCCCACTCAAGCCCGATAGCAGCGGGACAGGCATCCTGCCCGATATTGCCCTCGAGGATGGCGACCGCTTCGTGATCCCGCACGTTCCGGCGAGCATTAACGTCGTCGGTGCGGTGAACGACCAGAACGCGTTCCTCTATGCACGGGGTCGACGCATCCGAACGTATCTGCAGCAAGCCGGCGGCATGACCAAGGATGCGGACCGCGGCCGGTCGTTCATCATTCGGGCGGATGGAGAGGTCGTAAGCTACGAGTCGCGGAAGGGATTCTGGAGCAACCAGTTCCTGGATCTGCAGGTTTATCCCGGCGACACGATCGTCTTCCCAGAAAAGTCGCTTAACCCGTCCGCAGTACGAGGTTTCCTCAACTGGTCGCAGGTCTTCTCGCAACTCGCTCTGGGCGCTGCTGCAATCAACGTGCTCTAGTCGCGCGGTCCCTTCTTCCGGTCTGGATGGGGAACGCGCATGCCAAGTTCGGTCAGGCACGAATGGCTTGAAGGCGCCAGCCTCGGCCTAACCGGGCCGAGTGTCTTCGCCCAACCGGTGCATCGCTACATCCAAGGCTTCGGCCCATGGCGCCAGCTTCACACCGAATCGCGAGAAGAGCTTTTCGTTCGATAAGACCGAGTTGTGCGGTCGGCTGGCCGGCGTCGGATACTCGCTTGTCGGGATCGGGCAAACCTCCGGCATCTTTCCAGCCAGGATCGGCTGAGCCCGTTCGAAGATCGCCTTCGCGAACCCGCACCATGAAATAGCGCCGCTGCAGGTCATGTGGTAGATTCCTGCCCACGCCTCAGGGGGACCGAATCGGCTTGCCATCACGCCGTCCACGATCGTGCGCGTGGCATCAGCCAGCTCAATCGACGTTGTTGGCGCTCCGATTTGATCGTCGACCACGTTCAGCCGGTCACGCTCGCGGCCCAGGCGCAGCATCGTCAGCAAAAAATTCTTCCCGTGCGGTCCGTAGACCCAGCTCGTACGAAAGATCAGGTACCTTCCGCCTGCAGAAGCGATGGCTTGCTCGCCGGCCAGTTTGCTTGCTCCATACACGCTCAACGGATTCGTTGCGTCGGTCTCGACCCACGCTCCCGACTTCGTTCCGTCAAAAACATAGTCCGTCGAATAGTGGACGAGCAAGGCTCCCATACGCTTCGCCTCTTCCGCCAGAACCTCGGGGGCCTTCGCATTCACGGCGATCGCCAGGTCCGGCTCGGATTCAGCGCGGTCCACAGCTGTATACGCGGCCGCATTGAGGATGATATCGGGCGCACTCTCGCGCACCGCGGCGCGCACCTGATCAGGATTCGACAAGTCGAAGCGCTGCTTGTCCCACGCCAGGATTTGGCCGAGGGTTGAAAAACTGCGCCGTAGCTCTGTGCCGAGTTGGCCCGCCGACCCAAGAATCAGAATATGCGGACGGTCACTCATGCAAAGACCTGCGCCTCACGGAAGGCCGCGCCACGCTGGTCCTTCTCCGAGACGACCACCTGATCCGCGGCAACAGGCCACGGGATCGCAAGATCCGCGTCACTCCAGAGAATCGTGCGCTCGCCTGCGGGCGAATAGTAATCCGTGACTTTGTAGGCGAAGCCCGCAACATCGCTCAGGACCAGAAACCCATGGCCAAAGCCGGCAGGAATCCACAGCATTCGGCCGCTCTCGCCGTCCAGTTCAACCGCCGCATGTTTTCCGAACGTGGGCGAGCTGCGGCGCAGGTCAACCGCAATGTCGAGCACCGCGCCGTGCGTCACCCGAACCAATTTGCCCTGCGGCTGCGTCACCTGATAGTGAAGGCCGCGCAGTACATTCTTCTTCGAGATCGAGAAATTATCCTGCACCCACGTCGAGGGCAATCCCGCATCGCTCATCGCGCGCAGATTCCATGTTTCCAGGAAAGCGCCGCGATTGTCGCGATAGACATCGGGTGTAAGAAGGACAACTCCCGCCAGCGCGGTCTCCTCGATTTTCATAGTTCATCGGACTCCGGCTGGTACCCAGGCTCATCCAGGAGCGACAAGAGGTACTGCCCGTATCCGCTCTTGAGCACCGGCTGCGCCAGGGCCCGGACTCGTTCAGCGTCGATGTATCCGAGGCGAAACGCAATCTCCTCGGGACAGGCAATCTTCAGTCCCTGCCGCCGCTGGATAGTCTGAATGAAGAGCCCCGCATCAAACAAAGAATCGTGAGTGCCGGTATCGAGCCACGCCATTCCACGGCTCATCACTTCTACCTTGAGTTTGCCGGCTTCAAGATAAAGGCGGTTCAGATCGGTGATTTCGAGTTCGCCGCGACGGCTCGGCTTAAGTGCAGCGGCCAGACGCACAACCTCTCTGTCGTAGAAGTAGAGGCCCGTAACCGCATAGCGCGACTTAGGCTTTTCGGGCTTCTCCTCGATGCTGATGGCGTGACCCTGTTTGTCGAACTCCACCACACCGTAGCGCTCCGGATCGTGGACGGGGTAGGCGAACACGATGGCGCCATGCTGGACCTGCGCAGCCCGCTGCAGATGCTTTGAGAAGGACTGGCCGTAGAAGATGTTGTCTCCAAGCACCAGTGCGCTGGTATCGTCGCCGATGAACTCGCGGCCGATGAGGAATGCCTGCGCCAGTCCGTCGGGGCTGGGCTGCACCGCATAGCGCAAATTGATTCCCCAGCGCGCCCCATCGCCGAGCAATTCCACAAACCGCGGCGTATCCTGCGGGGTCGAGATGATCAGAATGTCGCGCAGTCCCGCGAGCATCAACGTGCTCAGCGGGTAGTAGATCATCGGCTTGTCATAGACCGGCAACAGCTGCTTGATCACAGCATTCGTGACCGGATACAGCCGGGTCCCCGATCCACCCGCGAGAATAATTCCTTTCATCGGGAGACCCTCTCTTCATAATTCAACCGAATCCAGTCCTTGTATGCGCCCGTGCGTACATGCTCAATCCACACGCTGTTCGCGAGATACCAGGCGACTGTCTTCCGCAACCCGCCCTCAAAGGCCTCTGCAGGCTCCCAGCCAATCTCGCCGGCGATTTTTCTTGCGTCGATTGCGTAGCGACGGTCATGGCCCGGCCGATCGGTCACATAGGTGATGAGCTTGCGACGCGGTCCAATCGCCGAATCGGGCCGCATCTCGTCGACTAAGTCGCAGATCGTCGTAACTACGTCGATGTTCTTGCGCTCGCTGTTGCCACCGATGTTATAGGTTTCTCCCACGCGTCCACGCTCGAGCACGACGCGAATCGCCGCGCAGTGGTCCTCGACAAAGAGCCAGTCGCGCACGTTTTGGCCATCGCCATACACCGGCAGCGGCTTGCCTTCAAGCGCGTTCAAAATCATCAATGGAATCAGCTTCTCCGGAAACTGATAGGGGCCGTAGTTATTCGAGCAATTTGTCGTCACCACAGGAAGACCATAGGTGTGGTGATACGCCCGCACGAGATGATCGGAGGCAGCCTTCGATGCCGCATACGGACTGTTCGGCGCGTAGGCCGTCGTCTCGGAGAAAGGCGGATCGTCCAGCCCAAGCGAACCGTACACCTCGTCGGTGGATACGTGCAGAAAGCGAAATGCCTCCCGTCTTGCGGGATCGAGCTCAACCCAGTAGCGCCGCGCCTGTTCCAGCAGGATATGAGTGCCTTGCACGTTGGTTCGAATGAATGCGCCCGGATCGGCGATCGAGCGATCGACGTGGCTTTCTGCAGCAAAGTGCACGATCGCTTTCGGCCGATGTTCGCGAAGCACGGCTGCGACTTGATCGGCATCGCAGATATCCCCACGCACCAAAATGTGTCGGGCATCCTCCCTGAGCGACGCCAAATTCTCCGCATTCCCCGCATAGGTAAGCGCGTCGAAGTTTACGAGTCGAGAGCCGGCACGCTCGATCCATTGCAAAACGAAGTTCGAACCGATAAAGCCGGCTCCGCCGGTCACTACAATTGTTTGGGGATCGTCCATTCCTGATCTCGAGATTCTCTATGCTGAAAAGCTGTAGTGGGTTGGCAAGGCATTCGATGGTGCCCCTCGGCGATCGACGGCGGGCTGGACGGCACTGGAGGGCAGTCTAGCACCCGGCGGGCGCTGGGCATACGACGCGAAAGTGGGAGCGCACCTCCCGGGAACCCGCGCGGTACCGAGGACCGGCTACAGCGTCTGCGCCAGATCCTGAAGTTTTGCCAGCAGGTCATCTCGCAAGGCGTGCAACTGGGGGAGGGCTGCCGTCATTGCGCCGCCATTTTCAGCCTTGCGGACGAGCATATGGTCCGCTTGGGTGTGGAGTTCCCGATGCACGTCATAGACGGAGCGAAACGCCGCTTCTTTGCCGCGTCCTGCCGAGGTCTCCGCATCCATCCACTGCCCGAAGCGGCACAGATGAGGATCGTTTGCCGGGGCGGCGAGGCGGCGCCCCTCGATGTACTCTTCGAACTCAACGACCCATGCCCGATGATCGACGCCCGCGCGCAGAGCCGGCCATTTCACCGGATCGATGGCGGAAGCACCCATCCAGCGCGAGTCCGGCCGCCAGGCAGCGACCCACCCAGGAAGATCGCTGGCGTGCATCGGGCGTGCAATTTCATAGCCCTGGCCGATCTGGCAGCCAAGGCGCAGAAGCATTAATCCATGGTCCACCGTCTCCACTCCTTCGGCGACCGCGAGGCGGCGAAACGCGTTGGCCAGCACCAGCACACCTTCGAGAATCGACAGATCTTCCGGGTCGTCCAGCATGTCGTGGACAAAACTCTGGTCGATCTTCAGAACATCGACCGGCAGGCGCTTCAGGTAGGAGAGCGAAGAATACCCAGTGCCAAAGTCATCCAGCGCGAACGAAACGCCCAGCTTGCTGCAGGCACGAATGACCTCGGACACCTGAGCTAAATCCTGGAACGCGCTGCTCTCCAGGACCTCCAACTCCAGCTTCGACGGTTCTATCTGCGGATGGCGGGCAAGAATCTCCTTGAGCCGATCGACAAAGCGCGGTTCCTGCAATTGCAATGCGTCGACATTTACGCTGATGGGTATGTCCAGCCCCACGTCGCGCCAAGTTTCCATGTGGGTCAGCGCGCGTTCGATGACCCACTCGCCTAGCTCAACCACGAGCAGATTGCCTTCCATCACGGGGAGGAAGTGTTGGGGCGAGAGCAGGCCAAGTTCCGGGTGCCTCCAGCGAATCAGCGCCTCGGCTCCCAGGACTGCTCCGGTGCGCATGTTCACCTTGGGCTGAAAGTAGAGTTCGAACTCCTCAGCGTGCAGAGCCTGCCGGATGCGCTGCAGATCCTCATGGCGCCCGCGCATGCTGCGGTCGAGCATAGGATCGAACACGTGGTAGCGTCCCTTGCCCGCCAGCTTGGCGAAGTACATCGCCTGGTCGGCCTGGCGTAATAGCTGGTCCGGTTCCACCTCGTCGGCCTGGGGATAAAAAGTGATCCCAATACTCGCTGAGGTCTGCAGGTTCAGGTCGCCCAATTGCACCGGCTCTCCGATGACCTCACGAAGACGCCCAATCTGCGCGAGACTCTCTTCGATATTCCCGTTGTCGAGCAGCACAGCGGCAAACTCGTCCCCTCCCAGCCTTGCCAGCGTGTCGGCCTCCTGCAGCGCTGTGCTCATGCGTTGGGTAAGCGCATTCAGCAACTGGTCCCCAACTATCCGCCCGTGCCGCTCGTTCATCGCGCTGAAGTCGTCCAGGTCCACATAGGCAAGGGCCAGCAAGCGGCCCATCCGCTTCGCCTGGGCCATCGCCTGACGCAGCCGGTCGGCGAGCAGGGTGCGATTTGGCAGCCCGGTCAGCATGTCGAAGTGCGCCACATGCTTCAACTGCCGTTCGCGCTCTTTGACGGGCGAGAGATCGGAGAACAGCCCGACATAGTGCTTTGTCTTGCCGGCCGCATCCGGAACGGCATTGACGGTCAGCATCCCTGGATAGATCTGGCCACTCTTGCTGCGGTTCCATATCTCGCCGGACCACTGCCCCTTGTCTTTGAGCTGTGTCCACATGTCGGCATAGAACTCTCTCGGCTGGCGGCCGGAGTTCAGCAGGCGCGGATTCTTTCCCAGAATCTCGTCGCGCGCGTAGCCCGTGATGCGCGTAAACGCGTTGTTCGCGTCCAGGATCGCACCATTCGAGTCAGTAATCACGATGCTCTCGGAAGCGTGGGTGAAGACGCTCGCCGCCAACTGCAGACGTTCCGTACTTGCTTTCAGTGCGGAGACGTCTTCGGTGAACAGGATGATGCCTCCGACACTGCCGTCGGCTCTTCTCCACGGAATCATCTCCCACAGCAACCACAACTTCGAGCCATCCGATCGGTCGAAGCGTTCCTCCTCGCTGCGTTGGCCTTCGCCGGCCATCCCTCGGCGATGCACGTCTTTCCAATGCTCGGGGATATCGGGAAAGACCTCATAGTGCGACCTGCCAAGAATCGTCTGGTCTGCCAGAGCGTAATTGTCGATCCAGCGTTGGCTCACCGCGATGTACCGCATCTCCCGGTCGAACATGGCAATTGCCGTCGGGGCGCGTTCGATAAACAGTTGCAGCAGCTGACGGCTCTCCATCAACGTGGCTTCGACGGCTTTGCGCCTGGTGATGTCCTGGATGGTGCCGCGAAGAATCCGGGGATGTCCATCCGCATCGAACTCGACCCGGCCCAGTCCGTGGACCCAACGTGTAACTCCATCCGATGGCCGCACGATGCGATACTCCCTGTCGAACGGAGGCGCCTCTGCCGAAGCCTCGTTTGCCAGATACGAGACCATGTGCGATTCCACGGCCTCCTTGTCGTCGGGATGCAGCAGGGCCTTCCAGCCTTCAAAGCTGTGTGGATACTCCGCGCCGATTCCGAAGATTCCATCGAGCATCTCCGAGGCAGTCCACACCCCGGTGGCAATCTCGAGAACGTAGCTGCCCAACCCCGCGATCCTCTGCGCTTCCCGGAGAGACTCTTCTTTCTCGCGGACGTCCCCTTCCGCCTGCTTTCGCGCGGTGATGTCCTCGGAAAAGATAACAATGCCGCCTATCCTGCCATCGCCCTCGCGCCAAGGTTGCACCATGCGCCACACCCAGTGCTCGATACCGCTTTCGTCTTCGAACCGCTCCTCGCGGTATGGCGTGGTTTCACCTGCCAGAGCACGACGATGATCCTCTTTCCACGGCTCCGGGATCCTGGGGTGGAGATCGTAGAGGTGCCGTGCAATAATCTGTCGCTCGCCTCGCTCCCGCTCATCGATCCAGCGCTGGCTGGCGCTCTTGAATTGCATGTCCCGATCGAACATGGCAGCCCCTGCCGGAGCATCCCGAATGAACATTTCAATTAGGCTCGAGCTCGCCTTGACATCCTCTTCCGCCCGCTTTTGTGCCGTGATGTCTTTGATGGTTCCGTGCAGAGTCTTCGGATTTCGCTGCGCAGCCTCTTCCAGTTCAGCCCGGAAGCGCACCCATCGGAACTCTTTTCCCTCGTAGACGAATCGGACTTCGGTATCGATTCGTTTGGTAAGACCTGAGCTCACCTCCCCGAAAAGGCTGCAGAGCCGGCCGTGGTCTTCCTCGGAGATCAAGTTGCCCCAAATGGCGGCCGTGCGCGCGCAGTCTTTCGCGAGCCCGAGGATTTCGTAGACAAGATCCGACGCCGTCCATGTCCGCGCAGACAGGTCCACGACAAATGTGCCCAGCTCAGCGAGCCGGTAGGCCTCTTGCGCGGATTCTTCCCGCCAAGTCCGTTCTGTCAATGAGCGCCCTGCCACGTCGGTGACAATGCTGTAGAACCCCACGGTCTTGCCAAGCACATGTATCGGTACCGTGCGGTTTTCAAAGGATTGCTTTTGCCTGGGCTCTTCCGAGACTTGGACGACTAAACGGGAGTCTGCCTCTCCAGCCAATACCTGCTCTTCCGCCGCCCACGACTTGTCGGCGTAGTCTTCCGGGAACAGGTCGTAGTCGGTCAAGCCCGCCAGCTCGCGTCTCTCCCCGGAAAACAGCCCGTGGAAGCTTTGGTTGGCCTGGGTGATGACATGGTCTAGATCTTTGCAGCAGACAGGCTGGCCGATGCTGTCCATTGCGGTCAGCAGCTCGGCTGACGGCTCAGGAAGACCGGCCGTGCGCCTCCCGTCGGACAATCGCGCTCTCACGACAATCTTGTCACGCACCGGCCACTCGCGCACGTAGGAGAAGCGGAGGCAGCGAATTCGGCCGTCGGCTCCACGGATGCGCAGGCACACGTCTCCTCTTCGCCTCGCAGCGAATGGCGCGAACAGCTCGTGCACAAGAGGCAGGTCACGAGGGTGAATCAACTGTTGCAGCGAGATAGAAGAGAGCAGGTCCGCTTGTTCATATCCGAGCATGCCTGCGACACGATCGCTGACAAACAAGACGTCCAGATCGTCTTTCCAAGTCAGGCGAACATCTGAATCGAACACCGGGCCCATACCTCTTCGGCGCACAGGAAGGAAAGCGCACGACTTTCGGAAAGGCTAAAAAAGTAGCACAAATCTCGGTATAAACACAAAGAAAGACTGCGTTTGTTTACAACTTGATAAAGAGGTGCACAGACCGTTTTGGGCCGCCCTTTGATTGCCCCCGACGGCGCGTCGCTCGAACGGAGTCAATCGCGCGCCGCTCCTGCCTCCCGCCTGAACCAAATAAGGCATTAGTTATCCACGCACTTTTCTTCCCGCAGTAATTCGCGCCCTCTTATCCACGCATATCCTTGGCATAATCCAGCAAGTGGTTCCTCAGGAACTGTTCCACAGAGCGAAGTCCGGAACGATCGAAACGGGGATCGAGTTGAAGTTGAGCGATGTACAACCCAGTGCAGCCCAATTGAAGTCCTCCCTGCACAGGGTCATCCTCCAGTCATCGGCGGACCAACCAGGGAGCATGCAAGAGTGACCAGCTATAGCCGTCAGGATGTCCTCCGTATCCTGCAGATCAGTTCCCGCCAGTTGTTTGGTTGGGAAAAGGCCGAACTTATCCCCGCACAGCAGACCTATTCCTTTCAGGACCTGGGCCAGCTGCGCACGCTGCGGGCGCTGCGCGAAGAAGATGTCCCGGCCTCCTCGATCCGCGACTCGATTGTTGCCATGCGCGCGGTTGCGGGGATGACTAACCCGCTGCTCGAAGCCACGGTGGTCCGCTCAGGCACCCGGCTGGCGTTCCGTTGCAGCGGAGCCATGGTCGATCCGATTCGCCGCCAACTGCTGTTCGATTTCGAGCGTCTGGATCGAGGCGCGACCCAAGCCGGACCGGCGCTCTTGCGCCGGCCCGGATCGGCCTCCGGCGCCAGCGAGATTCACAATCTCTTTCTCGCGGCCGTTCAGGCGGAAGAAGCGGGCGAGAAGAATCGCGCGATCGCTCTCTACGAGCAAATTATTGAATGCGATCCCGCCTATGCCCCGGCCTTCATCAATCTCGGGACGATCTTCTTCCATCTCCGCCGCTTCGGCCGCGCCGAAGAACTCTATCGCACTGCAACCGAGATCGACCCAGGCTATGTGCTTGCCTTTTTCGATCTGGGCAACGTCCTCGACGAACTGGAACGCCCCGAGGAATCGATCCAGGCCTACCAGCAGGCCGTGATCCTGTCGCCGCACTACGCCGATGCCCACTACAATCTCGCCCTCGCCTACGAACGCAAAGGAGAGGGACGCGCCGCACTGCGCCATTGGCAGGCTTACCTCCGCCTGGATCGCAGTGGACCGTGGGCCGACCACGCGCGGGCGCAGATTCGCAAGCTCCTCGAGGGAGAGCAGCTCTCCATCGCCTGGCGCGCCAATCGCTTTGTTCCTGGCAGCAAACAGGCGCCGGCACTCGAACTCCTGCATCCGGCCGGGTAAATCACCGCAACTTCATCGATTCGAGCCAGTTCTAGCGTGGATGGCGTTCGCGTCCGTATCCCGGCGCCGTCCCACAACTTTGTGCCAGAACCTGAGTCTAACTGTGGAGATGCGCGTGCTAAGCCCGCACTGGGAGGCTGCCGCCAGATACGCATTCGGATCGGCGCCGTCCCTTGATATGCAACTCCCCTGCTTCCTGAAGGCACCGGCTCGCTGAACGCGTTCCTGGAATCGCCAAAGAAAGAAGCTGACGTTCTCCGCTCTCCGATCCAACGTGGGCCTTGTCCGGTCCGCGAACGTGTGTTTCCGGCCCCAAAACGTCTTCACGATAAGGATTGCTATGACGAAACTGCTTTGCTCCAGGCAACTGGGCCTTCGAGTCTTCGGATGGCTTGCAGCCTTTTTTCTGGCCGCCGGCGTCCTGGCCGCCCAGACTCCAGCGCCGCGTATTCAGGCCGAGATCTCCAGTGCCGCAGTATCTACCTTGAGAGGGTCTCTCCACCCGCTGGCCCAGGACCGATTCGATTCCGGCCGTATGCCCTCCGGCGCCCGACTCAACGGTATGAGCATTGTCTTCAGCCGCTCGGCGGCCCAGCAGGCCGATCTCGAAGCTCTGATCGCCGCGCAGCAGGATCCCGCGTCTCCGCTCTACCACCAATGGCTCTCTCCCGAGCAGTTTGCCGCCCGCTTTGGGATGGCCCAGTCGGACATCGCCAAAGTGGAGAATTGGCTGGAGCAGCAGGGCTTCTCAATCGACTCGGTCGCGCGCAGCCAGAACATGATTCGCTTCTCGGGAACCGCTGGTCAGGTCGAGCAGGCCTTTCAGACGCAGATGCATTACTACACCGTCAACGGCGAAAAGCACTTTGCTCCTTCCACGGAGCTAACGATTCCATCCGCTTTTGCTCCGGTTGTGACCGCCGTCCGGAATCTGAATGACTTCCGTCCCCGGCCGATGATTCAGAGGAGCCGCGTGCTCCAGGCGAATCCTGCGTACACCTCCAGCGTCTCCGGCAACGTCTTCTTCGCTCCCGGCGATATTCAACTCGCCTACGGCGTCAAAGCCCTCATCGGCGCAGGGACAACGGGAGTGGGCCAATCCATCGTCGCAGTTGGACAGTCTTCGATTGTCAACAGCGATATTGAGAACTTTGAGACGGCCGCCGGCCTGACCGTGAAGGATCCAACCCAGGTTCTCGTGCCCGGCTCAGGAACGCCCCAGGCCTTCGCTGGCGATCAGGGCGAATCCGACCTCGACATAGAATGGTCGGGCGCCATGGCTCCCGGCGCCGAAATCTTCTTCGTTTACACGGGCAGCAACACCAACTACGGAATCTACGACTCGATTCAATACGCGGTCGACGGGAAGATCGGCAACATCATCAGCGTCAGCTACGGCAGCTGCGAGCCAGAACTCTCAGCCGCCACGGCGACTGCTCTTGATGCAGTCTTCCAACAGGCCGCAGCGCAAGGTCAGACTGTAGTAGCTGCCTCCGGCGACGCAGGCTCCAGCGCCTGCTATGTGAGCCCAACGACCACCAATCCGACCCTCGCCGCCCAGGAGGCACTCGCCGTCAGCTATCCGGCCAGCAGCCAATACGTGACGGGCGTCGGCGGCACGGAGATCACTTCGGCCAACGACGTGGCCGGCAATCAGTACTGGGAAGCCAAGGGTTCAAGCGATGAGATCACATCGCTTCTTGCCTACATCCCCGAAGTTGCGTGGAACGACGACGCGAATGCGATTGGAGCCGGAGCGACCACTCTGAGCGCAACCGGCGGTGGCGTGAGCACACTGTACACAACCAAGCCAAGCTGGCAAACCGGCGTGCCCGGCATTCCCAGCGACGGCAAACGCGACGTACCCGATGTCTCCTTCTACGCCTCGCCCGATCTCCCCGGATTCCTGTTCTGTACCAGCGACACAAGCGACTGGAACTCAGGCCAAACGGCGAGTTGCTCCAGCGGCTTCCGAGACGCGTCGACGCAAGATCTGACCGTCGCCGGCGGCACCAGCTTCTCCACACCCATCTTCGCTGGCATGGTGGCCATTCTCAACCAGGACAAAGGCTATGTCTCCGGCCAGGGCCTGCTCAATCCCACTCTTTACTCTCTGGCCGCCACTCCCGCCACCTACGCGGCGGTGTTCAACGACATCACCACCGGCAACAATGAGTGCCCCACCACTCTCGGGTCGTCCCTGGAGTCGTCCTATTGCAGTACCGCATCGGAGGGCAGCTACACCGCCGGAACCGGCTATGACCTGGTGACCGGCCTCGGCTCGGTGAACCTGAGCGCGTTGGCCACTGCATGGCCGGCGGCCAGCACATCCACCACCCTGATCGGAACCACCACCACGGTTGCGGCAACGACAACGACACCCGCCTCTGGTGCGAATGACACCATCACCATCACGGTTGCTTCCAACACCGGAACTACAACACCGACCGGCAATATCAGCCTGTCGATCGATGGCGGCGGCACTTCGTATAGCAGCAGCGGCTCCGTCGTGCCCCTCACTCTGGGCTCGGGCGGCACAGCCACCTACACCGCCAACTTTACGACCGCCGGAGTGCACACCCTGGTAGCGCAGTATGCGGGAGACAGCGCACACGCCGCATCCACCGGCACTGTGGCGATCACCATTGCCGGCACAAGTTCGGGCAAGGGAACCTTTGCCTTTGCATTCAGCCCATCGACGCTTACCATCAGCCAAGGTTCGGCAGGAACTGAGAACCTGACGATTACGCCCTCAGGCGGTTATACCGGGACGATCGACTTTAACGTCGCCTACTCAAACAACAGCGCGTTGGCTAATTTGTGCGTCTATGCCAGCACAGGGTTTAACTCGAACGGTTCGGCATCGATCACCGGCACGGCGCCACTCAGTGCGCAGATTGGTATCGATGCGAATGGCGCCAACTGTGCGGCCACCGGAGCCAGCAGGCCGGGCGCTATCCATCGGATTGGCACAGCAAAGACCTCGAAAAACAATCCGCCCAGCCCTGCACCCCTCGCAATTACGCTTGCCGGGCTGTTCCTCGCCGGATGCATCGGCCGGTCCTCGCGGAAGTTGCGTGGTCTCGCGGCCATTGTGGGCCTGCTCTCTCTTGGCCTCGGCCTTTCGGCCTGCGGCGGCGGCAGTTCCAGTTCCAGCAGCGTCTCGAATCCACCCAAGGGAACCTACACCATTACCTTAACGGGACAGGATTCAGCGACCGCGACCATCACGACTTCCCAAAGCTTCACATTAACGATCGACTAGCCGGCGATCGATTCCATCGGGGCAGATGTCTTTTGCAGCGTCTGCCCTCTTTCTTTGCTCCTCCGGTCCAAGGGAGAAAGTCGCAGCCGTAAACCGCCCGCATCGTCCACTGCACCCGCTTTGATACACTGCGAGGCCGGAGGCACTCTCCGCTTGGCCAAAATTCATCATCCTTCCCCGCTCACCCAGCTTTCCGAGGAGGAATCGCTCTTCTACTCGACGGTGCAGCAGTTTGCCCGGGAAAAGATCGAGCCTTTCGTGCGTAGCATGGACGACCAGCAGCAGTTCGCTCCGCATCTCATCCCACAACTCTTCGAGCTCGGCCTCATGGGGATCGAGATCCCCGAATCCCTGAAAGGCGCGGACGGCAGTTTCTTCGATGCGGTGCTGGCCATCGAAGCCATCTCCACCGTCGATCCTGCTGTCGCTGTCCTCGTCGACGTGCACAACACCCTGGTTGTGAACGCCCTGCGCCGCTGGGGGACCGAGGCCCAGCAGAAGCATTGGCTTCCGCGTCTTGCCGCGAACACCGCTGGCGCCTACGCCCTGAGCGAGGCCGGTTCCGGGTCGGATGCGTTTGCATTGCAGACCCGCGCCGAACCTGCCGATGGCGGTTATCGGCTTTCAGGCCGCAAACTCTGGATCAGTAATGCCCGTGAAGCGGGGCTGTTCGTTGTCTTCGCCACCGTCGATACCTCCGCCGGCTACAAGGGCATCACGGCCTTTCTCGTCGAGAAGGGGGCTCCCGGATTCAATGTCGGCCGCAAAGAAGACAAGCTCGGCATCCGTGCCTCGAGCACCTGCGAGCTGGTCTTCGACAACTGCTTTATCTCGGAAGAAAACCTGCTGGGCGAGCGCGGCAAGGGCTACAAGATCGCCATCGAGACGCTCAACGAAGGCCGCATCGGCATTGGCGCTCAGATGCTGGGCCTGGCCGAAGGAGCCTGGGGGCACGCGGCTCGCTACGCGCAGGAACGGCACCAGTTCGGCAAGCCCATCGCGGACTTTCAGGCAGTGCAATTCACGCTGGCGCAGATGGCCACGCGAGATTGAAGCCGCCCGTCTGCATGGTCTACAACGCCGCCCGCCTTAAGGACGCAGGCCAGCCCTTCGTCAAAGAAGCCGCCATGGCCAAGCTCTTTGCCTCAGAGGTGGCCGAGCGCACCGCAAGCGAGTGCGTCGAGATCTTCGGGGGCAATGGATTTGTGCGCGACTATCCGGCGGAGAAGTACTACCGCGACGCCAAGATCGGCAAGATCTACGAAGGCACGTCGAACATGCAGCTGGCCACCATCGCCAAACAGGTGCTGAAGCGGCCAGGCTGATTGATCAGGCGCAACTACCGGTGGTGCCGCTTCGAATCCACCTGCAGCGTTACTGCCTGCTGCCGGCGATCGCGCAGAATCGTCACCTGTACGGGCTTGTTCTGGTTGGCGCGCAGCGCGCGGTCCCAGTCCGCCGTGGTCGCGATTCCATCCCCGCCAACCTTGAGGATCACATCGTACGCTTTGAGACCCGCCGTTTCGGCTTCGCTCTTGCGCGCGATCTGTTTGATCATCAGGCCGCCCTGCACGCCAAGATAGTCGGCCATCTGCGGCGCCAGCGGTTCCACAAGCGCACCCACGCTCAGCGTGTTCGTCCCGACAAACGGCAGATGGAATCCGCTCGCGCTCGTCGGAATATCGCCTCCGCCGCCCTCCAGAATGCCCAATCCGGCACCCGAAGAGGCTGGCTCGCTGCCGCTGTCCAACCGGTTCCAGACATCGTGCTCCATCTTTTTGCGGTCCACCAGCTGCACCGCAATCGTCTGCACGTTGCCATCCCGGCTGATCACCAGAGTGACGGTGCGGCCCGGCTGCACCTCGCGCAGCACACGCCCGAAGTGTTCGGCGTTTTCCATCGTCTCGCCGTTTACCTGCAGCACTACGTCATTCACGCGAATGCCGGCCTGCGCTGCGGGCGCATCGTGATCGATGAGCGTGATCACGGCGCCGCGCGTGTCTTTCAGTTTCAACTTGGTTGCGGTCTCGGAGTCGACGTCGCCCACCAGCACGCCCATGTAACCTGGCGTTGCACTGGCGTGCAGCAGCGGACTCGGGTCGCCCATCATCTGTGCGAGGCCACCGGACTGCGCCGATGCAATGGCCGCACCCCCCACCAGACCTGCTCCCAGCAAGGCAACCACCCACAACCATCGACTCCCTGCGGAGCCTCCTGAAATCTTGCGACTTAGCCTCGAAAAGTACTTCATCTGTTTCCCCCTGCTTGTTTTTCCACTTCAGGCCGGCGCTCTGTACAGAATGGCGCCGTAACCCGAACGTTATTCATCCCTATTGAATCTCCGGCACACTGCGCAATACCTGCCGCGAGACGTTGCGGATCTGGGGACTCTGATCCGATGTTGCTACCGTCGACAGCACCTGCCGCACCGTCATATCGGCCTCGACAGGTTCGAGTACGTTGATCGCCTCGGTGCGAATACGCGGATCGTTATCGTTCAGCAGCGCCTCCAGCACGGCATCGCGGACGCGCATATCTTGCGAGACGTAGGGCTCAAGCCCCTGCAGCGCCTTCTCGCGCACGCCCGCGTTGCGGTCATAACGCAGTGCCACCATGAGTGCATCGCGAATGCCCGCCGCATTGCAGCCGTGTCCCGCACGGCACTCCGCCGCCAGCAGGCCCACCGAATCGTCGCGGATGCCCGCCGAGTTTGCATCCTCCGAGGCCATCATCAATAGCTGCCGGATCGCCGGATCGTCGAGCGGCCCCTCCACCTGCCGGGGCACCACTTCGTTGTAGCGCACTTCGACCATCTCGCTGTTCGGCTGCCGCACGATGCTGGAGATATTCGCCACGGCCGGGGGCGTCGCTGGAGCAGTCGATGCCTCCGGTTTCGCAAGCGCCTGCTCGGCGGCATTGCCGGCCGCGGCATGTGCGGCACGTCCCTGCGCAACTTCATAGCCACCGATGCTGCCTGCGCCCAGCCCGGCCACCAGCAGCAGTGCCGCAGCCACGGGCGCAGTCTGCAATCGCGCAAAGTTATTCAGGATTCCATCGCCCCAGCGCTCATACCACCGCTTCGGAGGAAGCGCGTCGAGGGCTTCCTCAAGCCGCATCCGCGACCGAGCCACAAGGTTCGCGTTCGGCTCCTGCACCGAGTGCGCGCTGGCCAGCGTCTTCAGCGCCTGCAGCTGCTCCCGTTCCGTGCTGCATTCATTGCAGGTGGCCAGATGCCGGTCCAACTCGTGAATCTGCTCGTCTGCCAGCTCACTGTAAGCCGCCAGCACGATCCGCTCATGGGCAACTTCGCAATTCATGGTGTTACGTCCTTCCAGCCTCGTACCTCAGTGCTGCAAATCCGGTCCAAAAGTCGGCGCTAAAGATGCGCCAATTACCTGCATCCCGCCAACTGCGATCTCAACTTTTTGGTCGCTCTGAAGAGCGTATTCTTGGCGGTTTCTTCTGTCGTATTCAACATCTCTCCGATGGTGCGCAGGCGGAGCCCCTGGTAGTGCTTCAACTCAAAAACCATCCGTTCGCGGGGTGTCAGCTTGCTCAACGCAGCCTGAATCCGCTCACCCAGAACCTTCCGGTCCAGCTCCCGTTCGGGATTCGAGAACGACCGGACGTCCGAGACCGAAGCCAGCAGATCGATCTCATCTCCGGAATGATCCACCAGGACGGCCTGGTCTTCCCTGCGCGTCTTACGCCGCCGGAGTTGATCCAGGCAAAGATTCGTGACAATCCTGTAAATCCAGGTGTAAAACGAGCACTCGAACCGAAAGTTCCCGATATAGCGGAAGGCCTTCAGGAAAGCTTCCTGGTAGATATCTTCGGCGTCGTGCTCCGAACCCGTCAGGTGCAGCGCCAGCCGCAATACCTGCGACTCGTACTGACGCACCAGCGCGTCGAACGCCACCCGCGAGCCCTTTTGTGCCTCGCGAATCAGCTCCATCTCCGGCGCACGCGCCTGCAAGCGCTCCTGCGCGCGGTCCGGACCGTTGATCGCTCTGGTCGCAGCCATACCTGGAGAGGATTGTACCGCTCCTTTGGCTGGCCAGGCGAAAGACCCCGCTGCGCCTGCCGGGCCAATTGCGGGGCCAAGTACGGGGGATGACGCTATGCTGGCAGCTTCACTTCCCATTGGGTCAAAAAGCTCCGATCCTGGAGGAGTCTTCGCTACCGGATAGACGCCGCATGTTCCCCTTGGTGAGCCTCGCGCGAGTACCGAAGTGCCGGTCGGGGATTCCCGCTAAAGCGATTCCAGAGTTTGTTATGCGCGCAGGCCACAGCCATTAAGTCGGCGCGACCAACAGGGAGTCGCCGACCCGGCACAAGCCGAAAACGGTACGCCAACTCTGGAATCGCTCTAAACTCTAGAAGAATGAACACTCCGCTGTTTCCCGGAATAGGCCCCCACGCCGGTCAGGATGCCGGTCGTGATGCTGGTCAGGACAAGCCACCAAAAGACTCCTGGTATACCGCCCACTGCGATGGCGGGTCCCGCGGCAATCCCGGTCCGGCCGGCTACGGCGCCGTCGTCGAAGACCCCCACGGCCGCGTCGTCGCACGCCTGAGCGAGTACCTGGGCAAGCAGACCAACAACTTCGCCGAGTACTCCGGCCTGCTGGCGGTATTGCGCTGGACAATCGAGAACCAGGTCCGACAGCTAAGAGTGGTCTCGGATTCGGAGCTGATGGTCAAGCAGATGAAGGGGATCTACAAGGTCAAGAATCCTGGCCTTATGCCCCTCTGGGAAGAGGCCAAGCGCCTCGCCGGCCGCCTCGAGCGCTTCCAGATGGCGCATACGCTCCGCGGGGGCAACCAGGAGGCCGACAAGCTGGCCAACGACGCCATGGACCGTGGCATGGGCAGGAAGCCAGTGGGAGAGAGCGCGGCCGGTGGTAGCGGCGGTTCCCGTAATGCCGGCCTGTTTGCGGTCCCGCCGTCAGGCACATCGCCCGCTCCCGGCGCCAAGCCGGCGGAAGCTCGCCCACAACGCCAGGTCTTCGAAGGGCTGGTCAAAAACGGCGTCGTTCACCTGATCGAAGGCGAGCTGCCCGACGGGATCCTGGTGAAGGTTATTCGGGAGTAGGCGCATGAGCAGCTGCAAACTGCACGCCCTGGGTTCCCACGAACCCTTCCCTACACCTGTCATCTTGAGCGAAGCCGAGCCCAGCGCGGCGCAGTCGAAGGATCTGTGGTTGCTGTTCTCAGGCCGCACCCCGACCGCTGCTAAGAAAGTAGACGATCCGTCGCCCGCTTCCAATCCGCCGGCTCAGGATGACAGGCACGGAGAGACGACGCAGGCCTCTTGAGCTCCCTTTACCCTCGCGCTCCCAGATTATTCCGCCACGTGTGCCCCGCGCGCTCCAGCAGCCGCTCCGAGCAGTCTGGTCCCCACGAACCCGCAAAGTAATTCGGGAAGACTTCGGGATTCTTCGCTGCCCACGCCTCCAGAATCGGCGTATAGAGCGCCCACGTCGTCTCCACGCCGTCGCGATGGGCAAACAGCGTCTGGTCGCCGAGCATCGCATCTAACAGGAGGCGTTCGTAGCCATTCGCACTGGACGAGCCGAATGCTCCCGCGTAGTTGAAGTCCATGTTCACCGGGCACACCGACATATTCGGCGTGTTGGGCACCTTCGCGCCGAAGCGCAGCGCGATGCCCTCGTCGGGCTGAATGCGGATGGTCAGCAGGTTCGGCTGAATCTCGTTGCACGGCCCGCTCGATTGCATGCGATTGAAGATCAACAGCGGCGGCTGTTTGAACTGGATGCTGATCTCCGTGGCGCGCTTCTTCAGCCGCTTGCCCGCGCGCAGGTAGATCGGTACGCCTGCCCAGCGCCAGTTCTCGATCTCCAGCCGCACAGCGGCAAAGGTCTCCGTGCCCGACTCGGGATTGACGCGATCCTCATCGCGATAACCGACCACTTTCTTGCCGTCGATCACGCCCGGTCCATACTGCCCGCGCACTGCATTCAGAATCGGAATGCTTGGGATCGCGCGCCACGCCTTCACCTTTTCGCGCCGCACCGCCTCGGCGTCGAAGCTCGAAGGCGGCTCCATGGCGATGAAGCTGAGCAGCTCCATCACGTGATTCTGGATCACGTCGCGCAACGCGCCGGCCTTCTCGTAGAACGGCCCGCGGCCTTCCACGCCCAGCGTCTCCGCCGCCGTAATCTGCACAGAATCGATGTAATTCCGATTCCAAACCGGCTCAAAAATGCCATTGGCGAAGCGAAACACCAAAATGTTCTGCACCGTCTCTTTGCCGAGATAGTGGTCGATGCGGAAGACCTGGTTCTCGTGAAACACCGCATTGACATTGTGGTTCAGGGCCTTGGCCGATTCCAGATCGTGGCCAAACGGCTTCTCAATCACCACGCCCACGCGCCCGTGCGCCGGTTGCGCCATGCCCTGCTTGCCCAGGTTCTCGACGATGGGCTCGAAGTACTCCGGCGAAGTTGCGAGATAGAAGAGCCGGTCCGGTCCGATGCCCTTTTCCGCCGCGATCCGGTCCAGCTCCGCTTTCAGACCCGCGTAGTGCGAGGCATCGTCGAAGCTCAGCGCATAGTAGCTGATCTTCTTCGCGAACTCCTCGAGCTTCGGATCGCTGTTGTCGACGCCCGACTCCACAATGCCCGCGCGCATGTCATCGGCGAACTCGTTGCCCAGAGGCCTGCGCGCCACGCCGACAATGGCGAAGTTCTTGGGCAGCAGGCCCGACTGCTCCAGGTGGAACAGGGCCGGCAGAAGCTTGCGCTTGGTCAGGTCGCCCGACGCGCCAAAGATCACCATGATCCCGGGGTCGGGAATCCGCTCGTGCCCCTGCGGAACGCTCGTCAAATCCTCCGGCCGAACCTTCATCTCCACCGTCGCCATGGCTCTTCACCCTCCCTTGCGAGTCTCTTAGTCCCTGCTTCTCAGTCCTTTTTCACCGCGTGCCCGCCGAACGCATTGCGCATGATGGCCAGCATTCGATCGGTGAAGTTGTTGTCTTCGCGCGAACGAATACGCCGAATCAGCGACTCGGTAATCACCGGTGCCGACACGTTCAGATCGATCGCTTCAAACACGGTCCAGCGTCCCTCGCCCGAATCCGCCACATAGGCCTCGAGCCCGTCGAGCGTCGGATTCTTCGAGAGCGCGTCTGCAGTAAGATCCAGCAGCCAGCTGCGCACCACGCTGCCGAAGCGCCAAATCTGCGAGATCTGCGCCAGATCGAGATTCAGCTCTTCCTTCTTCTCCATGATCGTGAAGCCTTCGGCGTAGGCCTGCATCAAGCCGTATTCGATGCCGTTGTGAACCATCTTCACAAAATGCCCAGCGCCCGCCGGCCCCACATGACCCCAGCCCTGGTCCTTGCCCGGAGCCAGCGTCTCGAGGATCGGGCGCAGATAATCGACGGCTTCCTTATCGCCGCCGACCATCATGCTGTAGCCCTCCTTCAGGCCCCACACACCGCCCGAGGTGCCCACATCGACAAACTGGAATCCCTTCGCCGTCACTTCTTTGTAGTGGCGCTGCGAATCCTTGTAGTTCGAGTTGCCGCCGTCGATCAGGATGTCGCCTTTGTTGAGCAGAGGTTCGAGCTTGGCGATGGTGTCATCGACGGGCTTGCCCTGCGGCACCATGATCCAGATCGCCTTGCGCCCCGTGAACTTCTTGGCCATCTCTTCCAGAGACGACACGCCCACATTGCCCGATGCCGTCAGTTTCGCCACCGCTTCGGCGCTGAAGTCGAAACCAATCACCTGATGGCCGCCCAGGCGAATCCGCTCCGCCATGTTGCCGCCCATCTTTCCCAGGCCAATCAATCCAAGTTGCATTGCCCTCTCCCTTCGAATCCTCTTAAAGAACTCCCAGATTCCCTAACTCGCGCCTCAATGCAGCTGCGCCTTGGAATTGAATTGCTTTCATCCCCACGGCTTCTGCACCAACCGCATTCTCTTCGCGATCGTCGATAAACAGCACCCGTCCCGGCGGCACGCCAAGAATATCCAGCGCCCTTTTGTAGATCGCCTGCCCCGGCTTGCGCAACCCCACATAGCACGAACTGAACGCCACCTTCAGATGCCCACGAATTCCGAACTTGTCAAAGCGATAATCGTTGGTCACACGCGCCTCGTTGTTCAACACGCCAACCATGCACTTGTCAGATGCGGCCAATTCGCCGAGGATTCCCATGGCTCCGTCCGGCAGCAACTGCGACTGCGCTCGAATCGCATCGAGAAACTCCTCGTGCGAAAAATTCCGCGGCTGATAAAACACAGTCGCGTCCAGATACTCCTTCACCGAGATCGCATCCCGCTCCCAGGCGTCGTTGGGCTCGGCATGCCGGGCCTCGAACTCGGCCTTATCCAGACCGAATTGCTGCAGCACCAGAGCACGCTCGCGATGGTCCCAGCCATTGGTCAGCAGGACTCCGCCAACATCGAAGAGAATCACGTCGAAGGGGAACATCGGCGTCTCGATCGGTTCACTCAGCGTTGGGATTGCGCCGCGCCAACCTCCCGGCTCGCGGCAAGGACCTGCTTGTGTGGACCCCGGCTAACTTGCCCTAGCTCTTGACCTGGTACTTGGCTTCGATGGCCAGCACCTTCTTGAAGCGTCGCGTAAACCGCTCTTCATTGGAAATGAATTTTGCGTGAAGGAATGAATCCACCAGTTCGTAGGCCAGCGACGCGCCGATGATGCGCGCGCCCATCACCAGCACATTCATATCGTCATGCTCCACGCCCTGGTGCGCCGAATAGGTGTCATGGCACATGCCGGCGCGTATGCCCGGCATCTTGTTCGCTGCCACACAGACGCCCACGCCTGAGCCGCAGATCAAAATGCCGCGCGGCGCCTCGCCTGCACGAATCGCATCTCCCACGCGCACGGCAAAATCGGGATAGTCGTCCTGCGGATCGACGGTGTACGCGCCCAGGTCCAGGACTTCATGTCCCTGTTTAGCCAGGTACGCGCGTACATCCTCCTTCAGAGGAAATCCCGCATGATCGGAAGCAATCACTAACTTCATTGGCTCCTCGTTGCAGTTACTTGACCAGCGCCTTCGCTCGCGCCGCGACATTCTCCGCGGTGAATCCGAGCTCGGCCATCACCTTCGGACCAGGTGCGGAAGCGCCAAAGCGATCGAGACCGATCACATCGCCATCGGTGCCCACATACTTCCACCAGCCCAGCGTGGCGCCTGCCTCAACAGCCAGTTTCTTCACGCCCGCAGGCAGCACGCTGGCCTTGTACGCGGCCGACTGCTCTTCGAAGATCTCCCAGCTCGGCATGCTCACCACGCGCGTCGGAATGCCTTCGGCATCGAGCAGCTTTTTTGCATCCACACACGGCCAGACCTCGGAGCCCGTCCCAATCAGGATCACCTTGCGGGTTCGGCGCGTCTTCCAGCACATAGGCGCCCTTGCTCACGCCGCCATACACATCGTGTGTCGAGGGGTCGATCACCGGCAGATCCTGCCGCGTCAGCGCGAAGAACGCCGGCCCCGTGCGCTCGAGAGCCAGCCGCCAGCAAGCTGCAGTCTCATTCCCATCCGCCGGGCGGAAGTCGGTCAGAAACGGTACCGCGCGCAGCATCATCAGGTGCTCGATCGGCTGATGCGTCGGCCCGTCTTCGCCGAGCGCAATCGAGTCGTGTGTGAAGACGAACAGTGAGTGCGAATGCATCAGCGCGGCAAGGCGGATCGCCGGCTTGCAATAGTCGGAAAAAGTAAAGAAGGTCGAACCGAACGGCACCAGCCCCTCGTGCTTCGCCATGCCGTTCACCGCGGCGCACATGCCAAACTCGCGTACACCGAAGAACACGTTGCGGCCCGCCGGATCGACATGGAAGTTCGCACCCGGCTTGAAGATCGTCTTCGTTGACGCTGTCAGATCGGCCGCGCCGCCAAACAACTCCGGCACCGCTTCGGCAATCGCATTCATAATGGCGCCGCCCGCGTTGCGCGTCGCTACCGGCTTGCCTGCCGGGTAGCTGGGCAGGGCCTTCTCCCATCCCGCCTTGCGCTTGTTCGCCTTCGTGCGCTCGAACTCGGCCGCCAGGTCCGGATACTGCGCTCGATACTTTTCGAAGAGCTGCTTCCATTCGCTTTCGAAAGCCGCACCGCGTTCCCCGGCTTTGCGCCAGTTCGCCAGCGCATCTTCGGGCAAGTAGAAGCTCTGATCTTCCGGGAATCCAAAAAACTTCTTCGTCGCAGCAACATCCGCTGCGCCCAACGCCTCGCCATGCACTTTGTTTGTGCCGGCCTTCGGGCTGCCGTAGCCGATCACTGTGCGCACGGCGATAAACGATGGCTTTGAAGTCTCAGCCTTCGCCGCTTCAATCGCCGCTTCAATCCCCTTGAGGTCGTTGCCGTCCTGTACGATCTGCACGTGCCAGTGATAGGCCTCGAAGCGCTTCAAAACGTCTTCGGTATAACTCAACTCCGTCGGTCCGTCGAGCGAAATCAGGTTATCGTCGTAGAGCACGATCAGCTTGCCGAGACCCAGCGTTCCGGCCAGCGAAGCAGCTTCGTGCGAGACACCCTCCATGAGATCGCCATCGCCGCACAGCACATAGGTGTGGTGATCGACCACATCGAAGCCCGGCTTGTTGTAGATCGCGCCGAGGTGCTTCTCGGCCATGGCCAGTCCCACAGACATCGCCAACCCCTGACCCAGCGGCCCAGTGGTCACTTCCACGCCGTCGGTCTCGCCCGCTTCAGGATGCCCCGGCGTGATCGAATGCAGCTGCCGGAACGACTTCAGGTCGTCCAGCGTCACCTTGTAGCCGCATAGAAACAGCGTCGAATAGAGCAGTGCCGACGCGTGCCCGTTCGACAGCACGAACCGATCGCGATCGGCCCACTTGGCGTTCGCGGGATTGTGCTTCATCAGCTTGTGAAACAGCAGATACGAAATCGGCGAGCAGCCCAGCGGCGCCCCCGGATGGCCGCTATTGGCCTTTTGCACCGCGTCGACGGCAAGCAGGCGAAGCGTGTCGATGGAGAGTTCGTCGATCGAAAGAGCCGAGAGAGTGGCAGCCATGCGTTCTGAATCCTTTCCGAGATCGCCCATCGGCGAATTCACGCCTGTGGTGCATCCAGCCTGAGGTTCACGTTGTAGCCCAGCCAACGATCTCCCTCGGTCCACTGGAGAGTCCATGATAGTTCACCGCCCGCGGCAGTCTCTGTAGTGGAAATATCCGCGCTGAACCCGGCATTTCCCATGCCGTGGCTCTGTGCCGTGTTCGTGGTTTTCCAGTGGTCGATCGACCATGTCACTGCAAAGCGATTGCTGTCGATGATGCGCAGCGTTTCGCCGGCATAGAGCTGCTGAATCGGCCGTCGAAAGGTGAAGACCTCAAGCCCCCGCCGCACTTTCTGCCGGCCTTCCGGCTCGCAATACCTGTCGTACACAGGATCGATGCGGTCGAAGACCTTGCCGTCCAGCGTCGACCGCAGCAGCTTCAGATACTCCGCATGCGCCCACACCAGCGGCACAGCCGATCCTGCAGGCTTGCCCAGTTGCAGTCGCGCCGACGGCGAGTTTGGCTCATCCCACACCTGCTCGGGCATCATCTGGCCCATCGTGGCGAAACGCTCGTACGTCTGGATCAAAGGAGCGATGTCCTTGCCGGCCGCGAGCTCATAGTGCGCTCTCTCCCCAGTCAACAAAGGCCACACGCGTCCCTGGCCCCATCCCAGAAAGGGTCCGCCATCCGGGCGCTGTCCGTAGCCGTCCCAGTTGTAACGCAGCCACCCTGGCCCCTGGGGCAGCCCGCGCTTGAGCACCGCATCGACAACTTTCAGGGAGTCGATCATCAGCGGATCGTCCGCGCGCCGCACGCCATAACGAACCAGCTCTAGAAAACCGCCATCGATGATCTCGCGCGCCTCAAACGAATCGCGTGTCCCCGGCGGTCGGTTGTTGATATGAATTGTCTCGTCGCTGCAGCTCTCGCAGTGGTAGGCTTCTCCCCGCTCCGGCGGCCGAATGCGCATGTAGTGGCGCTTCACGTCCGCCAACAGCACGCCATCGTTGGTCACCGTCCAATGTTCCAGGTGCCCTTCGATCCAGTCCGCGAAATCCTCGTAGAAGCAGGCGAGTTCCATTGAATCGTGCGCCCGCGCAATCTCTGCCGCACAAATCAGACCTGAGATCACTGCGGCGAGCGTCGATGGCGAGTAGCCCGCGTTCTCCTCCCAGCGCTCCTGGTGCGTGATCGGCGCATGCTGCACCAGGAATCCTGCGGCCCGCTCGACGAAGGGAAAAACCTCCATATTCCCCAGCTCGCCGGCTTTCCACAAACGCCACGCGAGAATGATCGGGAAAGCGACTTCATCCAGCTGTTCGCCCGACCAGTAGGGGCGTCCATCGACCCAGAAATTCTGTGCAAAACCGCCATCGGGCTTCTGCGTACACGCGAGGTAAACCAGGGCACGCAGGGCCGTTTCTCCCCGCTTGCACGCCAGCATGGCAGTGGCCGTCTGCACCATGTCGCGCGTCCAGACGAGATGATAGCCGCCCAGGTCGTCGTCGCTCTTGGCCTGCCCCCACGGGATCGATGCCGACGCTACAAAAGCGCCGGAGAACGTCTTGTCCTCATGGGCAAGCAGAACGTTGTGGCTGGCGCGCATCAGCTTTCCGCCGTCGCCCGCCTTCGCTGCGAGCCACTCCGGATTGGCCACTCGCTGCCACTGCGCGATGTACCGCTGGCGATGATCTTCGAACGGCTTGGCGAGTGCACTCACCGTCTTTTGCAGCGCGGTGTGATGCCCTTCTCCAATTCCGATGGCGACAACAAACGACCGCGATCCGTCGTCCCCGGCAGCGCCCAGGTTCAGCTCGCCCAGCACGGCAATGTTGCCGTTATCGGCCGAACCAAACTCCCAGTCCATGCGGTAGTTTTCCATCACGTCGCGCCAGCCGTCGCTCGTTCCGACAAAGCCGCAGCTCACGCGCGAAAACCCGCAACTGGCGCCCATGGCCAGCGACCATTCGTTCTTCCAGGCCAACAGCATCTTGCGCCCTGCAATATCCACCGCCCGTGCCGTGTTTCCCGCGCCACCTCCATCCAGATGCGGCGCCAGCAGCGCGTACACCTTCAGGCGCGGCAGCAGATCCTCGTGCGCGTCGATCTTCACCCATTGCAGGACGACGGAGTGGTGCGGATCGGCGATGATCTCGTGCGTGAGGCTGTACCGGCCCTCGGGATCGCGGTTTACGTACCGCACCCCCAGCGCTTCGGGGTGAATGTACTCGAAGCTCGTGATGAGATCGCGCTTCTCTTCGTGCGCAAACGTCTCCCCGTCCGTGACCAGAAACTCCATGTCGCGGATCTGCGCGCGGTCGATGGTCGGGTGGTAGACCTCGTTCAGAATTCCATGCGAGCACGTAAACCAGACGCGGCTCGAAGCCGCATAGGCCGTGCCAATCGCGTCCTTCACGCTCGACGTCCAGCGCGGTTCCAGACCGGGGGCGCCAAACGCTTCGCCTTGCTGGTCAAGCCAACGATACAGATTGTGATCGTTCACGGGTGAGTACCACTCCGGCAGGGTAGGGAAGTTAGATCGTGCGTCACCCTAATCGATGTTTTGGTGACGTAAAGGTTTCGAGCTGAGCCAGAATTAGTTTCGCACCTCGTCCTGCCCAGCCCGCATCCATCTAATTGTTGCGCGCCTCCATCCAATCACAGGGCCGCAGTGAGTTATGTGAAGATTGTGTTTCACGCGCCAAACCGCTTCAGCAGAGCCGACCGACCCAACACAGTACAATCCCAGACGAAGGAGATTTTCCCCAATGGCTTACACACTCGCCCCGTTGCCCTACGATTACGCGGCTCTCGAGCCTTTTATCGATGCCCAGACCATGACCCTGCATCACGACAAGCATCATCAGGCCTACATCAACAACGTGAACGCAGCGTTGGAAAAGCATCCACAGCTCGCGGCGAAGTCTGTCGACGACCTGATCAGCGATTTGAACGCTGTGCCTGAGGACATTCGGGGCGCCGTGCGCAACAACGGCGGCGGCCACTCCAACCACACCATGTTCTGGAACATCATGGCTTCGCCCAATGCGGGCGGCGGCGGTGCCCCCAGCGGTGCACTTGGCGACCAGATCAAGGCCGATTTTGGCGATTTTGAAGCGTTCAAGAAAACCTTCAATGAAACCACCGCGAAGCAGTTTGGATCCGGCTGGGGCTGGCTTGTGGTCCAGGGCGGCAAGCTCAAGGTCATCACCACCCCCAACCAGGATTCCCCGCTGAGCCAGGGACTCTACCCCGTCCTCGGCAACGACGTCTGGGAGCACGCCTACTACCTCAAGTACCAGAACCGCCGCCCCGACTACCTGGCCGCGTGGTGGAACGTGGTGAATTGGGCCGAAGTGGGCAAGCGTTTCGCCAAGGCCAAAGGCTAACCGGTTCGGCTTTTCGCGTGCGATCCGCGGAGCGGCTCGCGCCGAAAAGCCGCAAGACTTGCGGGCTTCGATCTGGACGTGTGCCCTGCACACGAGGATCGAAGCCGGCCTCTCTAGGGTCTCGTCCAAAGACGGGACCCAACATAGATCGGGCCTCCCGCGTCTGCGCGCGGAGGCCCGATCTGCTTCACCTTACTTCGCTGGTTTCAGTTCGCCGTCTCCGCGAAGTTTGCCACCGTGCCTCCCAGCGCCAGCGGAGCCTGCGCCGTCACCTGCACCGGCCCGGCCGAGCCCGGCAACGTCAGCGTCACCGAAGCTACGCCGGACCCATTCGTCACCGCAATCACCGAGGTTCCGCTTGTCGTCCCATTCGACAGCGACCCAGCGGTGGTCGTGAATAGAATGCTTGCTCCCGCAGCCGCGCCGCCCGATTGTCCTGGAGCCAGCGTGACCGTAAGCGGTTGGGCCAGCGCCGATCCCGCACTTCCCGACTGCCCGCTCCCCGTTTGGGTCAGTGTTGCCGGTGGGTTGCCGACCACGATCCAACCTCCCTCGGTCTGCGTCGCCGTGCCGTCGCTTCCGGTCACAGTAAAGTGGCAGAACCCTGGCGACGTTGTTCCCATATTCACGGCAATCGATCCCGGCTGCGTGGGAGTGACGGTCGAAGTGCCGATTGCCAGCAGCCCGCCGCACTTCGACGTCCCCTCAAACGCGTCGAACACCGCCGACGACAGCGTCACATTCGTCGCTGCCGCTCGTGATCTTCGGTTGCAGCGTGACCGTGCCTCCAGTCGGCACCATGATCGTGTCCGGATTCAGATCCCAGTCCGAGGCTGGTGCAGTCGCCAGGCTTCCACTAATCACCAGCAGCGTCGCGCTGTACGGGGCGAAGCTCTGCGACGCCGACCAGGCCTGCGAAGCCGACGCCGTGATCGTGGTTGAGGCGCTCGACGCCAACGTGTAGCTCACATACGAGGTCGCATTGAACCCGGTGAGCGCGAACTGCGCCTGCGCCGTATTCTGCGGATCCTTGTTCAGCACCATCACCGTCAGCGTCGTGCCCGTCGAATCCAGCGCCGCATAGCTCGAGAACAGGCTCGGATTCCCATCGTTCGTGTCGGAGATCGACGTCGTGCCAAACCCGTGATGCGCGCCGTCGTAATTGGTATAGAGCTTCAGCGCCTGGTAGTTAGGATTCGCCGGAACCGGCGCCGTCCAGCGCGAAGCAAACGACATGCGCTCGCGTCCGAAAATCCCATAGGCATCGGCATCGCCCAATGCCGTCGAGAAGTCCGATTCGCTGACAAACGCTGCGCTCCACTCCGTAAAGCTCAGCGGCGTTCCCGGATAAATCATGTTCACGATCGCCCGCATGCGCGGAATGCGGAACGGGATTGTCTTGTTCGGCTGAATATTTGTTGTGTATTGCTGATTGATCGAGCTCGATGGACTCACAAACGTCGGGTCCCAGTAGTCGCGATAGATGCTCACCGCCAAAGCCTGCAGCTGCGCCTTGGTCAACCCGCTGGTATCGGCATCCGGATACGCATGCAGATCGAACACATCCAGCGAACGCGCCCCGGAAATCTGATCCTGCCAATAAACCTGGTTGAGCCACCACGGCACGAAATCCACGCCGCCGTGGGCTGCCTTGTCGTTGTTGTTTTCGCCGTTCCAGTAGAACCACCAGCAGCAGCTCACGGGCCCAAAGCGCACTGCCTGCGGGTCCCAGGTCTTCAGCTTCGGCGCCTCAGCCAGATACACATTCGCCAGCTCGTCGTAGCCCGAGGGATTGGGGTGGACATCGAAGTGCGTGCCTCCCCAGATATCCATCTCGTTATCCATATCGTAAAAATGGCACGACGTGATCGAGAAGTACGGCACCGCGCAGGTTCCGCTGCCGAACGCCGTAGCCAGCGCCTGCGCCCACGCGTCGCGATACACGCACGTGCCGCCCGAACAGCTCTGCGTGTTGTCATCCAGCAGAGGGTAGTAGGCCGACGTGACTGCATTGGTCGTCACGGGTGTCTTGCAATCCGGTTTCAGCCCATCTCCGGCATCGGTGTTGTAGGTATCCGTGCTGCATTGGGTGCCGAATGTTGCGACCGAAAAGCTCCAGTGGTAGTTATCCGTCCCACCTTGCGTCGTCGATGTCTCGGCGCTCTTCGCCACCCAGGGCAGCATCGCCATCGTCATCAAGGGATGGCTGCCCGCATTCTCCACATCGGTGATGAACTTCGTCGAATCGCTGTCCCCGCCGCCGCTGAATCCTTCGGCTGCATAGTCTTCAAAGTAGTAATCGTTATCGGCGTTGTACGTCCCGAGTTGCCAGTTATAGGTCGACGTCGCGTTGCCGCCCCAGCGCACCAGCGACAAGCCGCTGTCCGTCACATGCGCCGCATCCTGCGGATAGGCCCCGCCGTAGATATACGGGCTGATGGTGTGCCGGTCCGCCAGCGCATTGATCGTTACGTTGATGCCCGCGCTCCCCGATCCGGTCGGCGTCGCCGAGGCTTGGTTCGAGTTGGCGCTCTGGCCGGCCGCGTCCACTGCGCTCACGACGTAGTAATACGCTGTCCCGTTGGTCAGTCCCGTGTCGGTGTAGCCGGCTGTCGTCGCCGACGCAACCGTCGTGTACGGCCCGCCATTGGTCGTGCTGCGCTTCACGTTGTAACTTGTTGCTCCGGTACTCGCCGTCCACGCCAGCGCAACCTGCTGATCGCCGGCCGTCGCCGTCAAGCCCGTCGGAGCGGCAGGTGCGCCTCCCGCCGCTGTCACCGTCACCGAGGCCGTCCCCGTCGCGCTGTTGTAGATTCCCGTGCTCGCTGTGTCCGGCGTATACGTCGCGGTTAGCGTATCTGTGCCAACAGCCAGCGTTCCGGCAGCAACCGAAATGATCGAGCTGCCTTGCGTTAGCGGAATCGCCCCCGATGCATAAGACCCGCTGGTCAGCGTGATCGTCCCTGTGGGCTCCGCTCCGCCGTTGCTGCCCGCCACCGTAATCGTGACGATCAGCACCTGTGCCGTGGTGATGCTGGTCAAGTTGGGCTTCACGGTCACTGTCGGCGTACTCGCAGGCAGGGCATACCCTGCAGTCACAATCGCGCCCGTGTTCAGCGTTACCGTGCACGTTGCGCCACTGCTGCTTGTGCACCCGCTCCAGGCAGAGAAGGAATTGCCGCCCGGCTCTGTTGCCGGTGCCGTAAGCGTCACGGTCGTTCCCGCGACATAGTTCCGGGTGAAGCTCGTCGTACCTTTCCCCGCTCCGCTCACATCGGTTGGGACAACGCCGATCGCGACGCCACTCGACGGGTTCGTCGAATTCACAGTAAGGCTGATTGGGGTCTTGACCGTGACCGTGCCGCCGCACCCTGGAATCAGCGCGCACAACGCGAGGCAAACTGCAGAAATCGGAGCCCACCGGGAGTCGTTCATTTACCTCTCCATTGCAGAAATGCGCAGGTCACGGGCAGGCATACAAGGGAAAGGGAAAATAGTGCGGGGAAATATAGGACTTATCGAGCGTAAAAACCGTGCTCGTGCGCCCATTCTATTGGGCCTGAACGTTCACGGCCTCCAACATCCAAAGAACAGGCTCACTGGGGCAAAACCGAAGTAATCTAGGCAATTCTCGGCCGAATTAAGCCCTGCGAAATCAGGCGTGCTCCCTTCACGCGAACTGCTCGAGGCTGAACCCGAGCTCGTACGTCTCACCGTGAGCAAGCAGGTCTTCCCATGTGACCTCGCGGCCAGTCAGACCGGCCATGCGGCCAAGCATGCAGCTCAGGGCGGTCTCGACGCCGGCAGCGATCTGGTTGTGGCTGTTGCCCGAGGTGATGCTGTCGATGAACGTGCGCTCCTTGTCGCGATCGGCGAAGGCCAGATTGTCGAGGAAGGCTCCATTGGCGGCAAACGTGCCGGACCCCGGCGTGCTCGCGGAGGAATCCTCCCACGCCCAGGGCTGCTTGCCGGTGATCTTCACAGGACCGGAGTAGGGCACGGATGCCGAGCCGTTCGCACCAAAGAGTCTCAGGCCGGCATCGAAAGCGCCATCGGTTCCAAACTGTGTCGACGAGAAGGAAAGGTGCACGTCGCCGGGATAAGTGAAGTCGACCTGGTAGTTGTCCCAGCAGTTGCCGTAGTGGGTGAGGATCGTACGCCCGCCGGTCGCTGTTGCCTTCAGCGGACGAGCGCCGAGCAGCCAGTTCATAGATCGATGATGTGGATGTTCTGTTCCACCAGAATGTCGCCGGAGAGTGCTCGATCCCAGAGCCAATTGCGCAGGCGATATTCGTCGGGCCCGGCACCGGGGCGGTTCTTTTCCGTCGAAGCCGGCGCATAGTAGATGCCCGAGACGAGCGGCGATCTTGCCCAGTGCACCGGCCTTGATCTTCTCGGCGATCGCGGCGATAGGCGGCGCGTTGCGGCATTGGAATCCGACATCGACGCTCTGCGTGGGCTTGACACGCTTGGCGATTTCAAGGGCATGCTGCGCCTGCCGGATGTCGATGCCGACCGGCTTCTCGCAGTAGACATGTTTGCCCGATGCGACCGCGGTCTCAAGATGCTGCACATGGAAGAAGGGCGGCGTGGAAATCTGAATCAGATCGACATCGGGCGATGCGGCAAGCTGCTCGAAGGCATGAGGGCCGTGGAAGAGAAGCTTGCTGTCAATGGCAGCGCGGCCAAGGCTCGCGTTGAGCTCGTTGAAGTGGCTCTGGCCTGCGGCGAGGTTGTCGGGAAACAGATCGGCGAGCGCCACGACCTGTGCGGACGTATTTTTCGCGAACGAAGTGGCCACCGAGGTTCCGCGGTTGCCGCAGCCCAGCAATCCGTGGCGCACGGCGGAGTTGGCATCGTAGCCGAATGCCGTGCGGGACTTGAGCAGAAGCAGACCGGAAGCAGCTGCGGCTCCGGATTGAACAAATTGACGTCGATTCATGGTTCCCTCTGTCTGATTCTGCGATTCTGTCACGTCCTGCAGACCAACTGCGATCAGGCCAGGACTTCGCTCAGGATCTTCTCGAGGTAGATCTTCTCCTGCCGCACATCTTCGATCTGCTGCGGTCCGGAGGTTTCGCGCTCGATGGTGATGGCGCCGGTGTACCCAAGCCGATGCAACTTGGTGAAGACCTGCTTGAAGTCCACCAGACCCTGGCCGATCAGCACTTCTTCGCCGAGTTTGCTCGGGTCCGTGGGCCAGCGGCCGTCTTTGGCGTGAACGCTGCGCACATGCGGGCCGATGAATATCGACCGCATCCACCGGATTGGCTTTGCCGTAGAGGATGAGGTTCGCCGTGTCCAGGCCTACGGCCAGATTGGGCATGGCCACGTCGTGGATCATGCGCGACATGGTCGTCGGAGTCTCCTGGCCGGTCTCCATCAGGAAGTATTGCCCATTGCCCTGACAGTGCTCGGCCACGGTGCGAATGGCTTCGACGGCGCCAGGATAAAGAGAGTCCGCTGGATCTTCCGGGATAAAGCCGCAGTGCGTCTGGACTTGAGAGATACCGAGCATCTTGGCAAAGTCGGAGACTTGGCGAAGCGCATCGATGCGGGCGGCACGCGTTGCTGGAGGGACCAGGCCGATGGTGGATGGCCCGCGGGTGAAGTTCCATTCCAGAGGCGGCGGCCCGACCACCTCGACAGTCGTAGCGACGAGATCGTACTTGGCGAGCAGGTCCTGGAATTGCGCGGCCACGGCGGACGTAAAACCGCCGCCGATGTATCCATCCAGAGAAAGGAAGCAGTTGGAAAAGCCGATCTCATGCACGCGGCGGAACGTTTCTTCCGGCGCCTTGAAAGGGCTGATGAGCAGGCCGAGCGCCATCGGCTTCAGTGGAGCCGGTGCGACCGCGGCCAGTGCCGCGCTGGGATGAAGACCCTCCGCGAGAATGGCAGCGGATGTCATGCCGAGAAACTCTCTCCGGTCCATGGATTGTCCTTTCTGGATGGAGCCGTTCCGTGAATCTCTCGCTTTAGTTTAGAACCCTGCGGAGGGTTAGTTCACAGAGCAAAGGTGCCTGGTTCGCTGTGAGATCAAAGCCGACGTAGCGGAGGAGCATCTGCCCGCCGCTTGGCGCCGTCCAACGAGCAGTTTCCGGTTAGAGAGTGATTCGACCAGAACTGAACAAGCTGACTCGAATCGCGAGGACGCCCCTCGTCATCCTAGCTGGACCTAAGAATTCAATTTTCTCTTTCGCCAACTGATGTAGCTTGGCAGCTCCGGCAATTCGATGTAGCCGAGCGACTCGGGGTCTGCTGGGAGTTCGGAAACCTCTGTGTGCTGAATATCGACCGCCGCCGAACGTTCTCCGAGGGCAGTGTCCAAGATTACGAGTACGGCGTTGTGAGCTTTCATCTTGTCCATGGATTCCAGCCCCTGGATACCAACGCGCATTCCAAAATCCTGCGGGCGGGAAGAATCTTCCAACGGAAGAAACCACATCAGACGTGGTTCGAAGAGCCTGCCTTCATAGTGCGTTGTGAATTCAAAACCCATCGGAGGTTTAAGGGCAACGAAAACCCAACCTTCGATCTCGGGAGCGAGCTTGACGAGCATCTCCGCAGTCGGAAAAGCCTCAACATGCCCTTCGGCCGTCACCACGAACTCGCGGACCCCGTTGTTGGTGGATGACAACTCAAACCAAAACCGTTCGTCTACCCTCTTTAACTGTTGGAGAGCGAGATCCCAAAACGGCTCGTCAGGTTTCGACAAGACGTTGAACTCGGACCGATGATCCGCGAACCATTGCCAAAAACTTCGGATCTGGTTATTCGCAGTTGCCACTGGTTCAATTTTAGCGACGATGTGCATTCGCGTCTCCGGGAACACCTTAAAGGCCGCGATTTGACATTGTGCCCGGTTGGTGGCCGATCCGGAGTTCCTCCTCAGCCCGCACCACCACTGCACAACGTCGTCCCAATTGCAGTCCATTCCCTCGTTCCTCTGTTCGCTCCCTGCCTCACTTTGGCAGCTCGGTCGCATCCCATCCGCCGCCCAGCGAACGGATCAGCCCCACACTCGCCACGAACTGTCGCGTCTTCAATCCAACGGCTGTCTGTTCGTTCTGCAGCAGCGTTTGCTCCGCCGTCAGCACTTCGAGATAGCTTGTCACCCCGCCCTTATAGCGCTGGCTTGAGATGTCGAAGGAGTGTCGCGCCGAGGCCACAGCGGCCTGCTCGGCAACGGATTCACGCGCCAACACCCGCAACGACGAAAGCTGATCCTCGACATCCTCGAATGCCAGAAATACGACGCCCTTGTAGTCGGAGACTTGCGCCTCGTAGTTGTGCCGCGCCTGATCGGTCAACGCATGACGCTGGCCGGCGTCGAACAGCAGCTCCGTGGCCTGTGCTCCCAGGCTCCACAGCGCACTCGGCCCCTGAATCCACGTGCCCCCATGCGTACTCTCGAATCCGCCCGTCCCACCCAGGCTGATCGTGGGATAGAACGCGCTCACCGCGATACCGATCTGCGCATTCGCCGCCTGCGTACGCCGCTCCGCCGCCGCAATGTCGGGCCGGCGCTCCAACAGCTGCGATGGCACGCCGACCGGAATGTCGGGCAGCTTCGAATTGAGCGGCGAAAAGGGAATGCTGAAAGTGGGCAGCTTATAGTCGGCAATCGTGCCGACGAGGTGTTCGTATTCTGCGCGAGCCTGCTCCACATCGACACGCTGCGCCCGCACTGTCTCCAGTTGCGTACGTGCCTGTGCCACATCGGCCTCCGTCGCCACACCACCCTTCAATCGGCGCTCGGTCAGGTCGAGCTGGTTCTCCAGGTCCTTCACGGTCGAGTCCAGAAACTGAATCAGCGAATCGGCGCCGCGCAGTTGAAAATATGCGGTCGCCATCTGCGCCTGCAGGCTCAGGTCCACATTCGCCATATCGGCGGCACTTGCCTGTGCGTTCGCGTGTGCCGCTTCCACATTGCGCCGCACGCGGCCCCAAAAGTCTGGCTCCCAGCTTCCCGCACCTTCCAGCGTCAGATCGTTGTAGCTGTTTGCCGTCTTGCCGTTGGCCAGCGGCCGATGCCTCGATTCGTTTTCGTGCGCAAATCCCGGCCCTGCCGACAAGGTCGGATACAGATTCGATCGCGCCACCATGATCTGATCGCGTGCCGCAAGATACGTCTCCAACGCTTGATGCAGCCCCTGATTGACGGCTGCGATCCGTTCTTCCAGTTGATTGAGTTGCGGGTCCTGATACGCCTCCCACCATTTGCCCTTCATCATGCCGTCCGAGGGCGAGGCTGGCTGCCAGCTTCCGCCATTGCGGATTCGGCGGCGGAACGATCACCGTCGGCGCACCCGTCTCCTTATAGACAGCAGGCGCGGTGAACGGCGGCCGCTGATAATTGGGCCCGACAGGCTTGCATCCTGCGAGCAGACCCACGCCGGCCGACACGAGTAGAGCGGCGGCCGCGCAGCCGAGCCTCGCTCTGTGCCCTCGCGCCGCATGTGCGACCCGCGATGCAGAGCTCTTGCCCATTCCCGGCATCCTTACTTGCCTCCCTGCTGGGGCGAAACCTTCTCACCCTCGATCAGCGAGTCAGGAGGATCCTGAATCACCTTATCGCTCGCCTGCAGCCCGGTGATAATCTGCACCGTCGCGCCATCGTCTTCGCCGATCGTCACCGGCAGCAGATGCGCCACGGGGCCACTGCTCCCCTGCACCACCGTGCTCAGCTGCAGCCCTTCCCTGCGAAAGATCAACGCTGCCGCCGGAACAATAAACGTTGACTGCGCGGACGAAGCCTTGAAGTGGACCTGCGCCAGCGCACCCGGCATCAGCTCGCCGTTGCGATTGTCTACATCGATTTCGACAAGCAACGTACGCGACGCGGGATCAATGGCATCGGCAGTCCGAACCAGCGTCCCCTGAAACACCCTGCCCGGGTGCTCGGGAAACGTCAGGTCCAGCTTCAGTCCGCGTTTCACATCTCCGGTGTAGACCTGCGGCACGTTGGTATAAACGCGCAGCGTGCCCAGCGCCTGCATGTGAAACAGCTCCTTCGTCGCGCCTTGATCGATCAGCTGTCCGGTATCCACATCGCGCGCCGTCACCACGCCATCGAAGGGCGCGTAGACCTTCTCGAACGACGTCAGCTCGTTCAGCCGCTGCAGATTTGCCTCCGCCGATTTCACCGCCGAAGCTGTCGCGGCATCCTGATTCACAAACGTATCGGTATCCTGTTGCGACACTGCATTCGATTCGACCAGGCCCTTGTAGCGCTGTGCCTGAATGTGTGCGTTGTTGGCGTTGGCTTTCGCGGTGGCCAGATCGGCCTGGGCCTGCGCCAGCTGCTGATCCACTTCCGGTGAGGCAATCTCGCACAGCAGTTGCCCCTTCTTCACGTGCGCACCGATATCGAAGTACCACTTGGTTAGATAGCCGGACGTCCGCGCATAGATTGGCGAGTCGGTGAATGCTGTCACATTGCCAGGCAGAGCAAACGTGCTGATCGACGACCCCTGCTTGGGAGCCAGGGCAATCACCGTCGGCGCCGCAAGCTGTGTGGTCGTCTCGGCCAGCACGCGATCGCTGTGCATCCGGCCGAGGATCCCAAATCCGGCGAGCAACGCCGCCCCAACCAACAGGATCACGATCGCTACCAGCGCGAGGCGAGGCGAAATGGCAGCCTGCTCGGGCGCGTGCTCATGCTCATGTACATTCGAACCATTTGCCATAATTACTCCGAAGTGTGGTCAAACTCGTCCACAATGCTTGCCCGTGTCGGCGCGCTTGCCTTCTTGTGCCGTTGCAGCCAGCCATGCACAACAGAAAAGAACACAGGAACAAAGAGAAGCGTCGCCACGGTGGCCAGCAGCAATCCGCCAATCACCGCGCGCCCCAGCGGCGCATTCTCTTCGCCGCCGTCGCCCAGACCCAGCGCCATCGGAACCATGCCGATGATCATCGCCAGTGCGGTCATAATCACGGGCCGCAAGCGCACAAAACCCGCATTCAGCGCGGCCTGGCGCGCATTGCCCACCAGAACTTCCATCTGCTCGCGGGCAAAGCTCACCACCAGAATTGAGTTAGCCGTGGCCACGCCCATACACATAATCGCGCCCGTAAGCGCCGGCACACTCAATCGCGTTCCAGTGATGAACAGAAACCAGACGATGCCCGCCAATGCCGCGGGCAGCGCCGAGATGATCAGAAATGGATCGAGCCACGACTGGAAATTCACAACAATGAGCAGATAGACCAGCAGAATCGAGAAAGCTAAACCGGCCAACAGGCCGATGTACGACCTGTTCATCGTCTCGCTTTGTCCGCGCAGAATGAAATGTGAGCCGCGCGGCAGGTCCTTCTCGTGGCTCGCGATAATCTTCTCGATCCCCCGGGTCACTGTGCCCAGGTCCGTCCCCACGACGTTGGCGTAGACATCGATGACTGGCTGCACGTCGTAGTGGCTTACCGTGCCCAGCTCCGTGCCCGGCACAATCGTCGCCAGGTTGCCCAAAATCTGCACCGGTTGCATCGTTCCAGGAGCGCCAATGCTGCCCGCCGTTTGCACCCCGCCTAACGACCCAGGCGCGCCGGTCGAAGGCGACTGGGCAGCGGTCATTGGCGATGCACTCCCCGTCACAGGTAAACTTCGCAGTGCGGCCAGCGATTGAATGTCGTACTGCGGAGCCTGCACCGCGACGTTATAGCTCACGCCGTTGCGAGGATCGAGATAGAAACTCGGCGCCGTCTGGAAACTTCCGCTCAGCGCCACCAGCAAGCTCTGCGCCACGTTCTGCTGGGTCAGCCCGATCGCCTCTGCACGGGTGCGGTCGACATTCACCGTCATTTTGGGCAGATCGAACGGCTGCTGAATGCGCGCATCCGACGCACCTGGAACATAGCGCACCTCGTTCAGAACCCTCTCCGCCAGCGCCCTGTTTCCATAGAGATTCGGCCCTACAATCTGGATATCGATCGGAGCTGCCAGGCCGAAGTTCAGAATCTGGGTCACGATGTCTACCGGCAGCTCGTAGAACGTCACGCCGGGATACTCTCGGGCCAGCACGCCGCGCAGGTTCTTCACATACTCTTCAGTCGGATGGTGATCCTTGCTCAACTGCACTTGAATATCCGCGTCCGCCGGTCCTACCGGTGCCGAGGTGGAGTAGGAGAGATTCAACCCCGAGTAGGGCAGCCCGATGTTATCGACGATCGTCACAACCTCGCTGGCTGGGATATGCTCGCGAATCGTCGCATCGATGTGGTCGCAGAGTGCAGCCATCTCCTCGATGCGCGTGCCCGTGCGCGCGCGTACATGCAGCTTGAACTGCCCTGAATCGACGGACGGGAAGAAGTCCTGCCCCAGCCACGGCGCAAGCAGCCCGATCGAGCCCACCGCAAAGATCAAAAAGCAGATCAGAAACAGCGCCGCATGATCGACGCAGAGCGTCAGGACGCTCAGATAAAACCGGCGCATCTTCTCGAACCCGGACTCGAACCCAATCTGGAAACGCACCAGAGGATTCCGGCTCACGCGCTTGCGCGCCATCTCGGCGTCGTCGTGCTCGTGCAGCAGATACTTGGCCATGGTCGGCACCACGGTGCGCGACAGCAGATAACTCGCCAGCATCGCGAACACCACGGCTTCGGCAAGCGGCACAAACAGATACTTGGCCACGCCGCTCAGCAGAAACATGGGCACAAACACGATGCAGATCGACAGAGTCGAAACCAGAGCCGGCGTGGCAATCTGCGCCGCCCCGTCCAGAATCGCCTGCTCGATCTCTTTGCCCATCTCCAGATTGCGGTTGATGTTTTCGATCTCCACCGTGGCATCGTCCACCAGAATGCCCACCGCCAGCGCGAGACCGCCGAGCGTCATGATGTTGATCGTCTCGCGCAAGGCTGCTAGCGCCGCCAGCGAGCACAGAATCGACAGCGGGATCGAAACGGCAATGATGACCGTCGACCGCCAGCTGCCCAAAAAGATCAGAATCATCGTCGCGGTCAGGCACGCGGCAACGATCGCCTCCCGCACCACGCCGCTGATCGCGCTGCGCACAAAAATCGACTGATCCGACAGCGCATTGATCTGCAGCTGCGGCGGCAACTGCCCCTTGATGCTCTCCAGCTTCGAACGGATGCCCGCGATAATGTCCAGCGTCGAAGCCGATCCAACCTTCAGGATGCTCATGAGGATGGCTCTCTTGCCATCCACACGCACAATATTGGTTTGGGGCGGATTCCCGTCGCGCACATGCGCCACATCGCGCACATAGATCACCGCGCCATTCACCGCACGAATGGGCAGATCGTTCAGCTGGTCCACAATTGTCGGCGCGGAGTTGGTCTCGATCGCATATTCAAACCGGTCGATCTTCGCCGTGCCCGACGGTGCAATCAAGTTCTGCACCGCAACCGCGTTCACCACATCGGCCGGCGAAAGTCCCTTGGCCTGCAGCGCCACGGGGTCGATATCCACCTGGATCTGCCGCTGCTTGCCGCCGTAGGGATAGGGTGTCTGTGCTCCTTCAATCGTCGCCAGCTGCGTACGGATGGTATTCGTTGCCAGATCGTTCAGCTGTTGTTCGTTCAGCCCTTGCCCCGATAGACCCAGCTGCAGCACCGGCACGCTCGACGCGTTGTACTGAATGATGAACGGCGGCGTCGTTCCCGGCGGCAGGCTGCGCAGTTGCACCTGGCTGATCGATGTCACCTGCGCCACCGCGCTGGCGATGTTCACATGCGGCTGAAAGAAAATCTTGATGATCGCGATACCGTTCAGCGACTGCGACTCGATGTGCTCGATGTCGTTCACCGTGGTCGTCATCCCGCGCTCGCTGTTGAACACGATGCGGTTCGCCATCTCCTGCGCCGACAGGCCGTTATACCCCCAGACCACCGTGACCACCGGAATATCGATGTTCGGAAAGATATCTGTCGGCATCGACAGAATGCTGTAGACGCCAAGAATCAGAATTAAAAGCGCGAACACGGCAAACGTGTAGGGCCGCCGCAGCGCAAGCCGAACAATCCACATCATAGGGCTGGTACTCGCTCCAGAGCGCTTGAGGGCTTCGCGTCTGAGGTCCCGGAATCGCCACACGCATCAGGCAGCGACGATTCCGGCCCACTCAAAAAACGCCTTGCGATTTCCCTTAACGCAGCAGACACGGTGTGCTCGTCGCCGATGCCGCCAATCGACGGGCGCCGTGATCGAAATCCTAAAAAGACGATCGTTCCAGAGAATTCCAGTGCCGGACTGCGGCCGATCGTTCGCCGCGTCCCGGAATTGACCGCGAAACTACATGGTAGACGAAGAGACTTCCCTGAGGCGATGGACTCTCGTGCCCACCCGTGCATGGGTTAGTTGACGCCCCAGCACCCATCGAAGATGCAGCCCACCGCGCATTTTGCGCCCTTCACGCTGGCTGGGGCAGATCTTCGTCTGCGCGCCAACTCCAAGAGCTACATCGCCAGCAGCGCCACCACCGCCACCGCCGCACCCACAGCCAGGCTCATGCCGTCCCGCACTGCAAACACCACAGGATCCTCATCGAGATTGCCGCGCGACGCCAGCAGCCATACCCGGTTCAGCCAATAGATCAATAAGGGAACAATCAGCCACAGGCGCGAAGCGTGACGATAGAGCTCGGTCACGTCGGGACGTCCGATGTAGAGCATGAAAACCACTACGGCCGCATACGCGCTGGCCGTCCCGAAACTGCGGATCTGGTCCATGTCCGCGACCAGATAGCCTCGGCCGTTCGTGACCTTGGCCCCTCGCTCGCGCAGATTCTCAAGCTCGCTGAACCGCTTCACCATCGCCAGCGAAAGAAAGAGTAACGTCGAGAATCCCGCCAGCCATTGCGAGATCGGTGTCCCGGTGGCCGCGCCGCCGGCCAGGAGGCGCACCGTGTACAAGCCGGAAAGCAACAACACATCCACGACCACGACGCGCTTCAGATAAAGCGAGTAGCTCACCGTCGCGACAAGATAGAGGCACAGCCACAAGGCAAACTCTCTTGGCAGGAGGGGAAGAATCGCCAGCGATGCACCGCTGAGCAACGCTGCCACAAATACTCCGCTGGCAACCGAAAGATCGCCCGCTGCAAACGGCCGCAGTCGTTTCGACCTGTGCCGCCGGTCGGTTTCGATGTCCAGCATGTCGTTCATCAGATAGTTCGCCGACGCCATGAAGCTGAAGCAGAAGAACGCCGCGACAGCCGCGCTCACCGAGCGGGCCGTCAGCTGGTGCGACAACAACAAGGGAAGAAACAGCAGCACATTTTTCGCCCACTGGTGCACGCGAATGGCTTTCAGGAGCGTGCGCCCCGCGGGCCGCCTGTCGATGAACTCGCTTACAACCGCGATGCTCCGAAGCCGCAGAGCGATCCGCAGGCCCAGCGTCGGATTTGCCACCATCGCTTCCCGCGCACCGGCAAGCACGGCGACATCGGCGCGGGAGTTGCCGATGTAATCGAACTCGGGGAATCGCGACTTCAACCGCGACAGCTTCTTCGTGCTGGTAAGGTTCGTTTTCCCTGAAGAGCCCAGCACTCCCTCAAAGATTCCCAGGTGCGCTGCGATTCGTTCGGCCAACCCGGCGTCGGCCCCCGTCGCGAGATACATCAGCCGCCCCTCGCGCCGTTGCTCCTGTAGATAGCGCAGCAAAAGTGAGTTGTAGGGAAGCCGCGCCGGATCGAGCGGGGCTCGCCGCGCAACCTCGGCCTTGAGCCGCGCACGGCCGCCCGCAAGCCAGAGCGGCAGGCGCCAAATCTGCAGCGGATTCCGGCGTACCAGCTCGCACAGGGCATCCTGCAGGCAGTCGGATTTGATCAGCGTCCCGTCAAGATCGACGCAGAGCGGCCGAGACCCACCGGAACTGGCAGAAGCGGCTACGTTCACGGGTCTCCTCTCTGCAACGCTTTCGCATCGTTCAACCCGCCAAAAGGGTAGGAGCTGCTCTCGCGGGGGCTCGGCCACGGCAGCGCTCTGCCGCCAACCGATGACCAACCGCCTGCACCGCACGAGCCGCGAAAAGGTCGGGGGATTTTTCGATTATAGAAGACGGCCGATCTGGCTCGTCCTGCCTCTTCCGGACAAGCGGCAACGTGCCGAGATGCATATGCAAAACAGGGCGGACCCAGCCGCCCGCACTCGATCCGATGTCCGTCCAATCGCGCTTGCTTAGTGCGCGTAGGCGCCCTCTTCCACCTGCACTGGTTCCGTCAGCTTGACCGGATAGTACGCATTGCGCGTGTACTGCTTCACCATCCGATTCGTATTGAAGTAGGAGCCATTGAAGGCCAGGGTGGTCCGCATCAGGTGTGCCCATTTTTCCGGAACATCGCGATAGAGCGGAACCACTGCTTTCTCGAGCTTGTTGTAGAGCGCGACGGCCTCTTCCGCATCGTTCGCTCCGTCTTCGATGGCCCAGCCCGTCACGCCTTCGATGCAGCCCTCGATCCACCAACCATCCAGAATCGATAAGCTCGGCACTCCGTTCAGCGCCGCCTTCATTCCGCTCGTGCCCGAAGCCTCATAGGGTCGGCGCGGCGTGTTCACCCAGACATCCACACCCGCCGTGAGCTGCGCACCGAGCGCCCAGTCGTAGTTCTCCAGGTACACAATGCGCAACATATCGCTCGACAGCTTATGCGCCAGCTCGATGACGTCGTGGATCAGGGCCTTGCCGGGAATATCCTGCGGGTGCGCTTTGCCCGCGTACAGAATCTGAAGCCCGCCCGCCTGCGTTGCGATCTTCATCAACCGCTCGGGGTTCGTAAACAGCAGGTTCGCTCGCTTGTAGGTCGCCGCGCGCCGTGCAAAACCCAGCGTCAGCACACCTGGATTCAGCACCAGTCCAGCACGCGAGGCAACTTCGGCCAGAAGCGCCTCTTTGGCGCGAGCATGGGCTTTGAGGATTTCCTTCTCCGGCAAATCGATCGCATTGCGCAGATACAGATTGTCGCGCCGCCATGCCGGTAGATGCGCGTCCAGCATCTGCTGTATCGGCTCGCTCACCCAGGTCGGCGCATGCACACCATTGGTGATCGAGTCGATATCAAACTCGGGGAACATGTCGCGCGAGACCTTGCCATGCTGCATCGCGACGCCGTTGGCAAAACGCGAAAAGCGCAGCGCAGTCAGGGTCATGTTCAGCAAGCCCTCGCGAAAACAACCCAGCTTCTCGAGCCTCGCAGTGCGGTCGGCGCCCAGAATGCGCTTCGACTGTTCCGTTGAAAACCTGTCGTGCCCCGCAGGCACCGGCGTATGCGTAGTGAACACGCACTTGCGGCGTACCTGCTCGATATCGGATTCGGTCGCCGCTCCCAGCGGCCCCCCGCCCAACTCGGCTTCCAGCAGCGCCAGCGTCAGCAGCGCCGCGTGGCCTTCGTTCATGTGATACACGTTTACATTCAGGCCCAGCGCATTCGCCATACGCGCTCCGCCCATCCCCAGAACGATCTCCTGCTGCAGACGGTAGTTCGTGTCGCCGCCATACAGATGATCGGTCAGGCCACGATCCCAGCCTGAATTGCCATCGAGATCCGTATCCAGCAAATAGATCGGCACCACATGTCCGTAGCGCCCTGAAAGTTCATAGCGCCACGCGCGTACGGTCACCACCCGGTCTTCCACCGACACCGTGATCCGCGCCGCTTCTTCCTTGCAGAAATCCGAGGGATTCCAGGGCTGCACATCTTCGCTTTGCTCGCCCGTGCCATTCAGATGCTGCTGAAAGTAGCCCTTGCGATGGGCCAGCGTGAATGCCACCAGTGGCACGCCCAGGTCCGCCGCAGAACGCAGGGTATCGCCTGCCAGCATACCCAGACCACCGGAGTACGTGGGCATTGCCGGATGAATTGCGATCTCCATGGAGAAGTACGCAACCAAACCTGTGTTGGGCAAGTTCTCGTAGGAAAAGGGTCTAATTGAGTTATGCTCCATGCCGTCTCTCTGCTGCCTTCGCCCGTCGCGCGATGAGCTCACTGCGGACTCATATAAAAATCACCGGTGAGACCGCACTCGCTTGTCTCATCGGTGTCAACTTCCAACGATTCTAGCAAGGAATCGAGGAATTCTCCGCAATGCCCATGCTCCCCTTAGTCCGGAGGGAACAGTTACTTTCGTAGCACCGAAACGGATTAGAATCCTTTGGACAGGCAACCTGACTCCATTCCGCGCGAACTCCATCTGTCAGTGCACTTTGTGCGCTCCGCTCGAAGCGTGACAAATCATCACCTGCGGTACGATGCCCGTCTCTTCCGCATAACGCGCCGACAGACCCTCGGAGAACTCTGCCGCGTTCCCTCGCTCCACCAGATTGATCGTGCAGCCGCCAAAACCGCCGCCCGTAAGCCGCGCGCCGATCAGTCCAGGCAAATCCTGCGCCAACGCAACCATCGCATCGGCTTCCACGCAACTGGCCTCAAAGTCCCGGCTGTAGCTCACGTGCGCCTCAGCCATCAACCGTCCCAGTTCCTTCAGATCGCCGCGCATCAACGCATCCGCCGCAGCCACCGTGCGCGTGTTCTCGCTGATCACGTGGCGCGCTCGCTTCACCGCTTCGGGACTCATCTCCGATCCCCATCGCTTCAGATCGTCGAGCGTTGCATCGCGCAGGAACTTCACCTCCGGCCGATGCCGCCCGATCACCGATGCCGCCTCTTCCACTTGCGCGCGCCGGCTGGTGTACTCCCCGCCTGCCACCGAATGTTTCACCATCGTGTTCGCGATCACCAGCGCCACATGCGGCGGAATCGGCGCTAGCCTGAAACTCAAATCGCGGCAATCAAGCAGCAACGCATGATTCTCCGCGCCATTCGCCGAGATGAACTGGTCCATGATTCCGCAATTAGCGCCCACAAACTCGTTCTCCGCGCGCTGACATAAGCGTGCAAGTACTCCGCCCGGATAACTGATGCCCAGCAACGAAGTCACCGCCAGCGCAGTCGCCACTTCTACCGACGCCGAACTCGACAGTCCCGACGCCAGCGGCACATCGCCCCAAAGCGTCAAACTGAACGCCGGTATCGTGTGCCCCTCACCGCGAAGAATCGCCAGCACGCCCAGCGGATAGTCGGACCAGTGCTCCTCCGCCTTCGCAGGCAGAGCCGCTGCGTCGAAGACACGCTCCTCCGAGTAGTTCTCCGCGTAGAGAACAATCTTGCCGTCCGTGCGCGGCGAAATGCCCGCCAGCGTTGCAAAATCAATCGCCGCGGGCATCACGAATCCCTCGGCATAGTCCGTATGTTCGCCGATCAGGTTCACGCGACCCGGCGCAGCAAACACCTGCGGCTCCACATGGAATCGTGCTTTGTGCAATGCGCGCAATTGTTCTGGATCGTGCATAGCGTTACCTACAAAACCTCAATATCAACGGATACGAACCACGCGCTTGATTCCCCAGGGCTCAGCACGCGCGACCACTTTCCTGTGTGCGCGAGTGAGTCCACCGGTGCCGTCGACGGTTCCGGCGCAACGCACATCTGCTTCGCGCCCGGCCGCTCCGGCCATCCTCCATAGCAAAGCCATAGCCCTAGATACGGTGTCACCGCCGTATCGAAGCTCATGCGAATCGCAATTCCCGCCTTCGGCCGATGCAGCACACACCAGTTCTCATCCGCGCGGAGCGGCCCGCCAAACAACTTGTCGCCTACATTGGATGCGCGAGCCTCGACCACACTCAGATCGGTCGTCCCACCCGAGGCCAGGTTTGCTTTCGGCCAAGCCACGTGGCCATTCGTGCCGTCCAGCCTGCCGCCCCCCGATCCCTCCACTCGCATCTCCGCGATCGAAGCAGGGATCTCGATCCGGTCGCCTTCGTCCACTGCGAATAAAGGATGCGCAGCCCACGACCAGGGCGCCGCATTGCGCCCCGAGTTCGTCAGCGTGTAATCCACCTGAAGCCGCCATCCCTCTTTCGCCTTTGCGACTGCGATCGTCCGCTCAAGGACAAGCGGCAGCGAAAAACACGCTCCACGAAGCGTGATTGACGACGACGGTCCTTCAGCCCCTGATCCCTGTATCTCCCACTGTTCTCTCCACAGATCCCCGTGGTCAGGAATCCGCGCCACGCCGCCCTGCGTCTTCACTGTGCAGGCCGCGACCGAAGGCAAACACTCATCCCACCCGCTCGCATCGCCTTGGTCGAAGCTCATGGTGCGTGTCCGCGCCCTCACAGGCGCGAGCGGCGCTTGCAGCAATTCGCGGTTGTGAACGCAGATGGAAGAGATTTTGCCGCCGAACTGCGGCAGTAGCGTAACCGCACAATCTCCGGCTCGGATGAGAACGTTTTCTTTTTGGGACTCAACCGTGCCGCTCGAAGCCATCTAGCCAGTTCTCCTGTACCTAGATCCCATCACACGAAGAGAGCAACTTCTCCCAGATTGCAGGCAACCACGTCTCATGCTCCGGCTTCATCAACACCGATCGCAAACAAGTGACGTTCTCTCCATCGCCAACAACCCCATCACCCGTCTGGCCAAACCAAGATTGCGGCAATTGTACTAGCGCCAGGTGCAGGTTGTGTGTGCTCGCTGCCTCAAATACTCTCTGCGCCCTGCGTGAAGACTGCTTCGGATCAGCCGCATGCAATGCCCAAACCACGATGTCCAGCTCCGGCCCGCCCCCGGCCAGCCCGGTAAACCTGTGGTCGGCCCTCACCCGCCGGTCCAGCTCCACCGCCGCCCTCCGGCTCCGCGCCAGCCCCTCCGCAAACTCCCCACCCTCCGTCAAAGGCAAGAGCTTCTGCGTCGCCCACAGCGCCACCGCCGCCGCCCCTGCCCGCGAACACTCCAGGCTGATCTCGCCCAGATGCAATTCCTGCGATGTGAAGTATGTATAAGGTGAGTCATGTTTGTAGAAGCACCCCACCGCCGGGTCGCGAAACAGGACGCACCCGCACCCATACGGCTGCAGCCCATGCTTGTGGGGATCGACCACAATCGAATCCGCCCGGTCGATCAGCCCGAACGCCCGCTTCGCTTCTTCGCCTAACTCATTGCGAATCAGCCGGAAATAGCCGCCATAGGCAGCATCCACATGGATCCGGAACCCATATTTCTCGCGCAGCTCAAGTATCTGGTCCAGCGGATCGACCGCCCCGATCGCCGTCGTCCCCAGCGTCGCCACCACCGTCCCCACATCGCCCTTCTTCAGCTCGTCTTCCAGGGCATCCAGGCGCATCCGCCCCCGCCCGTCTGCCGGGACCGAGTCAAACCGCAGCTTCAACACGTGCGAGATCCGGCTGTGCGTGTAGTGCGCCTGCTCCGACGCCAAAATCCGCTTGTGGCCCCTAGGCCCTGGTCCCTCGCTGAGCTCCCCCGCCACCCACAGCGCTTCCAGGTTGGCGATCGTCCCGCTCGACGTCAGATGCCCCAGAAACTCCGTCCATCCAAACATCCGCGCGATCTCGGCAACCGCCTCAATCTCCATCGCCGAGCTGGCCCGTCCGCCGTCCAGCGCATGATTGTTCGGATTGATCGCCATGGCCAGCGCATAGGCCGCACGCGCCACCGGATGCGGCGGCTTCAGCATCTGTCCGGCATAGTAAGGATGAAAGTAGGGATAGTTGTCGCCCAGACGGTGAGCAACCTCGTCCAGCACCCCGGTCATGCGGCCGGGGTCATCCGCACCGGCCAGCTCGGTCTCAAACGCCGGCAACCCCGCGAATTCGGCATGCAGGCGCTCCAAAGCGCGCGACAGCAACGGGGCTACAGGATCGGCAGCCATAGCGACTTCCTACGGTACCACCGCAAACGCCCACCAGTCTCATTTTGAACCGGTTTCGGTGCATGACCGTTTCGTAATAGGAGGGGCTCACTAAATCCGTACTTGATTTTTCACACCCGATGCTACACTTGTCACAGCGTTAGAACCGAACCGGGCGTGAGCAGTACTCGCCCAACCAAGCAAGGATTCTGCCAGTGGTCGCTCCGATTCATCCAGCGCAATTCAATCCAGGAACAAGCAACTGATATGGAACAAGGTACTGTGAAGTGGTTTAATGACGCGAAGGGCTTCGGCTTTATCTCGCGTCAGAACGGCGAAGACGTGTTCGTGCACTACTCGGCAATCAATTCGAGTGGTTTCAAGAGCCTGCAGGAAGGTCAAGCCGTGCAGTTCAACGTGGTGAAGGGGCCCAAGGGCTGGCAGGCAGCGGACGTTCAGCCTCTGTAAACCAAACCAGGCCGCCAGCGGGGTCCTCAACGACAGATCTTCGTCGCTGGGGCAGCAGGATTCCGGCAGAATCTGGCTACAACAAGCGAGGGCTGGGAGCAATCCCAGCCCTCGTTTTGTCTTCGCCCCCATCGCGTTCGGGTCGTCTCGCATCCCCTGATCGGGGACAGCCCGGCCGACCCGAATCGCAGCAACCCAGCGGCCTTCGCCGCTCGTCGGACGCTCCCGCGCCCTCCCACGCCGAAGCCCAGGTCGCCGAAGCCCGCCCCTGCCAGGGGCGAAACCCTCCGGCAGCGCTGCGCGCCGCCTCGGCTTCCGTCCCGCAACTCACTCCGCTCCAATCCCGACGCCGTCGGCTCCGCCTCCAACCCTCGGTCGCGCATCTGCATCAGGCCCAGAACCGAGCCTGCGCGACCGCCGCTGCCCTCAGCTCCCACCCACAGAATTGTCATCCTGAGAACCCGCGCGTCTGGGGCCCCATTACCGATCAAATCGGCAATGGGGTAAGCGGGGCGAAGGATCTGCTTTTGTCTCTCCCGTAGCTGATCGTGCAGAATCCCCTGATTGGTAAAACCGGATGCGGGCCGTTGTCTTCGAGAAAGCCCAACCTGCGCAACCGCCTACGCAACGGAATCTTGCGGCGGTCCGATCGTCTCCCGATACAGAACAACCATCGGCGTTTCCCTGGAAGCTCTGGAAACCCTGGGAGGCTCGATGCGCTCCATCCGATCCCAGGAATAGGCCAGTTCTGCGCCGCAATCGAAACAAACCTGATAGGTTCGCTTTCGAAGCGTAAACACGCAGGGGCAAGTCCTCAGCCAGTGTTCCGCAGGCCTGCCGAAATCCCGCTGATCGTCGCCGCAAGCGCGCGATTCACTTCCGACGTGTTCTCGCCGGCGCGCTTGCGCTGCAGCATGTCCACCTGAATCAAGTGCATCGGATCGACATACGGATTCCTCAGTTTGATCGATCGCGCCAGCACCTGATTCTTTTCGAGCAAGTCCTTCTGCTTCGTAATCGCGAGCACAGCGTAGACCGCGCGATGCAGCTCGGCCTCAAGCATGTCGAAGACGCGATCGCGCATCGCCGCATCCTTCACCAGCATCGAGTATTGCCGCGCCGTCGCCACATCGACCTTGCCCAGCGCCATCTCCACGTTTCTGATCAGATCGATAAACAGCGGAAACTCGCGTGCCATCGTCTGCAGCAACTCCAGCGCGCCGGGCTTTTCCATATATTTGCTCAGCGCGTGCCCAACGCCGAACCAAGCCGGAACCAGCAGCCGCGACTGCGTCCATCCGAAAACCCATGGAATCGCGCGCAGGTCCGCAATCTGCGTGGATGCCTTTCTGCGCGACGGTCGCGAGCCAATCATCGCGTGCTCCAGTTCGCCCACCGGCGTCGACTCCTCGAAATAGGTAATGACATCCGGATTGTCGAGGAGGTTCGCGCGGTAGAAACCGAACGAAACCCGCGATAACTCGTCGAGCGCGGCTTCCCACTCCGGCTTGAGAATTCCCGTGAAATGCCCCTGCGGATCGCGCGCATTCGGCCGGGCTAACGCGTCTAAAGACGCCGCAATCATCAGTTCGAGATTGCGCTCTGCCAGCACCTCGTCGGCATACTTGAAGTTCAGCACTTCGCCCTGCTCGGTGATGCGCAGCTGCCCTTCGAATGCGTCCATCGGTTGCGCGAAGATGGCTCGATGCGTCGGTCCCCCACCGCGTCCGACGGTTCCACCGCGCCCATGGAACAGCCGCAGCTTCACGCCGCACTCGCGCGCAACTTCATGCAGGGCGCGATGGGTGCGGAAGATCTCCCAGGTGCTGGTCAACATGCCGCCGTCTTTATTCGAGTCGGAGTAGCCCAGCATTACTTCCTGCCAGTGATCCCAGCTCTCCAGCAGCTTGCGATAGTCGCCGCGGCTCCACAGATCGCGGCAGATCGCCGGAGCGTTGCGCAGATCTTCAATCGACTCAAAGAGCGGCACCGGCATCAGCCCTGGATCGAATCGATGCCCACGGTCGGAACCTTCCACTTTCACACCGCCGAGGCGAGCGAGGCGCACGACATTCAACACATCTTCGACCGATGACGCTCCGCTGATCACGTATTGACGGATCACTTCCGGCGAACATCCGTTCTTGACCTCCGCCACGATACGAAATGTTGCGAGTACGTCGGCTGCTTCCGGCGAGAGCTCGCCGGGCAGCGTCGCCGCGACGGAGTCCGCAATCGCCTCTTTCAGCGCTCCTGTATGCACCCGAGCATGTTGTCGAATATCGAGCGTATGCAGATGCAGGCCAAAGGTTCGCACCTGCAGAATCAACGGATCGACCAGAGTGCGTGCAATGCGTGCACCCTCATGCTCCACAAGCGATGCGCGCAGCGCCTCGAGATCGCGCAGGAATTCATCCACACAACCGTAGGCCGGAAGCACCTGCGCGAGTTTGTCCTGGCCCTGCGCCAGCGTAAAGGGCATCACCGGTAGCTGCGCGCTGGATGCGCGCTCATTGGTCTCTTCGAGGGTCCGCTGGATACGCGCCTTGAGGCAGATGGCGAAGCGCCTGTAGTACTCGAACTCGTACTGCGCGCCAAAGACCTGCGTTTCGGGCGTGTGCACCTGCGCAACATAGGCTTCGAGCCGCCTCAGCAGAGCGTCACTGACCTTGGTCTGCTGAGCGCTTGTGGTCACAAGATCGATGAGGTTGTCGAGTTGCCGCTGGTAGTAGAGCAGCAGATGGCCCCGCGCGAGACGAATCGCATCGCGGGTAATCTCAGGCGTGACGAAGGGATTGCCGTCGCGGTCGCCGCCGATCCACGAGCCGAAGTGGAGAACCAACGGCAGCTCGTGTGGTTCAATCTTCAAGTCATAGGCCGCGCGCAGGGCTTCGGAGATCTCGCGATAGAGCGTAGGCAGCGTGGCGAAGATCGAGACATCGTAGTAGTCGAGCCCCATCTTTACTTCATCGAAGACGGTGGGCCGGCGCGAGCGCACCTCATCGGTCTGCCACAGGCTGGTGATCTCGGCGCGGATCAGATCCTCGAGGCGCGCCAGCTCCTCCTCGGGGATTGGAATGCGATCGAGCGTGGCAAGAAACTCGCCGATGCGGCGGCGCTTGACCATCACCGAACGCCGCGCGGCTTCGGTCGGATGCGCAGTGAATACGGGGACAATCAGCACCCGCCTGAGCCAGTCCATGGCTTCTTTCGCGCCAATGCCCACCCGCCGCATCTCGCACAGGGTGCCAACCAGCGAGCCGCGCTGGCGGCCAGCTTCGCCACTGAGCTGCAGGGCGATGCGGCGGCGCTTGCGATGATTCGTTTCGGCAAGATTGATCAGTTCGAAGAAGAAGGCAAAGGCACGTGTGAGCAGAATCGCGCGTTCCACGGGGAGCGAGTGCACCAGCTCGAGCGCCTTCTTGCCCTGCAGAGCCGCTTCTTCGTCTTTGCCGCGCGCTTCGGCATCCCGCCGTCGAATCGTTCCCTGGCGCAGTGCTTCTACGTGTTCGAAGAGGTCTTTGCCCGCTTGTTCGCGCAGCACTTCGCCCAGCAACGTGCCCAGCGAGCGCACATCGCGGCGCAGAGGAGCTTCTTTCAGCTCGCCCGTGCGCGCTTCGAGTTCGGCTAGCCGTTGCGACCAGCTTTCGGGGTTCCACAGGAGGGGCATTCATTTTTGATTATGCCTGATGAATAAGCCTGGCCTTCTCGCAGCGCGAGAGATCCTGACTTTCGCGCCTCAGGTGCATGGTTCACAATGGCTGCATGCGTTTCGCCCAATCACTTTCCCGCTTCATAGTTTTCACATGCCTTTGCGTCTTCGCCGGAACGATTCCAGTGCAGACGCCTCCGCCCGCACCGGCGCACCCAGAGCGCCCGCAGCCACCCACGCGCGATCCGCATACGCCGGGCTACGTCGAGGCAAGGGAGTTGGCCGACGGAGTCGTGCCTCCGGCCGACAAAGACGGCAACTTTATCCTGGGGCCGACGCATGCGCCTGCCCCCGAACTCGCCGATCCCGCTCGACCGCTCGATGGGACGGTCGTCGAGTTCACGATGAGCTCGGCAGACAGCAAGTCCTATCCGGGCATCGCGCGCGACCCAGGCACGTTCGGCACGCCTGACCCGAACGATCCTGCAAAGCTAATCGTGACTACGAGTCATCCGGCGCCCTACACGCGCAAGGTCGCGGTGTATGTGCCCAAAACTTATGTGCCCGGAACCGCGGCACCGTTTATCGTGGGTGCGGATGGGCCGGACCGCCTGCTGTTCGCCGCTCTGGACGCATTGATCGCGGCACACAAGCTGCCGCCGATCGTGGCTGTCTCTATCGGTAATGGCAGCGGCGATGCGCAAGGCAGCGAACGGGGCCTTGAATACGACACGATGTCGGGCAAATATGCCGAGTTCGTGGAGAATGAGGTGCTGCCGCGGGTAGAGACGGAGGCGCACGTGAAGCTGACCCACGATCCAGATGGGCGCGCGGCTACGGGAGGCAGCTCGGGCGCAGCCTGCGCGCTGATCATGGCCTGGTATCATCCGGAGCTCTATCACCGCGTGCTGTCGTACTCAGGGACGTTCATCAATCAGCAGTGGCCCAGCGATCCAAAAACACCACACGGAGCATGGGAGTTTCACGAGCATTGATTCCGGAAAGCCCGCGCAAGCCGATCCGCATCTGGATGGAAGTGGGCGATCGCGATCTCTACAATCCGAACGCGATGCGCGACAACATGCACGACTGGGTGTTGGCCAACGAGCGCATGGCCGATGTGCTGGCGATGAAGGGCTACCACTATCAATTTCTGTTTGCCGAAAATGCCGGCCATGTGGACCGCAGCGTCCGTGCGCAGACCATGATAGAGGCGCTCGAATACGTGTGGCAGGGATATCCTGGCGCGCATTGACGATCCGGACAAAAGCGTCGAGCGCCGCGCGAAGCGTCCGCCTCGATGGCAAATCGCTATTTGTTGTCGTTGCCGGTGAGCCGGAAAGTTATTGTGCCCCAGAAGAGGCGTGCGCGCATCTGCACCGGCAGATGGCGGTCGTCGTCGGTGTACCAGATCCAGATGTTGCCGCGGTTTTTGACGACGCCGGCCGCTGCGGTTGGTTGCACGCGAATGGTGTGGAACGATCCGAGCGGCGTCTTCACAACTTCGCGGCCTTCGACCTTCATAGTCACTGGCACGTTGTGCATGGCATCGACGAGAGGCAAAACAAAATCCTGCCCCACCTGGAGAGGCTGCGATGCAGCGTAGAAGGTTCCTGTGAGCAGGTCCGTCATGCAGCCGGGGATGGGCGACTCGACGTGCTTGGACTGGTTCTTGACGATGTTCTTTTCGTCGAGGATGGACTTCAACTGGTCGTAGTCGATACGCAGGGTGGAGTTGATCTGGCGCCGGCCCTCGACTGTCTGCTTGTCGAATTCGTAGGAGCAGCCTTTGGTCCGGTCAAAGATGGACTGGAAGCGGTCGCTGACGTGGAAGATGAGGTTGATCGCACCGACAGTATCGGCTGTCGCTGTCACGCGCTCGCGATCGCCATCGGCCTCGAAGTGCAGCACAGCAGTACCGGCAGGGAAAACACGCCAGTCGACTGAGTAGGTGAGCGTCTGCTTTTGAGGGAAGGCGAAGCCCGTACGTGGCGGAGGCAGGGGGGGAATTTGCTGGGCAAACGCCGTGGCGGCGAGGGCGGCAACACAGAAAATCGTCTTCACCGTCGCGCGAATCTTCACCGTGAGGCTCGGCTCCTTCAGCTTTAGACATGCCGTGCGCGGGAAACGTTGACTGGGCCAGAGCACATGCAGTTGGATCGGGCGGATGGTTCAGTGTAACCCGCGCCCGAACCACGCCAGCAGGGGATGTAGAAACAAAAGGCTCAGATACAAGAGAGCCGCGCCAATAGCAGCATTGTACTCGCGGTGACGTAAGTAAAGCCCGAAAGAGAAGCTGCCCGAGGTCACTTTGGAGTGGTTGGTTTCATCGGATGGCGAGGCCTGCGGCGACTCGGCTGCAGTGAAGCGGGGAATCAGGCGCGGTACGCGGCGACAGTAGTCATCGAAGCCGGGGAAAGTCGTGCGCAGGAAGCGTTCTTCTGACGCAATCACCGGAACATAAATCAGCAGAAACATCACGGCGAGCACAAGCGCCATAATCCAACTAAGAAGAGAGAGTGCAAAGCCACCGGCGATCAGGATCGAACCCAGATAGAGAGGATTGCGCACGTGCGCATAGGGGCCGGTCTGCGTTAGCTCGCGATTCTTCTTCACGTAGCCGGCGGCGTAACCGCGCAGCCAGAGACCGGGGAGCACGAGGAGAAGACTTGAGAGGATTGCCGCTGGCACGGGCGCCTGGCGGGCGAGCTCGAACAAGTAGACGAGGGCCGCGACAAAGCCGAGGGGCACGCGGATTCTGCGTGCGATCTTCTCCCACCGCCACTGCGTGGGGCGGACCTTTGGAGGAGTGCTGGGGCTGCTCATGGAGCACTCTCCGATCGGAGCAGCTCTTCGGCCGCCACCAGCACTTCGTCGGGCTGGATGGTGAGCAGGCCGGCTTCAGGTTCCTCGCGGCGCGCATGGTCGCGCACACTCGCGGGGTGACGCAGCACTTTGAAACGCGTGCCAAAGGGGCCGTTGCGGCTGGGGTCAGTGGGGCCGTAAATGCCGACGACGGGTTTGCCGAGCGCACAGGCGAGATGCAGCGGGCCTGTGTCGCCGGCAATGACGAGTGAGACACGGCGCGTGAGGGCGATGAGGTTTTCAAGCGATGGCGGAAGAAGTGTAGCCGCGTGGCCGGTCTCGCTCACGATGACCTCACCGATGGGCTCTTCGCCGGGGCCGGCGTTGACCAGCACCCGATAGCCGTGCGCCGCGAGATTTTTAGCGACGGCAGCATAGCGTTCGACGGGCCAGCGCTTTGCGCCCCAGCCCGCACCGGGGTTGATGAGCACAGAGGTTTGGCCAGGAGTCGATGCAAGGAGACTCTCGGCCCATGCTTCGGCTCGCTGGTCGAATGGCAGCCAGGGCTGGACTGGCTTGAGACCGTCGGCTGCGATGGCCGCTCCGAGTTCGTAGTCCTGTTCGATCACGTGTGCGCCGGTCGTGGCAACGCGCTCCGAGAACAACCAGCGTGCTGCCCATTCACGGGGCTTGGCCTCACCGATGAGACGAGAGCCGGCAAGACGTCCGAGCATCGCCGAACGTACGGCTCCCTGAAAGTCGATAGCCGCGTCGTAGTGGCCGTCGCGAAGGTTGCGACGCAGGGTGCGAATCGCACGCATGGTTTGGCGGGAGAGAGGACTCTTGCCCCATTCCTTTGCTGGCGCGAGATGAATGCGGTCGACAACAGGTTGTCGCGGCGCTGAGCTGGATGAGTCGCGACTCGTGGCGCCGTGTGCCGCCAGCAGAGCCGACCACTTCGGCTCGACGACCCAGTCGATAATCCACTCGGGATGGGCAATGCGGAGCGCAGTGACCGCAGGGAGGGCGTGGAGGATGTCGCCCATGGCGCCCAAACGCACCACGAGTAGTCGAAACTTGGACTGCGTTGGCAAACTCTGATTTTCTCACAGTGCGTGCGTCGATTCACTCGTCGCAAGACGCGCGAGGAGCCAGTCGATCGCCGCGTCGGCGTTTTCAATTTCGATCGCCAGCTTCGCGGTTTTGAGCGGGAGATCGGCTGGGAAAGCCGAGACGAGAGGGCCGAGACGCACAGCGTCCTTTTCTGTCGTGATGAGTGCACGCGCACCGGCTCGCTTCGCCTGCTGCAAGAGCCCCTTCACAGCCTGCTCCGAGTAATTGCAGTGATCGCGAAAAGCCTTGCGGGCCGCCTGATGCAGTCCCGCATTTTCCAGCCCGGCGAAGAATTGCTCGGGGCGCGCAATGCCGCAGAAGGCGAAGACTGGTCCGTGGATACTGGGCACTTCCATGCAACGTTTGAGCCGCCACATTGGCCCGGCCCAACCCCAGCGCTTGAGCTCGGCTTCCAGTTCAACGTTGTCGCCCGGAAGCGCAATGACCTCCGCCCGCATTGTCGCCCGCAGTTCTTCGCGCAAATTACCCGCAGGCAGGAGCGAATCGTGCCAGTCTTCGCGATTCATCAGGAGGATGTCTATGACGCGCGCAAGCTGGCGATGCTGAAAGCCGTCGTCGAGGATGTGAGCACGAGGTACGAGGCTTCGCGAGGCATCATGCTGCCCTGAGATACCCCTTGCCGCGGAGACATCTCGTTCGGCTAGCACGCCGGCATCGTAGCGTTGCGGAGCAACGTAGACCGGCACACCGGCCGCGCGTGAGATCAGCAACGGCTCGTCGCCAAACTGCTGCGCGGTTCCCGATGGATCGACGCGGGCGGGATCCTGAGTCTTCCGGCCGTAGCCACGCGAAAGGACGTTGACATGGACGCCACGCGCTGCGAGCAGTTTGGCCAGCGCGATTGTCAGAGGCGTCTTGCCCGAGCCGCCAGTCGAGAGATTGCCGATGCTAATCACTGGCCACGCAAGCTTTCGTGCCGCGACGTTTTTGAGGCGCAGTTCGCGCCAAGCCAACCCCGCGCGATAGAGTGGCACAAGCGGAGCAAGCCAGGGACGTTTCATGCCGGCTGACCTTGCGCGAGGATCTCGTGGATGGCCTGGAGACTGCGACCGGTGGCTCCTGCCTGCGCTTCAAATACCTGCCGAGCCTGCGCGCCCATCGCTGCTCCTTCGGCGGAGTTCTGAAGCAGTTCGCTGAGCACGTTCGCCAACTCCTCTTTCGGAGCAATACGGATGGCGTTGTGCTCACGTAGATCGTCGGTGATCGCGCGAAAGTTCGCGTAGTGCGGTCCTATCACAATCGGCACACTGAATTGCGCTGGCTCGAGCGGATTGTGGCCGCCCGCTGGGAAGAGACTCCCGCCGACAAACGCGACCGCGGCAAGGGAATAGATCGATGCCAGTTCCCCAATCGTATCCAGGAGGAGGATAGACCCCGCTTTCATCGGTTCCAGCAATTCCGGCGCACGGTCTTTCCAGTTCGATCGTCTCATCCATGGAACGCCGGACTTTTCCAGCAACGCCGCCACGGCGCCAAACCGCTCGGGGTGACGCGGCGCGAGCACCATGGCAAGCTTTGGTTCGGTTTGAAGCAATCCTGGCCAAACCTCCAGCAGCGCAGCCTCTTCTCCCTCGAGTGTGCTGCCCGCAACAAGAAAGCGCAGGCCCGAACCCGATGCTCGCACCAGTCGCGTAGCCTCGGCTTCTTCTGCAATGCGCACATCGAACTTCAGATTGCCCGATACGCTGACCCGCTCTGGCACGAGCCCAATCGTCCTAAGCCGTTCCGCATCCGTTTCCGTCTGAGCCAACGCACGACTGATCCGGCTCAAAAACGGCCGCCAAAGATTCCGAAGAGTCCGGTAACGTGGCCAGGAGCGATCGGAGATGCGCGCGTTCACGACGACAACGGGAATTTGCCTGCGATCGCAACTGTGAAGAAGGTTGGGCCAGAATTCTGTCTCGGCGAGGACCAGCATGCGCGGCTTCAGCGTCTTCAGATACGCGATGAACCGCCCAGGGAAGATCAAGCGGACAGTAGAAGACGCGGTTTGCGCCAAAGCGTTCTCGAGCCAATGCGTGGCCGGTGCGCGTCGTCGTCGACACGAACACCTGAAATGCCGGAAGCGCCTTGTCGAGTTCGGCAATGAGGCGGCTGACTGCCAGCACCTCGCCCACCGACACCGCGTGTAACCAGATCACCGGCTTCTTGCCGGCTTGGCTTTTCAGCCAGCCTGGAACTTGCCCGAGTCGTTCACGGATCCCCTCGCGGTATTTGTGCGTGGTGGCCATCCGCCACAGCCACCAGGGTGCGCTGGCGATCGAACCGGCGAGGAGCGCGACGTTATAGAAGAACAGGATCATGCGTGACGGAATGCGCCTTCCCTCGGTCTAACCTAAAAATGATACAGTCGTGCACGATGAAGGGTTCCTGGTTCGCTCCGTTGCTTGCGTTGTCGGTTGTGTTGCCCGCTGTTGCCAGCGATCACAAGCCGCCGCCCGTGCAACCGGCGACATCGTTCGCCGCCGTCGAGGTGCACGACAAAGAGAAGGTCGCGATCGCGGCCGAGCCTTACGACACCAAGGAGAAGGAATCGATCTTTCGGGTCGATTATCTTGGCCATGGGGTTATGCCGGTACGGCTGATCGTGACCAACCTCGGCGATCGGCCCATCTCTCTGCGCGATGCGCGCATTCTGTTTCAGACGCCGGCCGGCGATCGCATTCAGGCGGCGGAACCGGAAGATGTCTTACGGCTGATGACCCGCAAAGAGCGCGAGGGCGGCAAGATTCCCATGCCCGGCCCGATTCCAAGTATTCACACCAAGGCGAAGGGCAGCATCAAAGAGATTGAGGCCGACTTCGACGAGTTTGAATATGGCGCACTGGTCGTGGAACCGCACACCACGCGTGCAGGCTTCCTCTTTTACGATGTCTCGGAACTCGATGATCCCCTCAAAGGCTCGAAGCTGCATCTGCACAAGCTGCGGGATGCCGACGGCAACGAACTCTTCTACTTCGAGATTCCCTTCGACAAATACCTTCAGTCGAAGTCGAGCGCAATGAAGTAGGACGTGCGCAGTCAGGGCGCAACCGTACACCTGATACCGCGCCTCGCTGCTTTCATAGCGACGACCAGAGGGCAGCCCGCAGTTTTGGGCGTTCGAGCCAGTTCGCCAGAAAAAGGGTCGCGATCGCGAGCAGCGGAAGGTCGATGGTAAGCGCCCAGTTCATGTGTCTGGGTAAAACTTCCCAACCATAGAACGCGGCCAGCAAGGCAAAGAGCGCGGCGCCAATCCACTCCCATCGCCATGCTGCGACGAGCGATAGCGCAATGACTGCTGCGGGAATCAGGTGGAGGGAGACAGCGAGGATGGTGTTCCAAAAGCTGTGAGTACCGTTGAACGCATCCAGCGCGAAAAGACTAAGGAAAACAGCAAAGGCGATGCCAATAACGCGAGGCGACCAGTAGAGAAGTACTGCCGCACAGTGGCTCATACGTTTCACCTCCTTGCATGGGAAAACGCAGATGCCACAGCTATTAGAGGCCGGTTGGATTGCAGCGTCAAGACCGGCCTGCGTCGGATATTTGTCCCGATTCAAGTGGAAAAAAGAGGGAAGCTGGGCGCTTCCCCTTTTTTGCCATTATTGATGCTTGATGAACTTCCCGTTCTGCAGCTCACGCATGGCCTGCTGCAGTTCGGCCTGCGTATTCATCACGATCGGACCGTACCAGGCGACCGGCTCTTCCAGCGGTTTACCCGACACCAGCAGGAAACGGATGCCCTCAGGTCCGGCTTGCACGACGATCTCGTCGCCGCGATCGAAGAGAACCAGTGAATGGTTGCCCGCGTCGTACTTGGCCTGGGCGTTGGGGTCGATGGCCGACTCGGTCAGCACCGCCTGCGGGTCCGAGGCATCGCGGAACGTGCCCGCGCCGGCAAAGACATAGGCAAACGCGTTGCGGGTCACATCGACTTGAATACGGCGCAGCTTATTCGGCGGCACCGAGATGTCGACGTAGTTGGGGTCAGCCGCAACGCCCTCAACCGGACCCGTTTTGCCCCAGAAAGTCCCGCAAATAATACGAGCTTTGGTGCCGTCGTCCTCGGTGACTTCGGGGATTGCGGCCGATGGGATGTCCTGATAGCGCGGGTCGGTCATCTTGAGCGAGGCAGGCAGGTTGGCCCACAACTGGAAGCCGTGCATCCGGCCTTTCTCGTCGCCTTTGGGCATCTCCTGGTGCAGGATGCCGCTGCCCGCCGTCATCCACTGGACATCGCCGGCCGTCATGCGCCCCTTGTTGCCAAGACTGTCCCCGTGCGCGACCTCTCCGGCGAGGACGTAGGTGATGGTTTCGATGCCGCGGTGCGGGTGCCAGGGGAATCCGGCCAGGTAGTCTGCAGGATTTTCATTGCGAAAATCGTCCAGCAACAGGAACGGGTCGAATTCTTTAGTCTTGCCGAAACCGAAGGCACGCTGCAGCTTGACGCCGGCGCCCTCAATGGTGGGCTTGGTTTGGTAAATCTCTTTGACTGCGCGAAGGGACATGGGTTTGGGACCTCCTGCCGGCAGCGAGGAGCCGCCAGCACTCTACAACTTAGATTCACACGGGGAATATTCGTTGCAACGACTATCTGGGCCGGCACCCCTGCACCGGCCTCTCCCGGATGCGTTACGCCTGAATGAATTGGATTTCCAGCGTGATCGTGACGTCTTCACCCACCAACACGCCACCGGTCTCCAGGGCCGCATTCCAGGCCAGGCCGAAATCCTTGCGGTTGATCTTTGCCGTGGCAGAAAGGCCGATGCGCGTGTTGCCCCACGGGTCCTTGCCGGGCTCGGAGGGTCCATCGACATCGAAGGTCACGGGAAGGGTGACGCCGTGCATCGTCAACTCGCCAGCGACTTTGTGCGCTCCAGGCGCGTGACGGTTCACGTTGGTCGACTTAAAGGTGAAGGTGGGGAACTTCTCGGCGTCGAAGAAGTCGGCGCTCTTGAGGTGGCCGTCGCGCTGTTCGTCGCCTGTGCTCAGTGTGGCAACGGGGATCTCGGCATCGACAAAAGAGTGTGCTGGATCGGTTTCGCTCAGCTTGAGGACTCCGGTGACTCCGGCGAAGGTGCCCTTCACATTCGAGATCATCATGTGTTTGACCTTGAACTCGGCGGAGGAGTGGGCGGGATCGATCTTCCAGGTGGTGACCCCTGCTGTGGTTGAAGCGGTAGCGGTGGCTGTTGTCATGGTGGTTCATCTCCTTTTCGCTTCTTTGGATGCGGCAGGAAGATATTCGTTGCAACAACTATCTCGCGATATTGCGAATCCCGTGGGCGCCAAATCGGCAGCCGTGGAATCCGGAGCAGCGGGTGCAGCACTCCGCCCCAACCACTGTCCGCATTTGAACGCACCCACGCACATTCGCACACTTCCCGAGGGTTCGCCCAAGGCACCTTGCTGATTATGTTGCGGTTCGGGCGTTTTGGATCGGAACTTGGATTGCTTGGAGCACGGTAGGATTCGTGTGTGTGGAGGCCAGCCTTGCCCCTTTCCCAGGATCTCTCCTACGCCTTTCGGCAACTGGTTCGCCATCGGATCTATGCCTTGACCGCGATTGTCTCGATGGCTCTCGGCATCGGCGCAACGGCCGCCGTTTACAGCGTGCTCTATGGCGTGCTGATCGACCCTTACCCCTATCGCGATGCCAACCGGCTGGCCTTCGTCACGATTCAGACCAAGCATGGCCATGGAGAGGTAGCCTTCACGCTCGCGCAGGGCGACCAACTGCGGCAGACGAAGTCCGTCGAATCCGTTCTGCTCCAAAACGACGAGAGTATGGTGGCGACCGACGGAGAGATTCCTCAGTCGGTGAAGGTGCTCGACATGTCGACCGGAGGGTTGCAGGTGCTTGATGCTCCACCGCTACTGGGACGGCTCTTCACTGCAGCCGAAGCCCCGGAGGGAGTCGCTCCGCCGCCAGTGGCGGTCATCAGCTACCTTTTCTGGAAGTCTCATTTCGCCTCAGATCCCAACGTGTTGGGCAAGGTGCTGGAGCTGAATCAGCACAACTACACGGTGATCGGCGTCGTCGGTCCCCGATTCACCTGGCATGACTCCGACGTGTACTTGCCGATACCGGCCGACCTCGATCCCAAGCTCCATCTGGAGACCTTGATCCGTGTGCGCCGCGGGATCTCGATGGATGCGGCGACGGCCGAACTGGGGAGCCTGGTCCAGGAGGTGGGCCGTTCCGATTCCACATTGCTGCCGAAGGACGGTTATACGTTGCAGGTGCAGACGCTGAACGACTGGCTCCTGGGCCAGTTCAAGGGCACGCTGCTGGTTCTGTTCGCTGCGGTGGCGCTCCTGCTGCTGATCGGTTGCGGCAACGTTTCGATTCTGATGCTGGCCCGCGGAACGGCGCGGCTGCAGGAGTTGGCGACACGGCTCGCGATAGGCGCCTCGCGCAGACGCATCGTGCGCCAGTTGCTGACCGAGGCTGTGCTTCTTGCGGTGACGGGCGGCGCATTAGGGATGGCGCTCGCGTATGCGGCCATCCATTTGATCGTTGGCCTGCTGCCGGAGTACTCGATCCCGCACGAGGTCGTGATTCATCTCAACGTGCCGGTACTGCTCTTCAGTACCGCTGTCTCGGTGGTTGTAGGAGTTCTTGCTGGGCTCTCACCGGCGCTGCAGTTTTCGAGTCCGCATATTAGCCAGATGGTGCAGTCTTCCGGCACGCGAAGCACCACGTCGCACGGGGCGCGTACCCGCACGGTTCTCATCGGAGCACAAATCGCCCTCACGGTGCTCATGCTGGCCGGAGCGGGCGCGGCAATCCGGAACTTCGTGCAGGCGATTGGCGCGCAGCTTGGGTTCGATCCGCACAATGTTCTCTTGCTGGATCTGGCGATTCCTGAAAAGGCATATACGACATGGCAAGCTGGTGTGACCTATCACGAGGGCTTGCTCGAAAAGGTCCGGGAGACGCCGGGCGTGGAGTCGGTGGCTGGTTCGATTCTAGGCCTGCCCCCCAACAACCGCTGGCTGCAACCCGTGGAGGTGGTCGGCCGCACGACCGACGCTGGATTGCAGAGCAACGTGGCTATGGCGAGCGCGGACTACTTCTCCGTATTGCACATTCCGGTGCTCGAAGGCCGGACGCCCACGCCCGCGGAGGTCGCGCGCGGGGCGCGTGTGGCCGCCGTCAGCAAGTCGTTTGCGGCACGCTATTTCGGCGGGACGAATCCGATCGGGCACATGCTCCGCCTTCCCCGTCTTTCAGAGTTGCCTCCTCACTTCGTGCTGGCCCCAAATCTCAACCAGGGCTTCGAGATTGTCGGTGTCGTCGCCGATGTGCGCAACGACGGGCTCCACCGTCCAATCGTGCCCGAGATCTATCTCCCCTCCACGCTCTTTCCCGCTCCGTGGACCACGATGGTGGTTCGCACTTCAGCGAAACCGGAGACACTGATTCATGCGATCGGCGTCAACCTCCGGACCTTCAATCAAAACCAGGCCGTCTACAGGACATACAGCTACGACGAGTTCCTGTCGATGTTCGTCTGGTCGCACGAGCGCTTCATCGCAGCGCTCTTCGGCGTGTTCTCGTTTGTGGCACTGGGGTTGGCCGCGATCGGCATCTCCAGTGTCGTGGCCTATTCGGTGGAGCAGAGGACCCGCGAGTTCGGCATTCGCATGGCTCTGGGCGCGCCACAGTGGAACGTTCTGCTGCTGACGCTGGCCTCGACTGCTCGCACCACCGGCATCGGGCTGGTTCTCGGAATCCTGCTGAGCATAGCTTTGAGCGACCAGGTCCAGAAATGGACCGAGAGCAGCATGCGCGATGCGTCTGTTCTGGGGTTGATCGCTGCGGTCTTCCTGCTGGCTTCGGCGGTCGCGTCGCTGCTGCCGGCACGCAGAGTCACGCGCATCGATCCCATGATCGCGCTGCGGGACAACTGAGCGCGCGTTACTCTGGACAATCTCTGGCGACGCCCGATAACATCGCCCGCGTATCGGCGTCTGAATCAAGAAACGTCCGCGCTTTTCCCTAGCATGCGCTGGGCGCGCGATCCGCCATCCCACCTATAGATGCGAGAGAGGTCCATGCAGACGGTTGTTCAGGATCTGCGTTTCGCCGTGCGGCAGCTGGTCAAGAGCCCCGGATTCGCGCTAACCGCGATCCTTTCCCTTGCGTTGGGAATCGGTGCGACTACGGCCGTCTTCAGTGTCATCTACGCCGCGCTCTTCAATCCATTCCCTTACAGGGATGCGAATCGGATCGTGCGCTTTGGGGTGTGGGGCACGCATGGAGATGGCCACCTCATCGGACTCAATGGGCCGCAGATCCGCCTTCTGCGTCAATCCCCAGTTGTCGAAGACACGATCGTGATGGCCAGTTGGTCGCTACCCTTGACGGGCGGCGAGTACCCGGAAGACATCGCTACGATCTTTATCTCTTCCAACGGATTTGATTTTCTTGGCGAACCGGTGCTGCTCGGCCGCGGCATTCAGCCTTCGGATGCGGTGGAAGGACAGGACCCGCAGCCAGTGGCTGTCTTGAGTTACTGGTTCTGGACGCGGCATTTTTTCGCCAATCCCGAAGTGATCGGCAAGACCTTGGAGTTGAACCACAAGAGCTACAAGATTGTCGGCGTGGCTGCCCCGCGGTTCATCTGGTACACCGGCGATGTGTATGTGCCGCTGAAGCTGTCGAGCAGCCCCGACGAGAGTTACATCGTCGACCTGCGCATCAGACCAGGGGTGACGTTGAAAGCAGCGAATGCGGCCTTGCAGCCGCTGGCCGAACGCTTTGCAAAGGACCGGCCGAATCAGTTCCCCGAGCAGTTTCGGGTTGACCTGCAGCGGCTGAACGACTGGGTGTTCCGCGGTGTGGGAAACATACTGTACTTCCTGCTGGGCGGAGTGGCGCTGTTGCTGGTGATCGGCTGCGGCAATGTCTCGATTCTGCTGCTGGCGCGCGGCATGGCGCGCGAACATGAGATTGCCGTGCGATCGGCGATTGGCGCAGGGCGCGGCCGCATGATTCGCCAGCTGCTCACCGAGTCGCTTTTGCTGTCGGTGATTGGCGCTGCGCTCGGTGTTGCCGTGGCCTACTGCGGCCTTGCTGGAATCAAGGTCGTTCTCCCGAAGTATGAATTTGCCCCGGAGGTTGTAGTCGGGATCAATGTGCAGGTGCTGCTGTTCTGTGTTGGGCTGGCGCTGCTTACCGGCATTCTCTTTGGCCTATCGCCGGCGCTGCGACTCTCACGGCCGGAGCTTGCGAAAACCCTGCAGTCGGGTACGCGGCGTGTGGCCGGTGGTGCGCGCAGCCGCAGAACGCACGGAGCCTTGATCAGCGGGCAGATCGCGCTCACACTTCTTCTGCTGGCTGCGGCCGGTGCGGGGATTCGCAGCTTCGAGCGCCTGAGCCATGTCGAGCTCGGCTACGACCCGCATAATGCGACGGCTCTCTGGATCCCGCTGCGCGAAAACACGTATACCAACTGGACCGAACGCTGGCAATACTACGAGCAACTGCGTGCCAGCCTGGCACGCGTGCCCGGCGTGACGATGACGGCGATCTCCTCGAATGCAACACCACCGCAATCGGGCAGCAGAATGCCATTCCGGTTGTCGGGCGCGCCGTCTGGAGACGACCGCATGGCGCTGGTCGAGGAGGTGGATGCGGATTATTTCCGTCTGCTCCGGATTCCGCTGCGGCAGGGGCGTATCTGGAGCGAGACGGAAAGCCGCTCGGGCGCGCACCTGGTAGTGGTGAACCAAGCCTTTGCGAAATCCTACTTCCCGAATGGCGGTGCAGTGGGACACGCAGTCCAGCTACCCGCCGAAGAGAATCGGCCCCCGAATCTGCTCGCGGTTCCCGGACTCTCCGAAGCATGGCTGCAGATTGTCGGCGTCGTCGGCGACAGCCGCAACGAAGGTTTGCGCAAGCCGGTGAGTCCGGCGATCTTTATACCGTATACGCTGTGGATGGGGCCCGGCACGCAAATCCTGGTGCGCTCCGCGGGGAATCCGCTGAGCTTGTTAAATGCGATGCGCCACGCACTCGCCGAGGTGAATGCCGACCAGCAGACAGCGCGGGTGGTCTCGGATCTCGATCATTGGATCAGCGACCAACCGGAGTGGCAGCAAGAGCAACTAGTCGCGTGGCTCTTCGGCGCCTTCGCGGTCCTGGCCCTGAGTCTCGCGGCCATCGGGCTGTATAGCGTCGTGTCGTTCGCTGTGGCCCAACGCACCAACGAGTTTGGTATCCGCATGGCCCTCGGCGCGCAACGGGGACATTTGGTTCGCATCGTGTTCCAGTCGACCGCCGTGAGCGTCGGCAGCGGAGTGCTGTTGGGCGCGGTGTTGACGTTCGCGATGAATTCGGTGGTCGCCCGATGGGTCGCGGGCGATTTTCGCGATCCGGTTCTCCTGCCTGCGGGTATTGTGCTGCTCACTGTCGTCGCCGCCGCAGCCTGCTACCTACCTGCTCGGCGGGCGTCGCAGGTGGACCCGATGATTGCATTGCGGACCGAGTGAGTCCTCAATGGAATGCGGCAACGGCTGGCCCGCGTCGCACTGCATGATGGGCAAACGGACGCGGATCGGGCGATCCGGGCATCTCTAAACGCCTGAAGGATCAGGTGGCCCGTGGCGGCGAGAAAGTTGCTTGCCTCTCTCAATGCGGGGCGCGCAGGCAAAATTGGACTTTGCCATCTCTTCCCGCTAATAGGTGACGCCCTTACCACCTCCGTAATCTTGCATAGGGTTACGATTTACTTTCTGGCCAAATCAGACGAGGGATTGTACTTAGCACTCCGCTCCCTGATTCTTCTAGCTGTGGCTCCCCCCACAACGAGCGTCGAGCTCATCGCGCTCGATCGCACATTTGAAATATCGAGAAGATGTCCCAGGGGAGTGCTTATGAAGATCGATTTTCCCAGTGTCTGTGCACGCTTGATTCGCTTTGTTTCGGCCGATCGTGGCCAATCCATGACGGAGTACGCACTTATCTGCGCGCTGATGGCGTTCGCCGCCACCGCCGGAGACAGGGGCCTTGCGGACGGTGTCAGCGAGGTATTCAACCACATTTCGTCAACCTTCGTCAGCGCCTTCGCATCCGGGTCAGGTGGTGGCGGTACCGTATCGGGGGCGAGCGCTGGGGCAGCCGACGCACAATAGGGGCGACTGGCGCGCCGGCAACCCAGACACGCTGTGACGCGATTTAAATCGATAGATTAGAGAACAGGGGACTAATCGGGCTCCCCTCCCTGGTCATGGGCGGGAGCCCGATTGGCATCTGCTCCACGACGATTCCTGAGTTGATACATCTCGAAGCCGATTCCTTCGAGGTGCAACCGGCAAGAGAGCGACGACGTTGCTCAATCGCAACAGGACGGAGCCACTCAGCAATCGCTCTCAGTGAACCGATGGGCGAGATTCTCAGCCTCGGAACGCCTCGAGACACGCCTCTGAGCGCCTTGCATCCTGATACGCCGCGAAAAGAGTAGAAGCGGATCGCTCGACAAACAGATCGAAGAGGGTCGTATACATCCCCTGACGGTCAATAAGCCTCTTCCGGCGGGTGCGCAGAAACTCGAAGCGAAACGGTGAGCAGCGCTCGGTTTGAGCGAGGAACGGCGGCGAGAAGAACTCGCTGCCTTCCGCCACGGCCCCGACGATGAGCGAGCGCCAGCTCATCTGGAGCAGAGCTTTGAGAACGGCCGAGCCATGGGGAAGCCGGGCCATGCGCGCCGAAACAGCCTCACAGTAGGCCAAAAGCTGGAGGACCAGCGTCTCGAGAGGTTCGCCTCGCTGCGCAGCACGAGTGAAGAGCGTCTGCGAGCCGCGCTTAAGATCCTCGCGTACGTCCTGCAGATCGTCGCCGAGTTGCAATAGCGCGCCCCATTCAAAGGCGACCACGCTCTCCTCTGCGGTCATCCGGCCACGGACGAGACAGGCATCGGCCAACACCGACGTCCCGCCCTTCGCCAGACTCAGCCGAAGAATCTCTGCGTCGTCGATCTTCGATCCGATGTCGAGCTGGGCCACACTGTCTTCCTGTGCCTGATGGATAGCGAGCAGGCAATCGAAGACGCCCGGAAAGCGCGCTCGGGGATACTGCTGCTCGATCGTCGCGACCAGCTCCCAGATGGCGGCCTCGCGTGGGTTCACGGCCGAAGCTGTCGAGCCCCGCAGGCGCTCGCGAAAGCGCGCACTGAAGGTGAGCTTGGCCTTGTTTGGCACTTTGTCACTGTCGAGATAGTTGTCGGAGTAGGGGTAGAGAAGGCTGTAGGCGAAGATAGACGGAGTAATTCCAGAGGGGACGCCGAGCAGAGGCTGCAGGCCGCAGGCAGTCCAGGCGTTGCGGCAGGCCTGGATCGTATCTTCACGGCTGATCGCCGGATCGAACTGGCGAGCCCGCCGCGCGAAGTCGATGCCGGCCGGAAGAAAATCGTCGGTGAGAAGCTCGATCTGTTCCTGCCCGAGGTCGAGTGCATTCTGGGCAAAGCGCGCAAACGATGCGATCATGCGCTGTTCGGCGGAGGAACGGCCGGCGGGGTTCCGAGGAAGACGCCTTGCCTCCCACTCGACCTCCTCCAGTGCCATGTCATAGGCGATCTCGCGGGACTCGTGGTCTCGGAGGCTGTAGCGCGGTTCTAGATCCGCTGGATGGACGGCACAGTCGTGCCACACCGCAGTGCAGCGCGCGACCTCGGCCGCGACCCACGAAGCGTTGTAGCGTTCGCTCATTGCTGCGAGGGATACGGATCGTGGAACACGTGAGTTCCCGACGGCCTGACCGCAGAGCAGATCGGCCTGCTTTCCACGCCTTCCACATTGGAGCGTCCAGTGAAGCCGTATGCTCATCTTCAGGCCTTTGGTCCGATCCCACGCGTGAGCGATTTCTCCGAGAACGTCAAACGACAGGCCGACATCGTCAAGATCGTCGAGGGGTATATCCGCCTCCGCAAGTCGGGTGCGCAGAACTACTCCGGCCTCTGCCCTTTTCACAAGGAGAAGTCTCCGTCCTTCTCGGTGCACGCGACTCGGCAGTTCTATCACTGCTTCGGGTGTGGTGTGTCGGGCGACGTCTTTTCGTTTGTCGGGAAGATTGAGAATGTCGGTTTCCCTGAAGCGGTGCGGATCGTGGCGCAGAAGTGCGGGATTCCGCTGCCCAAGCGGGAGTTTTCGTCCCCAGAGGAAGCTGCCGGAGCTCGATTACGGGGCAAGCTTCTGGACTTGCATGAATCCGCTACCGCCTGGTTTGAAGAACAGCTCCGCGGGCCTGAAGGCGCACTGGCGCGGGAGTATCTAGCCGGCCGCGGACTCGACGCCAAGGGTATCGAGAAGTTCAGGATTGGATACGCGCCCGACAGCTTTCATGCTCTCCGCGACCGGCTCAAGGGCATGGCGGATGAAGAGACCCTGCGGGCGAGTGGCTTGTTCAGCTCGAAAGAACAGGGAGACGGCACGCAGGGCCCGCTCTACGACCGGTTTCGCAAGCGGGTCATGTTCCCGATCGCCAATGAGAGCGGGCGGGTGATCGCCTTCACAGCACGAACGCTCGAGACGGGCGACAAGGCCGGGGCGAAGTACATCAACTCGCCCGAGACTCCGCTCTATACCAAGGGTCTCGTCTTATTCAACCTCGACAAGGCCAAGACTGCGATTCGGCAGTTGGAGTTCGCCCTGCTGGTCGAGGGCCAGATGGACTGTATCAGCGTGTATCTACGCGGGATTCAGAACGTGATCGCGACCAGCGGCACGGCGTTCACCGAGCAGCAGGTGGCAATCCTCAAACGGCACACGTCGATCCCTGGCCGTGCGCCCCAGGTTGTTGCCAACTTCGATCCCGACGATGCCGGCAACAATGCCGCCGCGAAGACCATTGCTCTCCTGACCGAAGAAGGATTCAACATCAGAATCGTAACCCTGGACGACGGATTGGACCCCGATCGCTTCATCCGCGAGCGAGGCGTGGACGCCTACATCAAGGCGGTGAAAGGCGCGCGCAGCCAGGCCGATTTCCTGATTGAGCGAGCGCGCCAGATGTTTCCCGGTGCGAGTGCGGAGCAGAAGCTGAGAGCGATGAACTACCTTTTGCCGCATATCCGGCGCATCCCGGAGAAACTGTCGCGCGATCAGTTTGCCGCCGATGCGTCGCAGAAGCTGGGAATCGACTCGGCGGTGATGCGCGAGGAGTTGCGGCAGGCGGCGCTGAGGCGCCGGGATCACGTCGAGATCAGGACCTCGGGACTGACCGAGGTGGAGCGCGTGATCCTGCGGGCGCTGGCCATCACTGACCCCGAACATCAAGAGGCGCGGCGGATCGCTGTTGAGGCCATTACACAGCAACCCGAGCTCTTCGAGGGACTTGGAGCCTTTCCGGCGATGCAGTCCCTGGGCCGCCGGGGTGCGCAAGACCCCATGGAGATGGTGGAGGATCAGGCGCAGATGGCGCTGCTGGCCAAGGCGCTGATGGGAGAGACGGAGTCGCCGCCGGCAGAGACGGTCCAGGGGGCAGTGGTGAGCCTCCAAAAGCGGCGTATCGAGAGCCAGTTGCGGCAGCTGAGGGTGCAGATTGGCGAGGCCGAGCGCCGCGGAGATCATGCCGAACTGGCCATCCTGACCCAGCAGAAGCTGGAGCTGGACCGGTCGCTGCGCCGGTTGCAGGGCTGAGATCTGCGATGTGAGCCTGAACCGGCCCCCACCCGCTACCCAGAGCGATTGCTCGCGAACCGCACCCGCCAAGCCCCCAATAGCTTTGCAGCGTTGTAGAGGTTTTCGGCGTCTAAAGAAGTGGGAGTGGAGCGGACCGAGAGGCTTCTCCGGCGCGGCAAAAGACGAAGAAACCACTGAAATCCTGCCCGGGAATAGCCGATGAATTGCTTGGCGGCACGCGATCGACCTGTGTTATTCTATTAATCTCTGTGAGGATGCGCGCCCCCTCTGCCCCACATATGAGCCTCGGCTCGCGGGCGACCAGGAGAAACCTGAAGCGCGGACATCCGATTCCGAGCGATGAATTAAGCGGCCTCGCGCGTTTTGCGGGAGCCCTAAGGTGCGCCTATCCGCGCGAAGCGTTCTTCCTGAGCCTTCTTCGCCGCGCGTGATCGACGCCGCGCCGTCGCGCGACACGGTGCATACGAAAGATCGCGCTGAGAGCAGGATTGCATTGGCCACTAACGAGAAATTCGACGACGATATCACCAACCTTATCGAGACCGGTAAGGAAAAGGGCTATCTCACCTACGGCGACGTCAACGACATCATGCCGGAAGAGATGGGCTCGGCAGACGACATGGACGATCTTCTGACTACGATCAGCGGTCAGGGCATCGATCTGTTGGACGCGCCGAAGTTCGCGAGCGACAAAGATTTCGAACTGGAAGAGCCCGGTGAGGATGTCGAGCTCGACCTGACCCCAGGAACCCTGGAAAAAACCAACGACCCCGTCCGCATGTATCTGCGCGAGATGGGCACCGTGCCGCTTCTGACGCGCGAAGGCGAAGTGGAGATTGCCAAGCGTATCGAGCGCGGCCAGATGCGCGTGTTGAAAGCGATTTCGCGTTCGCCCATCGTGATTCGCGAGATTGTGGCGCTGGGTGAAGACCTGAAGCGCGGCGTGCGCAACGTGAAAGAGGTCGTGGTCTTCGACGAGGAAGAGCTCACCGAGGATGTCGTCCAGGCGCGCGTGCGTTCCACCGTGACGCGCATCGAAGCGCTGGTGAAGCACCAGAAGAAGATCGCTGCACTTGAAGAGAAGCTGGCCGCGGCAAACAGCAAGACCAGCCAACGCGAGCTGCGCCGTACACGCTGGGCGATTGCGCGCGAGAAGGTCTATGTGTCGCGCATCGTGCGCGAGCTGAAGTACACGGGCCTGGAGCGCAAGCGCCTGCTCGACAAGGTCAACAAGACCGTCGACACCATGCGCACGCTGGAACGGCAGATCCGCTCGCTGGATCAAAAGTACGATGCTTCGAAGAGCGAGGAGCTGAAGAAGGAGTACCGGCGCCAGCAGAAGAACTGCAAGGTCGACCTCGAGAAGATCGAGGGCGACGCGGGCGTGTCGATCGCCGAGCTCAAGCGCACGCAGCGCGAGATGATCCAGGGCGACATGGACGCCGAGCAGGCCAAGCGAGAGCTGATCGAAGCCAACCTGCGACTCGTCGTTTCGATTGCCAAGAAGTACACCAACCGCGGACTGCAGTTCCTCGACCTGATTCAGGAAGGCAACATCGGCCTGATGAAGGCGGTGGACAAGTTCGAATACCGGCGCGGCTATAAATTCTCGACCTACGCCACATGGTGGATTCGTCAGGCCATCACGCGTGCCATTGCGGACCAGGCACGCACGATCCGCATCCCGGTCCACATGATCGAGACGATCAACAAGCTGATCCGTACGTCGCGTCAATTGGTGCAGGAGCTGGGCCGCGAACCCAGCAGCGAGGAAATAGCTCGCCGCATGGATATTCCTGTGGCGAAGGTGCGCAAGGTGCTGAAGATCGCACAGGAGCCCATCTCGCTGGAGACGCCGATCGGCGAAGAAGAAGACTCGCACCTGGGCGACTTCATCGAAGATCGTCAGGCCGTGTCGCCTTCCGAAGCCGTGATCAGCGTGAACTTGAAGGAGTACACGTCGCAGGTGCTCCGCACTCTTACCCCTCGAGAGGAGAGGGTCATAAAAATGCGGTTCGGCCTCGAAGACGGATCCGAACACACGCTGGAAGAAGTGGGTCAGAGCTTCCAGGTCACGCGTGAACGCATCCGCCAGATCGAAGCCAAGGCGCTGCGCAAGCTCCGTCATCCCAGCCGCAGCCGCAAGCTGAAGGCCTTCGTCGACGGCGTCAAAGAGATGTAGCCTATTGCTGCGGGTGGGCGCGAAGCGCGTCTGCCCCACCGCAGGTGGCCGCGGTCTTCGGATCGCGGCTTTTCTGTGGCCTGTAGCCTCTTCAGCCGGGACAGCTGGTCATCTGTCACATGCCCATGTTCGCTCCATAAATCGTCCTTGCCATCCCTCCGCACCCTCTGCTAAAACGTTTTTGCTGATACTCCGCCACCTTTTTTGCGGAGATGAGAAGGGGAATAGCAGGTCATGAAGAACATCACGCGCCGCCAGTTCGGTAAAGGGGCAGCTGCCTCCGCCATCGTAGCTTCCGCAGGACTCAGCCTTCCCAAGCTTGCTCGGGCAGAGACGTTCACATATCCCAAGGGATTTCTCTGGGGTTGCGCGACCGCAGCCTACCAGATCGAGGGCGGCGCCAAGGAGGATGGCCGCGGGCCGTCGATCTGGGATACGTTCTCGCACACACCTGGAAAGACGTTTCACGGAGAGACCGGCGACGTAGCCTCCGATTCCTACCATCGCTATAAAGAGGACATTCAACTGCTCAAGTCAGTTGGCGCGACGGTTTATCGCATGTCCATCTCGTGGTCGCGCGTGATCCCCGACGGAGCCGGCCAGCCGAACCCCAAGGGCCTCGACTACTACAACCGCGTGATTGACGAGTTGCTGGAAAACCGCATTACGCCCTACGTCACGCTGTTCCACTGGGACCTGCCGCAGGCGCTCGATGGCGGGTGGCAGAACCGCGCAACCGCGAAATCGTTCGCCGACTACGCTGCCTACGTGACACAAAAACTCGGCGACCGCGTCCGCCACTGGATGACGACCAACGAGTTTGTGTGCTTCACCGACCTCAGTTACCAGGTTGGCCAGTTTGCGCCGGGACTGAAGCTGCCGCAGGGGCAGGTCAATCAGATTCGCCACCACGGAATTCTCGCGCATGGGCTTGGCGTGCAGGCGATTCGCGCCAATGCGCCCAGCGGCACGCAGGTGGGACTGGCCGAGAATGCAGCGGTATTTGTGCCGGTGATCGAAACAACGGAACACATCCTGGCAGCGCGTAAAGCGACACGCATGGGCAATGCGCCGTTCCTGGCCACAGTGATGGAGGGCAAATACCCGGAAGAGTATCTGCAGCACGAGGGCGCCAATGCACCCAAGGTCGAAGAGGGCGATATGAAGGCCATCGGCAGCCCGGTGGACTTTGTGGGACTGAATATCTATAACCCGCTCTACGTGCGCGCCGACGAATCGCCGCTGGGCTTCGCGGTCGAACCAATGCCGAACTCGTATCCGCATATGTTTTCGCCGTGGATCCAGATCAGCCCCGAGTGCATCTACTGGGGCGTGCGCAACGTATCCGACTTGTGGAAGCCGAAGGTTCTGTACATCACGGAGAACGGAACTTCGTCGGACGATTCAATCAACGCCGCAGGACACATCGAGGATGTCGATCGCATCATGTATTTACGCAACCACCTGACGCATCTGCATCGGGCCGTCGACGAGGGCTATCCAGTGAAGGGTTACTTCCTGTGGAGCCTGCTGGACAATTTCGAGTGGGCCGATGGGTACTCGAAACGCTTCGGCATTCACTACGTCGACTTCAAGACGCTGAAGCGCACGCCGAAGCTGAGCGCGACATGGTACAAGGACCTGATCGCGACGAACACGGTGGTGTAGCAGAGAGGTTGAGGGGCAAGACACGTTTCTCGTGCCGCCAGTACAGCCGTCGCTTCACGCCGCTCCGTCGATCTCTGCGAAGTCCTCGGCGCTGAGCCGCAAATCTGCCGCGGCAACATTCTCTTCGAGATGCGCCACGCGCGATGTGCCGGGAATGGGCAGGATCACCGGGGAACGGTGCAGCAACCAAGAGAGCAAAATCTGCGCGACGGTTGCGCCGTGGTGTGAGGCGATTTGCGCGAGTTTGTACGCCGAGGGATGATCGGCTTTGAGGATCTTTCCGGCAACGATCGGATACCAGGGTAGAAAGGCGATGCCGCGTTGCTCGCACCACCGCAGCGTCTCTTCGTGGCGGCGGTCGGCGAGCGAGTAACGGTTCTGCACTGAGACGATGGGCACGATCTTCTGCGCCTCCTCAATCTGCGCCGGCGTGACTTCGCTCAGGCCGATGTGGCGAATCTTGCCCTGCTCCCGCATCTGGCGCAGAGCTCCAAGCGACTCTTCGAGCGGCGTGCGTGGATCGATTCTGTGCAATTGGTAGAGATCGATGCGTTCGAGCTTCAGGCGGCGCAGGCTCATCTCGACGCACTGGATCAGGTAGCCGGCGCGACCGACGTATTCGGTTTTGGCTGGCCCTTGGCGCGTGATGCCGCCCTTGGTGGCAATGACCAGGCCCTTGGGATACGGGCAGAGAGCTTCGGCAATCAGCCGCTCTGCGATCTCCGGACCATAGGCATCGGCGGTGTCGATCAGGTTGACGCCCAGTTCGACCGCCCGTCGCAGCACACGGCGTGGCTCGGCAGGATCGGACGGTTCACCCCAAGCACCCTCGCCGACAAGGCGCATGGTTCCATAGCCCAGCCGGTGGACGGGCAAATCTCCGCCGATCGCGAAGGTCGCACTTGCAGGGCCCGACAAGGTTGTCATATCAGCTTTGATGCTACGTTACGCGCGACCAGTCAGGCAGCAAGGGAACCATTGACCAGGAACTCACGTATGGTTAAATGCAAGGGAACGAGGAAACCCCATGGCGGCTACGGCTTATCCCAACGCGCAGGCAATCTTCTATCAGCAATATGAGTCGGTGCGTCGCGACGAGGTCGTCGGAATCCTGCTGGCGCTGTTTCTTGGCACCTTCGGCATCCACCACTTTTATCTGCGCCGCACCGGGCTGGGTGTTCTCTACTGTTGCTTCTTCTGGACAGGTATCCCGAGCCTCCTTGGCTTTCTGGAGTGCTTCTTCATGCCGGGCCGGGTGCGCGAGTTCAATGCGATTCAGGCAGCGGGCATTGCCGCCGCGCTGGGGATGAGTGTACCGATGGGCTGGCCGATCAACGTGACCGTGAACATGCCGCCCGGAATGCCGCCCGGACCCGCTCCTGCGGCTACAGGATTTGCCCAGCCCAGCATGGTGCAGCCAAGCTTCGCGCAACCGGGCACGTTGCTCGCCTGCAAGCACTGCCAGCGAACGAATCCGCCAGGGGCGCGTTTCTGCGCGGGATGCGGAACGGCACTATAAAAGCAGGGAACAGGGGTAGGGTCGGGACCAAAGGAACAGGCACGGCTGAGGCTGTGCCTTTGCATCGTGTGACTCTGAGAAAGCGCCCGCTAAAACCTCAAACAACTACATATTCGCGTGCCCGGACCGCATCGACTCGTTGAACTGCGGCTTGGTGAAGTTGAGTGCTGCTTCCAGCGCAGCCTGATACTCGGCCGCGCGCGCCATCAGCGTCGGGGTGGCTGCCGCATATTCGCCGTCGAGCACCATCAGCCCAACGCCGGCCTCATCGCCCGCCATGCGGAGCAGATCGGCCTCGGTCGTATTGAGATACTGCGCATCGCGCGGATCGGCAATCCACACCGGCTTGCCTTCGCCGAGAGCACCGGAGAGCCAGTAGACCTTGCGCAGCAGATATTCAAGGCGCTCGGCATCGTTGGTCTCGGTAAAGAGAAACTTCTTCTGCCAGCGGCTGTAGTAGCGCGTGGTCACGGGTACTGGCTGGCGATTGCCTGACTTCACGAACTCAAGCTGGCCCAGATCCACCGTCTTGCGAATCGCGTTGTAGACGAAGGTCTCCGCATAGGGCTGTTCCATGGCCGGCACGATCTCGGCAAAAGTCACAGTCACCGAGCCCGCCACCTTGGCATGCAGGTTGTGCGCGCCTCCATCGGCCAGATGCATCTCGCCATGCACAATGTACGTATCGGCCCCGGAAGTAGACCGGTGAAACGGCCACTGGAACTTGCCGAAGGCAATCGGCAAACCGGCCAGCGTGACATAGCACTCGGGCCGCGGATTGCGCAGGCGCTTGGCTTCGGCCGCAAGGTGCGCCGTCATCTCCGGAAGCAGTTGCGGCTTGTCAAACTCGAACGCCTCGCTCAGTTCCAGTTGCAAGGTGCGGCCTTCGACGCCGGCAAGACCGAGTTGGAAGCTGGCTGTCGTCTGGCCGTTGAAGTCGCTGCCCGTGCTGGCCGAAAGCACCGTCAGGCCGGCTTGCATGGCTGCCGCTTTGAGCGAAGAGGCCAATGAATCTTTCAATTGTGTTGCCATATCGGGGAATCCCTGCCGTGGAGTCGCTGCTTCTTCATTCTACGGGAACAGCTTGGAAAGGCGCGGAAGGTACAATGGGCATGTGCCGCCTGCAGCGACGACGCCGATCATTCTCGCCGAAAAGCTGACCAAGGTCTATTCCACCGGCCGCATTCAGGTCTCAGCGGTGCGGAACGTCTCCTTTGCAGTGGATGCGGGCGAGTTCGTGGCCATCGTCGGTCCTTCGGGCTCGGGTAAATCAACGCTTTTCTACCTTCTCGGCGGGCTCACGCGGGCGACCGAAGGCCGGGTGGTGATCGACGGCGTCGATTTTGCCAGCCTCAACGACGCCGAGCGCACACGGCTGCGCAAGCATCGCATCGGCTTCGTGTTTCAGAAGTTCAATCTGCTGCCGACGCTCTCGGCGATGGCCAATATCGAGATTGCCTACGAGATCAGCGGACGCAAAGAGCCGATGGATCGCGCCTATCTCGATCACCTGAGCGATCTGCTCTCGATCAAGGGTCGCCTCGAGCATCGGCCGTCGGAGCTCAGCGGCGGCGAACAGCAGCGCATCGCGATTGCCCGTGCACTGATTGCGCGTCCGGCAATTGTGCTGGCCGACGAGCCGACCGGCAATCTCGACACCAAGAATTCCGATGCCGTGCTTGCCATGCTGCAGCGATCCAATCGCGAATTAGGCCAGACCACGCTGATGATCACGCACAATCCCGAGGCGGCATCGATCGCCTCGCGCATCCTGTACATGCGCGACGGGGAGATTGTGCGGATCGAAGTCAGGAACGGGGCGAGCACCTCCACGAGCAGCTTAAACAACGCTCCTGCCGCGGTTTGACCAGCCTTCCGGGACCCCGGTATACTCAGGTCTGCAGCATTGCGGGAGTAGCTCAGTGGTAGAGCATCGCCTTGCCAAGGCGAGGGTCGCGGGTTCAAGTCCCGTCTCCCGCTCCAAATCGCCCTCCGGCAGCAAGCCGGGTTGGCTACGGCGATTTGGTTGCGGCCCCCAAACTCGATCGGCTGCCCTGCCAAGGCGCGGTACCCAAGTGGTAAGGGAGAGGTCTGCAAAACCTTTATGCGTCGGTTCGATCCCGACCCGCGCCTCCAAACCTCCCGTAAATTGATTGCAGTCGAATCGACCTGCAGGACCCTCTAATTTGCAGTTGCTTGGCACTCGGTCGTGCACTGAGCAGTCTAGGAACTCGTTGAAATTCGTCTGCATTGCGGCGTCTTTCCTGGTGATTTTCGTTTCTTGCTCGGTTCGAAATCTGTTTGAAGTGCGGTTGTGGCCATTGCTTATAGGGGTTTGCCGACCTCAAGGAATGCATCCCCGAGGCTCGCAAGCATCCGTTCAGGCACACTGCTGCCGGAGCATTTCCCGGCGGTTGAGCCATCAGTCGCGGCAGCCGGATCAGGTTGTGCGCCGCGCAACTGAAGACGAACAGCCAATCCACTTTCTCCAGGCCGCGCAACTTGACTTGGCGCAGCGGGCCGGTTTGCTTCAGCCACCCAAAGCCCTTTTCGATCAGCCACCGCCGGCTCAGGCTGATGGCATAGCCGGGCTGGCGCGTGGTTCTGCGGTCCAGGTTGCTGCTGCGGCCCTTGTCGTTCTTGGTAACATGCGGTGTCACGTTCAACTCCCGCACCGTGCTGACGAAATCCTTCGTGTCGTAAGCCTTGTCGGCGCCCACAGTGATGCGGCGGGCGCGGCCTTGTTGCTTCTCGGCCAGCATCAACAGCGCGGCATCGCGCTCTGCATAGCCATCGGCGTGTGTCACCATCGCCGCGGCGATCAACCCGTTGCGGTTCTCGACCAGGGCATGGCCCAAATAACTCAACTTCGACTCCTTGCCGTAGCTCTTCTTGTACAACCGCGCGTCGGGATCCGTGGTCGGACTCGATGCGTATCGTTGCTGCGCTTCTGTCCGCGAAAGTCCGTACCATCGTCATCGTCGGAGCCATCCTTGGAGCGAAAACTCTTCTGCGAGGCCCAGGCCTGGATCAGGGTGCTGTCTACGGTAAAGTGCTCGTCGGACATGAACTTCTTCGCCTGCTTGTTCACCTCGGAGAAGAACCGCTGCGCCACATCCGAGGTCAGCAACCGATCGCGGTTCTTGGAGAACACCGCATGGTTCCACACCGCATCGTCCATCCCCAGGCCCACGAACCAGCGAAACAGAAGGTTGTAGTCGATCTGCTCGACCAGCAATCGCTCCGAGCGAACCGAGTAGAACACCTGTAAGATCAGCGCCCGCAGAATATACTCCGGCGCGATCGAAGGCCGACCCGAAGCTGCATAGAGCGCGTCGAAATCCGGGCTCAGGGTCCCCAGCACCGCGTCCGTCAACTTCCGAATCGCTCGCAGAGGATGATCCGCAGGCACCCGCTGCTCCAACGAAACATAGCTGAACATCCCGTCTTGAGTACGCTCGTCTCCACGCATGTCTGTTAGACGACCTACCTGTTCACCGCGACGCCTCACGTACCTATTTCAACAAGTTCCTAGTGTCCTGTCTCTAAAGTTCGTTTGCAAAAGCGAGCTACTGAATCAAGGATTTGGTCGGCAGTTTTGTGCCATACGAAGGGTTTTGGATTCTTGTTGTGGTTTTTGATGAAGGCCGCGATAGCAGCTTGTAGTTCCCCGGTGGATCGGTGGACACCGCGGCGGAGTTGTTTTTCGGTGAGTGCGGCAAACCATCGCTCAACGAGGTTGAGCCAACTGGCCGAAGTGGGCGTGAAGTGCAGGTGAAAGCGCGGCCTTCTGGCCAGCCAGTTGCGGATCTTGGCGGTCTTATGAGTTCCGTAGTTGTCTAGGATCAGGTGAACATCCAGCTTAGCCGGCACGTTGGCTTCGATGGTATCGAGGAACTTGCGAAACTCCTCGGAGCGATGACGCTGCAGGGTCTGTCCGATGACCTTGCCGGTTTTCGCATCTAGGGCAGCAAACAAACTAGTCGTGCCATGGCGGACATAGTCGTGGGTGCGACGTTCGATCTGTCCAGGGCGCATGGGCAACAGGGGTGCGGTCCGATCCAGTGCCTGAATCTGACTCTTTTCATCCACGCACAGGACCAGAGCACGATCGGGCGGGTCCAAATACAAGCCCACAATATCCCGTACCTTGTCGATGAACAGCGGATCTTTGGACAGCTTGAACGTTTCGCTACGGTGGGGAGCCAGGGAAAATGCGCGCCAAATACGGTGAATCGATGCCCGACTCAGGCCCGTCCGCTTGGCCAGCGAGCGCGTGGACCAGTGGGTGGCATCGGAAGGCGTGGACTCCAGGGTTAAAGCCAAAACGCGCTCCACATCCTTGTCGGAAAGCTTGCGCGAAGTGCCAGGGCGCGGTTCATCAACAAGACCATCCAGCCCCTGATCCAAATAGCGCTGTCGCCATTTACCTACGGTCGGCAGAGTTACCGACAGCTGGCGTGCAATCGCCGTATTGCTGTCGCCATGGGCGGCCAGTAATACCACACGCGAGCGCAGCGCCAAAGCTTGCGCGGTCTTCGGTCTCTTGCTCCAGGCCAGAAGCTGTTCTTCCTCTTCGCCGGTTATGGTTAACGGAATAAGCGGGCGCCCCATCGAAGTTCCTCCCACTCTATCCGATTGAACTATCCTCCATAATTATTCAACTTATTTCAGAGACAGGACACTAGAACTGGTTGCATAAATGGCCCCGACGAAAGCTTGAAAACCACAGGGGTTGAAACCCCCTCAGTTTTGGCGCAGTTTTCGGCACGACTGAAGTCGTGCCCTGACGCAAAGCCATTTATGCAATCACTTCTAGAAGAGGTCCTTCTCGGGTGCGCCGCCGTCAAGCACGATCAGCTTCTTGATGGCCTTTGCCATATTGCTCTGAAAATCGGGAACGTCGTCGGCCTTGGGTTGCGAGAAAAGGAGCCGCGCGCGGTTGGCTACGAGCGTGGTGTCGATGTGGTCGAGCCTGTCGTAGCAGGTGCGCGCAGTCTTGCCCAACACTGAAACCATGGTCAACCGATCGAGCTTTTCGCGCTGCCGATCGCTGTCGCTTGGATCAAACACGTCCCACACGGCATAGTTCGCATCGAGGGCGCCGATGAACATATCGCAGTGGCCCGCCGGCGTCGTGATCGTCAGGACCTTGCCGGTTTCGTCATAGCGGACATCAAGGTTGTCGTTGATGCCGTCGCTGGCGCTGAGCGAGAGTAAGGCTCCACGAATGTATTCAACCAAGTCCGACTCCGTGGGTTCGGGCTTGGGCGGCGGCGCGGCTTTCTTGTGCACCTTGTTTTGCGCGGTGCAGAGAGGTACTAAAAGGAGGACAGTTGCGGCTAAAGCTCTGGACCATCGCATCATGTCTCTGTATCCCTCCCCCTTGCTCTCCTTGCCGAGAGTATAAATCCGCGACCCGCATGTGATTGGGCCTGGGCCTCAGCCACCATCGCCAGTGGCCGGTTGCGATCGGTTCGGAGCGATGGCACCGCAGCGAGCGGGCTCGGCGGTATGCGTGCTCCGGCGGGTACGAATTCTGTTCGCCAGTCCTTCTTCGACGGGGCGTGTCACAGACACGCGGCTCGCCGCCTGGCCCACGATCCGGATTCACCGACACCCCCACGGAACTTCGCCAGCGAATTACGGGTTCACGCCTTCAACCGCTTTGGTTGCCCCAAAGGCGATGTTCAAATCGCGAATTTCGAGAATCGGCGGCATGAGGGAAGGGTGTTCCATCGTCCGGCAGAGAATTGGGGAAGTCTCTGCAAGAGAGGACTTTCAGAATGCTCCTCGCCCGCGCTCGCAATTTTGATTGCATGCGGGCAACACACCTTGTGGGTTGGCCATCTCAATCGCAGGAACGGAGGTATTTTAGGCAATGAAACTGAGGTGGATTGTGCTTTCTCTGTTTGCGTTTTCGCTCGCTTGCCTCGCACCGACCAAGGCAACTGCCGCGGCCGCCCCTATCGCCGCCGTACAAGATGACCACCACGATCACGATTGGGATGCCCCACCGGCCGAGTTTCGCGAGGCGCAGCGCCAGGGCTTCCATGACGGAATCGAAGGCGCGCGGAAGGATTTTGAGAACCACCGCCCCCCGAATGTTGAGAATCGCGAGGAGTACCGGCACCCGCACGTTGCACACGATCTTCGTGAGGATTATCGGGACGGCTTTCGTGCCGGATATGATCGCGCGATGTCGCACCTCAACGGTCTCCACTACTAGGAATCTTGATCGAATCCGGAAAGCCACCGCGACCCGGCCGCCAAGGCCGGGTCTACCATGTTCATGGGCATTTGAAATCCTGGTTGTGCCGCTGTTGCCGTGGACTCTGGCTCTATACAATCGACATGCTCGAAACGGGGCAAAAGGGCTGTTCCATCAAACGATTTCCGACAACACTTCACCGCACCAACGCAAGAGGAGAAAGAACATGCAAGCAAATCGATTCGCAGTTACTGCGGTTGCTCTGCTCCTGGGATTGTCCGCAGCGCCTATGGCGAGGGCCCTTGCCGCTCAAGAAGGTCCGCCGCCGGGCTATGGCTGGGATGCGCCTCCGCAGGAACTCAATGAAGTTCAACGGCAGGGTTTCCACGATGGAATCGAAGGCGCCCGCCGCGATGTTGAAAATCACCGGCAGCCAAACGTCGAGAATCGCGACGAATACCGCCGTCCGCATCTTCCACCGGACGCGTGGGGTGCCTATCGCGAGGGATTCCGGCGTGGATACAACCGTGCCATGTCGCACTTGATGGGGGAAGGCGGTCAGGGATTCCAACCCGCTCCTCCGCCACCCCCACCGCAGTGGGACGCGTATCCGACGGAGTTCAATGAGATTCAGCAACGTGGATTCCACGACGGCATCGATGGTGCGCGCCACGACTTTGAGAACCACCGGCAGCCGGATGTGAACAATCGAGATGAGTACCGGCATCCACACGACGTGCCTCCCGATATGAGAGAGGCCTATCGCGAAGGCTTCCGGCGAGGATACGACCGGGCAATAGCGCACCTGATGGGGCAGCCCTTCCGCTACTGATTTCGACCGCATGCTAAGGGAACCCCGGCGTCAGTGTGCCGGGGTTTTTCTGATTCGTAAGTTGACTTCGGCAAGCGTCGCCGATCTCGAGCGGATTGGCTTATTGGCTCGAGCCGGTGTCCTCGGCAGGAAGCATCTGATAGCTGACGAAAGCGACGCTCTTGCTGTCGGGCGCCCAGTCGGGTACGTTGTCGGTTCCGGATCCGCCGACGAGATTGACGAGCACGCGTACCTTGCCATCCGCGACATTGAGAATGCGCAATGCGACATCCTTGTTGGCGGGGTGACCGGTCACGTCCTTGTCGTAGGAAAGAATCAGAACCGATTTGCCGTCCGGCGACGGGTGCGGTGTCCAGTTCTGGTAATCGTCCGACGTGACCTGCTCGGGATGAGTGCCATCGGCGAGCATGCGCCAGATCTGCATCGATCCGCTGCGATCGGAGTTGAAGTAGATAGCCTTGCCATCGGGCGCGTAGTCGGGATCGTCACTGATGCCGCTCCCGGTTGTAAGGGCCGTCTCGGGGCCACCTTCGACTGAGATGGCGTAGATGTTCCCCGAACCGTGACTCGGACGCGTGAAGGCGATGGTTTTGCCGTCGGGCGACCAGCTATGAAAGTAGGAGTAAGGGTTTTCTGTGACGAGGCGCGGCTCTCCTCCGGAAGAGGGAATGATATAGACGCGCGTCTCCGGTTTGCCGGCCATCCCGCAACTGATCGCGAGCCACTTGCCATCGGGCGAGAGACCATGACTGCCCGTGCAGTGTACAGCTGCTCCCGTGTTGAGAAGCGTCGGTGAGCCGCCTTCTGCAGGGACGGTCCAGAGCTGGCCTTCCCGATCGAAGATGAGGGTCTTGCCATCGCGTGACCAATTGGGTGCCTCAAGGTGCGCGCGTTCGCTTGCAATCACAACTGCGCGCCGGAAGTTGTCTTCTATGCCGATCGTCTGGAGCGTACTGTAAAGTGCGAGAGTTGCTGGCGTGCTCGACGGCGAGAGCGGTGTCAACTCGACATGTGCGAAGGTTGCCTTCTCGGTTACATCCTTGTTATGTGAGCAGACGCCGACGCCTGCGTAGAACGGCCCATTGAGATGGAGCTTGATAGACGCCCCCACCTGATGCAGCGCCTCGCCGTGCAAGCTGAGGAACATGGTGATGATGTCGCCGCGCTTTTCCAGCCGTATGCGTTGCGGGGCATCGATGTTGAGCTCGATGTCCTGCGTGGTGGCGCCGCGGTCACGACGATACTGGAGAGCTGTCATCCCCGATCCATGCTGCGCCGCATCGGCATAGACCCCGTCGGCGTCCAGCGTCTGGCGGAACATCAGGACCGCTTTACGGTGCGGACTGGGGTTGCCGGACGCATCGGGGAAATTGATGTCCGCCGTGAGAGCGACGTCGCCCGAGACCTTCTTCCAGACGAAGTGGAATCCATCTGTCGTGGACCAGAGATTCGCGCCGGCTGCAGTAATGGTGTAGATCTGCGAGGCCGCGTCGAAGGCAAGGGCGCCGGGAGGAACGACGCTACCAACGTCCGACTGCCCTTCGAAGATCCCGAGCGTCCTGGGTACGCCCTGAGCAACGATGACGTTGGCGGAAACGATGAAGACAGCCGACAAGATGAGTACAAACCGCGATCGCATGAAGAGTTTCTCCCTCGGGCACTGGCAAGCGTCCCTCTCTGTTATTGCGCGAGAAGGACAGGCATAACCTGGGTGCCCTGAACAGTAGACCCTTTTACTACAAAAGGCACACTGTCGGCATCTGCTGGTTTGAGTCACACGAAGATCGACATAAGACTGTAGGCCTGCAAGGCTCGACGAAAAACGCGAAGCTAGCTGGCAGTTGCCGTCGCGGGCGCGAGGGCAGGTGCAGAAGCAGCGGCCGGGACAGGCGCAAATTCCTGCAGCCTGCGCTTGATGACGCCTTTGCTTGTGGGCAGTTCGTGCAGCAGCAGTTCTGCCGATTGCACCAGCGGATTGGCGTGGAACCAGCGCTGCACGACGTTGTCGGAGAGCAGATTCACGACCGCCAGCAATGCCATGCCCTGATGGTGAGCCATCCACTCGCGCGTTAGCTCGGGCCGGCGCAACGAGCCGGTGTAATCGGCCGACTCGTAAAAGCCATACTCCCCCACCCAACCCATCGATTCCATGCGCCGGAGGTTCCGCAGTGCTTCGATGCAGTCGACGCCCAGCGTAAGGAATGTGGAATAAGGGGAGACGACGGGCCCTGCATTGGCTTCGAACCAGAGCGAGATCTGAGGGATTCCATAGGCGTGGTAGTGATAGTGCCCGGCGTCGTCTTTGCGCGCCGAGCCGGACTCCGAAATGCCCCAGGGAATGCCCAGCGAACGTGCGAAGCCGCGCTGCACACCCACAACGGCATTCTGCGTGCGCGCGATCAGAGTATTTGAATAACTGCGCATCCACAGCGACGGCATCAGATATTCGAACATCGTGCCCGACCAGGACAGGAGCAGGTATTGGCCGAAGGCGTGCGCAAAGTCGCGGGCCAGCTTGAACCAGCTCTCCTGGCGCAGATCGCCTCGTGCTACTGCGAGAAATGTGGCGATGCGCGCTTCCGACGCAAGCATGTCGTAGCACGCTTCATGAGTCTTTTGCTTCGTCGTGTCGTAACCGATGGAGAGAATCTGCCTGTTCGGATCGACAAGAAAATCGAACTCGGTTGCATCGGCGAGACCCGCGGCTGCCTCCGCAACAGCGCGCAATCCCTCGATAAGTGCTTTGAGATTCGCGATGGCTCCCGGCAGCGTCTTGCGCAGTTCCTGGACCAGAGGGTGAAGGTCGGGCTCGCGCACCAGCATATTCTGCGCGTTGGCCAGGCGCGTGTCGAGACTTTCGGCGAACGCGATACTGTCTCCGATCGAGACGGAAGCGGCACGCCCGAGTCCCAGTTCAGGGACCTTGCGCAGGCTGGCAAACTCCGGCAGCATCCACGGCGCGTAGGTATGAATCAAGCTGCGCGCTGCGCTGATTCGATGAGCCGTCTCGACGCCCAAAAGGTATTGAGCACTTGCGCTTTGAGCGTATTGGTCGCGGCAGCCAGAGTTTCCTCGGCAGTCTCTAGCCACCCGATCGAGTCGTCCATGGATGCAGCGGGGCCGGGTACGGAAGAGGCAGCGAACTTCGACGGCAGCTTGCCTTGCGTCTGCATCAGGGCCCAGTGTGCGCGGATGCCGCTGAAGAGATGCGGGCCGCAGACGGGGCGGTCGATCAGGTCCAGGGCCCCCGAGTGCAGCGTGCACAGCGACGCCACAAGATTGCCGCTATCCACCGAGGAGACGAAGGGGGATGCCTCCAACGGCTGCAGGGTCTCGGTGTTGTACCAGTTGTAGAGGTGGCCACGGAATTTCTTGAGGCGCGCGAAGGTCGCGAGCGTGTGCTGCGTCAGTTTTACGAATTCAGGAATCGTAAGAAAGCCAAGTTCGCAGGCGGCCTGACGCGCATTGAGCAGAAGTCCAAGATTCGTCGGCGAAACCCGCGCAGCCTCGAAGAGCTCGTTTTCCTCCACGTTGTCGGGGATCAGATAGTTGTGGCGTTCGCCGGCGAACTGATAGAAGTAGCGCCAGATGCGCAGCGCGTGGCCCGTAAGATACGCGCGATCCGCGCCCGTCAGGCGCTGCTGCTGCTCCTGCGGCGGTCTGTTAAGCCAGGCGGTCACCATGTTCGCGCACGCCCAGAGAAGCAGAATGGGCGCGGCCACAGAGATGGCTTGTCTCTGCGTTGCAACGTAATAGACAAGAACGCCAAGCCCGAAAGCGACGATCGGGGTCCACGCCAGGTAACGATCGACCGGCGTGCGCCGTTTGGATTTCGACTCGGCCTGCGCGGCTGTCTCCCACTCGAGCAGGCGTTCTCCCGTAACGAACTGCCGAACCATGGTCCGGATGATGGCGTCGATGGCGAGCATCATCTGATGCGGCAGGAAGATGAAATTCAGCAGGGTGACGAGAGCTCCATGGCCAAAGGCGGCAAGGATCTCGCCCACCGTTTGTTTATGTTCGCTGGCAAGGTTGCGGCCGAAGGCAAACCCGAGCTGGAAGAAGATCGGCAGAAAGTGAAGAAGCAGAATCGCGATCGTCCAGTAGAGCGGCCCACCCGGCAATCCTAGCCAGCCGGCAACAAAGAGGATTAGCAGAGTTGGATCGAGCAGCGATCTACGCAGGTTATCGAAGATCTTCCACCGCGAAACGTAAGAGATCGGGTTCTGCGCCAGCTTGCCGGATTCATCCGGAACGCGTGCGAACATCCACTGCACAATCTGCCAGTCACCGCGCACCCAGCGATGCTTGCGGCGGCTATAGGCGCTGTAGTGCGATGGGTAGTCGTCGATGAGTTCGACGTCGGTGACCTGGCCTGCACGCGCGTAGGCGCCTTCAATCAGATCGTGACTCAACAAGGCATTGCGCGGGAAGCGGCGGTCGAGGACGGCGTGCAGGGTCTCCACCTCGTAAATGCCCTTGCCGGTAAAGATGCCTTCGCCGAAAAGATCCTGGTACGCGTCTGAGATGGCGCGGGTATAGATATCGAATCCATTCTGGCCGGAGAAGATGGATGCGAGGCGCGAGCGCGAAGAGGACTGCACAGCGATGCCGATGCGCGGCTGCAGAATGCCGTAGCCCTCGGTGACGATGCGGCGGCGAGGATCGATAATGGCCCGATTCAGCGGATGGGCCATCGCTCCGATGAGCTTGGAGGCGGCGCCTCGGGGCAGCTGCGTATCGCTGTCGAGCGTGAGAACGAAGCGCGCATTGCGCAGCACATCGACGAAGCCGGCCTTGATAGGGAATGCATCGAATCCGCCGGCGAGCAGTTGATTCAGATCCAGAAGTTTGCCGCGCTTCCGCTCCCAGCCCATCCACACGCCCTGACGCCGGTTGAACATGCGGTGACGATGGAGCAGAAGAAAATGCCCGCTCTTCGGTGAGCCGTATTTCTCATTCAGGTCGTCAATCAGACGAATGGCGAGCTCGACGAGAGGGTCCGCGTCCCTTTCGCGCGGCTCGCTCACGGCATCGGGCAAATCGGTGAGCAAAGCGAAGTGAAGATTGGGATCGCGATTAGCGAGGAAGCGCACCTCGAGATCGTTGACGAGGTCGTGGATCTGGTCCTTGTTCAGCAGCAGGGACGGAACCGCAACGAGTGTCGTGCAATCCTCCGGGATGCCGTTGCTGAAGTCGAATTTAGGCAGCGGCTCTGGATCGTAGAGAGCGCTGATGCTGTTATTCGCCAGATCGACTGCGTCCTGGATCGCCGGCACAATCAAGAACAGGAACGCAAAGATCAGGCCGATGAATCCCTTCGAATGGGGAAGGACCGGAAAAAGGATCGCGGCAATCAAAAAAATCGAGACGACCTGAATACCGGTGATGTAGAAGTCTTCGCCGTGCTCGCGAATGAATTGGCGCATCCGATCGAGCATCGGCGGATGGAATCCGATGCGATTCGCGAGTTGCGGGAATCCTTTATCGACAAGGTAGTAGCCAATGTGGGTGCGGCGCAGATGCAGGCGAGGATCCTCGCCCTTGCGGCCCGCGGCCTCGCGCGCCATTTCCAGGGCGATCTGCGCTACCTGAGATTCACTGCAATCGGAATGACGGGCGACCGACGAGATCCGCTTCCGATAGAGTTCGCGCGATTCGAAGTCCATCTGAGAATAGGCCTCAGCGGGATCCTGCCGCAACGTATTGTCCAGCAGGATGAGCGGCTCGATCAGGTAGACCCAGTCGGTATTCGTAACCGTGCGCAGGCTCTTGATCCGCTGCGAGAGCTTCGACTCCGCAACCGATTCGGGTGCGCGGAGAATCGTCAGCGCCTCGTCGACGAGCAACTCCAGAAGAGCGAACTTCAGAAACGGTGCGATGAACCAGAGTTCTTCGACCGTGAACGGGTCGCGGCTCTGCGCCTGACGGATGAAGGCAGTCAGCGTTGGGCCGGAAAACACACCATCGACAGTGCGAAGGTACGCGGCTGCAAGTGCAGCAACGCGAGGTTCCTCTTTTTGCGCGGACACCACGCGTGGCAGACGGGCCAGGAGACGCGGACGATCGGCAACGGAGCTTACGGCTGTGCGTAGCAGGCGCGGATTCGCACGAACCTCAAGCAGCTCTGAGTGAAATGGGATGGCATAGGGCGACTGCGCCAGGGATACAGGCAACTGCGCCAGTTGGGCTTCCAACTGCTTTAGAGCATTGCGACGGGCTTCAACGCGAGCAAGGAATGTGCCCTTGTTGGCGGGATGATGAAGCACATCCCACTTTTCTGTCTCGCGCGCACCCGCAACGACGCCTTGGAGAGTTTGGTCCACTGGCACCGGTGCCGGCTCCGGAAGTTCTACTGGGTCGCTCATAGAATTCATCGATAGCTTGCCGCTTGCATTTCAAACATGGCGGCGTAGCGGCCCCCGAGCGCCATGAGCTGTGTGTGCGATCCTTCTTCCACCAGTTGCCCGCCTTCGAGCACGACGATGCGGTCGGCCATCCGGACGGTGGAGAAACGATGGGAGATCAAAAGGGCCATTTTGCCGTAAGTGAGTTCGGAGAAGCGCTCAAAGACTTCGAATTCGCTGCGTGCATCGAGTGAAGCCGTCGGCTCATCGAGAATGAGTAGTTGGGCGTCGCGCAGATACGCTCGTGCCAGCGCAATCTTCTGCCATTCGCCGCCAGAGAGATCGACCCCGCCCTCGAAGCGGCGGCCAAGCATCTGATCGTAGCCTCCTGGCAGCTTGGCGACGACGCCCGCGGCGAGACTCTTCTCTGCTGCGTATTCGACCTCTTCGTGCGCATGAGGAACTTCGATGCGGCCAATGGCGATATTCTCGCGGGCAGTCATCTCATAGCGCATGAAATCCTGGAAGATCACGCCGATCTCGGCATGCAGGTCGTCGAGATCGTATTCCCGTAGATCGACGCCGTCGAGCAGGATCTCGCCTTCGGTCGGATCGTAGAGGCGCGTGATGAGCTTGACGATGGTGGTTTTGCCCTGGCCATTCTCTCCGATTAGAGCCACGCGCTGGCCGGGCCGCAGCGTGAAGTTGAAGTCCTTGAGTACGCGCCGCGTTGTCCCAGGATAGGCGAAGGAGACGTTATGAAATTCGAAACCTTTGGTGATCGGCCTGGGTGTCTTCAGGGCGTTCGCCTTCGACTCAACCCGCGGCTTCATCTCAAAGAAGGCCAGCAGGTCGGTGAGGAAGAGTGCCTGGTCGGCGACACCCGACGCGGTGGAGAATGCCTGCTGAATATTCGCCATGGCCTGCATGATGGCCGTGGTGATCAGGGTAAGATCGCCGATGCTGTAGCGGCCCTGGATGGTGCGCCAGATGCTGTAGGCGTATGCACCGTAGTAGCCGAGCTGACCGAGAATCGCCAACAGCCCTCCCCAGAAGAGACGGCGGCGATTGAGGGCAACGTTCTCCTCGTAGATCCGTCGCGACAGACCCGAAAACCGATTTGTGAGGTACGTGCTCAGATTGAAGAGTTTGAGTTCCTTCGAGGCTTCCTTGCTGCCGCCGACCTGGCGCAGGTAGTCCATCTGGCGGCGAATCGGAGTCTGCCGGAAGTTCTTCGCGTAGGTGAGAAACGCGAAGTGACTTTCACCCAGGAAGGCAGGAATGATGCCGGCGACGAGAAGGAAAAGCAGAAACGGCGAGTACCAGATGAGGACGACAGAGAATGCGATGGCCGTGACCGATTGCTGAATGAGACGGCCCATCTGCTGGATCATCGCCAGACGGTCGGTGGCCTGGACGCGGGCGCGCTCCAGGCGATCGTAGAAAACGGGATCCTCGTAGACCGTCACATCGAGAGCCGCGGCTTTGCGCATGACTTCGACACTGACGTGATGGGTGTAGCGATCGGCGAGCAGATTGTCGCAGTAGTCCACCGCACGGGAGAGGATGCCGGTGAGGACGGCGAGCGCCATCTCGCTCCCGACCAGCCACCAGAAGTGTTGCGGAAGCGGCTGGTGCAAGCGGATGCGATTGACGCCATCGATAATGTAGCGGCCGATGATGCCAATGCCCATGGGAAGGAACGCCGCTACGATACGGAGAGTAATGTTCCAGAAAACGACAGCGGGGCCTGACTCCCAGACAAAGTGCAGGACGGGCGGGACGTTCTTCAGCGCGCGCAGACGATCGCCCCAGGCATTGCTGGGTGCACCCGGGCCTTGCGTTGCGGGTTCAGCCAACGCGGGGATCGGGCTTTCCGTTTCCTGGCTCGGCTCTATGTCCACATGCGCATCCTGCTTGGTTGAGGACATGGCTCCCTTCCCGGGCCTTTGAAGTTGCCGGCACATGGGGTCGCAGATTGCCTAACCAAGGTGCTTCTTGACGCTCTCTGAGGTACGGCGTCGTGGATTCACTACTCTTGCCAGTTGCGATGCAGGGTCGACCTACTTTGTTGTTCGCTGCGATCTGGCATTCCGGCCCGCGCCGATGCGGCTCTCCGAATCGCCGCAAAACTCGCAAATGAAGGATGATGAATGAAGGCTTGGGCCGGTTAGGTCTCAGGCGGATACGGCTTGAACCCGGCATTGGCCATTCCACGCTGCGCTTCAGGGTTCTTCATAAAAGTATCCCACACGAACCCGGTACGCGCATTCTCAGCCATCAGCATCGTAATGCCCGTATCGATGCCGACCACGTCGGTGTCGTACCACTCGGTGAGAGGGTTAAAGGCATCGACAAAACCATAGCGGCACCATGCCTGAGGATAATGATCGTGAATTGTCCGCAGGACCCGCATCGTGGCGCCGGGCAGAAACGGGATCGAGCCGCCCGCGGCTGCGGGAGCAATGGTGCCATCGATCGGCCCCATCGCCGGCGGTCCACCCCACACTACATATCCTTTCTCCGAATCCGAGGCGGTAATGCCCCAGAGCGCATTGCTGTAGTCGGAGAACTGCGGGTTCAATTCGATGCAGAATCGCCGGTGAACGTCGGTTGCGATGGTGGAGTTCTTGAAGTAGTCGGCATAGCGATCGCGTTTGCCGCGAAAATCGAACCAGGCCTGCGAGTACTGGTGGACGAATAGCGGTGCGAACGAGCCAATATAACGGAGCCCGTCGTATTCGAAGACGGTTCTCTTCCACGCAAACCATGCGTCGCTCTTGATTGGATGCGATACCGAGCCTAGCCCGAGCAGATACATCATCATCAGTTCGCTGTAGAGATCCCAGCGCGAAGGGATGAAGCCGGATTCGGGCTTCCAGCCATGCGACAGCAACGTCGTATCTTCTGAGAGCCAGGTCCAGTCGACACGATCGAAGATGGCCTGGGCAAGCTGATTGATGTCTCTGTCATGGAAGTGCTGACGGCACATGAGCACGCCGCACAGAAGCATCGCCGTATCGACCGACGAGACCTCGGAGTCCCAGATTCGTTCGCCGGTGTTCATATTGGCGAAGTGGTAGAAGAAGCCGCGGTGGGTCGGCAGCTTGTGCCAGATGAATGAGAGCGTGTCCACGACCCGGGCGCGCGCTTCGGACCGGCTGACGAAGCCGCGCTTTTCGCCGATGCAGATGGCGGTCAAGCCAAAGCCTGTGGATGCACAGCTGGCTGCCAGGGTTGTGTCGGTTGTGCGGACGTTGCAACGGTCTTTTGTCAGTCCCGTGTGCGGATCGGCCTGCTCCCAGAAGAAGAGAAAGTTGGCATGTTCCAAGTCGTTCAGGAACTGGTCATCTTCGGGCGCGAGGATGGAGGGCGCAGGCGAAGGAGCAGGGCTCGTGTGTTGTTCAGACTCCTGCGCGAGGAGCGGCATCCCGGCATGTGCGATGGGAAGGGCGAGGGACAGATGCGCCATATCACGCAACAGTTCGCGCCGCGATTGCGTGCGACTGTGCGCTTCGACTTGTTTGCCAGTGTGCATCTCAAAAACTGACGGTGACCGAGAGTTCTCGAGTGAGCAACCCGGGCTCGCCATGAACCATTTTATCGATGCAATCGGATCTTATCGAATCGATCCCTATCTATCTGTAGTGAGCGGCAAGCCGAGGGACGGATCCACGCAGGTAAAATGGCATCGGACGGCGAAACTTTCATGCGCTGGAGATGGATCGCGGTCGCGGCAGTCGTCACTGCAATCGCCCTCGTCACGATTGCCGTGCTGATCGTGCGCGCACGGCGCTGGGATGCAACCCTGATGACCCTGCAGGGTGCAGTGATTCGCCGCGACGCCGATCCACAACGAGAATTGCCCATCGCCGATGCCCTGATCGTCGCCACACGCGGGGCCAAGACGATCACGACACATTCGGATGCTTCCGGATATTTCCGAATCAAGTTTTCCGAGGTGATTTGGCCGGGACAGACCGTCTCCCTGAGCTTCCGGCACGACAACTATCGGCCACTTGACTTGAATCTGAAGATGGAATTCCGCTCCATGATGCGGAGACTGTATATCGCGGCCATGGAACCGTTACCCCAACCCCAATCGGCGACCGGTTCAGCTGCGAAGGGAGCTCAGGTTGTCTCGAACATCCGTGTTCGTTATACAGAAAACTTCCAGGCCGACGAGGATGTGGGTAGTGCCGTCAGGACGTTTCAGGTAGTCAATCGAGGCAACGTACCATGCCACCGCGAAGCGCCGTGCTCGCCCGATGGAAGTTGGAAGGCGGCCAAGGGCTCCATCAGCCTGGATGCCGGCGCTGGAAATATCTTCCGCAATATTCGTGTCTCCTGCATTGCAGGGCCCTGCCCGTTCACGCGCATCGATAGCAGCGGCTTTCAACAGCCGGGCCGCACACTCGATGTTTCCGCGCTGGACTGGTCCGACACCACGACCTTTCTTCTGGAGGCCGAGGTGGTGCATACGACGACCGGTTCCAATGTCCGGCACTCCTATCCGGTCATCTTCGATCGCACACTGAACTTCACTGTTCCGCCGACCCAGGAAGGCGTGAGCCTCGAGGCGGAGATCAATGGTGCACCCATGGTGTTCCCTCTCGGCCCTGACCTCTACTTGAGCTGGGCTACCTGCACGGCCCGGCCAAGCAGCATCGAAGATAAGTCCACCGCCTATCGTTGTGAGTTGAAACCGGGCTACCGGTTCTGATTTCGTTCGAATCTTCCCGAGGGCAGCGGCCGGACTCTCCGCACTGCGAAGGGAGCGCACCACGGCGGAATGTTTCAAAATGACGCGCCGATTCACATCCCATTCATCGTCGATTCACAATCCCTTGAATGCCGCTCTCTAGGCTCCTTCTATGAGCGCGAAAAAGATCCTCCAAAGCTTTGTTGTCCTTCTTGGCCTGTTGATCGCAATCGGTAGCACCAGGGCAAACGCCCAATATGAGGATGGGAGCCTGATCGGCACCATCCATGATGGTTCGGGTGCGGTCGTGGCCAATGCGAGTGTCACCGTCACCAACATCAACACCGGCATCGTCACCAAGGTTGTCTCCAGCAACTCGGGCGACTACGAAGTCCCCTCGCTCCACGTCGGCATTTACTCCGTCGAAGCCGAAGCGTCCGGTTTCGCGAAGGCGAGGCGAGGAAGATCAGCATCGCCGTGGGAACGCGCACGCATCAATCTCACCCTTGACGTTCGGCCAAGCCGCCACCGCCACGGTCGAGGTGAGCGATGTCGGGTTGCAAATCGAAACAATTGCCGGCGAGCGCGTCAATCCATCTCGGGCTATCGGACAGAGGCGTTGCCGCTGGTAAGCCGCAACTTCTCCGACCTTCTCGCCCTGGTCACCGGTTCGCGCCAGGCGCCGACACAGGCAACGACGAGCTCGATCAGCAGCCTGGTGCGCGAGGGAGCGTACAACGTCAACGGGCAGCGCAGCATGTTTAAT